>NZ_CABQHJ010000006.1:0-91590 GCF_902463975.1 uncultured Phascolarctobacterium sp.
TCTATTTGGTTTAAGTTTTTTATCTTTGCCTCCTTGACTTTTTATAGTTAGTCTTTAATATAATTAATCAGGCCGCCGCAGTCTGCGATATGCTGGATAAATTCCGGCAGCGGTTTTGTTTTAATCGTAATATTTTTATTGAGGATTTTGATTTCACCATTGTTTACATCAACGTCGATTTCATCGCCGGGTTCAATCTTTTCTACGTCGGCGCCTATTTCCAACACCGGCAGACCGATGTTAATCGCATTGCGATAGAAGATGCGGGCAAAGCTGTCTGCTACGATGCATTTGATGCCCTTAACCTTTAATACTACAGGGGCATGCTCACGGGAGGAACCGCAGCCGAAGTTTTTGCCGGCAACGATGTAGTCGCCGGGCTGTACGTTGGCGGCGAAGTTAATTTCCAGGTTTTCCTTCGCATCCTCCATAGCGTGTTCTGCTAATTCCTTGAAATCGGCAATGTTCAGATATCTTGCCGGAATAATAACGTCTGTATCGATGTGGTCGCCGTAACGCCAAACTTTGCTCATTTTACTACCTCCTCAGGGCTGGTGATATAACCGGTGATGGCACTGGCTGCAGCGGTATAGGGACTTGCCAGATAAACCTCGCTGTCGACATGGCCCATGCGGCCGCGGAAGTTACGGTTGGTGGTGGATACAGCGCGCTCGCCTGCAGCGAGGATGCCCATGTAGCCGCCCAGGCAGGGGCCGCAGGTCGGAGTGGAAACGGCAGCGCCGGCATCAATAAAGGTATCGATGTAACCGCGATGCATAGCTTCCTGATAAATCTGCTGGGTTGCCGGGATGATAATCATACGCACATGGTCGCAAACCTTGTGACCTTTGAGAATTTCGGCAGCCTGCTCCAAATCCTCCAAACGGCCGTTGGTGCAGGAGCCTACAACAACCTGGTCGATTTTGATTGCATGACCTTCCTTAGCAGGATGGGTGTTTTCCGGCAGATGCGGATAAGCAACTATAGGAACAAGCTCGTCGAGCTTAATATCGAGTACACGGGCATATTCAGCGTCCTCGTCCGCAGTAACTGCTTCCCATTCACGGGTTACGCCGCGTTCCTTTAAGAATTCAATGGTTTTTTCATCAACGGGGAAAATACCGTTTTTGCCGCCGGCCTCAATAGCCATGTTGCAGATAGTCAGGCGGTCGGCCATAGAAAGCTCGCTGACACCTTTGCCGGTAAATTCCAAAGATTGGTAACGGGCGCCGTCAACGCCAATCATACCGATGATGGTCAGGATGATGTCCTTGCCTTTAACGTATTTCGGCAGCTTGCCGGTCAGGTTAACCTTGATAGCCTGCGGAACCTTGAACCAGGAGGTACCGCTGGCCATAGCGCAGCCGATATCAGTCTGGCCCATACCGGTGCTCAGTGCGTTGAGCGCGCCGTAGGTGCAGGTATGGGAATCGGCGCCGATGATGATTTCGCCGGGAGCAACAAGGCCTTTATCAGGCAGCAGTGCATGCTCGATACCCATCTGGCCAACTTCAAAGTAGTTTTTGATTTCGTGCTTGCGGGCGAAGTCACGCATACGCTTGCACATGGTTGCGGATTTGATATCCTTGCAGGGGGAGAAATGGTCCGGAACCAGAGCAATTTTGTTTTTATCAAATACCGGTTTACCGATTTTTTCAAATTCGTTGATAGCCGGAGGACCGGTGATATCATTAGCTAATACTAAATCTACTTGAGAAACAAGCAGGTCGCCGGCGCTTACGCTGTCGCGGTGAGCGTGCTTGGCTAAGATTTTTTGCGTCATTGTCATTCCCATAAAATTAACCTTCTTCCTTATAATAAAAATAGCCCCTATCTGCGCTTGCAGATAGGGGCGAAATTTTTTCGCGGTACCACCCTAAGTTGTACTTAATTTTTCCGATTAGCGAATCGGCAGCGTAACGTGCTGGAAACGTCTGCTCCTACTTGGTTCAGAGAAGCTGCTCGCGGGTGAGCTTCTTTGCCTGCTTGCTGGCGGCTTGCACCATATGCCGTCTCTCTGGATGCTGGGGCAGGTAAATTTTCCCGGTCATTGCATTTTTGTTTTTGAAATTAAAATATACACATCGCTGTGTTCTTCACATTATCGCAACAATTTCGCGGTTTGTCAAGTGTGAAAATAAAAAAATGCCTAGAAAAACATTTAGTGTGTAGCTGAAATGGAAAAAAGTATCGCTGAAGTGCAAAGGAGTGTAGGGGGTATAAAAATGCTTCTTTCAGAAAATTGCCTTTTGCAGAACTTTTGTTATACAAGTAAATATACATGTATACAATTTGCAATCGTAATAACGTGGTATTATAATTAAAATTACAGTTATTGTAGTGGTCTTTAACAGAAACACTAACGGAACTGCTAATAGATTTATTGATAAAATGCTTTGAGATGGGAATTTATTATGAATACTTCGCTGCCCAAGAAACAGGGATTGTACGATCCTTGGTTTGAACACGATGCCTGCGGTGTTGGCGTAGTTGCCAATATTAAGGGCAAGAAGTCTAATAAAATTTTACGACAGGCTCTGGTGGTTTTGCATAACATGGACCATCGCGGCGGTCAGGGAGCAGATATGAACTCCGGTGACGGTGCCGGTGTACTGCTGCAGATTCCGCATAACTTTTTTGTCAAGGAATGCGCGAAGCAGGATGTGGAGCTGCCGGAAGCAGGGAAATATGCCGTCGGCTTTATTTTCCTGCCGCCGGATGTTGTAGAAAGAGAAAATGTTCAGCGCCACTTTGAACGTATTGTTGAAGCGAACGGTCAAGGAATTATTGCCTGGCGTAAGGTGCCGGTGCATCCGGAAGTTTTGGGTGAAAAATCACGTCAGAGCATGCCTTTTATGGCGCAGGTTTTTATCCGTCCGTCGGCTGATGTCCTGGACCGTCTGGATATTGATGATAATGCGTTTGAACGCAAGCTGTACTGCATCCGCCGTGAGGCCGAGAACTATATCCGTTACGGTAAGCTGCGCGGCGGCAAGTACTTTTATGTTTCAAGTTTGTCCTCGCGTACTATTGTCTATAAAGGCATGCTGACAACACAGCAGCTGCAAACCTTTTATGCGGATATGGAGGACAGCTCTATCGAAACAGCAATGGCTCTGGTCCATTCCCGTTTCAGCACTAATACATTTCCCAGCTGGGAGAGAGCTCATCCCTACCGTTATCTGATGCATAACGGTGAAATAAATACATTGCGCGGTAATATCAACTGGATGCGTGCACGTCAGACAATGTGCGGCAACAGTCTTTGGGGTAATGATATCCAGAAGGTTATGCCGATTGTTGACGAAACCGGTTCCGATTCCGGCATGTTCGACAATGTTTTGGAATTTTTGCTGATGAGCGGACGCAGTCTGCCGCATGCCGTTATGATGATGATTCCTGAGCCGTGGGGCAAAAATCCGCATCTGGATGATGACCTGAAGGCCTTCTTCGAATATCATAATTCACTGATTGAGGCGTGGGACGGACCTGCTGCTATGGCCTTTACTGATGGCCGTACTATTTGTGCTGCTTTGGACCGCAATGGTCTCAGACCATCGCGTTATTATATTACCAATGATGATACTATCGTTCTCGCATCTGAGGTTGGTGTTGTAGATATTGACCCGGCCACTATTGTCAAAAAAGACCGCCTGCGTCCCGGACGGATGCTGGTGATTGACACGGAGCAGGGACGCATTATCGGCAACGATGAGATTAAGCACCAAATTGCCTGCGAGCATCCGTATCGTAAATGGCTGGAAGAAAATTCCATCAAGCTGAAAAATATTCCGCTTAAGAGTGAACTGCCGGTGACGGATTCGCAGACACTGATGCAGCGTCAGCGTGCGTTTGGCTATACGCTGGAGGATTTGACCAAGTTTCTGCGTCCTATGGCGCAGAAGGGGATTGACCCGTTGGGAGCAATGGGCAATGATGCACCGTTGGCAGTGCTCAGTGAAAAGCCGCAGCTTTTATATAATTACTTTAAACAGCTCTTTGCGCAGGTAACAAATCCGCCGATTGATGCTATTCGTGAGGAGGTTTTCACGGATACAACCAGCGGTATTGGTCCGGAGCTGAATCTGATTGATCCGCAGCCGGAAAGCTGCCACCAGATTTCGGCCGAATCTCCTGTATTAAGCAATATTGAGCTTGCCAAGCTGAAGAATATTCCTAATTTCGAAGCAGCAACAATTCCTATGCTTTACAAGGTTGCTGATGGCGGCGCCGGCTTGAAACAGGCTTTAGATACAATATTTGCCGCTGCAGATAAAAACATTGCGGAAGGCAAGTGCATTTTAATCTTATCCGACCGCGGCATTACTAAAGATATGGCAGCGGTTCCTGCCTTGCTGGCAGGTGCAGGTCTGCATCATCATCTGATTAAAAACGGTACGCGTCTGCGTGCTTCTATTATCATAGAATCTGCTGAACCGCGTGAGGTGCACCATATGGCGTTGCTTTTAGGCTATGGCGTCAGCGGTATTAATCCGTATCTTGCTTTTGAAAGCCTGGAGCATATGTGTGCTGACGGAATGCTGGATATCAGCTTTGAAAAGGCTGCTGAAAATTATATCAGCGCCTGCACTCACGGCATTGCTAAAATCCTGTCGAAGATGGGTATTTCTACTGTACAGTCTTATCGTGGCGCACAGATTTTTGAAGCTATCGGTATCAGCAGTGCCGTTATTGAAGAATATTTCACAGGAACTCCGTCACGTCTTGAAGGTATCGGCCTGGATGATATTGCCAAAGAGGTTGCTATGCGTCATGAGCCTGCATTTGCCGAGCAAAACATTGATCTTTTCAGCTATGAATCAGGGTCTCATTATCAATGGCGTAACGGCGGCGAGCAGCATATGCTTAATCCGGAAACGATTGTTAAGCTGCAGCAGGCCTGCAAGACCGGTGATTATAAGCTCTTTAAGGAGTTCAGCAAGCAGCTGCGCGGCAGTGCCTTTGCCAACCAGAATCTTCGCAGTATGCTGACCTTTACGCCGCAGCGTCTGCCGGTAAATATTGATGAGGTAGAATCTGTAGAAAGCATTTGTCATCGCTTCAAGACCGGTGCTATGAGCTACGGCTCTTTAAGTCAGGAAGCACATGAATGCCTGGCGATTGCCATGAACCGTATAGGCGGCAAGAGCAATACCGGCGAAGGCGGCGAGAATCCCAACCGTTTTGCACCGCTGCCTAATGGTGACAGCAAGCGCAGTGCAATTAAGCAGGTTGCCAGCGGCCGTTTTGGCGTAACCAGCAATTATCTTGTCAATGCGGACGAAATCCAAATTAAAATTGCGCAGGGCGCTAAGCCGGGTGAAGGCGGACAGCTGCCGGGCGGCAAGGTTTATCCCTGGATTGCCGAATGCCGCGGTACGACGGCAGGCATCGGCCTGATTTCTCCCCCGCCTCATCATGATATCTATTCCATTGAAGATTTGGCTGAGCTGATTCACGACCTGAAGAATGCTAATCCACGTGCCCGCATCAGCGTCAAACTTGTAAGCGAGGTGGGCGTCGGTACAATTGCTGCCGGCGTAGTCAAGGCCTGCGCCGATGTTGTACTTATCAGCGGTTATGACGGCGGTACCGGCGCTTCTCCGCGTACCTCCATCAATCATGCCGGATTGCCGTGGGAGCTGGGACTTATGGAGACACACCAGACGCTGCTGCTGAATAATCTGCGTGACCGTGTAACACTGGAAACAGACGGTAAGCTGATGACAGGACGCGATGTTATTATTGCTGCTTTGCTAGGTGCGGAGGAATTCGGCTTTGCAACAGCACCGTTGGTAGCTATCGGCTGCATCATGATGCGTGTATGCAATCTTAATACCTGCCCGATGGGTGTGGCAACACAGGATCCGGAGCTGCGCAAAAATTTCCACGGCAAGCCGGAATATGTTGTTAACTTCATGCATTTTATTGCGCAGGAGGTTCGTGAATACATGGCGATGCTCGGCTTCCGTACTATCGATGAGATGGTCGGCCGTACCGAGGTATTGCTGCCCAAGCCGGCAGAGGAGCGCAACTGGAAAAATAAGAATCTGGATTTGGCGCCGCTGCTCTATAAACCGGAGGTTGAGCCGGGTGCAAGTCAGGTTTGCACCAAAAAGCAGAACCACCAGCTGGAAAAATCGCTTGATATGCGTGAGCTACTGGATATCTGCCGCAGTAATCTGGAAACGAAAAAGCCTGTTGCGATTACGCTGCCGATTAAGAATACGGACCGCGTTGTCGGCACGATTCTGGGCAGTGAAATTACCCGCCGTTACGGTACCGATGGATTGCCTGCCGACACCATCAGCCTGCACTTCAAGGGCAGTGCAGGCCAAAGCTTTGGCGCCTTTCTGCCGAAAGGTGTTACGCTGGAGCTGGAGGGCGATGCCAATGACCATGTCGGCAAAGGACTTTCCGGAGGCAAGCTGATTATCTATCCTGACAGCGATGCACGCTTTAATCCGCACGAAAATGTTATTATCGGCAACGTTGCCTTCTATGGTGCAACAAGCGGTGAAGCGTATATCAGCGGTACTGCCGGTGAACGCTTCTGCATCCGTAACAGTGGCGTGAATGCTGTTGTTGAGGGTGTTGGTGACCATGGCTGTGAATATATGACAGGTGGCACGGTAGTTATTTTGGGACGTACAGGACGCAATTTTGCTGCCGGCATGAGCGGTGGTACGGCCTATGTTTTGGATATGCAGGGAGATTTTGCAACCTACTGCAATAAGGAAATCGTGCTGTTGGAGAAGCTGGAGGAAATCGGCGACAGCCTGACGGTAAAGAAAATGCTGCTGCAGCATGCAGAGCATACCGGCAGTAAGCTGGCTTTAGAGATATTGGATAACTGGGATGAATATCAGGATAAATTTGTCAAGGTTATTCCTAAAGAATATAAGCTTGTTACGCAGAAGCTTAATGAGTATCTGCAGCAGGGAATGAGCGCGGACGCTGCTACCCTGAAGGTATTTGAGGAGGTGAAGGCATAATGGGTAAGCCTACCGGATTTATGGATTACAAGCGTGCGGAGCTTGCTTTGCGTGCCCCCGAAGAAAGAATTAAGGATTGGCAGGAAATTAAGACGAGCAGCCTGCCGCACAAGGAAGCACTACGCTGCCAGGCAGCGCGCTGTATGGATTGCGGTGTTCCCTTCTGCCATAGCGGTGTGATGATTAACCGCATGGTTTCAGGCTGTCCACTGCATAATCTGATGCCGGAATTCAATGATCTTGTTTATCACGGGATGGATGATTATGCCTATGCCCGTCTGAATAAAACCAATAATTTCCCGGAATTTACATCTCACGTCTGCCCTGCTCCCTGTGAGGGTGCCTGCAATGCAGGTCTGGTGAATAATCCTGTTACTATTCGCAACATTGAGCAATATGTCATTGAAAACGCCTTTGAGCATGGATTGGTAAAACCCAATAAGCCTGCTAAACGCAGCGGCAAAAAGGTTGCTGTTATCGGCAGCGGACCTGCTGGCCTTGCCTGTGCCGATGAGCTGAACAAGGCCGGTCACAGCGTTACTGTTTACGAGCGTGCCGACCGTGCCGGCGGCCTTTTGATGTATGGTGTTCCTAATATGAAGCTGGATAAAAAGCTGGTAGAGCGGCGCGTCAAGCTGCTGGAGGATGCCGGCGTAAGCTTTGTCTTAAACAGCGAGATCGGTGTAAAGCTGGCTTCCAGCACATTGCTTGAGGAATATGATGCCGTAGTGCTGTGTACTGGTGCGACAGTGCCGCGTGATTTGCCTGTTGCCGGACGTGAGCTGGAAGGTATTTACTTCGCTAAGGATTATCTGGAAAGCGTAACCAAGAGCCTGCTGAACAGCAATCTGGAGGACGGACTTGCTATTGATGCCAAGGATAAGGATGTTGTTATCATCGGCGGCGGTGATACAGGCAACGATTGCATGGCAACCGTTATCCGTCAGGGCTGCCGCAGCGTGCGTCAGCTGGAAATCAATCCCTGTCTGCCGCACAGCCGCACAGCAGATAATCCCTGGCCGCAGTTCCCGCGTATCTTTAAAACGGATTACGGTCAGGAGGAGGCTATCCATAAATTTAAGCAGGATCCGCGTGAATTCTGCATTACAACTAAGGAATTCCTAGGTGAGGATGGTAAGGTAAGCGGTCTGCGCTTGTGCCAGAATGAATGGAAGCTGGTGAATGGGCGCATGGTGCCGGCAGATATCCCCGGTACAGAACATGTTGTGCCTGCACAGCTGGTGCTTTTGGCTATGGGCTTTGTGGGCAGCGAAGAGCGACTGCTCGAAGAATTCAAGCTGGCGAAGGCACCTAACGGCAGCATAGCGGCTGATGACAGCAGTTATGTGACCAGCGTACCCGGTGTTTTCGCAGCCGGTGACGCGCGTCGCGGACAGAGCCTGGTGGTGTGGGCTATTGCCGAAGGGCGTGGTGCCGCACATGCAGTTGATAAATTTTTGCAGAAATAAGCAATATGGTTCTCCTTTTCTTTTATAGATGTGCTTGCAGCTTTTGTGTATATAAAAAATAGCTGCAGGCACATTTTTTATTAGCTGTAGCCTTGAAATAGGTAACGGCTACAGCAATGCACCATCTGCGTCATATAAATCAGAAGTGAAATCTTCGCAAACTCAAAGCTTTTCTGCGGATTTGATTGTTACCACGTTGCACTTTCCTTGCAAGATAAGCTATAATATAGATAAATATACCTAGCAATAGCTAAATTTACGATATAGGAGAAAACAAAATGTTTATTGACAGAGCGAGAATTTATGTAGAAGCAGGCGATGGCGGCGACGGCATGAGCAGCTTCCGCAGAGAAAAATTTGTAGAAAAGGGTGGCCCGAACGGTGGTAACGGCGGTCGCGGCGGTGATGTTGTCCTGATTGCGGACAAAAATCTCAATACCCTGATTGACTTCCGTTACAAGAGAAAATATGTTGCTAAGCGCGGCGGTCAGGGTGGCACCAAAAACTGCACCGGTGTACGCGCTGATACCGTATTCGTTAAGGTGCCGATGGGAACCTTGGTACGTGATGATGCAACCGGCGCTGTTATGGCAGACCTTGTTGAGGATGGTCAGACCTATACGGCTGCTAAAGGCGGCCGCGGCGGCAAGGGCAATGCCTGCTATGTTACCAGCACCAACCGTGCACCGACCTTTGCCGAAAAGGGCGAACCCGGTGAAAACCGTTGGCTGAAGCTGGAGCTGAAGCTGTTGGCTGACGTTGGCCTGGTAGGCTATCCCAGCGTAGGCAAGTCCAGCATTATCGCACAGGTGAGCGCTGCCCGCCCCGAAATTGCTGCCTACCATTTTACAACGCTGTCCCCGGTTTTGGGCGTGGTACGTCTGGATGAGGAGCGCAGCTTTGTGCTGGCGGATATCCCCGGCCTGATTGAAGGTGCGCATGAGGGTGTAGGTCTTGGCCATGACTTCCTGCGTCATGTAGAGCGTACCAAGGTACTGCTGCATATTGTTGACGTGGCAGGCGTTGACGGACGTGACCCAATTGAGGACTTTGACAAAATCAATACAGAGCTGGCAGAATACAGCGAGCGTCTGGCACGTCGTAAGCAACTGGTTGTTGCCAACAAAATGGACCTGCCGGAAGCACAGGAAAACTTTGAGCGCTTAAAGGAATACGTTGAAGCTAAAGGCTACGAAATCTGTAAGGCAAGTGCTGCTACTGGCGAAGGATTGCGTGAGCTGATGTTTAAGGCTTACGACCTGCTGCTGCAATATGTTCCTGAAGAGGATGAAGAAGACCTGGCACGCTTTGACGAAATTGATCCGGACAGCTATGAAATTGTTGTCGGCAATGATACCGACTGGGAGGTTCGCGGCAAGAACATAGAGCGTCTTGTTGCTATGACTAACTTTGATAATGACGAGGCACTTTACCGCTTCCAGCTGATCTGGAAACGTCTTGGCATTGACGAGGCGCTGAAGGAGAGAGGCGTACAGGAAGGTCAGAGTGTGCGTATTAGGGATATGGTGTTTGATTATAAAGACTGAGACTGCGGATAACGCACCGTCGAGCGTCATGAAAATTCCTCGACGTATAAGGACGCAGATAATGCACCATCTGCGTCATGAAGCCTTCTAGACGTACAATGCAGTACGTCGTCGTCGGCTTCATTTAGCATCTGATACATTCTATGCGTCCTTAGGGAGTATGCCGTTGTAAACTGTATTTAGTAACTGATACATCCTATGTGTCCTTGGAGAAAGCTATGTATTGCGGATAACGCAAAAAATAAAAACTAGAACTGCAGGTGAGGGGAAATGTTGAACAATGAAGCAAGCCGTGAGGCTTTAAAAAAGGCTAAGCGTATTGTCATTAAGGTTGGTACGAGTACGATTACCTATGCTAACGGCAAGCGCAATTTCAGTCAGATTGACCGCTTAGCGCGCGAAATCAGTGATTTGCAGAATCAGGGCAAGGAAATGATTCTGGTAACCAGCGGTGCTGTGGCTGTGGGGGTGGACCGCATGGGCTTGCCCGGCAAGCCGAAAACTATTCCCGGCAAGCAGGCTGCTGCTGCCGTAGGACAGGGCGTTCTGATGCACACCTATGAAAAATTCTTTGCCGATTACGGTCAGATCGTGGCGCAGGTGCTGATTACCAAAACGGAGGCGATTGACCGCCACCGTTACACCAATACGCGTAACACCTTTATGGAGCTGATGCGTCAGCGTGTTATCCCTATCGTCAACGAAAATGACGTTGTGGCACTTGATGAGCTGAAAATTGGCGATAACGATAATATGTCTGCCCTTGTTGCCGGTATTGTGGATGCTGATCTTGTTATCATTCTTTCTGATGTTGACGGCCTGTATACCGCTAATCCGCAAACGCATCCCGATGCTGTTATTGTGCCTGAGGTTGCGGAAATTACTCCGGAGATTGAGGCAAGTTCCGGCGGTGTCGGCTCTTCCCGTGGTACCGGCGGTATGGCAACTAAGATTCAGGCAGCCAAGGCTGCGACAAGCAGCGGTATTCATTTGGTAATTGCCAGCGGTACCGAAAAGAATGCCATTACCCGTGTGCTGCAGGGCGAAGAGCTGGGAACCTTGTTCGTGAGTCGTGAAAACCGTCTGCAGTTCCGCAAGCGCTGGCTGGCCTTTGGTGCCAAGATTGCCGGCAGTATTGTTGTGGATGATGGCTGTGCTAAGGCTATTCGCAAGGCCGGCGGCTGCAGTATTCTGCCGGCAGGCGTGTTTGCCGTGCAGGGTGAATTTTTGCCGGGCAGCACGGTAAGCGTTATCGATAAGGATGCGCATGAGCTGGCACGTGGCTTAGTGCATTATTCTTCTGCCGAGCTGGAGCAGATTAAGGGCTGCAATTCCGGTGAGATTGCAAATATTCTGGGACATAAAAATTTTGATGAGGTTATTCACCGCGATGACCTGGTTATTTTATAAGGCAGGGTGAGGATTATGGCAACGTATGAATTGGTTCAGGCTAAGGCGCAGGCTGCGAAGCAGGCTGCAGCAAAGCTTGCCGTTACTTCTACCGCAGTTAAGAATGCGGCACTTTTGGCGATGGCTGCTGCGCTTGAGGCACAACAGTCTGAAATTTTAGCTGCGAATGAGCGTGATATGACTGCTGCTGCAGCCAAGGGCATGAAAAGCTCAATGCTGGACCGTCTGAAGCTGACTGCCGAGCGCATCAGCGGTATGGCTGACGGCCTGCGTCAGGTAGCAGGCCTGGCTGATCCCGTGGGTAATGTTATTGACGGCAAAACCTTGCCTAACGGTCTGCATATTACCAAAATTCGTGTTCCCTTGGGCGTTATCGGTATTATTTACGAGGCGCGTCCCAATGTTACGGCAGATGCCGCAGGCCTGTGCCTGAAATCCGGCAATGCTGTTATTCTTAAGGGTGGCAGTGAGGCGATGGAGTCCAATAAAACTGTTACTGCGATTTTGGCGCAGGCTGCGGAGGGTGCAGGTATTCCTGCAGGCTCTATTCAGTTTATTGATACTAGTGACAGACAGGCTGTGCAGGATTTAATCCATATGAACGGCCTTGTCGACGTGGTTATTCCGCGCGGCGGTGCTGGGCTGATTCAGGCGGTGGTGCGTAATGCCAGCGTGCCGGTTATCGAAACAGGTGCGGGCGTATGTCATACATATGTGGACAAGGATGCTAATGTGGAGATGGCGATGAAGATTGCCTTCAATGCCAAGGTACAGCGTCCTTCCGTATGCAATGCAATGGAAACACTGCTGGTGCATAAGGATATTGCGGATAAATTCTTGCCTATGATGCTGATGATGTATAATTCCTCTGCCGTAGAAATACGCGGTGACAAGGCTGTGCAGGAGTACAGCAGTCAGGTGCATCCGGCAACTGAAGAAGACTGGTCTACGGAATACGGCGATTTACGCCTTTCCGTAAAGATTGTAGACAGCATTGAGGAGGCTATGGCGCATATTGCCAAATACGGCACCGGTCACAGCGAATGTATTGTTACCGATAATTATCAGGCGGCACAGCTTTTCCAATATACCGTGGACGCTGCTGCTGTTTACGTCAATGCCTCTACCCGCTTTACCGACGGCAACGAATTCGGCTTCGGCGCGGAAATCGGCATCAGCACACAAAAGCTGCATGCCCGCGGACCTATGGCGCTGCCGGAGCTTACGAGTACAAAGTATCTGATTAACGGTAACGGTCAGGTGCGCAAATAGTCTATCATGTACTTAAGTTGCTGAATGGTTAGCGATGAAAAACCTCGGTAATGGTTTTAAATACTTGTGACTGACGCAATGTCAGCAGCTGAATCTTAATAAAGCATAATACTTACCGAAAACCCGCTTCAATGGCGTAAGCCGGCGAAGCGGTGTTTTGCTTTTGCAGGAAAGCTGTCGGATGCAGGTAAAATTCACATTTTTGCACTGATTTTTATTGCTTGAGGTATATGCTTTAAGTGTAAAATTTGATATAATTAATTGGATAAGATTGCTTTGTTGCTATTGCACAATTTAGGAAGCTGGAGGGAACTCTTTTGGAAGAATTGTATCGTGAAGAATCTGGAACAAGTACGCAAAGAAAAATCTTTGCAGTGATTGCCTTGCTGATGATTGCGAGCCTTTATTGGCATGAATGGACCTGGCTGCAGGAACATAGACGCTTTGATATGCTGGGCTGGGGTATGGATACAGTGCTTTTGGCTCTGTGGATTTGGCGCGTAGCCTTTGGCTATACTCTGATACTCTACAAGGATATGAAGCTTGAGGTAATCAGCCACGGTTTAGGCTTTATTAAACGCAGTTATGTTGTTGACCTGACCCGTACAGAAAGCTTTACCGATAAATATGTAAAGAGCTTTTTCCGCAAAACAGCGATTAAACATTATATCCATCGCTATAATTCACTTGATGAAAATCCGCAGCGCTTGCTGGTGTTTACCGAAGGCAAGAAAAATAAGCTGGCAGGCTTGCTGTTTAAATCAAGTGATGAGTTTGTCCGTGTATTGCGTAAGGAAATGCCGGATAAATTTATTCAGCTTTAATTGATGATTGTTTTTGATATAGGAGGCTTTGAGATATGGAAACTATAGCTAACGTAGAACCGGTGGTAGTATGCGCCCGCGTTATGCAAATATTTTTTGGTTCTTTTATTTACATTTATCTGATTGCCAAGCTGGTTGGCCCCGATAACAAATTGGCGTGGTTCAGAAAACGTAAAAAATATACTTTTTTTAACCGCCGTGGTATTTTCGGCGAGGATATCAACTTCGGTTATCCTGTATGCTGGCAAGGCGTTCTTGTTTTTCTGGCAATTTACGGCGTAGTTTTCGGCTTTGGCTATTGGTATATTTTCGTACACGCTTATTAAGCTAAATATTTGGTAGAGGAAGGATTTGCTTCAATGGCAGAAATTAGAGGTATTATTGTTAAAAAGCAGGGCGAGCGCGCTGAGGTAAAGGTTGATAAAGCTGAAAGCGAACTGACAGGCCTGCCTAAATATATAGATTGTTGGAACCCGGTAGGTGCTAAGGCCGGCGATGTAGTAGGTGCGGAATACCGCGATTTTGATCAACGCAAGGCTAAGCTGGTTATTTACGGTCTGCCGGTAGCAGGTATTCTTGCAGGTGTTGCCTGTGGACACAGCATGGCTACATTCTTCCATATGGATGAATTGCCATTTATCGCTGCATGCATTGTTTTATGGCTTTTGGTAACCGTAAACTATGCACGTATTTTTAAACGTGATGCGGTACGCGAAGGCAAGCAGGCTGTTATTTTTGAAATCCAACAGCCGAAGATTGTTATTGATATGGGTCAAAAGGAATAGGCTGAAGCATGAAGGTTATTTTGGCATCAGCCTCTCCGCGCAGACAGGCGCTGCTGCAGCAAATAGGCATTACTCCGCTGGTTTGTCCTGCGGATTTTGCCGAAGGCAGCGGCACTGCCAGCCAGGCGCAGGAGGTTGCTTTGCATAATGCAGCCGGCAAATGCGCTGCTGTAGCAGCAAAAATGGGAGATGAGCTTCCGGTTATTGCTGCAGATACAATTGTAGTAATTGATAATGTTATTTTGGGCAAGCCGCAGGATGCAGCAGCTGCTAAGGCTATGCTGCAGCGTTTGTCCGGACGTACACATCAGGTTATGACAGGCGTTGCTGTATGTTATAAGGGACAAAAGATGTCCGAGGTGTGCGTTACTGATGTAAGCTTTCGTCAGCTGACTGCTGAAGAAATAGATGCTTATATTGCCACAGGCGAGCCTATGGATAAGGCCGGTGCCTATGGCATTCAGGGCAGAGGTGCTGTCCTGGTGGAAAAAATCAATGGCTGCTATAACAATGTTGTAGGTCTGCCGTTGTCATTGTTGTACTTAATGATGCAAAGATTGGGAGTATGAGGAGCTATGAAGAGTGACTAATCCTGCAGTAAGCAGGACCTGCGATTTTTGCAGTGATTTTAGTAGTATCGACAAAACAACAAACACAGAGAGTATTAAAAATCTTCCCTTAGAGGACAGACCACGGGAAAAGCTTTTTCTGCGTGGGGTGGAGGCGCTGACTGATGCGGAGCTGTTGGCAATATTGCTGCGCACAGGCACTGCGCAAAAATCAGCGTTGGAGATTGCTAAGGAGCTCACAGCTGACGGAGGCCTGTACAGGCGTCTGGCAGGAGTGAGGGACTTAAATGAGCTTATGCAAATCAAGGGTATGGGGCAGGCCAAGGCAGCAACAGTTTTGGCAGCTCTGGAAATAGGCAGACGTATTGCGTCGGCCCGCCCTTTGGATAAAATCCATTTTGGCTGTCCGCAGGATGGTGCGGCATTTTTGATGCCACGCCTGCGTTATGCCACAAAGGAACAATTTTTGGTAATTTTGTTAAACAGTAAGAATAAAGTAATAGGCACAGAGCTGGTGTCAGAGGGTTCGCTGACCAACTCGGTGGTGCATCCGCGTGAGGTATTTCTGCCGGCGATTCTGCAGCATGCAGCCTCTATCTGCGTGGCACATAATCACCCATCGGGTGATCCGATGCCAAGCATTGAGGACAGGCAGCTGACAGCTGTTTTGCTGGCGGCAGGACAAACGTTGGGGATTCCGCTTCTGGACCATCTGATTATCGGGGACGGTGCTTATTACAGCTTTCAGGAAGATGGAGCATTAGAAGTTTAGGAGGATAGTCGGAAATGAAGTTTACTTTCCCTAATATCAGTATTTTTAACAATATGTCGGATGACATGGGTATAGATTTGGGCACTGCGAATACGCTGGTGCATTGCAAGGATAAGGGTATTATTATCCGCGAACCGTCGGTAGTAGCTGTTGAAAAGGACACTAACGAGGTACTGGCAATCGGTGCGGAGGCTAAGAGAATGATTGGCCGTACTCCCGGTAACATTGTCGCTATCCGTCCGATGAAGGATGGCGTTATTGCCGACTATGAAATTACTCAGTCTATGCTGAAATATTTTATTAAGCAGGCTATGGGCAATCGTACCTTTGTACGTCCGCGTATTCTGGTTGGTGTGCCTTCCGGTGTTACCGAAGTAGAAAAGCGTGCAGTTGTTGATGCTACTATTGAAGCAGGTGCGCGTGAGGCTTACTTGATTGAAGAACCGATGGCGGCAGCAATCGGTGCAGGCTTGCCTGTACAGGAAGCAACCGGCAGCATGGTTGTTGATATCGGCGGCGGCACCTGTGAGGTTGCCGTAATTTCTCTGGGCGGCATTGTTGTCAGCAAGAGCGTACGCTGCGGCGGCGATGCTATCGACAGTGCTATTGTACGTTATATCCGCAAAGCCTTTAATATGTTTATCGGTGAGCGTACAGCAGAAAATATTAAAATTGAAATCGGTACCGCAATGAAGGTTGATGAGCCTGCTGTTATGGAAGTTCGCGGCCGCGACCTGCTCAGCGGTCTGCCTAAGAGTATAGAGGTTAATGCCAACCATGTTTGCGAAGCTGTTAACGAGCCTGTAAGCATGATTGTGGACGCTGTTCGTAACACATTGGAGCGTACACCGCCTGAATTGTCCGCTGATATTATGGATCGTGGCATTGTTATGACAGGCGGCAGCTCTATGCTGCGCAATCTGGACAGACTTATTTCTCAGGAAACCGGTATGCCGGTATTCGTATCTGATGAAGCTTTGAACTGTGTTGCTCTCGGCACCGGTATTGCTGTAGAAAATATTGACATTTACCGCAAAGGCTTTATGACCTCTAAATAAGTAGGAATGCAGCATGAATAAGAAGGTTATGTTGGTAGCTTTGTTTGTTCTGGTCCTGTTTTCTATGCTGGCGATGGCTGTAGCAGGCAGAAGCCGTTTTCCTTTGGTCAACAGAGCGGTGGCGGCAGTAGTGCTGCCGGTAGAAAGTATGCTGACCGGGTTAGGCAATGCCGGTGATGGCGTGCGTGGCTATTGGAAGGCACTGACAGTAATGCAGAGCGAAAATGCAAAGCTGAAACAAGAAAATATTGAGCTGCGTAATGCCAATATCCAGATGGCTTCGATGTATGCAGAAAACAGGCAGCTGAGAGGCTTGTTGGAGTATAAGGAGCAGCACAAATCGCAGAAGGTTGTAGCAGCAAAGGTAATTGCCCGCAGCTTCGGCGATTTACGTGACTGCATATATATCGCTGCCGGTAAGGACAGAGGTCTGGCACCGGATATGGCAGTTGTTAATGGTGGCCTTGTAGGCGTGGTTGATGAGGTATATGATGATTACGCCCGTGTACTTTTGCTCACCTCTCCGCGCTGTCGTGTAGGTGCTAGGGTATTGCGCGCTGATTCACGTGCTGTCGGTGTAGCCGGCGGTGTCAGCGGCAAGGATAAGCTGCTGTTGGAGCATATTTACCGCGAAGCAAGCCTGCGTGAGGGCGATATTATCGTTACCAGCGGTTACAGCGGCAGCCATCCAGCAGATATTCTTATCGGTAAGGTTACTGCTACTCATATGGATAGTGTAGGTCTGCTGCAGGAAGCAGATATTGTACCTGCTGCTGATATTGCAGATGTTGAACAGGTATTGGTTATTGTTGGCTTTACGCCGGAAGCGAAAATTGTATTACAGGGAGGACAGGCAAAATGAGGAGACTGATTTGGCCCGTCCTGTTTCTGTTCTTAATGCTGCTGCAGGGTTCAATGTCCGTATATTATACAGGCTGGCTTTCCTGTGATTTGCTGCTTTTGGCGGTATATGCTTATGCGATGCTGCGCGGCGAAAAAGCTGGGGCGGTAGTCGGCGGTATCACCGGACTGCTGCAGGATGCAATGACGGTGGGTATTTTTGGCTTCCATATTCTCAGTCGTATCTGTGTAGGTTATATAGTAGGCCTGACAAAGGAAAAGGTGTTTAAGGATAATTATCTTTATCATATGAGCGCTATTGCGACGATTACTTTTATCCTGCGTTTTGTTTACTGGTGGCTGGAACTTTTGCGCAGTGGCGGACGCTGGAGCATATTTTTTGCATATTTATGGGATTCCCTGGGCTATATTATAGGCAATGCGCTGTTGGTATGGCCTGTTGTAGTTATAATGAAGATGATTTATGAATGGATCAGAAAAGAAGATATATCTTATTAACCAGGAAGCAGGAAAGGAGACAGACGTAGCCTATGGAAGATAGAAACCGGATAACCAGATTGCACACTTTGCTGGTTGTGTGTCTGGTATTATTTGCTGTGCTGCTGGGACGAATGGTTTATTTGCAGCTGTGGCGCGGTGATTACTACGCTAAGCAATCTGACGGCAACAGGCTGCGCCAGTCGCGTATTCTTGCTCCCCGTGGAATTATTTATGATAGTGAGGGCAAAGAGCTGGTTAACAATCTGCCGGGATATGCGGTAGTATTGCAGAAGCAGTCCAGCTATAAACCGGAAACGCTGCAGCGTCTCAGCAATCTGCTGCAGATGCCGGTAGAAGAAATTAACGCTAAAATTAAGGCGAGCAAAAATTTTTATGAACCGATTATGCTGAAGAATAATCTTGATCAGCAGATGGTAACAAAAATTGAGGAACAGCGTCGCTATATGCCGGAGGTTATGCTTTCGGTGCAGCCTATCCGCAATTACCCTTATCATGAGCTTGCTGTACATGCTTTGGGTTACGTAGGCGAGGTAAGTGCTTATGAAATTGAGCAGGGCTTGTTCAAGAATATTACTCAGGGCAGTCTTGTCGGTAAGGCCGGACTGGAAAAGACTTATGATAAATATCTGCGCGGTGAGGACGGCGCCTTTATGGAGGAAGTTGACGTTGCCGGTAACGTTGTCAAGCATTACGATTCCGTGCAGCCTGTCCCCGGTAAAAATCTGAAGCTGACGCTTGATTATCAGCTGCAAAAGGAGCTGGAGGAGTTTACCGATAAGCATCTTGCTTACCTGCGCAACAGTGGTATTGCTCCCGGAGCGAGAGCGGCGGCAGTAATAGCCATCGACCCGCGCAATGGCGCGGTGAGGGCGATGGTCAGCCGTCCTGGCTATGATCCTAACTGGTTTGTACATGGCATTTCCTCTAAAAATTGGAACTCCATTAATAATGACACTAATTTCCCGATGAATAACAAGGTTATCACAGGCGAATATCCGCCTGGTTCCACCTTTAAGATTGTTACTGGTAGCGCTGCCTTCGAGCTGAAAAAGGTTGGCCTGAACGAGCCCATTTTCGACGGCGGCTTTCATCCGATGGTTCCTACTATGGGTAACGCCGGCGGCGAGGTTTTAGGCTGGCTGACCTTTATAAAAGCGTTGGCGATGAGTGATAACGTATATTTTTACGAGCTTGGTTATCGCGTAGGTATTGATAACATTGAGAAATATGCGCATATCTTTGGCTTTGGCGAACGCACAGGTATTGACCTGGAAGGCGAAAGCAAAGGCCTTGTTGCCTCTAAAAAAGTAAAGCGTGAAATTTGGGATGAGGACTGGCGCTTGGGTGATACCTTCAATGCTGCAATCGGTCAGGGCTTTAACCTGACAACACCGATTCAGCTTTCTGTTATGCTCAGTATTGTTGCTAACGGCGGTACCAAGTATCAGCCATATCTTGTTGACAGTATTATCAACAGTGACGGCAGTCTTTTTGAAAAGCCTAAGCGTGCCGAAGGCAAGCATATTGATGTGTCACAGCAGACGATTGATTATATCCGCATGGGTATGAGTGCTACTACGCAGGAGGGTGGTACGGCATCGTACTTTGCCGGTCTGCCTAAGCCTATTGCCGGTAAAACCGGTACTGCCGAAAACTCTCATGGACGTGACCATGGCTTGTTTGTAGCCTATGGACCGGTAGATGACCCGGAGCTTGTTGTAGTCTGTATTGTAGAGCAGGGTGGCTTCGGTTCTATCGCTGCAGGTCCTATTGTTTATAAAGCATTTGAAGAATTTTTCCAGGAAAAGGGCTATATGCCCCGCCCTGATAAGGCTGCCCCGAAGAAGGACACCGTCCAATAATGCAGGAAGGAGTACATTGTGGATTTTAAACGTATCCTGAAAAATCTTGACTGGTGGCTGATTGCTGCTGTGTTAATACTTATGGGTTGTGGCTTGGGGCTTATCGACAGTGCTACCCATTCCTTTGCAGTGAGCACCGGTAAGGCCTGGCATGTGCAGCGCCAAAGTATGTTTATGCTCTTTGGCCTGGCTATTGTTACTGCATCGTTGGCTTTTGATTACCGTGTACTCAAAAATTATGCTACCAAGCTGTATATACTTAACATCATACTGCTTTTGGCAGTAATGTTTGTAGGTCAGAGTCAATTGGGTGCACAGCGCTGGATCCAAATAGGCTCTATGTCTTTTCAGCCCAGTGAATTTGCTAAGGTTTTTCTCATTATCTGCTTAGCTACCTTTATGGATAAGCGAATTGAATGGCTGGAGGAATTTAAGGATTACCTGCCGGTTTTTGCATATATTCTGGTGCCGTTTATACTTGTTATGCGCCAGCCGGACTTAGGAACATCGTTGACTTTTATAGCTATTTTAATAGGTATGATTTTTGTCAGTGGCTTTAAGTATAAATGGTTCTTCCGCATGGGATTAGCTTTTATGGCTTTGCTGCCGGCGTTTTGGATGATTCTGAAGGATTATCAGAAGAACCGTATCCGCGTTTTTCTGAATCCGGAGCTTGATCCTTTCGGCAGCGGTTATCATGTTATTCAGTCGAAAATTGCTATCGGCAGCGGAGGCTTCCTTGGCAAGGGCTGGCTGGCCGGAACGCAGAGCCAGCTGAACTTTTTGCCGGAAAACCATACGGACTTTATTTTTGCTGTTGCCGGTGAAGAGTTTGGCTTTATCGGAACGGTGTTTATCATCAGCATGTATATGATTATTATCTGGCGCGGTATTGCGATTGCGCTTGATGCCGATGATACCTTCGGTATGCTTCTGGCAACCGGTGTAACGTCTATGTTTATGTTCCATGTTATGGTCAACATTGGTATGACTGCCGGTATTATGCCTGTAACCGGTGTACCTTTGCCGTTCTTGAGCTATGGCGTCAGCTCGCTGACAACGAACCTTATGTTGGTGGCGATTTTGTTGAATATTAAGGTGAAAAAACAGAACTTACAGTTCTAAGGATGATGATATAAACCTTTTTATAAAATATTATAGGAATCGGTGGACGTTAAAGCGCCATATCAGATAACTATTGACGAAAACTGTTTTTGATAAACCCTTCAATCATTAAAAATAGAGGAGAAAATGAATTTGAAAAAGGATTTAACTATTGATATTTTAAGCAGCGTGCAAAAGCCTGCACGCTACACAGGCGGCGAGTTCGCCAGCATTGTTAAGCCTGCCGAAGAAGTAGAGGCAACTATTGCTCTGGCCTTCCCGGATGTATACGAAGTAGGTATGAGTTACCTTGGCTTTAAAATTTTATACCATCTGCTGAATAAGGAAGACGGAATTGCCGCAGAACGTGTTTACGCACCCTGGATTGACCTGGAGGCGAAGATGCGCGAGCGTGAAATTGCGCTTTGTACTTTGGAAACTAAAAAGGCTTTAAGCGAATGTGATGTTGTAGGTTTTACTTTGCAATACGAGCTTTCCTATACCAATATCTTAAATATGCTTGATTTGGGTGGCGTACCGCTGCTGGCTAAGGATCGTACTGATGCAGACCCCTTTGTTATTGTAGGCGGCCCCTGCGTGTACAACCCGGAGCCTTTGGCTGATTTCTTTGATTTCGCTGTTATCGGTGAAGGCGAAGAGGTTTTGATTGAGGTAATGCGTTGCTACAAGGAGTGGAAGCGTGAGGGCAAACCTGGCGGCAGACAAGAATTTCTGCAGCGCGTGGTAAAAATCAAGGGCATTTATGTACCTTCCTTCTATGAAGCGGAATACAACGAAGATGGTACTTTTAAGGCAATTAAGCCGCTGCGCGAGGATATTCCTGCTGTTATCCAAAAGCGTGTTATAGAGGATATGAACAGCGTAGATTTCCTGACCTCTCCGATTGTTCCTTTCGGTGAAATCGTTCATGACCGCATCATGCTGGAAGTTTTCCGTGGCTGCAGCCGTGGCTGCCGTTTCTGCCATGCAGGCATGGTTTACCGCCCCGTGCGTGAGCGTAAGCCGGAGGTGCTGATGGACCTGTCGCGTAAGCTGGTAGATAACACAGGCTATAACGAAATCAGCCTGGTATCCCTTTCCAGCGCCGATTATTCCTGCTTGGCTCCGCTGGTACATAAGATGATTGGTGAGTTTAAGGATGAACGCGTCAGCGTTTCGCTGCCTTCTCTGCGTATCGACAGCTTCTGTGTTGCTATCGCCAAGGAAGTACAGGCAGTGCGCAAGAGCGGTCTGACATTTGCTCCGGAAGCAGGCAGCCAGAAGATGCGTGATGTTATCAACAAGGGTGTTACGGAAGAGGATTTGATGAATGCTGTCGGTGCAGCATTTGAATCCGGCTGGAATAGCGTTAAGCTGTACTTTATGATCGGCCTGCCCTATGAAACAGATGAGGACGTATTGGCGATTGCTGATTTGGCACGCAAGGTGCAGTATAAATATTTCCAGATTACAGGTAAGCGTGGCTGCAAGGTTACCGTAAGTGCTTCGTCCTTCGTACCTAAACCGTATACTGCTTTCCAATGGTTCGCCCAGAATGATTTGGAAGAAATCCGCCGTAAACAGTTCCTCCTGAAGGATGAAATCAAAAAATATAAGAATATCACCTTAAACTATCATGATGCAAAAACCGGTACTATTGAAGCTGTTTTTGCCCGTGGTGACCGCCGCGTAGGCAAGGCACTGCTGCTGGCCTGGCAGAAGGGCGCGCGTTTTGACGGCTGGAGCGATTGCTTTTCCTACGAGCGTTGGCTGGAGGCTATCAGTGATGCCGGACTGGACAAGGACTTTTACGCTGCCCGTGAGCGCGGTGAGCAGGAGGCCTTCCCGTGGGAGCACATTTCTCCGGGTGTCAGCCGCCGCTTCCTGTGGAACGAATGGCGCAAGGCTTATGCTCAACAGCTTACGCACGACTGCCGTCGCACAAGCTGCACCGGCTGTGGCGTTTGTCAGGCATTAGGCGTAAAAATCGTTGACTACAAAGAAGAGTATCAAAACAATGGGGAGGTACAGGCATAATGAAACTGCGTATGCAAATTACCAAGGATAAGGATATCCGCTTTATCTCCCATCTGGAATATGTGCGCACCATCGGCCGCGCAATTCGCCGTGCCAAGCTACCTGCTGCCTATTCCGAAGGCTTTAATCCGCATCTGAAATTCAGTCTGGCATCTGCGCTGGGTGTAGGTGTAGTAAGCTATACAGAGTTCGTGGAAATCGAGCTTGCCGAGCCTATGGAGGTAGAAAAGGCTGCGTTGGCTCTTGATGCTGCTTTGCCGCGCGGTATTCGCGTGCTGGCTGCCGATGCTGTTGATACGCATCACGCTGCCCTGATGAGTCAGGCGGCAGGTGCGAGCTATCGCGTAACGCTGCCCTATAGCGCGGATGTGAGCGCTGCTGTTGCTGCATTTAATGCTGCGCCGGAGCTGTTGTTCAAAAAAGCTGCACCTAAGACGAAGGCTAAGTTTAAAGAGATTGATGTCAAGTTCTATATTCCTCAGCTTACTGCAGAGCAGACCGAAACGGAAACAATCTTCAGCTTTGACTGCAAAATTACGCCGACAGGCAGCATGAAGGCTGTAGATTTGCTGAATGCGCTGAACGAGCAGTATGGACTGGCGCTGCCGGTAGAAATGGCTGATATCGAGCGTCTAAGACTGTATCGCAATAATAAAAACGGCAAGCCTATCCCGATGCTGAACAGTGATGCCGTAACCTTAGGCTGATTTTAGCTTAAGGCTGTACAAATAAAAAAAGAGCAAAGCCTGCTCAGTGCTTTGCTGATTAGAAAACCCCGTGGCGACTGCCGCGGGGTTTTGGTGTGCCATGGATATGCTATTTTATCTGCAGCTCCAGCTTGTAAATATACTTATCGGTATCACCTGTCAGCCAGTAATCACACAACGATGTTACATAGAGTGGTGAAATCGGCGTAAGCTGATGCTCCTTGCAATATTCTGCCAGCATTTGCAGATACTTTTTGTTGTTAAACATGTAGACACCTTGAAAATATAGCGTCAGATAATCGCCCTCAGGCTTTTGGTGGCAATGCGGTGTATCGAGCTTGTCATGAAGCGTATAAAAATAATGCTTCAGATGCTTGCTTGCAAAATCCTGCAAAATTTCCGTATCGTAAATATAACCAAAGCCGTTGGTTGTTAAGGCAGTATCATTTTGCAGATGGGTGAACATTCTGGCGATATGCGAAGAACGCTTTTTAAAGCATTCATTTTCTTCGGTAGCATTGCTCAGATAAAGATAATGTGCCTGCTCATGGACAAGCATAATGTTATCCAGCGTAATATTATCAATGTGGTCGAGCTTTCCTAATTCGTTTTGCAGCTCTGTTTTCATAGCCTGCAGATGGGCGATTTCCTGCGTGAAAAAATCTATGCGCTCGTTAAATAATTCTCTGTAATTTTGGGGAGAACGGTTGGCAAGATAATCCTTGATGCGTGCAATCGGTACCTCAAGCTGGCGTAGCGTAAGAATCAGCTGCAGCAAAAACAGCTGACTGCGCTTGTAATAGCGGTAACCGTTTTCATCGACAAGTTCTGGGGTAATCAATCCCAGCTTGTCATAGTAAAGCAGTGTCTTGCGGGGAATTTTGCAAAGCTGTGATAATTCACCGGTCGTAAAGTAATTTTGTAGATTTTTTGACATTTTTAGCATTTCCCCCTTGACTGTCTAGCTGCTATACACAGTATTATAACATATAAAAGAGAGATTGCATATTAATACTTCGTTCAAATAATTTCAAGTGCTTAATACGCAACTCGTTGCTTTTTTTGATGAGTGAATGGAGGTATATCTGTGAAAAAACTGGCTAGTAAAGGTTTATTGATGAGCGCATTGATTTGTGGCAATGTTCTTTGGGGGGGAACTGCGGTTCACGCTGAAGAGATTGGCGAGTATGATCTGGATACGATGGTTGTTACGGCGACGAGAACAGCGCAAGAGAACATAAAAGTTCCTGCTCAGGTTAATGTTATTACTGCTGAGGACATAAAAAAAAGGAATGTCTTAACGATTACTGATGCATTGAAATCTATACCTGGTTTATATGATGCTAGAGTAGGTGGTATGTCTAATACTGCAAATGGTATTCAACTGCGTGGATTTGGTGAGGAAAGTGTATTAGTTCTATATGATGGCATGCCAATGAATGACGGCTATACGGCAAAGGTTGCTTGGAGTGCAATATCGATCGATAATGTTGAGCGTATAGAAGTAGTACAAGGTGCAGCTTCTTCTCTTTATGGTGGTAGAGCTGTTGGCGGCGTTATTAATATTATAAGTAAAGATTCTGATAAGGATACAGCGCATGTATATGCTAACTATGGTTCCGATAATACTTGGAAACGGGGAGTTAATTTCACAAAAAAATTAGATGATAAATGGTCTTTGGGATTTGGTTATGAAAATCGTAGAACAGATGGCTATGATAGAAAGCCAGTATTCTTGTATGATTCTAAAGCAAAAAATACGCATGCAAATACAGAACTAGCTACTGGATCTAATAGTACGATCAGAAATGACGGCAGACAGGTTCAGATTATAGGTACACCTGGAAAACAAGCAAGTAAAGACGATAATTTTAATTTCAAACTCAAACATAAATTTAATGATAAACAGTCTTTGATATATAAATATTCCCATGATAAATTTAAGTCGTTTAGTAATGATGCTAAAACGTATATGCGTGATTCTTCTGGTAATCCGATTTACAAAGGCTATATTCAACTCCCTAATGGCAAATACCTTGATTTCAATGAATCAGATTTTACGGATAGCATAAACTATAAAAAAGTGGATATACATGCTCTTTCCTATCAAGATGATATTAATAATATTAAATTTAATGTTGGTTTAACTAATATTAAAGATAATGGTTATTCTTCAGGAAATGACTTGGCTGGTGAAGGAAGCGGTACTAAGCGTATATATCCTACGAAAGCATATAAGGTTGATTTTCAGAAGGTATGGGATAAGGAAAAACATACTATTGTAACGGGATTTGATATTCAAAAAGATACAATGGATTCATATACCTATAAATTAGCAAAATGGTCAGATAGAGATTCAACTATTGGTTCTTCTATAACCACGTTTGGTGGTACAAATTTAGTTGAAGCTCTCTTCATTCAAGATCAATATAAATTCACTGATGCCTTCAATATGACCGTAGGTTTAAGATTGGATAGATATGAAAAGAAAGATGGATACTACAAAAACAAAAGAATAGATGAAAAATCTTATACTGAGTTAAGTCCTAAACTGGCACTGACGTATACACCAGATGATGATACTACATATTATGTATCTTATGGACATTCTTTCAATCAGCCTACATTATATAAATTATATAGTGAATCAACTTCGATTATGGCAAATCCTTATTTGAAACCAGAGACAAGTGACACTTTGGAAATTGGTTTGAAAAAGAATCTTAGTGAAAAAGCATATATGGGTATAAGTTTGTATAACACAAAAACCCAAGATATGTTAGCTTACGCTCAGAGTCCTGATCCTAACAAGAGATGGTATATTAATATTGACGAAGCTAAACGTATGGGTGCTGAATTTGATTTTAAATTTAAGCATGATGATAAAATTAGTTCTTATTTAAATGTTACCATGCAAAATGCTAAAGATGATAATGATAAACGAATCTCTTCTATCCCTAAGCGCATTGTAAATCTTGGATTAGATTATAATTATGATAAATGGAGTGCTTATATCGAAGGGCAGTATTCCAGTGACAGATTGGATGACGGCGATGTCGGTGGTAAATTGTATTCCGAAGATCCTTTCTTTATCGCTAATGCAGGCGTAAGTTATAAATTTATGAAAAATGCTGTTGTAAGTTTAGCTGTTAGGAATCTGTTTGATCGTGATTATTGGCAATGGTATAAGGCACCAGGTAGAACTTGGAATGTTGGTGTAGACTTTACATTCTAATCCCCTCGTTCATCTCTCATCAATTACATAAAGCAATAAGGATAGGGTAAACTTGCTCCCTATCCTTATTTGCGCCTTTGCCGAGAGGCAATCTATGTAAAAATTCTAAAGGAAGGTGGTGGATACATGGCTTATAACCTTAAACGTTTAACCGGCTATGCTCTTGGCTTTGTACTGTTTTACGCGCCGGTGGCGCTCTTTCAGCGTTGCCTGTTCTATCTGCTTTACGGCAGCTGGCAGCCGCAGAGTATTCACGGCCTTTGCTTTCGTATACCGATAGAGCATATTTTAGACGGAATAATTTGGCGACTGACACCGATAAGCATGCTGAGCACATTACTGCTTTTGGCGGCAGCCTTCTTCCTGGGGCCTGTTTTTTGCGGCAGGCTGTGTCCGGCAGGTGCGTTCACCGAATATCTGTCGAAGCTGGTGCCGTCCAAATTTCAAATCAGCTGGCATCGTTATACAGAAATTGCCCCCATCCGTTACGGTATGTTGGCAGGCTTTTGCCTGGTACCTTTTTTCGGCGGTATTTTGGCTTGCTCTTATTGCAATTTCTTTTTGTTTGATTTACTTGCCAACTACTATACGCAGGGTTACTTTATTTCGCTGACCTCCAGTCTGCTGCTGACAGCAATTATGTGGGTGCTTGTCTTTGGTATCTTCACTAAAGGCGGACGCGGCTTCTGCAATTTTTTGTGTCCTGTAGGAGCAGCACAGGGACTGATGCATGCCTTAGGCTGCAAGCTGCCGTTTGTACTGCGCATGCGTGTAGACGAAAATCAATGCATAGGCTGTAGTTTATGCGCAAAGAAATGCCCGATGGAATCCGCTGAGCTTGCTGAAGGCAAAGCGCAGATTAACCAGCATAACTGCATCTGCTGCGGTGTATGTCAGCATGCTTGCCCGGTGCAGGCTATCAGCTATGGGAGGAAACGCGTATGAAAAGTAAGCTGATAAATTTTATTGCGGCAATGGGCATTCCCGTCAGCGGCATTACTACGCAGGGGGCAGGTTGTACAGGGATTTGCGGCAGCTGCAGTTTAAATTGCGCGCCGGGAATTGTTGCTTTACTGCTTTTGGCAGGCAAGGCAATTTACAAACGTTATCATGGCGGGGTGGTGCAGCATGAATAAGAAAATGTTGAAGCGTGTACTGGCCTTTGTGCTGATGGCGGCTGTAATGGTAGGCCTGGTGTTTTTCCGCAGTGAAAATAATTGCGACAAGCACTATTTCCGTGCTAAGCTGGCGCGGGGGCAGGAGGTGCATTGCCAAATAGATTTGGGCAAGGAGGGCGAGCTGAAATATTTGCTGCAGCCTAATGTCTATACATTATATTTACGCTTGCTGCCGGAGGATAAGCAAGCGCAGCTGCGTTGCGAGGGCGAGGGTCTGCAGATGTTGCTGTCGCGCAGCAGCAAGAAAGGCTTGTGGCGCAAGCTGGCGCCTGATGAGATGATTAGGCAGTACAAGGGACAGTTGGGATTGAGCGCTGAACTGTATGTTTCACCGGAGCAGCTGAAAAAGCGGCACGTACAGCAGGGAAAAATCAAGTTTTATGATGCAAAAGGCCTGTATGGTACTGTTGTCATTGACGTAATCAATTCGCGGGTGAAGTAATTTTAATAGGGTAACTTTAAGCTGTGGGCAGAGGTTCTGTCTGCAGCTTTTTGTCGTATAAATAACAAAGATATATTCCTAAGTTTTCTTGCAATCAATTAGGAATAGTGATAAAATAGCGAATGAAAAAAGCAATTAATTGAGATTTACACTTAGTTGTTTTGTGCTTATCATGTTGTAATCAGACAAGCAGTGCTGACAGCTGCTGACGTTAAAAGGAGGCTTATATTATGGCTGAAGAGTTTAACAAAAATCAACAAGAAGTGAAAAACAAGATTCGTAAAGGGATAGTTGAGAGCCTGCTTGGCAGTAAGCTGGAAACAGAAAATGCAGAAATGCCGATAAGGTCCAGCTTTGTGAATCATAACCTGGATGATTATAATATTATAGATACTCATTATCAATTTTTAAAGGATGAAGTTTTGCATGAACTGGGTGCGTATCTTTTGCACAATAAAAGTGCTAATGAGAATGATGAAATGGCAATCAGAGCCAGCTATGTTAATCACACGCCTGAGGATACCCGTATTCTTGATGGTCATTACCAAAAGCTGAAGGATGAAATCTGCCATGAAATTGCTCAACAGGTTGTCGGTGACAAGGTTGCTGTCGAAAGGGATGCTATGGCAATTCGTGCAAGCTATCTGCATGAGTTGCAGGAGCAGGGAAGCCTGAATGAAGCTATTGCCAAACGCCTGCTGGCTAAAGGCATGAGCGTGGCTGATGTTGCTGAGGCTATGCAGATGCCTAAGGAAAGTGTTGCTAAGCTGCAGAAAAAATAGGAAAAAATTACAGAATGCACCAATTTACGATTAAGTCGCTTAATGTTATAATATAAGCAACTTATGAGTAGAGTTGGTGCATTTTCATGTTTATTGGGCGAAAAAAGGAACTTGCTATATTAGAAAAACTTTATAACAGTAATGAATTGAACTGCGTATGTTTGACTGGCGATGCCGGAATTGGCAAAACAGCGTTACTGCAAGAATTTGCTAGACGCAAGCATAAAGCATATTTTTGTGTACGCGCAAGTACTAATAATGCCAATAAAGCAGCTTTTTACACAGAGCTGTCAGCGCAAGGCATTGTTCAATGCAGCAGTGGCTATTGGCAGGATATACTTAAGTTAATTTATAAAAAGGCTAAGGGAGAAAAGATAGTATTATTGATAGACGATGTGCAGGAACTGGAAAACAGTTTTAGTGAGCTGTTGCCTGAAATAATTGCATGCCTGCAGACTGAGGCAGAAAAATTAAGACTTTTGCTGGTATTTAGCGGCAGAGAATGTGACTATGTATTACATTTATTAGGAAAAAGCAAATTGCCGCTATCTAAAATATTTTTGCAGTCATTAAATTATGAAGATGTTTTGCCTTGCTTAATTCCATTTAGCAATGAAGAAAAAGTGTTGCTTTATGGAGTAACTGGAGGAAAACCAGCCTATTTGCAGCTTATAGACAGTACGCTAAGCTTTAAGGATAATCTGTATAATTTATTCTTTAAGCCCACAGCTTCGTTACTGCATGTTGCCGAACAGATTCTAGCATTGCATTTTCGTCAGCCGCATATTTATCATGCAATATTATGTTCAGTTGCTTGTGGTGCAATACATATGAAGGAGATAGCAGAGGCAGTAGGTATGCCTGATAATAAGACTTCGAAGTATGTTGGAGTATTGGTAGAAAAAGGATTACTGAAAAAGCTTGTACCGCTTGTAGAAGCAAAGCTTGGTAAGCAGCAAAAAACGACGTGTTATATATTATCTGATTCTATGCTTACTTTTTGGTATCGCTTTGTTTATCCTTTTTTAAGCAGTATAGCTATGGGCTGTGGAAACTATTTATTACGTACGAAGGTACTGCCGGTTTTAGATGATTACGCAAAGGTGCTTTTTTTAGAAATATGTCGACAGTATTGTTTTACGTTACGTGAACGTGGTGATTTTCATAAATTTATGCAATTTGGTTATCTTTGGCCAAAAGATAATTGTGCAGCAGAACAAATCCGCTTGATTGCTTATGATAAAAATAGTGCTGGCTTTATGCAATGCGTATGGGGAAAAAGTAAGGTTGATGTTCCGTTAATAAAACAGCTACAAGGAGAATATGCTGACAAAACAGGCCGTAGTAATTATTATATTGTTTTTTCAAGACGCGGCTTTACTGATAGAGCTTTAGGATATGCAGCGCGGACTAAGGAAGTCAGATTGGTATCGTTGTTTTACTTAAAATAAATCTAAACGTAAGTAGAATAGAGTGAGAATTTATTTAGACTCCTTGCTCTATTCTACTTATGAGTTGAGTAATGAAAACGGCTTAAAATAATGCTTTAAGCCGTTTTTTCTTTTCGAAAAAAAGAGTCCATGAATTTGCTGTTAATCATTGCAGTTTAAAGCAAGTAATTATATAATCTTTATCGTAATGATTTGCATTAGTTTTTTGGGTATGATTTAGTAAAGGAGCGAGTGAACTATGATGAAAAGAATGATTCCCCTAAATTTGTTACTTGGATTAAGTATATTGGCAACTGGAAATGCTGCAGCACAAACAGAAGCTTTGCAGGAATACAGCTTGCCTGGCATGAATGTTACTGCTTTGGGTTACGAAAAATCTAATTTGGAAACACCTGCTGATGTAACTGTTTATTCTGGCGAGGAATTGAAGAAGACAGGCGCAAGCGATGTAGCTAACGCACTGAAGTATACTGCTGGCGTATATTTTACTCAGATGGGCCCTCATGACCAAAGCTTTATTACCGGTAACAGCACCTTGAGTCTGCGTGGTATTAAAGGCGGAACTTTAGTTTTGATTAATGGCGTGCCTGCAAGCTTTAATAATGTAAGCCATTTAGATATGTTGAATTTGGATACTGTAGAAAAGGTAGAAGTAGTTAAAGGTGGCGGCGCTGTGCTTTATGGCAGTGAAGCATATGGCGGTGTAATTAACGTAATAACTAAAAATGAATATAAAAATAGCCTTCATATTGCTGCAGGTAACAAAGGTCAGCGTGATTACAGTGCTGCAATCAGCGCTGGTAAGCTGGGCATAACCTTGGGACGTAATGAAATGGGTGAAACTGGTATTTTAACTCAAAATCAAGGAACCAAGACAATTAATGGTGTAAAAGTACCGTATTATATAGGCTTTGGTGATAGTAAGAAGGATCATCTTGGTGTAAGCTATAAGTTTGATGATAAATTGAGCTTTAATTACATGTTTGACAAGAAAAAATATACTATCGATTACCTTGGTGCTGATAATAGCAAATTACAGCATTTTGATTATGATGATCGTGAGCATTTTGCGCAACTGCATTTTAATGACCAAAATGGTTTTGATGCTACAGCGTACTATAATGAGCGTATTATCCGCAATCCGGATTATTATATTGTAAGACCTGATAATCTGGAATGGGAGCGTAGTGACCATAAAAACTATGGCGCTGATTTAAAAAAGGTTTGGCAAAATGATAAAGACAAGGTTTTGCTTGGCTTTAATACAAAACGCGAACTTTATGTAGATGAAAATCAAAAATTTGCTTCTTTTGGCAATAGCAGCAGTGCGCTTAAACCTTATGCACGCTTTGGCAGCTATAGCTTAAATGGTTATTCCTTTTATGGACAATATGACCGTAAGCTGAGTGAAGCAACTGATGTTGTTTTAAGTATGCGTGAAGACTTAATTCGTTCTGATGCTGGTAATTATAATGCATTTTTGCCGCAGTTGCAGATTTTAACAAAGCTTGACCAGGAAAATTCACTTTATGCTAATGCTGGTCGTTCTTTCAGAATGCCTACATTCCGCCAGCTGTATTATTCCAGCGGAGTAATACTGCAAAACCCTGATTTGAAACCAGAATATGGTTGGAATTATGAGGCTGGTTATAAGCATGATAATGGTAAAGAACAGTTTAAGGCTGCAGTTTTCCATATTGACTTGGATGATCAGATTACAAGCAGAAAGGTTAATGGTCTTTCTCAGTCCTATAATGCTGCCAAATATAAAAATACTGGTATAGAATTAAGCTACACCAATCAGCTTGATGAAAATCTTACTTGGACTGTTGGCGGTATTTACAGCAAGCCGCAAAACAAAACCACTAATACAGCACCGTGGAAGGATGTATTGGGCAAATATCAGGTGATGACATCAATTGATTATCAGCATGATAAGACTAATGCATCTTTAAATCTGAGCTATATGGGTGGTCGTGTAAACAACAACAAGCAAACAGATGTGAAGCCGATTCTGCTTTCTAATCTGCATGTCGGCCATGAGGTTTTTGCTAACGCAACATTGACACTGGATATCAATAATATCTTTAATCGTAGAGATTTGACTGATCCCGATGGTTTGTATTATACACAAGGAAGAACCTTCCTGGTAGGATTGAATTATAATTTCTAAGCCTATGAAGAAATTATTCTGGTGCTTTTGTTTGTTGCTATGCTGCTTAGGATGCGTAGCTTGCGGACCTCAGCAAGATAAAATTAGCGACCGGCAAAATATTAGTGTAAACAATTATAATTTTTTTGGAGATGAACAGAAGGTTATATTTAAACAAGTACCACAACGTATTTTAGTGTGTGGTAATAGCGGAGTTGAAACCTTAGTGGCTTTGGGTGCTGGTGATAAAATTGCAGCAGCTGTTCTGACGGAAGCTGAAGATAAAGGACGTCTGCAAGCTCTTTTGCCAAATACTAGAATTTATACGCAACCTCTGCAGCTGGAGGCTGCTGTAGCACTACAACCGGATTTTATTCTTGGGTGGCGCAGGTATTTTGCAGATAATCAATTAGGTGATACGTCAAGCTGGATAGCTAATGGAATACCAGCATACATTCAGGATGCATCAGGACCTGTACCGGCGAAGGGAAGATTTCCTGCCTGTACCATTGCCAGTGAGAAAAGGTTTATCAGCAATATGGGACTTGCACTAGGAAAGCAGCAGCAGGCGCAGGATATAATCCAAAGGATTGATGCAGAATTGCAGGCTGTTGAGAAAATACCGGCACAAAAGGTTCTGTTTGTAGAATTTCTCAATGGTAATATAGAAGTCTTTGGTAATGACCTTTTATGTGGAGATATAATTCGTCATTATGGTTGTTCGTTAGTGAGTTACAGCGCTCCCTTCATCAGTCAGGAAGAAATGATGGAAATGCAGGCTGCTAAAATCTTTGTTGTCTATCATGGCGGGGAACAGCAGAAGCAAGCAGCGCTAGCACAACTGCATAATCCCCTGTATAAGCATTTACCGGCAATAGCAAGTGGTCAGGTTTATCCTATAGCTTATAAGCAGATAGTAGCTCCAGGCAGTGATTTGTTAGGAACGTTGAAGTATATTAAGCAATGCTTACTTGCCAACCCTCCTCAATAATGATAAAATCAAATGAACAGCAAGGCTTACAATGCCTGCAAGTTATTTTTTGGAGGAATATATTATGAAGAAAATAGCAATTCTGCGTTGCCTGAAAACCTCCGCTTCCTGTGCGGGAGCAGGCTGTCTGCGTGCTTTTTATGAAAAGGACAAAGCCTTTGCCCAGTATGGAGATGAAGAGCTGCGCCTGATGGCGATGTGGACCTGTAACGGCTGCGGCGATTCCAAGCTGGAAAATCAGGAGGGTATCCGTAAAAAGATTGAACGTATGAAGGCGTTGGAGCTGGATGCGCTGCATATCAGTCACTGCACGCACAAAAAGGATGCCAATGGTGAAAAGCATCTCTGTTCCAAGATTAAAGCGATTATCGATGAACTGCAGGAAGCCGGCATTACCATCGTAGACGGCACTCACTGAAAAATATATAAAGTTTTGCAAAGCAGCAGTCAGCAATGGCTGTTGCTTTTTACTTTATCAACTTAAAAAAATCTCCCGTGGCAGGAATTTTTACCCGCTCTAACGAATAAATATAACTATGATTCCAAATACGAAAGGGGTAATAAAATGAGAGAAGCCGTAAAAAAGTATATTGCCGAGCATTATGAGGATTATGTGAAGGATTTGGAAGCCTTGACGAATATTGATTCCGGTAATGGTGACAGAGAAGGCACAGAGGCAGCAAATAAATTTGTTGCTGAAAAAATGACAGCTATCGGTGCTACCACGGAGTTCAGATATAACGACAGAGCCTGCCACCTTATTTCCCGCTTAAAGGGAACAGGCAAATACACGATTCTGCTTGTTGCCCATGTTGATACAGTATTTAAAAAGGGTGAAGCTGCACGTCGTCCGTTCCGTGTTGACGAGAATAACTTTGCCTGGGGACCTGGTGTAGGCGATGACAAGGCTACCGTTGTAGAGGTTATCTATGGCTTGGAGGCATTGAAGGCAGCAGGCTTTGATAATTTTAAGGAAATTATTTATTACACTAACGGTGAAGAGGAGGGCGGCAGCAAGACTGCCGAGGATATTGTGGCAGAGCTGTCACAGCAGTCCGATTTTGCGATTATCATGGACGTTGCCCGTCCGAACTGGGGCATTGTTACCCAGCGCAAGGGCAATGCCAAATATCGCGTTGAGGTTACCGGTAAGGGCGGACACCACGGCAACGCATCTCAATCCTGCGCTAACGCTATTCACCAGCTGGCTTATACAATTACCGAGCTGCAGAAGCTTGCCAGCCCCATGCCGGGAAATCCGGAGGATTACACGGCAGCAGCGTTGAAGGCGCGCGGTATTGTCGATGCAGGCCAATTTATTCCGCAGAATACCGTTAATGTTGGCGTAATCGGTTCTACCAATGACAAAATCAGCGTTATTCCGGGTGATGCCTTCTGCGAGGTAAATATTCGTTGCTTTACGATTGAAGAACAGCAGCGCATTGATGCTGAGGTTAAGGCATTGGCAGATAAGGTTGTTATCCCCGGCACCAGCATTAAGATTACCGGCGGCATTGTTACCGGACCGATGCAGAAAACGGCGCAGGCACAGAAGATGGTTGATGTTTATAAGCGTATCGTTAAAGAGGAATACGGCGTTGAGGTAAACGAATGGGTAGCAGGCGGCCTCACCGACGGCAACCGCACAGCGAAGTTCGTACCGACACTGGATGCTTTGGGTGTAGAAAACTATGATGAGCATACCGACCATGAATCTGTAGATTTGAACACCGCAGTTCCCAGAACTACAGCCTTTGCACTGACGCTTGCGGAGCTGGCAGAAACCTTCTGATAAAAATTTCATAATGAGCTGAAAGCTTTCCCCGCGTACTGAATGTGCGTCGGGGAAACTTTTTTGCTATATTCTGACTTTCTGCCAACCTTTATATGTTTTACATAATGACTAGACACTGCACTTGTGGTATAATAAAATAGTTAAAATCTTACAGATAAGGTGTGATGATATGTCGAAAAAAAGTAATAAATATGCAGGTGATCAGCCTGCCGCTTACGATCCTACAGGTGTAAGCGAGTATCTTGGCCTGGGACGCCCGATTGACTTTGATAAAAAGCCGGTGCGTATTGCTATGATGTGTGCTGTTGCTATTTCTGTTGTGGTAACGCTGTGGAAATGCTCTACCGGTATGGATTCCGGCGCTGCTGTAGTAAGCGCTTTAGGTTATGCTTTATCCTTCCTCTTCAGCTATATGCTGGCTCTGGAGCTTGATCCTGACCGTCAGCTCGGCGGTTTCATCGGCGGCGGTCTGACGCTGATAGCAACTTATTTTATGGGCGAGGGCAATATCCTGGTAATGCTGTGGCTGCTCTTTATCCTGCGTATGCTGAACCGCAGCTCCGGTGACAGACATCGTCTGATTGATAACGTTATTATGATTGGCAGTGCTGCCTGGCTAGGCCTGCAGGGCTTGTGGGTATTCCCGCTGCTGACCGGTGCTGCCTATATTTTGGAAAGCCAAATTCAGGCAGGTTATTTCCGCAGTTTGTATCTGGCAGGTATTTCTCTTGCTTGCCTGATTTTTGCAAAGTATGATACTGTTGCCAATGAGCTGTCTATGAGCAATATTATTATTATGGCACTGGCCTTCATTCTTTTTCTGCCGGAAATCCGCGTGGCAGATTACGTGAAGTCCAAGGGTGATAAAAACGGCAAGCGTCTGCTGCCGAAGCGTCTGCAGACCATGCAGGGTTATTTCTGCATGATGCTATTCAGTCTGACATTTTTGCATGGCAATGCTATCGTACCGTCTTTGATGCCGGCTGTAGGTGCTGCGGCAGGCTGCGGTATCTATCTGTTTGTTGCGCTGCTGAAGCATGAAGTATTTTAAAGCTATTCTGGAGGTAAATATCAATGAGTGAAAACAGAAAAATTAAATTTACAACTAATAAAGGTGTTTTCGTTGCCGAAATGTTTGAGGACAAGGCTCCGCTGACTACTAAAAACTTTATCGAGCTGGTAGAAAAAGGCTTTTACGACGGTATTATTTTTCACCGTGTAATCGACGGCTTTATGATTCAGGGCGGCGACCCGACCGGTACCGGTATGGGTGGCCCCGGCTACAAGATTAAAGACGAATTCGGTGAAGGACTGAAGCATGACGACGAGGGCATTCTGTCCATGGCTAATGCAGGCCCGAACACTGGCGGCAGCCAATTCTTCATCACTCTGGCACCGACTCCCTGGCTGAACGGCCACCATGCAATTTTCGGCAAAGTTGTTGAAGGCATGGATGTTGTTCGCCTGATCGGCGTAGTACCGACTGATTTCCGTGACCGTCCGCGCGAAGCTGTGACCATGGAAAAGGTAGAGGTTGTAAAATAAATGGCGGCGTTTGTATATATGCTGCGCTGCAAGGACGGCAGCTTATATACAGGCTGGACCAATGATCTGGAGCACCGTCTGGCGATGCACAGCAGCGGACGCGGCGCCAAATATACGCGTGGACGCGGTCCTTTGGAGCTGGTCTACAGCGAAGAGCTGCCGGATAAGGAAGCGGCTTTGCGGCGCGAGTGTGCCATAAAAAAGCTGCGCCGGGAGCAGAAGCTCGCTTTGCTGCAGACATGGCAAGCTCGCATTGCAGAATAAAATTATAAAGATTCAGACAAATATTTGCTTTTCCTGTACATATAGGCTATAATAAGCTAAGTGAGTTTTAGAGGCTCAAATAGTAATTAGGGAGGCCTACAGATGACAGGCAAAGTTAAATGGTTTAATGCAGAAAAGGGCTATGGTTTTATCCAAAGAGAAGGCGGCAAGGATTTGTTCGTTCACTTCTCCGGTATTAAAAGCGAAGGCTTTAAAACCTTAGAAGAAGGCTGGAACGTAGAATTTGACGTTATCCAGGGTGACCGTGGCGAACAGGCAACTAACGTTGTACATGTTGAATAATAAATGCAAGTAAAAAGCTGATGCTAAGGCAGGTAACTGCCAGAGCATCAGCTTTTTTGCTGTTTGCGGGAGGATGAGAGTTCAGTTGGTGACAAAGGAGGATATAACGGAAGCCTTGGTGACAATGCCGCAAAATAGTTTGTTCTCGTCAATTACGGGCAGAGGAAAGGGTGTGCTTGCCGAAAGCGGCATAATATCTGCTACGGGTGTATCAAGATTATCTATCACAGGCACATTGCGCAGAATACTTTTCTCAAAGGTTGTATAGCCGGAAAGCACCTGCATAGCGCTATCCAATGTGATAATACCGATAAAACGCAGATGCTCGTCAACTACGTAAGCACTGGATACGCCGCTGTTTTTCATATTGCGCAGAGCAACGGCAGCACCGTCGATATTGCGCACGATACATGTCTGCGTACTCATTACGTTACGTACAGTGAATATCTTACTGGAATCGGCATTATTGATAAAGCTACGTACATAGTCATCTGCTGGATTGGTAATCATTTCCTCCGGCGTACCGATTTGCACCATGCGGCCGTCGCGCAAAATGCCGACGTGTGTTCCCAGACGGAAGGCTTCGTTGATATCGTGGGTGATAAAAACAATGGTTTTGCCGGTCTTTTCCTGAATACGTAGCAGCTCAAACTGTAAATCGTTGCGTACCAAGGGGTCGAGGGCGGAAAAGGCTTCGTCCATCAGCAGAATATCGGGATCGTTGGCAAGTGCGCGGGCGATGCCTACGCGTTGCTTCATGCCGCCGGAAAGCGCACTGATACGCGTTTTTTCCCAGCCCTGCAGGCCAACCATTTCCAGCATCTGCATAGCCTTTTCGGTACGTTCCTTCAGCGGTACTCCGCGAATCTCCAAACCGTAGTAGGCATTCTCCAAAACATTACGGTTGCTGATAAGCCCGAAATTCTGAAAAACCATAGCTACCTTAGTGCGGCGCAGCTCTTGCAGCTGCTTATTGCTGAAATTGGTAATATTATCACCTTCAAGGTAAACTGTGCCTGAGGTTGGCGGGTTCAGCATATTCAGGCAACGGATAAGTGTGGATTTGCCGCTGCCGGAAAGACCGATGAGGACAAATACCTCGCCCTTGTTGACCGTAAAATCTATATCAATCAGACCTGCGGTGATGCCGGTGGCTTCCTGCACCTCGGTGCGGGAAGTGCCCTGCTCCAGCATGGTCATAGCCTTTTTTTCGTTTTGCGAATGCTCCAGAGGAATAAACAGCTTGTACAGGTTTTTTACCTGCAATACAGGTACAGTCATTTATTTTCCCTCCTTTTTCTTATCTGCCAGGCTTTGCGTCAGGCGGTCGATGATAATTGCAATAATAACGATAGAAATACCGGCGATAAGTCCGCGGCCGGATTCTGTACGGTTAATGGCAATCAGCACCTCCATGCCTAGGCCGTTGGCACCGATCATCGCGCAGGTAACAACCATTGCTACGGCCATCATCATAGTTTGGTTGATGCCTGTCATAATCGTGGGCATGGCCTGCGGAATCTGCACCTTGAACAGTGTTTGCCAACGCGAAGCGCCGAAGGCAGCGGAGGCTTCGACAACGTTAGGGTCAACCTGCTGAATACCGTGGCTGGTTAAGCGGATTACAGGCACAACGGCATAAACTACCGTAGCAAGAACTGCAGGCACCTTGCCGGGACCGAGCAGCATAACTGCGGGAATCATATAAACAAAGGTCGGCATGGTCTGCATTGCGTCAAGCAAAGGACGCAGCAGTCGGTTTGCCAGTTTGCTTGTGGAAACAAGAATGCCGATGGGCAGTCCTAAAAGCAACGAGATGATAACCGAAGAAATAACTACCGCCAGTGTTTCGTTCATCATGCTCCAATAGCCGAAGGCGCCGATGGCGAAAAGTCCTATCCCGTAGATAATACCGCGCGACAGCTTGCCGGTAAGCACTTTGCCCAAGGCAGCAATAGCGATGATAGTCAGCCACCAGGGAATAAAGTTCAGCAATCGTTCGATAGAAAGAATACACCAGGTAAGAATATCCTTCACCTTATTGAAGAAGTTGGCATAGGTGGTGTTGATGTAGTTGACGAAATTATCAATAGGCTTGGTCCAGTCCACCTGAATTTCTTCCGGGAAGCTCAACAGCCAATTGCCTGCGGTCGCGCTGTCACCCTTGAGGGCTTTGTTGATGCTTTGCAGTTTGTCATCGGGCAGCCACTGTGCGAGCAGCTCGGGGTGGCGCTGCATGAACCAGATGGCAGCCTCGTCATATGTGCATTTGGTATCTGCAATGTGCGCTAACGCTTCTGCGGTAAGTGCGCTGGTTGTGTGATATTTTTGCAGGAAGGCAACAAATTCCGGTGCCTTGCTCTGCAGTTGTTTGTTGGCAACGATGCAGACGGGCACGGAGCGTGCTTCCGTCAGGCCGCGCTGAAAGCCGATTTCATTGTAGGGCTCGTCCTGCAGCAGAACGAGGTCCAGCTTGCCGGTGAGCCAGGTCGGTTCGTAGTTGTAGCCTACGATGGGCTCGCCCTTAGTGTAGGCGGCGAGGAAGGCGCTGTTCAGTGCAGGCTCGCTGCCGGAACGGAAGTAGACGTAATTTTTGTTTAAGCCGTAAGCTTCATATTTCAAATAAAGTATCTTATCAATGCTCCAGCCGGGAATTGCGCCGTAAAGACGGCCTTTGGAGGGATCTTCGGGATCCTTGAACAGGTGCGCATAGCGCGCCAGGTCTTTAACGGTTTTCAAATCCGGAGCGAGAGGTTTGATGCCGCGCTTGGCGTCACCCTCAATAAGATAGCGGGGAACATAAAGGCCCTGCTTATCATCATCAAAGTTGATGCCAAGGTTGAGCAGCTTGCCGGTTTTCATGTCAGCTTCAAAGGTAGGCACGTTATCGGTCCACAGCTCCATATGCACATCTACGTCGCCGCGGAGCAGCGCTGTCTGGATGATGGGAGTAGAGCCACTGATAATCTTAGGCGTGATGTTATAGGCGTGAGTGCCGATGAAACCGGCAACGGCGTTGTGAAATTTGACACTGTCCCAGCCGGCGTCGGCGAAAACAACCTCTTGCTTTGCTTGCTCATTAGCGGCGTTGACCTTGCCTGCTATAAATCCAAGTGAGGTCAGTATGAGTAAAAAAACGGCTGATAATTTTCGTAACATGGCTTCACCTCCGTCAAAGCAATAAAAAGAAAAATACTCCTCTTAAATTTATTTTACAAAGCGAAAATTCTTCTTGTCAACTGCAAATGCAACAATGTATAAAAGAATAACTTTAAAAACTAAAGTTATTGTAAATGCAGAGTTTTGTATAAAGAGAAGTGTATGCGGATATTGGTGAGGATGATAAAAACCAATTAGAAGAGTGATTGAGAAATGTCGGAGTTAATATTAATAGATATAGAAGAAACACCTGAAAGTATTAAATTTTCGTTATGAAGAGAATGCGCACCAAAATTTCCTAAAAGGATTTCAAAAAATATTGTAGAATTATATTAATAGCTTTTTCTTACGTTTGTTATATAAAGTCGATTTTCTGAAAGGGGGATTTTGAGTGGCGGAAATAGATGTATTAATTAAGGCAGCCTTGTTGCATGACATAGGTAAGATGTGTTTGCGTGCTGACCATAGTTTGGGGAATCACTCTAATGCCGGAGCAAATTTTTTAAAAAAGTATATGGATAATTCTCCGGAAGCAGAGCAGGTTTTACGTTGTTTGCGGTTACACCATGCTAAAGCTTTGACAACAGCAAAACCTTTAGCTGATGATTTTAGCTATATTGTATATGAGGCTGATAATATTGCTGCTGCAGCCGACAGACGCGAGCGTGAAGATGAGGGTGTTGACCGTGGCTTTGATGCACAGTCTTGCTTGCAAAGTGTGTTTAATATTTTTGGAGAACAAACCAGTAATCCGGTTAGCAAATATTATTTACGTGGGCTGAATCCTTCGGATAAATTTAATTATCCGACAACGGAAATGTGCTATGCTTCAGATGACAAGTATGAAGAGCTTGTAAATGTATTGGAAAGTAATTTTCAACGTGCCGGTGTACTTGATATGAGTAACGGCGAACTTTTGCGCATTTTGGAGGATGTTATGAGTTACATACCATCCAGTACGAATAAAAATGAAGTTTGTGATATTTCGCTATATATTCATTCTAAGGTAACAGCAGCGCTTGCCTCTTGTATGTATGAATATTTTTTAGCAAATAAGATTAAAGATTATAAAAAATACTGCTATGACCAATCCGGTAATAGTGAATTTAGAAAACAGGATGCATTTTTGCTTGTATCAGGAGATTTTTCTGGAATACAAGATTTTATTTATACTGTACCAAGTAAGGGTGCTTTAAAATCTCTAAGAGGTCGCTCTTTCTATTTAGAAATTTTTATGGAGAATTATATTGATGAGATTTTACAGCAGCTTGGCTTGAGCAGAGCTAATCTGTTATATACAGGCGGTGGGCATTTCTATCTTTTAGCTGCTAATACGGATACTACAAAAGACAATTTGAAGAAAATACAGAATGCCTGCAATGAATGGTTATTGGAAAAATTTGGTACAAAGCTGTATATGGCTATGGGTTTTGCTCCCTGCAGTGCTTCTGACTTACAGAATTCAGGTATGCAACGTAATGTATTTGCTGCTGTAAGTAAAAAATTAAATCAAGATAAGCTATGTCGCTATGATATTCAAAATTTGGCAAAGCTCTTTGATAGTGATAGCAGTTATAATAAAAATCTTGATGGCAGCAGAGAATGCGCTGTTTGCCATATGTCCAGTAAAAAATTAATTGCGAATGGTGATGCAGGTGATATTTGTCCGACTTGCAAAGGGCTATTTCAGTTGGGAGAAAAGCTTTTTAAATCTAATAGACATTTTGCTGTTTTAAGCAAAGCTGTTGGTGAAGAACTGGATTTATTTGGTTACAATAAACCGCTGTTTTTAGCTGTCATGGATGAAAAGGAGCTGGAAGAAAACAGCAGTAGCCTGGTACGTATTTACAGTAAAAATAAAGCTTTGACAGGTAGAAATATCGGAACTCGCTTATGGTTAGCTGATTATTACAGTACTAATGATAAAGGTGCTGTTATGGAGTTTGAAGATTTAGCTGAACAATGTTGCGATGGTGGGCATGGTATTAAGCGTTTAGGCGTTTTACGTGCGGATGTAGATAATTTAGGTGCCGCTTTTATCGGTGGCTTTATCCGTTATGGTAAAGAAGAACCGGAAAAATATGCTACATTGTCAAGATATGCTGATTTATCCAGAGATTTAGGTATGTTCTTTAAATTGGCAGTAGGTAAGCTTTGCAGAGGTGAGCTGAATGGCTTTGACAACATTAATCAGCAGCAATTCAGCTTATATGGCTTACAAAAGCCGGTGCAGAGAAAAGTTCATGTTGTATATTCCGGCGGTGATGATATGTTCATTGTGGGAGCATGGGATGAGCTTATAGAGCTTGCTGTAGATATAAGACGAGCTTTTACAAGGTTTACTAATGGCAAATTGAGTTTTTCAGCAGGATTGGCAATGTTCAGTCATGGATATCCGATAAGCAAGATGGCTGAAATTACCGGCATGTTGGAGAGTGCAGCTAAGAGCAGCAACAAAATGAAAAACAGCATTGCTTTATTTGGCTTTGAAACGGAACAGAAAAATGCGGAAAGCGGTTTATGCTGTGAACATATCTATGACTGGACAACGTTTACCGATAAGGTTTGTAAGGAAAAGCTGCAATTTCTTTTACAACACCTGAATATAGATACTGTTGACAATAATAAATTGAAGGCTGGCAAAGCTATGCTTTATAGACTGCTGAATTTACTGGAAGAAAAGGATGACAACATGAATCTGGCAAGATTTGCCTATACGCTTGGACGTATGCAACCGGAAAAAGCCTCGGTACAGTTGCAGCAGTGCTACAATGAATTCAGTCAGCAGATGTATAAATGGTTTAAAGATGCTGATGCCAGAAAACAGTTACGGACAGCTCTAGACTTAATTATTTATTATATTCGTGATACGAAGGAGGATGCATGATGGTTAATAATATGCGGGAACAACTTGTCAAAGCCGGGTATGCGCAGAATAGCAGACCTAATATGCAGAAAAAAGGACAACAATTTGATTTTGATAATTTTGATGTTGTAACTGAGGCAGAAAAAGCAATTAAAGGGCTGCAACATAAAGATAGATACGATAATATTAAAATTGATGTTACCACCTCGCAAATCAGAAAGTTTTTGACAGCAGTAAATGTTGTGCGCAATAAAGTTGACCTTTATAAGGCAAAAAACAAAGGTGCTGAAGCTTTATCTAAAGAATTGACTGCTGAAATTAAATTTTTAAAGGTTAATTTGCTCTATCAGGCCGGAAGAACAGTTGCTGTAAAACAATTTATGATAATTTCAAAGCTGGATGTTATTATCGATAGTATTGGCGATAGTTTAGCTAGATTTGTGAAATTCACTAAATATGTAGAAGCACTCGTTGCATATCATAAGTTTTTAGGAGGTAAGGATAAATGATGGAAGAACAGAAAAGACAACAACAGCCATTGCAGGGAAAAATAGTTCTGTCAGGTATTTTACAGGTACTGACAGGTATGCATATTGGCGGAAGCAGTGACTTTGCTCCGATTGGTGCAGTAGACAGCCCCTTTATCCGTGATCCGTTTAGTCATGCGCCAATTATTCCTGGCAGCTCTTTAAAAGGCAAGATTAGAACTTTGCTGGCAAAGATAAATTGTGATGGTTATGTTTTAAATAAGGTTGCTGATGATAATGAAATTGTAGCACGCTTGTTTGGTGCCAGCGGCAAAAATTATGCCATGCCGGCTCGTCTGCAGTTTTTTGACTTGTTTGTAACGGAGGATACTAAAAACAATTTCAATGCGATAGAAACAGACACTTACATTGGTGAGGTTAAATTCGAAAATACTATCAACAGAGCCAGTGGTGTAGCTAATCCACGTCAGATTGAACGTGTACCGGCAGGAGCGGAGTTTGACTTTAAGCTGGTTTATAATGTTGAAAATCTGCAGGATGTACAAGAAGATTTAGAAACCTTGGCTGAAGGTTTTGAACTGTTGGCTAACGATTATCTTGGCGGACATGGTTCTCGCGGATATGGCAGGGTAAGATTACATGATATTAAGCTGCGGGTTATTGGTAAGTTGGATATAGATTTAGCAGCCTATGAGGATTTGTTTAAGGATTGATGCATGATGATGTATTATATTTTTACCTTAAAATTTTTGACACCGGTACATTTTGGTGACACTGCCAATGGTGGCAGTTTGGATAAGTTTTCGCTTCAATGCAGTGCGGATACATTATTTGCAGCCTTGTGTAATGAAGCTGCAAATAAAGGGAGTGATGCAGTAGAAACGTTGGTGAAAAAAACAGCAGAAGGGAAGATAGTTTTTTCCAGCTTATTTCCCTATTGGCGTACTGTTGATGATGATTTATATTTTTACTTACCCAAACCGTTGCTGAAGCTAGAGCAAGAAGAGCAACAATCCGCAAAAAGCTTTGAGGAAATCAAACAATTAGCTACTAAGCTGAAAAAGCAGAAAAAATCAACATATATACGTGCTTCGCAGATTAATAGTTTGCTGGAGTCCGGTAGCAGTGATAGACAATTTGCTGTGCCTGAGTTTGCAGCGCCGCTTGTTGCTGGAAGAGTTGCGTTGCGTGAGGAAAAACCGCTTCCATATTATGTGGGCAGTTACGTATTCAGTGAGCACTCCGGTTTGTATTTCATACTGGGTGTTGAGCATGAAGAAGAGTTTACTTTGATAAAGGATTTGTTGCTTAGTCTTGGCTATAGTGGCATAGGTGGTAAGCGTAGTAGTGGCTATGGGAAATTTGAACTGGCTGATGATGAATGGGAGTTGTTTGATGATGGTGGTGTCTATGACGATGATACTGCCATCGCACTGATGCTGTATAACGAAAAAAGTAAGTACCAAATGTGTCTTGCTCCTGTTTGTCCCGAGGCTGATGAATTGGCAGTGGTTAAGCAGGGAAGCTATAAGCTGATTAAGCGTGGTGGTTTTATTGCATCATCTGCGGCAAAGGATAATATTAAGCGTAATAGTATTTACATGCTGCAGGAAGGCTCATGCTTTTCTGAAAGATTACGCGGACAAATGCTGCAGCAGACTGTGGACGGTTTAGCACATGATGTTTACCGTGATGGAATAGGAATGTTTGTGGGGTTAAAAAATGAATAGCAAACAATTTGAAACAGCAAAAATGTGCCTGAAGGTAGTTACACCTATAAATATTTCTGACGGTATAGTGTTGGGAGCTAAGGATTATTTGTACGATAGCAGAACGCAGAAGGTATATTTTTTGAATCTGCATCAATGGCATATGTTTATTTATAAGCATATGCTGTTGGAAAAATATGAAAGCTATCTTGGAAACTTTTGGGATAAACAGAGCTTGTTGGAATGGCTTCAGATGCAGGGATATGATATAGATGATGTACGTACTGTTATAACTTCAGAAGCACATGCAACAGTTAATCTGATGGATAACGAAAAAAAGAAAACACTCAATGATATTAACAGACATATTCAGCAGCCTGATGGAAGCCTATATGTTCCGGGAAGCAGCTTAAAAGGCGTGTTCAGAACAGCGATTTTGTATAGTCTTTTGCAGAAAAGACAGGATATTAAGGTTAAATATTGGTGTTATATTAAACAGCAAGTGGATATAATTGAAAAGCTGCTGGAAGAGGAAAGAAAGCCTCGAGAATTACAAATAATGCCTCATTCTGTAATAAAAAAGAAGAAAGATCAGGCTGCTAAAGAAATTGACAAGCTAACTGCAAGTTTAGAAAGCGAACTGCTAAATGCACTACGCCTAAAAGATGATAAGGAGCGCAACATCAGTAACAAGAATGCGGTCTGCAGCGCAATGCGTGGTTTGCAGGTTAGTGATACTTATGCGAGTCGGAATATGCAGACAGCTATTTTGCAAAAAGTTGATGGCGGATTTGACAAATTTGGCAAGGCTTCTCCCAAAAAACTTCCGATTTTCAGAGAATGCATGCTTCCCGAAGCAGAGTTGTTCTTTGATGTAAAGATTGAAAAGGCTGTTATGAACACCATTGCCATTAACAGCGTTGACGATTTGTTGAAGGCAACGCACAGCTTTTTTGCGGCGGTGACAGATTTGCTGCAACAGGCGTTTGGAAAAGAGTATCAAGAAGCATTTCAAGGTGTAGCAGCCGGCAATATGTTCCTTGGCGGTAATACAGGCTTTTTAAGTAAAACTCTTTTAGCCATGGTGGCTCCGGATAAAGATACTGCAAAAAATACTATCAAGGTATTGCTGGACAAAAGCTTTAAAACTCACAAGCATTTGCTGCGTGATAAGATTATTGCACCGCGTACTCTTAAATGTACAAATTATAATGGTAAGCTGATGCTGATGGGAGTTGCGGAGGTGCGCAAAGTATGATTCGTTCATTGGAAATAAAGCTGGCTGCTCCGACAGGTGCAAAGCTTACGCAGTCTGCCTGCTCATTGCTGCACGGCGTGCTGATGGAGCATATTGACAGCACATATGCAGAGCTTTTGCATCAACAGAGCTTGCGTCCGTATAGCCAGTATCTTTATTTTGATAAGGAACGTGCCGGTGTTTACTGGCGCTTGACGGCGCTGAATAAGCAAGCAGATGATGAATTATTGGGAGCAGCATTTTCGCTGCCGGCGACTGTTTATTTGAAGAAAAAACAGATGGAAGTACAGCTTGTGAGCAAGGAATATCTGAAGGAAACCAGCTATGCTGAAATTGCAGAAAAATGCTTTGCAAAGCCGTTAACAGGAAAATATTTAAGCTGTAGCTTTTTGACATCCTGCAGTTTTAAAAGCGAAGGGCAATATGTAATTTTCCCTCAACCGCAATTTCTGCTTGGCAGTCTTATAAAGCGCTGGAACAGCTTTGCTGATAAGGAAAGACTGGATGCGCTTGGATTAGCACAAGACTTGGCGCAGGAAACATACGTTGCTGATTACAAGCTGAGCTTACGCTCCTTTAGTGTGGATGGCGCACGCATACCAGCATTTAGAGGATTATATGTGTTAGGTATGAAAAATAATGTGATGTGCAACAGGATTATCGCTATGTTGGGTGAATATGCTGATTATAGCGGTATAGGAATTAAGACTGCCTTGGGAATGGGGGCAGTTAAAACATCATTGAATGAAAAATTTTGAGTGAAACTGCGCCGCACCGCTTGCAGAGTGGATTTGGAGGGTGTGAGGCAGGTTGTTTTTAGGGCAAGTGGTCTGTTGGTAAGGCCTGCGCCGCAAATGGCGGGCGCAGACCTTATGACAGGCGGACTTGCAGGGACAGGATTTTAGAGATAGCCCCAAATTAGGGGACGGAAATCGTATCATATATAACGCCTTGCAGGTCAGCGATAAAGAAATTTTAGAGATAGCCCCAAATTAGGGGACGGAAATCTTTTTTTATCCGTTTTCAATCGCCGTTGCCTCCTCGTATTTTAGAGATAGCCCCAAATTAGGGGACGGAAATCAGCAACGAAGAATAAATGATAACTATTATTAATTTTAGAGATAGCCCCAAATTAGGGGACGGAAATCAACCTTCTCATAAATTAAATACCTGTTTAATTTATTTTAGAGATAGCCCCAAATTAGGGGACGGAAATATATAATTCCTTCACTGTTAGCAACGAAGAATAAAATTTTAGAGATAGCCCCAAATTAGGGGACGGAAATTTTACTCTGATTTCCATGTTATATACTCCTTTTATTTTTATTTTAGAGATAGCCCCAAATTAGGGGACGGAAATCAACACGTGCTATGCATATTTACATCAACTATATTTTATTTTAGAGATAGCCCCAAATTAGGGGACGGAAATAATTTTCCAACAGTGTATTTTGTATTTTTAATCAATTTTAGAGATAGCCCCAAATTAGGGGACGGAAACATTGTAGCGAATACATTACTAGCTTGGAATGGTTTCTATTTTAGAGATAGCCCCAAATTAGGGGACGGAAACGCATAGCGTTCAATCATCTATACAAGGCTCACAATTTTAGAGATAGCCCCAAATTAGGGGACGGAAACCATTGTTGTACAATAGATATCATGTTTAATATTCAGATTTTAGAGATAGCCCCAAATTAGGGGACGGAAACCAACAGTTTTTAGAAGATAATATTCCGAAAACATATTTTAGAGATAGCCCCAAATTAGGGGACGGAAACGAACAAGCCCAGCTCCATTGCTCTTTGTGTCGGGGATTTTAGAGATAGCCCCAAATTAGGGGACGGAAACTTCTAGCCTCCTGCGTGTATTCCTTATTGTAAAGAATTTTAGAGATAGCCCCAAATTAGGGGACGGAAACAAGTCGACGGGGAAAAACTCGTTTAAGTAGATACGGATTTTAGAGATAGCCCCAAATTAGGGGACGTAAACGACGATACGCGGCAGTATACGGCTATTTTGGTGTATTTTAGAGATAACCCCAAATTAGGGGACGGAAATAGACTTCTCGCCGCTTCAATGATTTCGCTGATCGTCTGTTTCAGGGATAGCCCCAAAATAGGGGACGTAACAAGCCTCCCCTTCCAGGGGAGGTGTCTGCGAAAGCAGACGGAGGGGTTTTGTAAGAATTAAGGGAAGAACAATACTTATGGATCATCAAGAAGATTTGTTATGACATGTTGGAAAAATTAACTTTGTAAAAGGAGCAATATGAGCACTAAAATTTTATATAATGGTCAAAATAAAGAAAATGCTAGATACTTACGAAAAAATATGACCAGACAAGAACGAAAAATATGGTATGATTTTCTTAGAAACCATAAATATAAGTGGTATAGACAAAGAAGAATAGGGAATTATATAGTTGACTTTTATTGTGATAAACTTCATTTAGTGATAGAGATAGATGGCGGACAGCATTATGAAGAAAGGCAGAAAGCGTATGACGAAGAAAGAACAAAAATGTTAAATAACAATGGGATAGAGGTAATAAGAATAGTAAACAATGAAGTTGATAGGAATTTTTAGTAGTATGTCAGTATTTAGAGCTTCGTATAGAAAATATGCAGTGAGGTGCAAACCCCTCAGGCGCCAGAGGCGCCAGCTCCCCTACAAGGGGAGCCTCAATAATGAGCTGAAGTTTATTGAGATAGCCCCAAATAAGGGGACGGAAATCGATTTGTAACCACCATTTCGCCAGCATTGCCAGTTTTTTCAGAGATAACCCCAATTTGTGGACGGAAACTAGCCTCTTTTAATAGGAAGCCTTCTCATCTAGTAAATTTCAGAGATAACCCCAATTTAGGGGACGGAAACCACCAAGCAAAGATGATACATACACAGATTTGCATTTCAGATATAACCCCAAATTAGGGGACGGAAACTGAGTATTAATACTCGATAAACAAGACAAGAAAGAGGATTTTAGATATAGCCCCAAATTAGGGGACGGAAACTTACCTGCTTTCAGGTATTTAGCTTTTGCTCGACCTAATTTCAGAGATAACCCCAATTTAGGGGACGGAAACTAGAATCTGCTTTCCATGTTTGACAACCTCTTTTCCAATTTCAGAGATAACCCCAAATTAGGGGACGGAAACCAGTAATAGGACGGTTATTAAGCAGTTCCTTAGCCTATTTCAGAGATAGCCCCAACTTAGGGGACGTAACAAGCCTCCCCTTCCAGGGGAGGTGTCTGCGAAAGCAGACGGAGGGGTTTTGTAAGAATTAAGGGAAGAACAATACTTATGGATCATCAAGAAGATTTGTTATGACATGTTGGAAAAATTAACTTTGTAAAAGGAGCAATATGAGCACTAAAATTTTATATAATGGTCAAAATAAAGAAAATGCTAGATACTTACGAAAAAATATGACCAGACAAGAACGAAAAATATGGTATGATTTTCTTAGAAACCATAAATATAAGTGGTATAGACAAAGAAGAATAGGGAATTATATAGTTGACTTTTATTGTGATAAACTTCATTTAGTGATAGAGATAGATGGCGGACAGCATTATGAAGAAAGGCAGAAAGCGTATGACGAAGAAAGAACAAAAATGTTAAATAACAATGGGATAGAGGTAATAAGAATAGCAAACAATGAAGTTGATAGGAATTTTTTAGGAGTGTGTCAGTATTTAGAGCTTCGTATGGAAAATATGAAGTAAGGTGCAAACCCCTCAGGCGCTAAAGGCGCCAGCTCCCCTACAAGTGGAGCCTCAATAATGAGCTGAAGTTTATTGAGATAACCTAAAATTAGGGGACGGAAACATGCCGTAAACAGTATCAAGTATTAATAAGGAAGCGTATTTCAGAGATAACCCCAATTTAGGGGACGGAAACCATGCCAACCTCGCCGTTAAGTTTCACCGGGAATTTATTTCAGAGATAACCCCAAATTAGGGGACGGAAACTACCAACGCTGAATTTGAAACGCTTCTCGAAATTGATTAAATTTTAGAGATAGTCCCAAATAAGGGGACGGAAACCGATTAAGTAAGTCAGCATAAACTAGCATTTTTCCGATTTCAGAGATAGCCCCAAATAAGGGGACGGAAATCCGCTGGAGTCCTTAATATTAATCTCATGGTCGTATAAAATTTCAGAAATAGCCCCAAATTAGGGGACGGAAAATCTTAAATTGTACGTGTTTCGACGTCTGAAAAAATATTTTAGAGATAGCCCCAAATTAGGGGACGGAAATCTTTTGGTAATCTCCGTAATGTAGTTGCTATTGAATTTTAGAGATAGCCATAAATTAGGGGACGGAAACCCTTGTCATACAAAGCACGTTCGAAATATGTAAAATAATGATTTTAGAGATAGCCCCAAATTAGGGGACGGAAACTCAGCAGAATGAATAACAGCTTTTTCATACCATATTTTAGAGATAACCCCAAATTAGGGGACGGAAACAAGTAAATTTTTCAGATGAAAAATAGCGTCCCAACGGATTTCAGAGATAACCCCAAATTAGGGGACGGAAACTGCAATATACAGCAATATCGCCAAGGCTTTCTATTTTATAGATAACCCCAAATTAGGGGACGTAATTTTGAAATAAGAAAATATTTTCTAGGAGGGATAAAAAATGACTTCTTTGTATATTACGGAAAGCGGAGCGTATTTACGAAAACGCGGAGGCCATGTTTTAGTCGGGCGTAACAATGAGGTTCTTTTAGAGGTGCCGTTGGAGAGAATAGAAGATGTTACCTTGGTAGATAGTGTGCAAATCTCTTCAGGATTAATTACAGAGTTTTTAGAGAGAAATATACCTCTATCATGGCTTTCTGGAAGAGGTCGTTTCTTTGGCTCGCTTTTAAGCAATGGTTCTATTGATATAATTAAGCATCAAAAACAATTTGAGCTTTTGCAGGAAGAAAAGTTATATTTTGAGCTTGCCAAAAAGATTATTTATGCTAAGGTACATAATCAGCTGACAATTTTACGTCGATATAATCGCAATTTAAAACTTGATAATGTAGACACAAGCATTCGCAATATTTTAGCAATAAGAAAAAATATTTGTCAGGCAGATGATTTACATTCTTTAATGGGCTTTGAAGGAATTATAAGTCGTGTTTATTTTTGTGCTTTAGGCGCTATAGTTCCAGATGAATTTAAATTTGAAAAACGTACTAAAATGCCACCACGAGATCCATTTAATTCTATGTTGAGTTTAGGTTACAGTATGCTGTTCAATGAGATTATGAGCAATGTGTTGGCTTTGGGTTTGCATCCTTACGTTGGTTTTATGCACAGAATTGCTAAAGGACATCCTGCGTTAGTTTCGGATTTAATTGAAGAATGGCGTGCGCCATTGATTGATTCTATGGTTTTAGCAATGGTAAAGAGAAATATGTTGACGAAAGATATGTTTGAAACAAATGAAACGGGCTGTTTTTTAAACACTGAAGCTCGTAAAATATATTTGCAGACATATAACAAAAAGTTACGTTCAGACAACCAATATCTTGAAGATAAATATACTTATCGCGAAAGCATTAGACAACAGTGCCGTAAATATGCTAGTGTAATCATGCATAGAGATATCACTCTTTATGAACCTTTGGAGTTGAGATAATGGAGCGAAAATTTATAGTTTTAATGATTTATGATATTGTCGATAACAAACGCCGTAATAAGATGGTAAAATGTCTTGAGGCTTATGGTGTCCGTGTACAAAAATCTGCTTTTGAAGCATTACTTAATCGTCGGCAATATGAAAAAATGCTACGAGAAAGCAGTATTTTGATTGATGAAGCAGTTGATTCCTTGCGAGTATATGTATTGGATGATATTATAGATGTATATACTTGGGGAATTGGCGAGCGTAAGGAAACAGACTGCGTTATTTTGTAAATGGGAGATGAGCGAATGAGCATTTTATATACACCTGCCGGTGATACGGATCCTATAAGAGATTGCTATGATGGTGCTATGCTGCACATAATCAGAACATATTGGCCTGAATACGTGCGGATATTCTTAAGCGCGGAAATGTCTGCAAAAGAAAAAAACAGGCATATATACTCTAAAGCGATTGAGTATAATGTGCCTGAGTGCAAATTTGATTTTATTTATACTGATATAGTTAATGTACAGCTTATGGAAGAACTGGTGCCTTTGGCAGAAGGCTTTCTTGAACTGCGCAAAGAGTTTCCGGAAGAAGAGATTTTGCTGAATTTAAGCTCAGGTACACCGCAAATGAAAACGGTGATGAGCTTTTTAGCCACGGATTTTGAAAACGTTCGTGCTATTCAGGTAGATTCACCGCAAAGGGCATCTAATAGAACAGCGCATGCGACGCAGGATAATGAAGATATCAATATTGTAATAGAAAATAATTTTGATAATGTTCCTGATTATACGTGCCGTTGCCATGAAGCACCGCTGTCACTTTTGCGGCGTTACAGTATACGGCATCAGTTGATTAGTTTGATTAACAATTATGAATATAGAGCAGCTTTGGCTATGTATAATAAAAATAAAGCAATGTTTGTTGAAGAAACCGGTAAATTGCTAAGACATGCGGATTTGCGTTCCAAGCTGCTGATAAATGAAGCATTTAAGGGGATGGGTAAGGAAAATATTTATAATAATAATTCCGTGAAAAAATTGAATGAATTTTTGATGGTTATGGAATTACACCAGAGGAAGGGTGAATTGGCAGAATTCATTCCTAAACTGACACCATTTTTGTATGAATTACTGCTTTATTATTTCGAAAATCATGTTTCGCTTAAACTGGAGCGCTTTTGTTACAGCAAAAGAAACAATAATAGCAGTTGGAAAATAAGCACGGAGAAGCTGAGAAAAGAAGCGCCGGATGTATTTACTTATCTGAATTATTATTTTTGTCAAGGCGTTAGGGATACAGAACTTTCTTTTTCTAACATGCTGCTGATTTTGGAGTCTTTAAAATCTGTAAAAACAGAACTTATGGGAGAATTACAGATTCTTCGAGAGGTAGAGAAAAATCAGCGGAACAAAATAGCACATACTATTTTAACTGATGTTACGGAAGAAAATCTGCAGGCGATAGAGCCTAAGTTGAGTTCCTACCAGATTATTCAGCATTTGCGTAAAGCGTTTTTATTGATTATGGAAGGAGAATCCATCTGCAAACGCAATGTATATGATGATTTAAACAGGAGAATTGTTGACAGCTTAAATGAATTTACTAAATAGAATATAGTGCCTTCGCTTACAATACCGTCCGCATGTGAAAACTACGGATGGTATTTTTCTCATTTCTGTAAGCTTTTTAACACAAATTTAACCGCAAGCTTACTTTGGATTTTACATTCATCCGTTACAATAAAAGCACGTTGTAGAGATGACAACAATAATTTTTGTGGAATATCAGTAAACGGAGGAATGGAAATGAAACTGAAAAAAGTTTTGGCAGCAGCAATGATTTCGCTGCTGGCAACTACGGCACTTGTTGGCTGCGGTAGTGATAAGAAAAGTGCTGACACCGGCAAAAAGGTACAGATTGAATATTGGCATGTTGCTGCTGAGAGCTTTGGCGGCGCAACCGTAAAGGAATTGGTTGCCGACTTCAACAAAACTCATCCGAATATTGAGGTAGTAGAAAAATATAACCCAGATATGTACAAAGGCTTGACTCAAAACCTGCAGGCTGCTATGGCTTCCGGCAAGAATCCGGACGTAGTGCAAATGGGTTATTCCTTCCTGAACTACGCTGCTGAAAACTTTAAATACACCGATTTGAACGAAGCATTTAAAGCTGCCGGCGATGAAAACTTCATGAAAGATAATTACCTGCCGAACGTACTGCAGCTGGCACAAACCGAAGACGGCAAGCAAATCGGTCTGCCGTATTCCGTAAGTGTTCCGGTACTCTTCTACAATCCGGAAATTTTTGAAAAAGCCGGGCTTGATCCGCAAAACCCGCCTAAAACTTGGGAAGAGGTTAGCAAAGCAGCTAAACAAATTAAAGATAAAACCGGTAACATGGGCTTCTTCATGCAGGAATATGCCGATAACTGGACTCAACAGGCTCTTATCGAATCCAACGGCGGCCAAATGTTGACAAAGGTTGACGGCAAGGTTAAAGCCGGTTTTGATACTCCGGAATCTGCTGCAGCTTATCAGGTTGTAGCTGATATGGTTAAAAACGGTAGCGGTCTGCATGCTACCAACGAAGAAGGTTTCCAGGCTTATTTGAGCGGTAAGCTGGGCATGGTTTGTACCACCATCGGTAAACGTGCTAACTTCGAAAAGGGCGCTAAGTTCAAGGTTATGGCTTCTCCGTTCCCTGCTTTCGGCAACAAACCGACCAAGATTCCTGCAGGCGGTAACTTCCTGATGGTATTCTCTAAGGATGCTGAAAAGCAAAAGGCTGCTATCGAGTTCATCAAATATCTGGAATCTCCGGAAGCACTTGCTAAATGGAGCACCGGTACCGGTTACCTGCCTCCTCGTAAAGGCGTAGCTGACGATCCGAAGGGCTTCAAAAAGCTTGCTGATGAGAACCCCAACATTAAAATGGCTCTGCAGGAAATGACTAAGGTTACCAAATGGGCAAGCTTCCCGGGGGCTAACGGCCTGCAGGCTGAACAACTGCTGATTGATGCCCGTGATATCATCCTGAGCGGCAAAATGAGTGCAAAGGATGCTTTACATCAAACTGCAGAAAAAATTAACAAGCTGCTGTAATTAGTCTGATAAATAAGCTGTCGCAGTTGCGGCAGCTTATTTTGCTAATAGCGCAAAGGAGGTTGCTATGAGTAAGAACAACAAGGAAGCATTGCTTTATCTGTTGCCTGCTGCCGTACTTTTTCTGGTATTTTATTACTGGCCGCTGCTGCAGAATATTTACCTGAGTGTTTTTTCCTGGAATATGATCAGTCCTAATCAAAAATTTGTGGGCCTGGAAAACTTTATTACTATTTTCAGCTCTGCCGAGCTGATTAAAATTTTAATCAACACCGTTTTGTTTGTGGCAATTATGCTGGTGCTGAATTTCGTTCTGCCTTATTTTTATTCGTTTATCCTGGGACATTTAGTGCATAGGTGGACGGCCTTCTATCGCAGCGCTCTTTTCCTGCCGTCTACCTTATCGCTGGCGGTAGCGAGCATTTTGTTCCTTTGGATTTACAATCCGCTGGCCGGTCCGATTAACATTGTTCTCAGCCAGTTTGATATCGCTTCGCCGCGTTGGTTCAAGGAAAACTATCTGGTTATTTTCGCTATCTGCACGATTATCGGCTGGAAGGTTTTTGGCTATAATCTTATCGTAATGCTGGCTGCTATGGTCGCAGTTCCTAAAGAGATGATTGAAGCAGCGAAGCTAGAGAACGCTTCCAACTGGGTTATCTTCAAAAAAATTATTCTGCCGATGACCTCTTCTACCGCAATCTATGTTTTTACGATAACGGTAGTTTTTGGCCTGCAGTACGTTCTTGTACCTGTAAATATGCTGACGCAGGGCGGTCCGGATCAGGGCAGCAGTAACCTTGTGTATATTATTTATCAATATGCCTTCACCTTCTTCAAGGCAGGCACCAGTGCAGCCTATGCGGTTATCACCATGGTCTGCTATCTTGCCTTCCTCTTTGTGAAGAATAAATATCTGGAAAAGAAGGTGTACTATGAAAACTAAGCTGCGTAATGAATGGTATTGGCATGCGTTTTTGCTTATTGCAGTTTTCCTGATGTTGTGGCCGATAGTATTTATGATATCTACCTCGCTGAAGGATTTGAATCAGGTTTTTGAATCTACATTGAATCCTTTGCCGTTTCCGCCGACCTTTGACAATTATACTACGGTTTTACATAACTTCCCGCTGCTGACCTATATCTGGAATACGTTTTACATTGCGATTGTGGTTACAGCCAGCAAGGCTGCAACAAGCGTGTTGGCAGCCTTTGCTTTTGTGTATTACAACTTCAAATATAAGGAAACAGTTTTCAACGGTATGCTGCTGACGTTCTTCATCCCCATCACGGTTTTGATTATGCCGAACTATCTGATGATGGCTAAGCTGGGACTGCTGGATACGCCCTATGGTGTTATGCTGCCCGGTCTTGTAGATGGCATGGGTATCTTCCTGATGCGTCAGACCATGCGCGGCATTCCTAAACCATTGCTGGAGGCAGCAATTCTTGATGGTGCCAAGCCGCATCAGGTACTGTTCAAGGTTATTTTACCCTTGATTAAGCCTTCTGTACTGGCTATTTCGATTTTGTTCTTCATCAACAGCTGGAACGAATATTTTTGGCCGTTGCTGATTTTGCAGGATAAAGCTAATCTGACACTGCCGTTGGCACTGCAGATGTTTATCAGTGCCGAAGGTGGCAGTGAATGGGGCATCGCGATGGCTGTAGCAACGCTGACAAGCTTGCCTCCGTTAGTACTTTACGGCTTCTGCCAAAAATTTATTATCAACACATTTATGCAATCGGGCGTGAAAGGATAAGAAGATGGATAACTTACAAAACGATTACAGCATTATATTTTCGCATGTGCAAAAGGCTTACGGCAGTAATGTCGTAATCAATGATTTGAATTTGGAGATACAAAAGGGCGAGCGCCTGATTCTGCTTGGACCATCCGGCTGCGGCAAGACAACTACTTTGCGTATGATTGCCGGCTTTGAGGAAATCACTAAGGGTGAGCTGTATATGGACGGCCGCGTGGTTAACGATATCGCTCCCGGTGAGCGCAATATTGCTATGGTATTCCAAAGCTATGCACTGTTCCCGCATCTGAGCGTTTGGGACAACATCACCTTTGGTTTGCAGCTGCAAAAGCTGCCGCAGGCTGAAATGGAAAAGCGTGCGCGTATGGCAATGGAAATCCTGCATCTAGAAGGCTATGAAAATAAAAAGACGCATGAATTGAGCGGCGGCCAGAAGCAACGTGTTGCTCTGTGCCGGGCGCTTGTAAAGCAGTCGCCGTACTTCCTGTTGGATGAGCCTTTATCTAACTTGGATGCCAAACTGCGCCAGAAGGCACGTACCGAGCTGGTAAAAATCCATGAAATGTTCAAGCCGACGATGGTTTATGTAACCCATGACCAGATAGAGGCAATGACTGTAGCACATCGTATTGCCGTTATGAATCAGGGCAAGATTCAGCAGATTGATACTCCGGCAAATATTTATCATCACCCTGCCAATACCTTTGTGGCAACCTTTATCGGTTCTCCGGCAATGAATATTTTGCAGGCTGATGTGTTGGATGGTAAAATTATCGTCGGTGACTGCGCACTGAAGCTGCCGCAGGAGCGCTTGCAGGAGCTTGGCGGACGCAGCAAGGTTATCTTCGGGCTGCGCCCGGAGGCTTGCACACCGAGCTTTGAAAGTGCTATGATTAATGGTAAGGCAGACTTTGTTGAAAATACAGGCAACCTGAAAACTGCTACACTTAAATTGGCAACCGGTGAAAGCTTTTATCTGCAGGACAGTGACCAAGGACTGCAAATGGATGATATCCGCGGCTTTAATTTTGATTGGCAGAATGTTTGCTTATTTGATGCCGAAAGCGGTGAAAACTTAGCGAAGGTACGCTAAGCCTTGAAGGGAGGAAGTTATATGCAATTTGAAGTCAGTGATTTACTCTTTCCGGGATTTACGAAGGATGCAATGAAGAGACTTGATAAGCAGTATGGTATTGAATTTTTCTATGAGTTCGGCAAGGATTATTATTGGAAGCAGCAGGTGGAGGAATGGGGTGAACGTGCACTTTCGATTCATGCTCCCTGTGTTGCGCTGAATCTTGCTGATTCTAAGCAGAAAAATTATGCCCGTGTTATAGAAAAGACCTTTGCCTATGCGCAAAAATGCAAGGCAGATTTTGTTGTAGTGCATACCAATGAAGCTATTGAGGGTGACAAGGAGTTTTTGAGGGCGCGTGTTATCCGCCGTCTGCGTCAGATTATGAACCTGAGCAAACGTTACGGCGTTAAGGTGCTTATTGAAAATGTCGGCCTGCGCACAAAAAATAATGTGCTGTTTGATTTGCCGGAATACATTGCGCTGTTTGACATTTTCCCGCAGGCAGGTGCGCTGCTTGATACAGGTCATGCACATGTCAACGGCTGGGATATTCCTGCGGTAGTACAGGCGTTAGGTGAGCGTTTGACAGCTTGCCATGTTCACGATAACGATGGCAGCGGTGACGCACATTTGCCGGTAGGTCAGGGGGATATTGACTGGAAGGCATATTTCGGTGCTGTCAAAAAATATGCACCGCAGGCTACGCAGGTATTTGAATACTGCTGCGGTTTTAACAATACCAAGGACTTGGAAGCGCACATTGCAGAGCTGAAAAGAAATTATAAATTATAACAGACTATGACTGACAAATAAAAGCACTCAAAGGAATAAAATACTCTTTACCTGCATTTTACCTTAAGGTTAATCTGTATTTAATATTCAACGGGTATACTATGTATAACGAAGATGAATGAATCTGCGATATGCGTAGGAGGTAAGCGTTATGCAGGATTTATACCCGATGTTGATTTTATTTGCCGGTTGGATGGTTGTAGATTTACTGGTGTTTTAAACACTGTAAGAATTTTTGTCATTTGCTGAGAGAGCAGGGAAAAGCCTTGCTCTCTTTTCGTTTTTTATCAGGAAGGTATTATCAATTACTCTTTTCAGTGGGATGTTTTCTTGCTACAATATAGTTAATGAATATAGCGAGGAGGAAAGTTCTATGAAAAAACTGTTTCTTTGTATTCTCTGTCTGCTGATGTGTTCCGTTTGCGCTGCTGCCCCGGCGAAAAAGGTAGTGCTGTGGTATCAGGTTCCGGAGGTTGTTCTGGAAGCGCAGAATCTTGAAAATGATGTTGAGAAAGGTAAGACGGAATTTGAAGCCTTCCTCATGGCAAATTACGGCAAGCGTTTTCCTGTACAGATGATTAAGCAGGCTGCTCAGGATAAGGAACTGACTGCTGCCGATGTATCACTGGTTACTCGTTCCAACTGGGTGCCGATTGTTGTGAAGCTTGACCTGGCCGGTGTTGGCAGCGGTGACAAGCTGGTTGGTAAATACAGCACTGTTAAGGTTGCGTTGAAGGAAAGCACCGTTGTAGACGGTAAGCTTTTCAGCTATGATTATGGTATCAAGGAATATGACAGCAGCATGCTGCGTGTAGCAGGTTATGTTATTGCCAGTGAAGATGACCCGCGCATCAACACCAAAAATGCTGTTAATGACTGCATCAAAGAGGCTTGTACTTTGAACAGCAAGGTTAACCGCTATGCGGATCCTGCAGCCTATGATAAGGAAAATGCCCGTTACAACGGCGAGTTTGAAAAAATTCAATAAAACGTCTGAGTTTGTCTCAAATATAGAAAATCCCGAATCTCATGAAGAGGTTCGGGATTTTCTTGCTCTTTGTCCGTTTGCGATATTTAAATTAAAGGTAGAAGTTTATGGATGACTTTTAGTGAGAGAAATATGAGTTGAGCTGTGCTTATCTGTTGTGACCGAAGAATGCTTTTGCTACTTCCGGGAAGGAAATATAGCTCAGCAGGTCTTCCATGCTGGCGTTAGGATAACCGTCTTCAGCCAGACGAGCTCGGAATTTTTCCAGCTGCGGCGGAATTAAATCCGCGGGACGGCAGGTAATAGGCTCGGCGTTGCCGATGGCCAAACGTTTAACCTCAGGGTCGATAGGTGCGGGTGTGCGACCGTATTTACCCAAAACTAAATCCTTAACCTCGCGGGGAATCATCTTATAGCGGCCCAAGGCTACGTTCAGCACTGCCATAGTGCCTACAATCTGACTGGTAGGCGTTACCAGCGGCGGATAGCCAAGCTCTGCGCGTACACGGGGCATTTCTTCCAAAAGCTGCGGATATTTATCGGCAACGCCCATTTCTTTCATCTGGTTGAGCAGATTAGAAAGCATACCACCGGGGATTTGGAAGGTAAGTACTTTCGGATCGATAGGAATGTTGGTGTTCAGGTTGAAATCATCTACCAAATCCTTTTTGACACCTTTGAAGTAATCTGCCAAATCATGCAGAAGCGGCAGGTCAATGCCGGTGTCGTATTCTGTGCCTTGTAATGTTGCTACCAAAGATTCGGTACATGGTTGGCTGGTAGAGCAGGCGAAGGGTGAGAGCGCTGTATCAACAATATCTACGCCTGCTTCGATAGCCTTCAGATAAGTCATATCACCCATACCGCTGGTAAAGTGAGTATGTAAATCAATCGGCAAGTTGATTTCTGCTTTTAAAGCTTTTACGAGGTTGTATGCTTCGTAAGGGCGCAGCAGGCCGGCCATGTCCTTGATGCAGATGGAGTCTGCACCCATCTGTACCAGTTCTTTGCCAAGCTTTACAAAATCAGCGTCCTTATGGTAAGGGCTGATGGTATAAACGATACAGCCTTGAGCATGTCCGCCAGCTTCTTTGGTGGCGCGCATAGCTGTTTCTAAGTTACGGGTATCGTTGAGTGCGTCAAAAATGCGGATGATGGATACACCGTTATCTACAGAACGTTTAACAAATTCAGAAACAACGTCGTCGGCTAAATTGGTGTAGCCAAGAACGTTCTGACCACGCAGTAGCATTTGAATCGGAGTGTGTGGCAGATTCTTCTTTAACAGACGCAGGCGCTGCCACGGATCTTCATGCAGGAAGCGCAGGCAGGAATCAAAGGTTGCGCCACCCCAGGCTTCAACGGCATGGTAACCGGCGTTATCAATTTTCTCCAATACGGGCAGCATATCAACGATACGCATACGTGTTGCTGCGATGGATTGGTGGCCGTCACGCAGGACGGTTTCTACGATTTTTACAGGTTTGTTTGCCATACTCTTGCCTCCGGTTAGTTGAGATGCATTGCCGAAGCAAGCAGATTTACTTTCAGGGTACGTACGCTTGTCCAGGGTTCAATTCTGATGAAATCTTTTACATTGCTCATGATAGTTACCTCCGTAAGTTTGAATAAAAAGTCTTGTTGATGTTAATTAGTCGTTCAGACCAAGCAGCTGGAGTTTTAAAGCGCGAACGCTTTTCCAGGGCTCGATTCTGAAGTATTGTTTTGCATTATTCATAGTAAAATCCCTCCGTAAAATAAAACATGATTTTTAAAATTTGTATGGATAACAGCTGCTGTGTATTTTTCTTTATGCTTGTTTAGCAGCTGTTTTTTGAACTGACTAAAATATACCACGGATAATAAGATAAATCAATTTTATTGAATTAATAAGCATATAAATCTGATTTATAGTAAAGTGCAAAGAAAAACAGCTGAAGGGCAACTCCTCAGCTGCTGTATTTTTTTCATATAATGTTATTGCCGGAAAAGCTTGATGAATTCGATGACTGCGTTAGAAACGTAAACATTATGCGGTAAAAGCAGAGAATATTTTCTTTCTGCCTGCTTGGACTGCAGCTTGAAAAAGCGCAGAGAGGTTTCATTGCCGGTTACCAGCTTGTCGCTGATAAAAGTGGCGCCGATGCCATGCTCCGCAAGCTGGAAGGCTGTGACGAGCTGCGGCACCTTGACCTTTATGCGTGGCAGAATTTCTGCTTCTTCAAACATTTTTAGCGTACGCATGCCAAGGTTGACATGTGCGTCAATACGGATGAAGTTGTAGTCCGTGAATTGATGTAAGTCAACACTGGGACAATTTTCCGATAGGTGGATGCCGTGTCTGACTTCTATTGCGCTCAGGCTATCATCCAGTAATTTGTCGCTGAGCGCGAAGGACTGCGGAACAGCGAGCAGGATGTGGTCAGAAAAGGTCGTATAGCTGTCAAACTCGCTCACTACGTCCTCGTCGCAGCTGAAGGTGAAATCAAGCTTGTTGTCCTTGAGCATTTCAATGAGCATATCCGAGCTTGTTTCGGCCATGGTGATGTTGATGTTGGGATAGAGGGTGTTGAATTGGGCGATGTATGACGGCAGGAGATAAGCATTCATATAATGCGTGCCGCCGATTTTCAGATCACCGCTTTTTAAACCATGAATATCATCAATTTGCTGCTTGAGCTGCTGCTCCAGCAGCATTTCCTTTTTGATATGCTGCAGATAAAGTTCGCCTATGCTCGTGAGAGTGAGTGGCCTTTGGCTGCGGTTGAAAATGGCAGCACCTATTTCCTGCTCTACTTTTTTGATGGCTATGCTCAGTGCAGGCTGAGTAATAAATAATGCTTCTGCAGCTTTAGAAAAACTGCCGCATTGGTAGACCTGGTAGATGTACTTTTTTTCTAACTCCATACTATAAATCTCCTTTATAGAAACATTAATTCTATAAAATTGATTATACACTAGATTGATGTTATAGTAAAGGCAGGTCAAGAAAGACTGCTACTGAAGTGCAATATAACTACATACAGCCCTTGTGATGTACGTGATTTAGAGCACGACTACAGGAAAGTCTTGAATAGATAAAAAACATAAGGAGGTCAGAGGATGGCTTTTATGTATCAGGTATCAACCCTGCAGGCTTTGGCCAAGGGCGATTTTTATGGTAATGCAACAATTGAAGAGCTGCTTGCCAACGGCGATATAGGCTTAGGTACCTTTGAAGCGGTTGACGGTGAAATGATTGTGCTCGATGGTATTTGTTATCGGGCAAAAGCAGATGGTACAGTAGAGATTGCTGCTGCAAACGCTGCGACGCCGTTTGCTTCTGTGACATATCTCAATAAGGAGCTTACGTTTGACTTAAAGAACATCGCTGATATGAGCGGCCTTTTGGCTAAGCTGGACGATGTTGTCAAGACTCATGGTGAGAACAACATCTACGCTTGCCGTATAGATGGGTATTTTAACGAAATTTACGCGCGTTCTGAAAAGAAGCAGCATAGCGAGCCTTATAAAACATTTGCTAAGGTTTTGGAAACAGATCAGCGTGAGTTTGAATTTAAAAATGTCAGCGGCAGTCTTGCTTGTGTATATTTTCCGCAATATATGGACGGCTTGAATGTTGCAGGCTGGCATGTACATTTTATATCGGATGACAGAACGATGGGCGGTCATGTTTTTAACTGCTCTCTGCAAGAAGGCAAGGCTTATATGGGCAGGAGCGAAGGCTTTACCTTCCTGGTTCCGAAAACAAAGTTTTTCCAAAAGCTTACTCTTACTGATGTTTCCAAGGAGGAAATCGAAAGTGTGGAGAAAGCAGGCAATAAATAATAAATTTGCAGCCGATGCTGCGTATGGAGGGTAAAAATGGATAAGCAAGAACAAGTTGAACAATTAACAAACTATGTAGCACATTTTGTAGCGCACACCGCTAAGGTTTTACCTGACGATGTTATCGCTAAACTGGATGAACTGGCAGAAAAGGAAGACAGCCCGCTGTCTAAAACTATCTACCAGACTATGAAGCTGAACCAGAAGCTGGCGAAGGAGCTGAACCGTCCCAGCTGCCAGGATACCGGCGTTATGCAATTTGTAGTAAGATGCGGCACCAATTTCCCACTGATTAACGAGCTGGAGGTACTGCTGAAGGAAGCTGTTTTCCGTGCAACTCAGCAAGCTCCGCTGCGTCATAACAGTGTAGAAACCTTTGATGAATATAACACCGGCAAAAATGTCGGTACCGGTACTCCTACTATTTTTTGGGAGATTGTGCCGAACAGCGATGAATTAGATCTGTACACTTATATGGCTGGCGGCGGCTGCAGCCTGCCCGGTAAAGCAATGGTACTGATGCCCGGTGCCGGTTATGAAGGCGTAACCAGATTCGTGCTGGACGTTATGACCTCCTATGGCCTGAATGCCTGCCCGCCGCTTCTGGTAGGCGTTGGCGTCGGTACTTCTGTAGAAGTAGCTGCTCTGCATGCAAAGAAAGCGCTGATGCGTCCGATTGGCAGCCATAACCCGAACAAGAACGCTGCACTTTTGGAGCAGTTGCTGGAGGATGGCATCAATAAAATCGGCCTTGGTCCTCAAGGCCTGGGCGGCAAATATTCCGTTATGGGCGTGAACGTAGAAAATTCTGCACGTCATCCGTCTGTAATCGGTGTTGCTGTAAACGTTGGCTGCTGGTCTCATCGTCGCGGCCACATCGTATTCGATAAAAACTTAAACTACAAAATTCTTTCTCATAGCGGGGTGACTTTATAATGTACGAAGTAATTGATGGCAAAAAGGTTTTGACTACTCCTGTAAGCGCAGAAGATTTAAAAAATATTCATATTGGCGATATTGTTTATCTGAACGGTGACATTACCACCTGTCGTGACGTTGCACATCGCCGTGTCGTAGAATATGGCCGTGAGCTGCCTGTTGATGTTAAGGATAAAGCAATTCTGCACGCCGGTCCGATTATTCGTCCCTTGGGCGATGACAAATTTGAAATGGTATCTGTTGGTCCTACCACCAGCATGCGCATGGAAAAATTTGAGAAAGAGTTCGTTGAAAAAACCGGTGTCCGCGTTATCGTCGGCAAAGGTGGTATGGGTCCCAACACTGAATATGCCTGCAAAAATTTTGGCGCTATTCACTGCGTATTTCCTGCAGGCAACGCTGTTGTGGCAGCAACTGAGGTACAGGAAATCGTTGACGCAAACTGGCGTGAACTGGGTATGCCGGAAACTCTGTGGAGCTGCCATGTGAAAATGTTTGGCCCGCTGATTGTTTCTATCGACAGCTATGGCAGAAACTTTTTTGAAGAGCAAAAAGTAATCTATAACCAACGCAAGGAAGAAGTATATAACGAGATTATTCCACACGTTAAATTTATTAAATAAAGATAAAATAGCTGTGGATTTATCAGATTCAGGAGAAAAGAAATGAAACAGATATTATCTATTGTCGCACACAATCGTCCTGGTGTGTTAATGAGGGTTACGGGACTGATTTCCCGCCGTGGCTATAATATTGACAGCTTAACCAGTGGCAGTACACAGGATCCGGAATATGCACGTATGACAATTGTATTGGATGCGGACGAGCTGACAATCGAGCAGGTCTGCAAGCAATTGGCAAAGCTCAGCGAGGTAGAGCGCATTAAGGTGCTGCATCGTGAAACGAGCGCACTGCGCAGTATGCTGTTGGTCAAGGTACACGCCGGCGAAAAGCAAATGGAGGTGCTGCAATTAGCAACAGCCTTCCGTTCCCATGCTATTGATGTTACCGGCAACAGCATGACCTTTGTCAACACCGGTGATGAAGGCAAGCTGTGCGCCTTTGCAAATGCTCTGCGCCGTTATGGTATTGTCGAAATGGTGCAGACGGGAATCGTTGCTTTAGAACGTGGCGATGAAGCATTGGAGGTCAAAGAATCACGCTATGAATGGCCTCATGCCGAAGAAGCGTAAGAAAGGAGTATAACACTATGCAACTTACTGGTGCTGAAGTTATGGTGAAATGCCTTGAGGAAGAAGGCGTTTCTACAATTTTTGGTTATCCCGGTGGTGCTATACTGCCGTTTTACAACGCTCTGCGTGATGTAAAAAATATTAAGCATGTACTGACAGCGCATGAACAGGGAGCAGCACACGCTGCTGATGGCTATGCACGTGCCAGCGGCAAGGTTGGCGTGTGCTGTGCTACCTCCGGTCCCGGTGCGACGAATCTCGTAACAGGTCTGGCGAATGCATTTCTTGATTCTATTCCTGTAGTGGCTATTACCGGACAGGTAAAAAGCAGCATGATCGGTCATGATGCCTTCCAGGAGGTAGATATTACCGGTATTACTATGCCGATTACCAAGCAAAATTTTCTGGTCAATAAGCCGGAAGAATTGGCACAGACCATGCGCCTGGCTTTTCAGATGGCGAAAAGCGGTCGTCCGGGCCCTGTGCTTGTAGATGTAGCGCATGATGTGCAGACGAGCATGATGGAATATCATGCAAGCAAGCTACGTGAGCTGCCTGTCGCTATGCCGCAAAAGGAACTTGTTGCTGCAGCTGTAGCTGCGCTGAACAAGGCTAAACGTCCTGTGATGCTTGTTGGCGGCGGTGTAGCTATCTCCGGTGCGGAATACGAAGCTGTGCATCTTTGTGAAAAAATGCATCTGCCTGTAGCCAGCACGCTGATGGGCTTGGGTTGCATCAGCTCTTATCGCGAGCAGTTTTTGGGCATGAGCGGCCTGCACGGACACGAACGTGCGAACCGTGCTATTGCTAACGCTGATGTAGTGCTGGCAGTTGGTACACGCTTTAATGACCGTGTAACCGGTGACCGTGATAAATACAGCGCGCATAAAACGATTATCCATATTGATATTGATCCTGCTGAATTAAACAAGAATATTGAGAGCAGCATTGATATTGCCGGTGATATGCGAACTATCCTGAAAATGCTCGATAAGGGCTGTAAATCTCATGATATAAAAGCATGGTGGGATACAATTATGACCTGGCCGAGCATGGATGAGGATTATGGAAATAATACTGCGCCGCTCTTTATTGAAGCGCTGAACCCGCTCTTAAAGGGTAAGGATTATTTTGTTGCTACTGATGTAGGTCAGCATCAGATGTTTACGGCACAACATTTGAAGGTGGAATATGCACGTCAGCTGATTACCAGCGGCGGACTGGGAACAATGGGGTTTGGTCTGCCTGCCGCTATGGGCGCAAAATTTGCCTGCCCGGATAAAAAGGTTATTTGTATCAGCGGTGACGGCGGCTATAAAATGACCGGCAGCGAGCTGTTTACATTAGCAAGCAATAATGTTCCTGTAGTTTCCGTTGTTTTCAATAACAGCGGCTTGGGTATGATTCGTCAGCTGCAGACTGTACAGTTCAATAAACGTTTTATGGCTTGTGAATGTCCCGGTTACGTTGACTTTGTTAAATATGCGGAAGCCTTCGGTTTGGAAGGTGAGCATGTTACAACACCGGAAGATTTTGCAGCTGCTGTAAAGCGTGGTTTAGATAAGGACCATACCTATGTAATTGAGGTTGATATCAATCCTAAGGATATGGTAGTACCGATGGTTGCTCCCGGTAAAGGCGTGGATGAATTTGTCCAAGGCCTTGGAGAATAATTGTAAGGCAAGCATATAACAGTATATATAAAGTAAAGGTCCGAATCTCTTCAAGAGGTTCGGACTTTTGTGTTATAATAATAGCAATGGTATGTTACAAGGAGGTGCAGCATGCTTAAGCTTATGCGTTTACTTACAATTGTATGCTTATTTTTCGGCTTGGGTACAATGACGTATGCAGCGTCACCTAATCCGGTAAGTTCTGCCTACGTGCAGAGTTATTTTACAACAATTGCGGCAGCATCCTGTCTTGGGGTTTATCTGCCGCATACTTCTCAGGAGTTTGATTATCTGCGCAGCTATGGTTGGCAGATTGAAAGCCAGCAGGGAAATGATGGCAAGGTGGAATTGAATTATGCTGTAGCCAAAAATTATTTTCCGCAAGTTAATAAGCAAATATATCTGGTAACCTTTCGCGGTAGTGCCAGCAAGAGCGATTGGAAGATTAATCTGGAAACGAAAAAGGTAAATTACGGCGGTTCAACATTGGCGGAGATGCAGGAGCTGGCAGCGCAGCCTGTGCTTAAAGATGGGCCGGCGGTGCATGCAGGCTTCAATAGCTATGTCGATGCAGTACTGCGCAGCGGTGTAGTTGATGAAAATGGCAAGCTACGTGGACTTTTTAAGCGCGTAAGCGAGGACCAGAATGCTTATCTGGTGCTTACAGGTCACAGTCTTGGCGGAGCTACAGCGACGCTTTTGGGCGAGCGTTTGGTGAGTCTGGGACTGCCAAAAGAAAAATTTCTTGTTATCACCTTTGGCGCTCCGGCGATTGGCAACAGCGTATTTGCAGAGCAGTACGGTAATAAGATTAAGCTTGTGCGTATCAGTAACACAGCGGATCCTGTTCCCGGCAGCCTGCAGACGTTTTTCGGCGGCTATAAGCAGTTTGGCGAGCCTGTGAAGTACAGCCTTTCCAATAAAATCAGCAATCTGCAGCATGCTATGGCTATGTATTTTGATTACAGCCTCAGCGAATACTATAAAGAGCGTGACAGACAGATAAGCATGGGAAGATTGGAGCCTGTTACAGATAGAAAAATTACGCAGCAGCCGGTGGTTGCGGTTTGGGTAAATACTTCCGACAGCTTGAAAAAACTGGCCTATGTAACGGATATCAAGCGTTTTGTGCTTGACGAATATCGCAAAATGCTGCCAAGCTATATTATTATGGAACGCAATCTGCCTAAGGATGCCTACACAACGCAGGATTTGCTGAAGCTCAGCAGGGATGCCGGTGCAGAATATATGCTCGTCTGCGGAATAGAAGGTAATCAGGCACCGAAGGAGGGCTATTGGTATCTGACGCTGGAGCAAGGGTTGTTTGATAAAAATGGGCGCATGCTGACGATTGGCGCTTTCGGACGCAAGGTATCGCCGGCTGTCGGCAATATCCAGGCTGCGGGTGAGAACCTATGGCAGGCACGCGAAGCCCTGTGCGAGCATTTGCCGTTTATTGTAACGCAGCATGAAGCTAACTTGGGATATTAGCATAGAAAAATTGTGGAGGATAAGGATATGGATTTAAGTGAATTAGAAGGGGAGCTGGCGCAATGTCAAGCCTGCCCTTTGCGCAATGATGCCATTGCGCCTGTAGGCTGGTATGGTAATCCCGAAAGCCCGATTGTTTTTGTAGGGGAGGGACCCGGTCAGGTCGAGGATGATTACGGCTGTCCTTTAATAGGACCTTCCGGTCAATTGCTGGACAAGGCCTTGTGGGCAGCCAAGATGACGCGTGACAGAGTGTTGACTACGAATGTTATTAAATGCAGACCGAAAAATAACCGTACTCCGGATATTGCCGAAGGCGATTTTTGCGCCAAGCAGTGGCTGCAGCGGGAGCTGGAGATTATTCAGCCGAAGGTAATCGTGGCCTTGGGCAGCGTGGCGCTGCATTGTCTGGGACGTCCCGATATGCGCATTACGCGCGACCGCGGTATGTGGTTCCGCACGGAGCAGGGCTTTGACTGCATTGCTACCTACCATCCGGCGTATTTGCTGCGTCAGTACGGCAAGCAGCTGGTAGCCTCCAAATGGGATGTGTTTCATGATTTGGAGGCAGCTCGCGAGCGTGCTGCACTTTTGGCGCCGGGGTATCAGTTTATGTCCGAGGAAAAGCCGGATTTGTTCAAGATTTTTAAGAAACGTGTACGCTGAAAAGCAGGCTATTGCAAGTAAAAAAGCGTTCTGCCGCAAAATTGCAGCAGAACGCTTTTTTTATGCTTACGATATTAAATAATCTTAGTGGTCCAGTCCTCGATGTTCCAAACCTTATCTACCCAGTCCTCGTAGAATTCCGGTTCATGGGAAACAAGCAGAACGCTGCCCTTGAATTCCTTCAGTGCACGCTTCAGCTCGTCTTTGGCGTCAACATCAAGATGGTTAGTAGGCTCGTCCAGTACCAGCCAGTTGACATCCTTCAGCATCAGTTTGCACAGGCGCACCTTGGCAGCCTCACCGCCGCTGAGTACGAAAACCTTACTGGTGATGTGCTCATTAGTCAGACCGCAGCCTGCAAGTGCAGCACGCACCTCGTAGTTGGTCAGGCCGGGATATTCGTTCCAAACATCATCGAGAGCAGTATTCTCGTTCTTTTCGCGTTCCTCCTGCTCAAAATAGCCGGGCTCCAGGAATTCACCCAGCTCAACCTTGCCGCTGACAGGCGGAATGATACCTAAAATGGTTTTCAGCAGGGTGGTTTTACCTAAGCCGTTGACACCGCGGATAGCGATTTTTTGTCCGCGCTCCAGATTAAAGGTAACAGGACGGGTGAGCGGGCTGTCATAGCCAAGCACCAAATCCTTTGCTTCTACGATGAAGCGGCTGGGAGTACGTGCTTCGGTGAATTTGAAGGTCGGCTTCAGCTTTTCACGCGGCTTTTCAATCATTTCCATCTTATCGAGCTTGCGTTGGCGGCTTTTTGCCATATTGGTGGTAGCAACGCGCGCCTTGTTGCGGGCGATGAAGTCCTCCAGCTTAGCAACCTCCTGCTGCTGGCGTTCGTAGGCTGCTGCCTTCTGGGATTGATAGATGGCGTACATTTCCTGGAATTTATCGTAGTCACCGCTGTAACGGGTAAGCTCGCAGTTTTCCAGATGATAGATAACATTGACAACCTTGTTGAGGAAGGGAATATCATGGGAAATCAAAATAAAGGCATGCTCATAGTTCTGCAGAAATTTGGTGAGCCATTCGATATGTTCAACGTCCAGATAGTTGGTAGGCTCGTCCAGCAGCAGAATTTGGGAGTTCTGCAGGAGCAGCTTAGTAAGCAGAACCTTGCTGCGCTGACCGCCGGAAAGCTCGCTGACGTCTTTATCAAGACCGATGCTGCCAAGACCGAGGCCGTTGGCAAATTCTTCGATTTTGCTGTCCAGGGAATAGAAACCGCTGTGCTCCAGCTCGGATTGGATTTCACCGACGGTATTCATCATTTTATCAAGCTCTTCGGGAGAAGCATCGCCCATTTTATCGTACAGCTCCAGCATCTGCTGCTCCATAGCATACATGCCGTCGAAGGCAGTGCGCAGAACCTCGCGGATAGTCATGCCCTTTTCCAGAGTGCTTTGCTGGTCCAGATAACCGACTGTGACCTTGCCGGGCCATTCAACCTTGCCTTCGTCAGGCAGTACGTGACCGGTTACGATATTCAAAAAGGTGGATTTGCCTTCACCGTTAGCGCCGACAAGACCGACGTGCTCACCGCGCAGGAGCTTAAAGGAAACGTTTTCTAAAATTTGGCGGCCGCCAAAGGAGTGGGAAACATTGGTGACATTTAAGTAGCTCATAAAAACCTCGCTTTATTAGTTTAGTTTTGGTATAATGATAATGGTCTGACGAACGTTGGCTGCCCCTCAAGGGAGGTGGGAGCTATGCGGGTGTACGAAGCCTTAAGTCTTATGATTGCTTTCGGCATTCTTGTTGCGACCATTATCTTGGCTTGTAAGTAACATTACAGAAAAGAAAAAGACCGACATATGACCGCCAGCCTTTTCTTCAATAAAACAATTTTTATGGGAAGAGCTGACGGAACCACTCGTCAGACCAACCTACATATATTATAACAATCAACAATGCTTTCGTCAACGATAGAGGAGGAAAATAATTATGCTGCAAGGAAATAAAAAAGATATTGAAAAACTGCTGCCGTATGTAAGTGAGCGTTTGCAAAAAGCACTGGCTTACGTTGCTGCGACTGATTTCAGCAAGGTAGAAAACGGTGAATATGAAATTGACGGACGTAATGTTTTCGCCCGCGTCAATACATATGATACCGAGCCTAAGGCTGAACGCCGTCCGGAAAAGCATAACGATTATATTGATGTACAGTTTGTTGCTCGCGGTGAGGAAGCAATTTGGTATACACCGCTGACAGCTGATTGTGTAGAAACAGAAAATAAAGCAGAAAAAGAGGACGTAATTTTTTACGCTGACCCGCAGGAGAAGAATTGCGCAGTATTAAATTCCGGTGATTTTGCAATTTTTTTCCCGTGGGAATTACACAGACCTAATTGTTCTGTAGAAAAAATCGCCAGCAACGTACAAAAAATCGTAGTTAAGGTGAAAGCCTGAAATACGCATGGTTGAGCGGTTTTTACTGCTTGAATAAAGCGGCGCAATGACCTTGAAAAACTTTTTCTGAAAAAATCATAAAAAAGTTCAAAAAAAGTGTTGACAAAAGAGTGTAGACTTAGTATAATAACACTCGTGATGTTGAGCAACACAAAACATCACAAAATATTCCCCGATAGTTCAGCCGGTAGAACACCTGACTGTTAATCAGGGCGTCGTAGGTTCGAGTCCTACTCGGGGAGCCACCTGGCCGGTTGGTCAAGCGGTTAAGACACCGCCCTTTCACGGCGGTATCGGGGGTTCGATTCCCCCACCGGTCACCAAATACGGGCGCTTAGCTCAGCTGGGAGAGCGTCTGCCTTACAAGCAGAATGTCAGCGGTTCGATCCCGTTAGCGCCCACCACGTAAATTCAGCACTTCATGTAAATGGAGTGCTTTTTTTCGTTATGTAGCTAAATTGCTGTCTGCCAATTAGCAGACATTAGCTGCGTATAGTTTTATTATAATCGATAACAGGATGCGAAGCTGAGGTATATGCTTGCGCATCCTGTTTTACTTTGGAGAGTTTGCAAAGCTTGCCGGAGGGCTTTAATTTAGTAATCGATTTAACCGAATTTTTGCTACTGCGCTTCGATTTGTATTTTTTTCTGCATTTTTTCCGGACAAATTTTTTCTAGACAGTGAATTTGGCTGTTTTGACCATAAATTTTCCAGTCTCACTATAAATTTTCCTGAAAATATTATATAATAAGAAGAATGCTGTTAAAAGGCATTTTTAAGTGCACTGTATTGCAAAATATTTGCAAATTGTAGGCGTATATTTTCATTAAGCGCTTGCATAGTGCGAGAAATAATTTTATAATAGGGTATGGAATTCATACTAGAAATGTGGGAATTAAAATTTTGAGAAGCAGTTCTTCCGGATTGCTTCGATTGGAGGATAAAAATGGCAGAGAATTTATTAGAGGTAAGAAATCTCGTAGTCAATGTAGAGGACAAAGAGATTCTGCATAATATTAATCTTGATATTAAGCCGGGTGAAACTCATGTGCTTATGGGACCTAACGGTGCAGGCAAATCCACCTTGGGTTATGCGCTGATGGGTAATCCCAAATATACCGTAAAGGGTGGCAGCATTAATTTTGCCGGCGAAGACATTACCAAACTTGCCGTAGATAAACGCGCTAAGGCAGGTCTGTTCCTTTCCTTCCAGAATCCGCTGGAGGTTCCCGGCATCAGCCTGAGCAGCTTTTTGAAAACTGCTTTGGAGCAGCAGCGCGGTGTACGCATCAAGGCTTGGGATTTCCGTAAGGAGCTGCGTCAGGCAATGGCCTTGCTGCAGATGGACAGCAAATATGCCGAGCGTGACCTGAACACCGGCTTCAGCGGCGGCGAAAAGAAGAAGGCAGAAATTCTGCAGCTTTTGATGCTGAACCCCAAGCTGGCTATTCTGGACGAAACAGACAGCGGTTTGGACGTAGATGCGGTGAAGATTGTTTCTCAGGGTATCAAAACCTTCCAGGAGCATCGTCAGGGCGCATTGCTGATTATTACACATAATACTAAAATCCTGGATGCACTGCATGTTGACCACACTCATATTCTTGCTCAGGGACAGATTATCAAAAATGCAGGTCCGGAGCTGGTTGATGAAGTCAGCAAAAATGGCTTTGAAAAGTTTTTGCAGAATAAGGAATAACTGGTGGTAAAAAGATGGAAGAAAAAACCTATGTTGATGATATAGACAGAAGTCTTTACGACTTCCGTAACGAGGATAAGGACGCTTACCGCATTCAGGAAGGCCTGACACGTGAGATTGTTGAAAAAATTTCCCGTGAAAAGCATGATCCGGAATGGATGCTGGAATTCCGTCTGAAATCCCTGGATATTTATAATAAGCTGCAGGTGCCGAACTGGGGACCTTCGATTGATGGTCTGAATATGGATAACATCGTTACCTATGTACGTCCGAATACGAACATGCAGGGCAAATGGGAAGATGTTCCCGAAGATATTAAGGATACCTTTGATCGTCTGGGTATTCCCCAGGCAGAACAGAGCAGTCTGGCCGGTGTAGGCGCACAATATGATTCCGAGGTTGTCTATCATAATGTGCGTAAAGAGGTTGAAGAGCAGGGCGTTATTTATACTGATATGGAAAGCGCCTTGAATGGTCCGTATGCAGAAATGGTGCATGAGCATTTCATGAAGCTAGTGCCGCCTACCGACCATAAATTTGCGGCACTGCATGGCGCAGTGTGGTCCGGCGGCTCCTTTGTTTATGTACCGAAGGGAGTAAGCGTGGCTATTCCGCTGCAATCCTACTTCCGCTTAAATGCGAAGGGCGCAGGCCAGTTTGAGCATACGCTGATTATTGTTGACGAGGGCGCAGACCTGCACTTTATCGAAGGCTGCAGTGCGCCGAAATATAACGTTGCCAACCTGCATGCAGGCTGCGTTGAGCTGTTTATCGGCAAGAATGCTAAGCTGCGTTATTCTACGATTGAAAACTGGTCGAAGAATATGTATAACCTTAATACCAAGCGTGCCTTGGTTGAAGAGGGCGGTACTATTGAATGGGTTTCCGGCTCCTTCGGTTCCCACGTTTCCTATCTTTATCCGATGAGTATTTTGAACGGCACCGGCGCGCACAGTGAATTTACGGGCGTAACCTTTGCCGGTCACAGCCAGAATCTGGATACAGGCTGCAAAGTTGTACACAATGCACCGAAAACCACTAGTATTGTCAATACACGTTCTATTTCCAAGAGCGGCGGCATCAGCACCTTCCGCAGCAGTGTAGTTGTTACCAATAAGGCTAAGCAGGCCAAATCTTCTGTTTCCTGCCAAAGCCTGATGCTGGATAATATTTCCCGTTCTGATACTATTCCTGCTATTGATGTGCGTACTGCCGATGCGGATATCGGACATGAGGCAAAAATCGGCCGTATCAGTGACGATGCGGTGTTCTACCTGATGAGCCGCGGTATCAGCGAGGAAGAAGCGAGAGCAATGATTGTCAGCGGCTTCGCGGATAATGTTTCCAAAGAATTGCCGCTGGAGTACGCTGTTGAGATGAACAACCTTATCCGCCTGGAAATGCAGGGCAGTATAGGTTAAGGAGGAGCAGCATGATAGAAGAATTAGTAATTAATCAGTTGCCTGCTCCAACCTGGAACAGGTTAAAAATGAATGAAACGAGGCTGGCCGGCTTGGAGCTGCCGCAGGATAGCTGTGAACCGCGTGTAGCCTTGGAAGGCAGCGTTTGCCTGAATAAAAGCAAGGGCAGCAATTGCTGCGGCTGCAGCGAAAAGGCACAGTGCGCAGTACATGGCACTGATTTTGCCAAAATAGCAGGCGGCGTCGGTGAAGCAATTAGCAGTCTGGGCGAAGGCCAAAAGCTGCGTCTTGTTGCTGACGCAGGCAAGAGTGTAGCTGCTGTTACTCTGCGTTATGCCGATAATACAAGCTGCTATAATCAGATTGAAATCGAAGCTAAGCCCGGCAGTGATGTTACTGTGCTGATGACCTATATTTCTACAGCCCAGGCTAAAGGTCAGGCAAGCATTCAGACTAAGATAGACGTAGCTGCCGGTGCTAAGGTTAAGCTGGTGCAGGTGCAACTTTTAGGCAGAGACTTCCTGCATATCAACGACGTTGGCAGTGAGCTTGGCGATAATGCTGCCTTTGAGCTTTTGCAAATTCAGTTGGGTGCAGATAAAATTTACAACGGCGCACGCACGGAGCTTCTTGGTGAAAGCAGTGATTTCAAGGCTGCGATTGGCTACTACGGCCGCCATGGTCAGACTGTGGACATGAACTTTATTGCCAACCATTACGGCAAAAAGACTACCTGCGAAATGACTGCAGACGGCGTGCTGCAGGGTGGTGCCAAGAAGATTTACCGTGGCACGATTGATTTCAAAAACGGCAGTGCCGGTGCGATTGGCGATGAAAAGGAAACAGTATTGCTGTTGAGCGACGACGTGGTCAACCAGACGATTCCGCTGATTCTGTGCAGCGAGGAGGACGTGCAGGGCAACCATGGTGCCAGCATCGGCAAGCTTGATGACGAATTATTATTCTACCTGTGCAGCCGCGGCTTCAGTGAGCAGGAGGCTGTTGATATGATGGCCAAGGCGAAGATTGATGCCCTGTGCCGCAAGATTGATGACGAGGATACTGTACAATTGGTACAGCGTTATCTGGAAGGAGTGATGGCAGATGGTGAATGATAAGGATTTACTGTCCTTTGATTATAAAAAGGATTTCCCTTTGCTGGCAGCTAACGATGTTGCTTATTTGGACAACTCTGCTACCACACAAAAGCCTGCCTGCGTTATTGAGGCAGAGCGTGATTTTTATCTCAAACACAATGCTAATCCGTTGCGTGGCTTGTATGACCTGGCAATGCAGGCAACTGATATTTATGAAGATGCCCGTGTTGCTGTGCAGAAGTTCATCAATGCCAAAAGCGAGCAGGAAATTATTTTCACCCGCAATACTACGGAAAGCCTGAATCTGGTGGCATACAGCTATGGCCTGGCTAACCTTAAGCCCGGCGATGAAATCGTTACCACGATTATGGAGCATCACAGCAACATGCTGCCATGGCGCATGGTTGCGCAGCAGACCGGTGCTGTAGTAAAGTACATTGAATGTGCTGTTGACGGCAGCATCAGCGATGAGGCTATCGATGCTGCTGTAACCGAAAAAACTAAAATCGTAGCAATGGCAGAGGTTTCCAACGTTTTGGGACGCTTGAACCCGATTGCTAAGGCTATTGCCGCTGCGCATAAGGTTGGCGCTGTTGCTGTGATTGACGCAGCGCAGAGCGCACCGCATATGGCGATTGATGTGCAGAAAATGGATGCTGATTTTCTTGCCTTCAGCGGTCACAAGATGCTCGGACCTATGGGCATAGGCGTGCTGTACGGCAAGAAGGAGCTGCTGGAGGCTATGCCTCCGTTCCTGAGCGGCGGCGAGATGATTAGCTTTGTAAGTCGTGACGGCCAGGAATATGCACCGCTGCCGCATAAGTTTGAAGCAGGTACGGTAAATGCTGCCGGTGCTGCCGGACTGCATGCCGCTATCGAATATATCAACAGCATCGGCTTTGAGGTAATCGAAGCGCGCGAAGCAGCGCTGACGAAATTAGCTTTTGATGCCATGCAGAAGATTCCCGGTGTGCATATTATCGGCGGCAAGAGTGCAGAGGAGCACAAGGGTATTCTTACCTTTACGGTAGAAGGCGTGCATCCGCATGATATTGCTGCAATCCTTGATGCTGACGGCGTAAATGTACGTGCTGGCAATCATTGCGCTCAACCGCTGCTGGACCACCTTTGCACCGGTGCGACTGCCCGTGCAAGCTTGGCCTTCTATAATTCGGCAGCAGATGTAGAGCGCTTCATCAACAGCTTATCTACAATAAGGGAGAGAATGGGCTATGGCAGATAATAGAGCCTTTTATAATGAAATTTTAATCGACCACAATATGCATCCCGGTCATAAGCATGATTTGCCTGACGCAGACGTAGAGATGCGCGGCTACAACCCCAGCTGCGGTGATGATATCACCATGAAGCTGAAGCTTACTGACGGCGTTGTTGTCGACGGTGCCTTTCAGGGCAGCGGCTGTGCAATCAGCCAGGCAAGTGCTGACATGATGCTGGACCTGGTTATCGGCAAGAGTGAGGAAGAGGCTTTGCGCCTTGCTGATATTTTCCTGCGCATGATTAAGGGCACTGCCAGCGAGGAAGAGATTGACGAGCTGGAGGAAGCAGGTGTGCTGCAGGATGTATCCCACATGCCGGCGCGCGTTAAATGCGCCGTGCTTGGCTGGCATACACTGGAGCAGATGCTGGATAAAAAGGCATAAGTTAATTAACGGGCAGCTTTCGCACAGGCGGAGGCTGCCTTTTAATATATGCAGGTACAAAATAAAGTTATCGGCGTTCTTGCCAAAAGCTTGTTTTTGCTGTTAAATAAGAGTAGACGTGTTTATGAGGGAGATGAAGCAATGCTGACCAAAAGCTTTATTGAATTTTTATATGATGCAGCGCATATACAGCGCTGGAATGAGCATATCCGCCCCAGCGGCTTTACAGAGCTTGATAAGCAGGCTCACAAGATGATGATTATGTATGTGCTGGCCCGCCATGAGGAGGATGACCATGGTGCGCAGCTCAACTGGCGTCTGCTGATTGAGGGCGGCATTTTTGAGTTTTTGCAGCGTAACGTGCTGACTGATATCAAGCCGCAGATTTTCCATGAAATGATGCGTGTTTATGGCAAGGAGCTTAATGCCTGGGTTTATCAGGAGCTGCGGCGGCGGATTCCTGATATTCAGGAAGATTTTATGGAAAAAATGCAGCTTTATTTTGAGGACCCGCAATACTGCGCTATGGAAAAAAAGATTTTACGCGCTGCCCATTATCTGGCAACCAAATGGGAATTTGAGCTGATATATCACTTTAATGAGGGTATTTACGGCAGTGAGGATACCAAGGCTGTTATAGAAAACGAGCTGGAGGATCATTACGACTTGGCGGCAGTAAAGAAGCTGGCGCTGAAGGGTAAGAGCAGCAAGTTTATCGATCTTGTCGGCCAACTTCGCTTCCAAAAGCGTTGGGCGCAGTCGCCGCGTGTTCCTGAAACCTCTGTTATGGGGCATGTACTGTTGGTAGCGATTATGGGTTATTTTTGCGCAGTTAAGCTGGGAGCCTGTGATGAGCGTATCGTGGGCGATTTCCTCTGCGGCCTTTTCCACGATTTGCCGGAGGTGCTGACACGCGATATTATTTCACCGGTCAAACGCAGTGTACCGGGCCTTGATGAGCTGATTAAGCGTATGGAAGAGCGTATGGTAGCTGAAAAGATCCTGCCGCTCTTGCCTTATACCTGGCATGAGGATATTCTGTATTATACGCAGGATGAATTTTCCAATCGTGTCAGAATTGACGGCAAGGTAGTACATACGAGTATTGAAGAGATTAGCAGCAAGTACAACAAGCCGGGCTTCCATGCAATTGACGGCAGCGTGCTCAAAGGCTGCGATAATCTTTCGGCCTTTGTAGAGGTGTGGCTGTCGCGTCGCTATGGCATAACCTCCAAGCATATGGAGGAGGGCGAGCGGGCTATTCGCGAGCAGTACAAGAATAAAATTATTGGTGGAATTGATTTTGGCAGAGTATATGACGAGTTCCCTATAATAGACTAAAGTAAAACGCCGGCGGCTTCGCTGGCGTTTTTACTGTAAACAAAATGGTTTTGTAAGTAAAAAAGCTCTTAAATATAAGAAAAGTTACAAAAAATTCTGTAGACACTGAATAATGTACACGTTATAATAAAAGTACGGATATGGGGTTATATCCTTTTGGAAAGCAAGGAGGCTTGATTATGAATATTTTTGAAATGGCCCAAATTCCACTGAATAAAGCGATTGAGACAATGGAGCTTGATGCAGGCGCAGCAGCTATTATTGCGGTTCCAGAACGTACTTTGGAGGTTTCTATTCCTGTAAAAATGGATGACGGTACTACAAAAGTATTTACCGGCTATCGCAGCCAGCACAGCACAATCCTTGGCCCCGCAAAAGGCGGTGTACGCTATCATCAGAATGTAAGCATGGATGAGGTAAAGACGCTTGCCTTTTGGATGACCTGTAAATGTGCCGTAGCCGGTTTGCCCTATGGTGGCGGCAAGGGCGGTATTATCGTAGATCCGGCAAAGCTTTCAAAAGCTGAGCTTGAGCGTCTGACACGCGGTTATATAGATAAAATTGCACCGATTATCGGTGAAAAACGTGATATCCCGGCACCTGATATGAATACTAATGCTCAGATTATGGGATGGATGATGGATGAATACAGCAAGCTGAACGGTCAATATGAGCCTGGCTTTATTACAGGCAAGGCAATCAGCGTAGGCGGCTCCTTGGGACGTACTGCTGCTACCGGACGCGGCGTTGTTGTTGCAGCACTGGAAGCACTGAAGCTGAAAGGAATTCAGCCGCATGAGGCAACCGCTGCTGTGCAGGGCTTCGGCAATGTAGGCAGCTGGACTGCCAAGCTGTTCTGTGATGCAGGCGTTAAGGTTATTGCCTTGAGTGATGTTTACGGCGCTATCTTCAAAGCGGATGGCTTTGATTGCTATGATGTAGATGCATATGTCAAGAAAACAGGCAGCGTAATAGGCTATCCGGGCAGTAAAGCAATTAGCAATGCTGAGCTGTTGGCGATGGAGGTTACAGTGCTGGCGCCTTGCGCTATTGAGCTGCAGCTGACTATGGAGAATGCGGCGGCTGTACAGGCAAGCATTATCTGCGAGGGTGCAAACGGACCGACTACGCCGGAGGCTGACGATATTCTGGAGGCCAAAGGTGTTATGGTTATTCCTGATATTTTGGCCAACGGCGGCGGTGTAACCGTAAGCTATTTTGAATGGGTACAGAATCTGTACCGTTACTTCTGGCCGGAAGAAGAGGTTATTGAAAAGCAGAACGCATTGATGCGCAAGGCCTTTAAGGCTGTTTATGAAAAAGCTAAGCAGTATAATGTAACGCTGCGTGTTGCCGCTTACATTGTTGCGTTGGGCAGCCTGGAGGAAGCAATGAAAATCAGAGGCATGGTATAACTGCTGAATTTCGTTTAATAATATAAAATGAGATAAACTCCTGCCCGGGTATTGTGCCTTGGCAGGAGTTTTAGCATTGTGGCTGTATTGTCGGCTAACTGTAAAGTTAGCATAAAAAACTGCACCACCGAAAAGTGATGCAGTTGATTTGGTTTTATATTGCTTTTACCAGCTGCGGGACGAACCGCCGCCACCACCGCTGCCGCCGCCGAAGCCTCGGCCGCCTCCGCCGCCGCGCCCACCGCCGCGGAAAATCAGCAGCAGCAGGATGCGCGTAAAAAAGCCGCCAAGTAAAAGATTATCAACAATAAGAAAACCGATTACTCCCAAAGCAAACAGCAAATCATCCAGGCCGGAGCCTGTATTTTTTTGCGGTTGGGAAGCGGGAGCCTGATATTTCACCCCGCTCAGCTCCGTATTATAGCCTTGGGCAATTTTGGCTGCGGCAGCCTTATAGCCCTGCAAAATACCCTTGCTGTAATTACCGTCCTTGAAGTAAGGAATCATATACTGGTCCTGAATGCGGCCAGTGAGACCGTCAGGCAGCGAGCCCTCCAGGCCGTATCCTACTTCAATGCGTGAGCGTCTGTCCTTGACAGCGACGACGATGAGAGCACCATTGTTCTGCTCCTTGTTGCCAATGCCCCATTGACGCAGAACCTCCAGAGCGTAATCCTCAATAGGCTCGCCGTCGAGCGTGTTGATTGTCAGTACTGCCAGCTGCGCTGTTGTTTTGTTGTCCAGCTCGGCGCCTATGCTGAGTATTTGCTGCTTGTCCTCTTCAGAGATTACACCGGCGTAATCCTGTACGTAAATGCCGCTGCCCGCCGCCGGACGCGGCGGAATGGCGGGCGCGGCGCTGGCGTAAGCAGCAAAGAAGGTCTGCAGCAGAAGCAACAGGCAGATTATAAAACGTTTCATTATCATTCCTCCGTCAGCAGCTTGCAGCTAGCGGGATTAAATTAAAATTTAACCTGCGGAACCTTTTGCGCTGCTGCATCTGCCTTGAAGTAGTCTTTGGCAGTAAAGCCGCAGGCACCTGCGTATAAAGAGGTAGGCAGAGATTTAATTTTTGCGTTGTAGACTTGTACGGCATCGTTGTAATCCTTGCGTGCTACAGCGATACGGTTTTCTGTACCTGCCAGCTCATCCTGCAGCTGTTGGAAGTTGGTGTTGGCTTTCAGGTCAGGATAGTTTTCCGCAACAACTAAGAGACGGCTTAAGGCGCTGTTCATTTCGTTGTTGGCTGCAGTTGTTTCTGCTACGGTTTTGGCACCGCCCAGCTTAGCGCGGGCATCGGATACAGCCTTGAAAACCTCTGTTTCGTGGGCAGCATAGCCTTTAACAGTGTTTACCAGGTTGGGGATTAAATCGTTGCGGCGCTGTAGCTGGTTTTCTACCTGCGACCATTTGCCGGTAACATTTTCATTCATGCTTACAAGACCATTATAGCTGCTGAAAAACATAGCTGCCATAATGACAATAGCGGCGAGAACGCCTAAAATACCTTTCATTTGTATATCTCCTTTCGAAACAAACGGACTTTAGGCAGGCTTGTGATACCTGCTTTATTTTATTGTAAAAGAAAGTTTTGCTGCTGTCAATTTATGAAAAGTCAAAAAGGCAAATAAATTGCAAAACTATTGTGAAATTAAAAGTATTTATTTTGGCAGAGGCAGGAAAATAGAAAAATTATTTATAAAAGAAAGATGTTTTTTGTTTTCAAAGAATGAGAATAAGAGTGAGAAAAGTTTCAATGTAAATTAATTGCGTTAAAATATTAATTATTATTATTGCATAATGTCTTAAAGAGGTGTATTATATAACTAGGTTAATTGGAATAAGCATTCGTTAAAAGAACAATTGAAACGCAGATGAGGCGTTTGTTCCGAGAGAGGAGGAAGCACGGTAGGAAGGTGTTCTATGAGAATGTATTGTAAAATCATATAGTGTGCAGGTTATATAGTAGGTCGTTTTGCAAACATCAGGAGGTAGCTGGCATCACTATATCAGCAAATAGTTAGGGGATGAGCTAATATGGCAAAGCAAGTAGATTATAAGGCCGTTGGTTTGCGCATTAAGACCTTGCGCTTAAAGAACAATATTTATCAGACTGAATTAGCCAAAAATATAGGTGTATCACAAACACATATGAGTAATATTGAAAGTGGACGTGCTGGCCTGACTTTGGAAAATCTGGTTAAAATGACGAATATTTTCGATTGTGGTATTGATGAAATAGTATTTGGCGAAGAAAAAGCAAAGAAAGAGACTGCAGCGACTTCTCTGGAGAATTTTACCATGCAGGATATCGTGCAGGCTTTGCAGATGCTGAAGACTATTAAGGGTTAATCAATTTAATGTTAAAGATTGCCGTGACTGAGTATGGTTGCGGTAGTCTTTTTTTATATGCTTTTTTCTGCCATAGATTTTTCACTTGCCTAAAGTCGAAAAGTCAAATATAATATATTCAAATATATAATCAAGGTGAGTAACTATGAAAAATTTAGCGGATGCAATTGAAAGCTTTATTATAGGTGAATTGCTGCGTGAGCACGAGAATACTGTGCTTGTGCAGCGCAATGAGCTGGCCGAGCGTCTTTCCTGCGCTCCTTCGCAGATAAGCTATGTGCTCAGTACAAGGTTTACGCCGGAGCGTGGCTTTATGGTGGAATCGCGACGCGGCAGCGGCGGTTTTGTGCGAATAATACGCATGCAGCCTGCTGTAGAGACACCCAAGCCGCCTACGGCGATGCAGCTGGTGCAGCACTTGCAGCAGCAAAAGATGATTACGGCAAGAGAGGGCGCATTGCTGCAGTATATGCTGCAGATTATTGACGCCGATGAAGATAAGAAGAAGGAAATCTTGCAGCAGGCTGTAAGCTTGCTGCATAGTACCGGACGGAGGTGAAGCGATGCTTTGTGAAATTTGTCATAAAAAGAAGGCCATCATGCACATGGTGTGCCTGGTAGGCGATAAACAGATTGATAAATGGCTTTGCGGTGAATGCGCTAAGGATTATATGCCGATGGGCATGGGTGGCATGCCACTGACACCGGAGGGCGCTAAACGCTTTATAGATGAGCTGCTGAAGAGCGGCGGAAATATCGGACCGCAGCCCAAGAAAAAGGTTACCCGTGAGGGCTTCAGCGAGGCAGCGGCCAAGGTTCTGGAGCTGGCTACCACCAAGGCTTTAGATTGTGGCAGCGAGCATATTGGTACGGAGCATATTTTGTGGGGACTTTTGACAATTACTGATTGTACCGGCAAAAAGCTGCTGAAAAGATTATATAATAATCTCGAAGAGATACAGACGGAGCTGGAAGGCTGGCTGGATAAGGGCGGCAAGCAGTCCAAGCTGCCGCAGTACAGCCAACGCGCGCAGCGTGTAATGGAGCGTGCTGCAGAGAATGCGCAGGAGCTGGAGCAGGAATACGTAGGCAGCGAGCAGCTGCTTGTAGGCTTGCTGGCAGCTGGCGACGGCATTGCCTATCAGGTGCTGCAGAAGTTTGATATTACGCTGGAGTATGTCAAGGAGCTGGTGCAGACGCTTGATGATCAGCGCAAAGCTGTACCGGGCAGAAATCAGCAGCGTCGTCCGGTAGAAGAAAAGCAGGTTGATGTTTTAGAGGTTCTTGCAGAATATGGACGTAATTTGAATCTGGAAGCAAGCCGTGGCAAGATTGACCCTGTGATTGGCCGCGATAAGGAGGTAGAACGTCTTATCCAGATTTTGTGCCGTCGCACCAAGAATAACCCGGTAATTATCGGCGAGGCTGGTGTAGGTAAAACCGCTATCGCAGAAGGCTTGGCGCAGAAGATTATCAAGGGCGACGTGCCGGATTTTCTGCAGCGGAAAATTGTTTTTTCACTGGAGCTGGGCATGCTGGTGGCTGGCGCCAAATACCGCGGTGAATTTGAAGACCGCATGAAGGAAATTTTACAGATGGTACGCGACGATAAGCGGATAATCCTCTTTATCGACGAGCTGCATACGATTATCGGTGCTGGCAGTGCCGAGGGCAGTATTGATGCGGCCAACATCATTAAGCCGGCGCTGGCGCGCGGTGAGCTGCAGGTTATTGGCGCAACGACGGTTGATGAATACCGTAAGCATATTGAAAAGGATGCGGCGCTGGAACGACGCTTCCAGCCGGTGCTTGTTGATGTACCGAGCGCAGAAATCAGCGAAGCGATGCTGCAGGGCTTGCGCAAGCGCTATGAGGAATTCCATAAGCTGCAGATTCAGCCGGAGGCCATTAAGGCGGCAGTGGAGCTTAGCGACCGCTATATTACAGACAGAAACCTGCCGGATAAGGCTATTGATCTGATGGATGAGGCCTGCGCCCGTCTGCGTATTAAGCTATATAAAAAATCTGCGCCAGCACGTGAGCTGCAGGAGCAGCTGGAATATCTGCAGCTGGAAAAGGAAGAGGCTGTTGAGCAGCAGGATTATGAAAAGGCAGCTAAGCTGCGCGACGACGAGGCGGAGCTGCAAACGCAGCTGGCTGAAGCCTTGGCGGAGGTTGCTATGACGCAGCCGGTAACTGCGGAGGATGTAGCTGAGGTTGTTGCCTCCTGGACGGGGATTCCGCTGACACGCTTGACAGAAACCGAAAGCAGTCGTCTGCTGCAGCTGGAGCAGCGCCTGCATAAGCGTGTTATAGGTCAGGAGGAGGCTGTAAGCGCTGTAAGCAGGGCTGTGCGCCGTGCACGCGCAGGCTTCAAGGATAAAAACAGACCGGTTGGCTCCTTCCTGTTCCTCGGTCCTACTGGTGTAGGCAAAACTGAGCTGGCGAAGGCATTGGCACAGGAGCTGTTTGGCGATGAACGTGCTATGTCGCGCTTCGATATGTCGGAATACATGGAAAAGCACACCACAGCACGCCTGATTGGCGCACCTCCAGGCTATGTAGGCTATGACGAGGGCGGCCAGCTGACGGATGCGGTACGCCGTAAGCCTTACTGTGTAGTGCTTTTGGATGAAATCGAAAAGGCACATCCGGATGTGTTTAATCTGCTGCTGCAGATTATGGAGGATGGCCGTCTGACCGACGGTCAGGGACGCACGGTAGACTTCCGTAATGCCGTGCTGATTATGACAAGCAACGCCGGCGCACAGCAGCTGGCCAACACCAGACCGCTGGGCTTTGCCGGCAACGAGGCAGGCGAGCGCAAGAACCGCAAGGAGCAGGTGCTTGCTGAAATCAAGAACGTGTTCCGTCCGGAATTTTTGAACCGTGTGGACGAAATCCTTGTCTTTAATTCCTTGGGCAGACAGGAGCTGGAGCTGATTGCCGACAATATGCTGCGTGAGCTGAACCAGCGTCTGGCAGGCAATGGTCTCATTATTGAGCTTGCTGCTTCGGCACGCGAGCTGCTGCTGAAGGAAGGCAGCGACAGCAAGTATGGTGCGCGTCCGCTGCGCCGTGCTTTGCGCAAGCTGGTGGAGGACCCGCTGAGTGATTTGTTCCTGGCAGGAAGATTCCACAGCGGCGATAAGATTATTGCTGAGGCTGCTACAGATAAAAAACTGGACTTTCACACTGCGATTGAAGAAGCACAGCTTTTGCTGGAGCTGCCGGTGACGGAGGAAGCAACTGTTTCTGTCAGCAGCGGAAAGGAGTAGCCAGATGGCCAGAACTAAGAGCAGATTTGTCTGCCAGGAATGCGGTTATGTTGCTTCCTCGTGGCTGGGACGCTGCCCGGAATGCGGCGGCTGGAATACGCTGGTGGAGGAGGCAGAAGTGACTGCCAAGGCAAGTAAAAGCTATTTGCCGGCTAATAACGAAAAGCTGCGGCCGCGTACTATCGCCAGTGTTGCCCAAACGAAGGTAGAACGCCTGGCAACAGGCATCCGTGAATTTGACCGTGTGTTGGGCGGCGGTGTCGTTCCGGGCAGCCTTGTATTGCTTGGAGGCACGCCGGGCATCGGCAAATCTACGATTTTGCTGGACGCAGGCCTGCGCTTCGGGCAACAGGGAATAAAGGTGCTGTATGTCAGCGGCGAGGAATCGGAGGAGCAGACTGCAATGCGTGCCGTCCGCTTGGGCGGAGCGCAGGCCAATGATAACCTGCTGATTCTTACGGCAACGGATTTGGATGCTATTTTAGCACAGGCGAATGCCTTGAAGCCGCAGCTTCTGATTATCGACAGTATTCAGACTATGTATAACCCGGAACTGCAGACTGCTGCCGGCAGTGTGGGGCAGGTGCGTGAGTGTACGGCTAAGCTGCTGCAGTTTGCCAAAAGTACGGGCATTGCGGTGCTGCTCATCGGTCACGTTACTAAGGACGGCACTATCGCCGGACCGCGCCTATTGGAGCATATGGTGGACGTGGTGCTGCAGTTTGAGGGTGACCGTTCCTATTCCTTCCGCGTTCTGCGTGCATTAAAAAACCGCTTCGGCAGTACGAGCGAAAGCGGCATTTTCTCTATGGAGGCGGGCGGTCTGCAGGAGGTAGCAAATCCTGCAGGTCTGTTTTTGGAGGACAGAGATGGTGAAGCAGCAGGCAGTGTTATTGGTGCCTGCATGGAAGGCAATAGGCCGATTATGGCGGAGTTCCAGGCGCTGGTAGCAAAAACTCCCTATGGCATGCCCAGGCGTACGGCAGTAGGCTTTGACTATAACAGGGTGAATATGCTGCTGGCAATTCTGGAAAAACGTTTTGGCCTGGATTTTGGCATTTATGATGCTTATGTCAACGTAGTTGGTGGCATGAAGTTTAATGAGCCGGCGGCAGATCTGGCGGTGGCGGCAGCGCTTGTTTCCAGCTATCGCAACAGGCCCTTGCCTAAGGGTATCCTCGTTTTTGGCGAAGTTGGTCTTACAGGCGAGGTGCGCCGCGTCAGCGCGCCCGAGCGCAGGATTATGGATGGCGTTAATCTGGGCTTCAGCAAATTCATTGTACCGGACAGCAAGCTGCAGCTGCCTTCTGTCAAGGCACAGATTGTGCGCGTCAAAACATTGGAGCAGGCGATTGCGGCTATGTTCGGTTAAAGACAACATTTATAGATTAGTCAGATATAAAAAAGCGCAGGCTGGTGAACAGTCTGCGCTTTCTTGTCTATACAGTGGGCAATCCTCATATACCGGCTGATGCTTATAATGCAAAAAAATCCCGGTACACTTCCCTCAAAATGTACCGGTAAAGCAATTGGTATAAGGAACAACGTCCCAGCAAATGTCTTAAGGTTATTATGGTTATATTATAAATTGTGCGACAATTTGTGGGCGTTGCCATAGCAACGTTTTAACAGTTTGCAAGCGCTTTCTTTATTTACAAAACATCTCAGAAAAGAATAATTTTGTAAGTTTTGTAAGTGAAACCGGATATCGCATAAAAGCGCAGTTTTAGGGGCTTTTTCGCAATTTTGAAATTCGCAAAAAATGTTGCATGAGCAACAAAATTACTAAACGTTTACTTTAGTTACATAATATTTACATATGTATTTTAATTTGGGATAATAAGGATGTGGAATAACTAATATGAAATAGAAGGCTGGTGATAATATGGCAGTAAAAATGTTTGCACCGAATTATCATGATATACCGTTGTTTAAAGGCTTAGGCAGAGACGAGATTAACGAGGTTCTGCATAAGTTTCATGGACTGATTAAGCATTTTCCTAAATCCGACTATATTTATCTGGCAGGTGACTGCATCGAAAATTTATGCGTTGTCATGGAAGGCACTGTTCAGATGATCAAAGAGGATATCTGGGGTGAAAAATCCATTATTGCCAATTTGAGCGCAGGCGATGTTTTTGCGGAAAACTACTTGGGCAAGCTGAGTGACCGCAGTGTGGTAAGCTATTTTGCGGCAAGCGACAGCGAGATTCTGATGCTTCCTTTGGGAAGAATGCTGTTTGATGGTACAAATCATAATGAGACCAACAGACGTCTGATGTGCAATATCGTTTCTATTCTGGCAGATAATAATACGCGCTTGATTGAGAAAACGGAAATTCTTTGCAAAAAGACCTTGCGCGGTAAGATTATGGCGTACCTGGAGCAGGAAGCAAGGTACAATGGCAGTGATAAATTTACTATTCCTTTTAACCGTACCGATTTGGCTAATTATCTGGATGCCGACCGCAGTGCTTTGACCAGGGAGCTGGCGCGCATGCGTGCTGACGGACTTATCAGCTTTGAGAAGAATACATTTGAGATTCTGGAGCATTCTCATACGGAATAATAATTATATTTTTATTAAGAAAGGCACCGTGAAGGTGTCTTTTTTATTGTCCTGAACAGTTGCTGAAATTAGTACCTGAACAGCTGAAAAACAGTGCTTAAGTAATTAAAATAAGATACGTAAGTTTATAAACAAAAATACAATAGAAATTATAGAATTTAGAAACTAAAATATGAAAAAGATTATGTAAAATATAATAAATTCGTTGCCTAGGCTACAGCGGAAAGATGGAAGAAAATGCTATCATAAAATCAACGGAAGAGCATATAAGATTTCATTGCTTTATGACTTTCGGAAAAAGATTAAAAGGAGGTATTGCTTATGTCCCCCGCAATCAAATGTTTAATTCTGTTAGCGGTAATTGCTTTGTTCTTTGTAACTGAAATTATACCCTTGGCAATTACTGCAATCGGCGGCGCTGTTGCCTGCGGCTTGCTGGGTCTGATTCCGGCCAAGCAGGTTTTCAGCGGTCTCTCTAATTCTACTGTAGTACTGTTTGCCGGCATGTTCGTGGTTGGCGCGGCAATGTTCTACACCGGTTTAGCTCAGGCTATCGGTGAAAAGGTAGTGCATATTTTCGGAACCGGTGAAAACAGCCTGATGCTTGGCTTAATGCTTGTCGGAACTGTTCTTTCTTCTGTTCTCTCCAACACCGGTACCTGTGCTTGCCTGATGCCGGTAGCACTTGGTATCTGTGCTGCTTCCAAAAACCCTGCGTCCCGCCAGCTGTTGCCGATGGCATATGCTTGCGGTTGGGGCGGCATTATTACTCTGGTAGGTACACCGCCTAATATTATCGGCAGTGGCGCTCTGACAGCTGCCGGTTTGCCGGGTTTCAGCTTCTTTGAATTTGCCTGGATTGGTATTCCTTTATCTGTAGCAGGTATTCTCTATATGCTGCTGATTGGCAAGTATCTGCTGCCGAAGGCAGAGCTTGATGCGGATCAGGAAATCGAACAGGAAATTGAAGCTACTACCCATGATAAGAAAAAGCAGGTTATTTCCGGCGTTATCCTGTTGGCCTGCGTAACCGTAATGGCTTTGAATTTGAAATTTATCAGCTTGGAAATGACTGCTATTATCGGTGCTCTTGTATGCGTACTTACCGGTTGCCTGACTGAAAAACAGGCTTATTCCTCCATCGACTGGGTAACCATCTTCCTGTTTGCGGGCATGATGCCTGTATCCACTGCAATGGATAAAACCGGCGCAGGCAAGCTGATTGCTAACTGGGCAGTAGGACTGATGGGCGGCGAACCTACACCGCTTATTGTAACGATAGTACTGTTTTCAATTTCCTGCTTCCTGACACAGTTCATGTCCAACACCGCTTCTGCTGCGTTGCTGTGCCCGATTGGTATAGCGATTGCTAAACAGCTGAATGCAGATCCCAAGGCTGTGGTAATGGCGATTGCTGTTGCTGCATCCTGCGCATTCGCAACTCCCGTTGGCACTCCGCCTTGTACTCTGGTGCTCGGTCCCGGCGGCTACAAATTTATGGACTATGTGAAATGCGGAACCGGTCTGGTGCTGGTATGCTTTGTTGTAAGCTTGATTGTTATTCCAATGGTATGGCCGTTCTTCCCTTAATGCTCCTATATTAGACGACACCCTGAATCAAACACTGGCAGAAAGGTCGCTGTTGCTGTAAAAGCGTAGCGGCCTTCTGCTGTTATGCAGGCGGGAAAATATGATAAGAATGAAAGTGTTGACAGCGTATAATAAGAGGCGGGTTTTTAGAATCTGAATGCGCAATATAGGCATGGTAGGTACTAAAAATAAC
>NZ_CABQHJ010000007.1:0-76815 GCF_902463975.1 uncultured Phascolarctobacterium sp.
TGTATATACTGATGATTATGCAAAATATAAAGTGGTTTATGTGAATAATAAATCATATTGTATTCATATTAGTAAAAAAGTCGAGGCTGACAAATGAATAAATATATAAGTGTAAAAAGGGCGATATGCATATATTTAATATTATCTTGTCTGATGATGTGTTTAAATATATATATGAAAGCGTATGATAGGAGTAATCGGAAAGAAAATTTATATTTTGAATTATTACAGCTAAAATTACCAATTGGCACAGAGGTTGTTAAATTAGAAAGCAAACAGTACTTATTTGGAGATGTCGTATTGCAATGTGACTTTACGTTATTACCACAAAATGCATTTTTGGAAAATATACAGTGTGCTGGTTGGAAAAGCATTGATGGTGAAGATATGCTTTATCAAAAGGATGGCATTTCTCTAATTGTTATAAAAAAAGATAATTTTTACAGTTTGCGATTTGTTGATTGCAGAAATGGATTTAATTCATATTTGTATGATTTACCGAAAAATAAATTTTAAATCAACATATTTACTGAGGAAAGCGAAGTAGGCAACCGTGGCGGCAGCTATTACAACCATAAAAAGCAGGTGGATGAAGCTGTGAAAGGCACTACTATTGCGGCGAAGAATGATATCAGCATTGCAAGCGGCAAAGATATAAATATTAAAGGCAGCAACGTAGCCAGTGAAGCAGGAAAAGCCGACCTGATTGCCGAAAATAATATAAATATCGCTAATGCAACAGAATACCACGAGCGTTTGCATGAAGAGCACAACAAGGTCAGTGGATTGCTTTCGTCCAAAACAACGGATATTTATGATTACAGTAAGCAGAATACTGTTATCGGCAGCAATATTTCCGCTGGAGAAATTGCAATTAGCAATAAAAATGATATAAATATCACAGGCAGCAACGTAGTTGCAGATAATGACGTAGGCGTAAAAACCGGCGGCAGTCTGAATATCGGCAGTGCGGAGCAGACAAGCGAAAGCGAATACAGAAAATCTGTAAACATGCGACAACAATGAAGTATTTAAAATGCTGAATAGAACTGTAGACGAGCTTAATGCAATAGGTTTGACTTGAATGCAGGCAGAAAAGGTTTCGGCTTGTATGGAGCTTTTGAAAAGGGGGCTTTACACACTTGTGAAAAGGTGTATTTAGGTAATCCTAAGAAAGCAGTTGCATATCTGATGCTTTATCTACGTTATATGGAAAAAGAAGTATGTATGGTTTTTGCTCTGAATACTAAGAACAGGATTATGGCTTCAGAAGTTGTTCCTGTAGGCACACTAAATGGTTCTCTTTTAGCACTAAAAAACCAGCGGATATTTACCTGACGGTAAACTTCCACTGGTTTTTCTGTTTAAGGTTGGGTTTGGTCCCCGCCTCTTTGTGCTTTAATTATCTTATTCGTTCAGCAGGTGCAGGTATTCAAAGAGCTTGAAGGCAAGGCTCATAATAATAGCAACAACGGTTGCCAGCACCATGCCCTGTACGGAAAATGCACCGAAGGAAAGCTTTGCACCGGAAAGACCGATAATCATAATAACAGAGGTCATTACGAGGTTGGAGGATTTGCTGTAATCTACCTGACGTTCAACCAGTACGCGGATACCGCTGGCAGCGATTACGCCGAACAGCAGGATGCAGATGCCGCCCATAACAGGAACGGGAATGCTGTGGATCAGCTCGCTGAGCTTGCCGCAGAAGGAAAGGATGATAGCCATGACAGCAGCGCCGCCGATAACCCAGGTGCTATAAACCTTGGTAATTGCCATAACGCCGATGTTTTCACCGTAGGTAGTGTTCGGAGTTGCGCCGGCAAAGCCACTGATAACGTTAGAAAGACCGTCTGCGAACAGGGAGCGGGACAGGCCAGGATCCTTAATCAGGTCGCGGTCAACAATGTTGCCGGTTACTACGAGATGGCCGATATGCTCAGCCAGTACAACGAGTGCGGCCGGAGCTATAATCATAATAGCGTTGATATCGAAAACCGGAGCGTAGAAATGCGGTACCTGGAACCAGGGAGCGTCGATTACCGGCTGGAAGTTGACGATACCCATGATAGCTGCAAAAACATAACCGCAGACAACGCCGAAGAGAATCGGGATGATGCTCATGAAGCCACGGAAGGCAACGGAGCCGATAACGCCCACAGCCAGCGTAAACATGGAAATAGCGACGTTGACCATGTCGATTTTATCACCGGTCAAGCCTGCCATGTTAGCTGCAACAGGTGCCAGCTCCAGACCGATAACAGCGATGATTGCGCCCATTGCTGCCGGCGGGAAGATGACATCAATCCATTTGGTGCCTACGCAGTGAATAATCAGCGAGAAGAGCATGAACAGCAGACCAAAAACGATGAAGCCGGACTGTGCATGATTATAGGCAGAGGTGGACATGATCAGCAGTACAGGAGAAATGAAGGCAAAGCTGGAACCGAGATAGGAAGGGATTTTGCCTTTGGTGATAAAGATATAGAGCAGGGTGCCCAGGCCATTCATGAACAGGCAGGTGGTAGGGTTGACCTTGAACAAAAAGGGAACCAGCACGGTGGAGCCGAACATAGCGAACAGATGCTGGATACTTAACGGAATATTAAGTAGTAATGGTGGACGTTCTTCAACTTGAATAACTTTGCGTTCCAAAATAAATAACCTCTTTTCTTAAATTTTGCTATGATAATTTTACGTGGATTTTACATTAATTGCAAGGAGTTTTTAGCAAAAGTGTAAAAAACTTTCCATAATCTCAGATTTTCAGATGAAGTGCAGCTCTTGTGTGATACTTAAGAAGCAAGTATAATAAAGCTGTTATCTATATTATTTATTTTTTTTGCTATTTCCGAATGAAGGGGGAATGAAAATGTTAAAAGTAAATCAGGAGCGTGTGGCCAAGCTTTTGCAGGGTTTGGCAGCTTTTACGGACAGTGATGAGGGTGTTACGCGCCTTGCCTACAGTCAGCTTGATAAAAAGGCTCAGAGCTGGCTGCTGGAGCAGGTGCAGGATTTGCATTTGCAAATACGCACCGATGCTGTGGGCAATGTTTTTTTGCGTCGTGAGGGCAAACAGCCGCAGCTGACGCCGGTGGCCAGTGGTTCGCATTTAGACACTGTTATTCACGGCGGTGCCTATGACGGCATGTGCGGTGTGGTAGGTGCCTTGGAGGCGCTGTACATGCTGCAGGACGAGGAGCTGGAGCGCAGCATCGAGGTGATTATCTTCCGTGCGGAGGAATCGAGTCGCTTCGGCTTTGCAACTATGGGCAGTAAGCTGCTGACAGGCAGCGCGGCGCCGGAGCAGCTGAACAAGGGCGCTAAGAAGGGTGATATCAGCTTTATCGAGGCCTTGCGTGAATGGGGCTGTAATCCTGACGCTTACCGTGATGCCGTAATTACTCCTGGCAGCTATAAATGCTTTGCGGAGCTGCATATAGAGCAGGGCAAGGTGCTGGAGCAGACACAGCACCAGCTTGGTATCGTGCATAATATTGCGGCACCGACACGCTTTAAGATTCATATTAAAGGCGTGGCAGACCACAGCGGCGCAACGCCGATGGGCATGCGCCGTGATGCGCTCGTCAGCGCTGCTAAGCTTATTTTAGCGGTGAACGAGGCTGCAGAAGCAGAAAAAGCCAACGGCAGTGTTGGTACCGTTGGCGTGGTTGACGTAGAGCCCGGTTCGATTAACGTTGTGCCGGGAGCAGTTACGCTGTGGGTTGATGTGCGTGGCGTTGATAAGACAAGCATTGAGCGTGTACTGCAGAGCATTCGCGAGCAGGCCGAAAACGTCGCTGTCTGTGACGGCGTTGGCGTGCAGATAGAAATGCTGACGGCAGACAGCCCTGTTGCTTTGGATAAGGCTTTGGCCGCGCAGAGCGAAGCGATATGTGCGGAAAAGGGCTTCAGCTTTTTGCATATGAACAGCGGTGCCGGTCATGATGCCATGCATATGACGAAAATCTGCCCTACGACAATGCTGTTTATTCCCTGTCGAGCAGGCATCAGCCATAACCCGGCAGAGTATGCCTCAACTGAGGATATTTGCCGTGGCATTGAGGTTCTGGCAGAGGTTTTGCGTCGGGAGGCAAATTGACAATAACGCAAAAACTGCTATAATAAAGTATAGAGATAGCCGATTGTGGTAGGTCGGCTTTCCTCGCAAATTTGTAGTTTGAAGGAAGCCGCCTAACCATTAGGCGGTTTTTTTCATGCCTTTATTTAGAGCGATGTGATAAAATCAAAACTACGAGAGTTGCAAAGCCTATCATAAGCTGAAGTGCTTCGAAAACAGTCATAGCATCACCCCACTTTCCAGCAGGAAACCGACGTCGGCTATCTCTATGCGAAAATTATATCATTTTATGAAATTTAAAGCAAATATATTTTTATACTCCTGTTCCGTCAAAGCAGGGGATGAAATCCTTGCAGGCGGCATCTCCTTCCTGTACAAAGCCGTCTTCGATAGTGCTTTGCAGCAGATAGCTTTCCAGCTCCTTGTATTCCTCATCCGTAACCTTGCGGTTGATTTCGGGATATTCGCTGGCGCGGCCGCAGGGAACGTACTGGTGCATCAGGCTGAACATTACCTGCCCGGGCTTGAAGTTGGCAGCAACCCAGTCGATAATTCTCTTGGTGTTGTCCGGCATGCCGGGCATAATCAGATGACGGATAATAACGCCTTTCGTCATGATACCGTTATCGTCAATATGATAGTCACCGACCTGATTATACATTTCCTTAATAGCTTCTGTTGCGATGCGGAAGTAGTAGGGAGCGTTGCTGTATTTGATAGCAGCCATATCATCACTGTATTTTAAATCCGGCAGATAAATCTGCACCTTGCCTTTAAGACGGCGCAGAGTATCCTGTGTTTCAAAGCCGCTGGTGTTATAAACAACAGGCACCGGCAAAGGCTCGTCCAGACTTTGCAGCACTGCTTCGGTAAAATGGGTGGGCGTAACAAGATTGATATTGTGCGCACCCTGGGCGATAAGCTCGTGATAGATTTCCTTCAGGCGTTCAATGGTAATTTCCTTGCCGAAGCCCTTGCAGCTGATATCATAGTTCTGGCAGAAAACACAGTGCAGGTTGCAGCCGGAAAAGAAAACCGTACCGCTGCCTTTAGTGCCGCTGATGATGGGCTCTTCCCACATATGCAGGCCGGCGCGGGCAACAATCGGAGCGAGGCCTACGCCGCAGCTGCCGAAGCAGCCGGTAGTATCAGACATATTTGCCGGGCGGTCTACGCCGCAGCGATGCGGACATACATAACAGAGAGTCATATTATTTCCTCCTTTGAAAAGAGCTTGCCGTGCCTTTTCGGTATATGTATAGACAAGAATACTTGGTTCCCCCTTGGGGGAACTGTCGAGCGATAGCGAGACTAAAGGTGGCAAAACTCTAATTCATCATACACTTATTCTACCACAATCGCCCGCTATTGACAAAAACAACGAGGCATCTTATAATTTTAGTATTAGGTCATATAACTGACGGAAGTGGGTTACCACAGGGGAGTATGACCGGTAGCACGCCGACCGTCTGGGCAAAGATTTTTTCTTGTGCCAGTGTGTCGGTTTTTTTGTTTGTCTAAGTGACTGGCACTATACAAAAGAGGAGGAGTTATAGTGAAAGAATTAGCATTAAAATATGGCTGCAATCCTAATCAGGGCAGCGCACGTATTTACATGAACAATGGTAGCGAGCTGCCGATTGAGGTGCTGAACGGCCGTCCGGGTTATATCAATTTCCTCGATGCTTTTAACAGCTGGCAGCTGGTAAAAGAACTGAAGGAAGCAACCGGCCTGCCGGCAGCAGCATCCTTTAAGCACGTAAGCCCTGCAGGTGCTGCAGTAGGCCTGCCGCTGAGCGATACTCTGAAAAAGATTTATTATGTAGACGACCTGGAGCTGTCTCCGTTGGCAAATGCTTATGCACGTGCCCGCGGCGCTGACCGCATGAGCTCCTATGGCGACTTTGTTGCTTTGTCCGATGTTTGCGACGTGCAGACTGCTAAAATGCTGGCACGCGAGGTTTCTGACGGTGTTATCGCACCCGGTTATACCGAAGAAGCTCTTACTGTTCTGAAGGGCAAACGCAAAGGCACCTACAACATCATTAAAATTGATGAAAACTACAAGCCGGAACTGCTGGAGCACAAGCAGGTATTCGGTATTACCTTCGAACAGGAGCGCAACGAAGCTAAAATTACCGCTGACCTGCTGCAAAACCGCCCGACTGTGAATAAAGCAATTCCGGAAGGCGCAGCACGCGACCTGCTGATTTCCTTAATTGTTTTGAAATATACTCAGTCCAACTCCGTTTGCTATGTAAAAGACGGTCAGGCTATCGGTATCGGCGCCGGCCAGCAATCTCGTGTACATTGCACCCGTCTGGCAGGCGGTAAGGCTGATATCTGGTGGCTGCGCCAGAATCCGAAGGTATTGGCTCTGCCGTTTAAGGACAGCATCCGTCGTCCCGACCGCGACAACACCATCGACGTTTACATCTCCGATGATTATGAGGATGTACTGGCTGACGGCGTATGGGAAAACTTCTTCACCGAAAAACCGGAACCGCTTACTCGCGAAGAGAAAAAGGCTTGGGTTGCTCAGCTGAAGGATGTTGCTCTTGGCAGTGATGCATTCTTCCCGTTCGGCGATAACATTGAGCGTGCGCATCGCAGCGGCGTGCAATATATTGCACAGGCTGGCGGCTCTATTCGTGATGACAATGTTATTGAGACCTGTGACAAGTACGGTATTGCTATGGCATTCACCGGCCTGCGTCTGTTCCATCACTAAGATAGCTTTATAATGAACTTTCGTCCCACTCGTCTGACGGGTGGGACGTTTTTATGTGCGCTTTTGATCTTGCTTAGAACAACACACTCAAAAAACCTCATTACTTTATTGCAAATTACGTAAATTGCATGTATGATTGAATACAGGCAGTCTTTTACAAAAGCGTAAAGTGAAATGCCTATATCATAATTAAAACTAACTCTATTCCTACGAGGTGATAATATGCTTCTTAAAGAAATAAATTTCCGCGATATTGCAGACAAATACCTTTACATAGACGCTGCCGGCGTGGCGCAAAACCTTGACAGCATTTTTGAGGTAACAGAAGATGCTACCGGCGTGCTTTGCTATGGTTATATAGATGAACAGGCAGGCATAAGCTTTGAAATATTATGCTGTGCCGTATATGATACAGCTAAAAAGACGCTGAAGCTGTTGCATGGTAATGATGAGCAATCAACGAAGATACGCTTAGCTGAGCTGCTGGAAGCGCAGGCAGCTGTGCTGCCGAGCGAAATGCCTCGCCTGAGCGAGTTCCAAAGCAAAGTGGCAATGGTGCAAAAGGCGTATAAGGCAGACGAAGCGACAGAAGCAATGCGCAAGCTTACCTCGTTAGATCCTGCGAGAATTACGACGCACCCGGATATCGTAACGGTTTATATGGTGCGCGGCGATGAGGCCGAAGCGGCTTATGTGCTGCTTAAGGAAGTGCGTGAGGTCAATATCATAGGCACGTTGCTTTCAGAGCCTCAAAATGCTGCAGGTCTGCATAAGGGCGATGAAATCAGCTTTTTCCTGGTGCGTAACGAAAAGGGAATTATGTGCATGAAGGTGCTGGAGTGATTACGAAAGAAAGGAAGAGATGCTGAGCTAGGCTCGGCAAGGTGATATTTTGAGTTCTATAAAAAGAGATAGGTATATAGATGGTAAGCTCCTTGTAGGCTATCCTGATGATTATACTGTTTTAGATATTGAAACTACCGGCCTGAATCCGCAAAATGATTATATAACGGAAATCTCGGCTATAAAATACTGCAATAATCGCAGAGTAGATGAATTTTCCAGCCTTGTTAAACCGGATTTTTCCATTCCGTATTATATTACACGGCTTACCGGCATCGATGACGCTATGGTAGCAGATGCTCCGTCAATCGATGAGGTTATCCTATGCTTTATGGATTTTTTGGCTGATGATATCATTGCAGGCTACAATGTGGGCTTTGATTTGAGCTTTATTGCGGAAAATCTGGCAGGCTATTATGCCAAAAGATTAGCCAATGATTATGTTGATGTTATGAAGCTGGCGCAGAATGAATTGCCATTTTTAGGCAGGTATAAGCAGACTGCGGTTGCCGAATACTTCAATATTGCTACAGCAGGTGCGCACAGGGCGCTGGTTGACTGCAATATTTGCAACGGCTGTTACCAGAAGCTGAAGGAGCTGGCAGTGGCGGATTATCATCTGCCGCCGCAGCAAAGAGAGCTTGTGCTTGCGCATAGTGCCAGCAGCTTAAAACCGCTGGCAGATAAGCAGATAGTTTTGCTAGGCTCTTTTGATAGTCTTTATGTTAAAAACGTTTGGGAGATACTGACTGCGCTTGGTGCAAGCGTTGCACAGCACGTTACAGCCAGTGCTGATATGGTTATCGTAGGTACGGCGGATGCTTCCGTGTGTGACGGTGCTGATTTGCAGCTTGCCATCAGTATGAAAAGTGCGGGCAGGAATATTTATATTCTTAAGGAGGATGTATTTTGCCAATCGTTGCTGGCCAAAGGCTGGCTGAGGGTTGGGGGATAATTAATTAAATAAACGCAAAAGCTTTTAAGCAAATAAAAAAGCCCGGACCGGTGTCTGGGCTTTTTGCCATTACTAAAAGCTAGTATAGGTTTGCTTTATAAATATTTTCATCCAGTAGCTCCAAGCGTTCAGCAGACATATTTTCTACCTTCTTGCTAATTATTACAGCTAAAGCTTCAGCCAAACACAGTGGCACAACATAAGAGTTAGTAAAGCTCAAGCCTGTTACGTTAGTGGTTACGACGTAGTCTGCATAAGCTGCTAAAGGAGAAGTTACTCTGTCAGTAAAAAGAATAATCTTGGCGCCACGCTTTTTGGCAAGCTCTAAGATTATGGTGCAGATTTGTGAGTATCTGGGATACGAAAACATCATGATACAATCGTTTTTGTTGATGTCAACAAGCTTTTCCAGAGTTTCACTCTCAGCCTTGTTACATAGCACCAGTCCTGGCAGAAAATAAATCGCTTTCCTCCAAAAATAGTCAGCACAGCAGGAGGTTCCACGAAAGGCCGCAATATATTTATTCTTGGAATTGATCAGACAATCTGCTATGTCCAGCAAAAGCTTATCATCAAGAGAATTGATAGCCTTGTTAATGTTATTTATGGAATTATACAATACTTCGCTTGCTATACTGCCGGTGTTGATGTAATTTTTGCTTTGGTTAAATTTTTGCATTGGTGAAAGATTTGCGTTATATTGTTCTAAAAATTTTTCGTTAATTGATTTTTTGAAATCTGTATAGCCTGCATATCCCAGCTCGCGCAAAAATCTGATGATAGAAGTATCGCTGACACCACAGGCGTTGGCAACATCTTTAATTGGACCAAAGCCTATAGTTTCCATATTATCAAGTATATAATCAGCTATAATTTTTTCCTTCTTTGTAAGTGTTTTATCTTTTATTCTGTCCTCAAAGTTCATACTAGTCCCCCTCCCGATAATTATATTATAGCTGAAAATGTATCTTTTGCAACAAATATTGCACTTACAACATTCTTGCGAATGAATTTTGTGAATGCTTATTGACAGCTTAGAAGATTGAAAAGTATAATGTTGTTAATGCAACAGATTGAAATAGAAATGTTGTAAATAATACAGGGAAGCGGATTCGCAGAAAAGGAGGCTTTATTATGACGAATTTTTTGTTCTCAAAAAAATACCTCGCTTACAGAGTTGCTATTGGCTTTGTTTTAGGTATTGCAGCTGGTCTTTTGTTTAAAGATTTTTCTATTTGGGTAAAACCAGCAGGCACGCTTTTTATGAATCTGATTAAGATGCTGATTGTTCCGGTTATCTTTTTCAGCTTGACTAGCGGTATTGCGGCGATTGGTGATGTGCAAAAGCTTAAACGAATCGGTGGCAAGGTTGTGCTTATATACGTAATCATGACTGTGGTTGCCTGTATCGTTGGTATTGGTGTAGTAAGCATTTTCCATCCTGGTGCTAATTTTGATACCAGTAACATGAAGGCTTATGATCCGAAAAACTTAAAAGCAATTTCCTTCTCTGCCTTTTTGTTTAATATGGTACCTACCAATATTATCAATGCGATGGCGAAGCAGGATATCCTGCAGATGATTTTCTTTACGGTGCTTTTTGCTGTATCTATAGTATATGTCGGCGAAAAGGGTAAAAAAGTAGTTGAGATGTGCGAAAGCGTAGCTCAAATTATATACAAAATGTTGGATATTGTTATGCTTTACTCTCCTATAGGCGTATTTGCTTTAATGGCTAATACAACGGCCGTTTATGGACCGCAACTGTTTGGTGCGTTGGCAAAATTTGTTGTTAAAGATTATGTAGGCTGCCTGCTTATTTGGGCATTGCTGAGTGGCATAACCTATCTGTATACTAAAGTTGATTATATCAAAATGTGCAAATCAATGATTCCAATTTGGGTTAATACCATCGCAACTAACTCTAGTGCAGGTACTATTCCTATTACTTTGGATTGTGTAACTAATAAATTGCACGTTCCTATGTCTATAGCTTCTTTTTCTGTTCCGTTGGGTGCAACTATAAACCTGACAGGTGCAGCCCTTTATAAAACAATTTTGGCATTCTTTGTTGCTGAAATTTATGGTCTTGATATGACCTGGTCGCAGACAATAATGATCATAACAATATCAACCATTATGTCTATAGCAGCACCTGGTATTCCTGGCGGCGGCATCGTAACCGGTGCTATTTTCTTGAATCTTATGGGCTTGCCGATGGACATGATGGGACCGATTGCCGGTATGTACAGACTTATTGATATGAGTCATACTACCGTTAACGTATCTGGCGATGTTCTGGGTACATTGCTTGTTGCCAAAAATGAAAAAATCTGGGATGCATCCATGGTTGATCAGCCGCAGACCGAAGAATAAGATTGTGAGTTAAATTTGTGGAGGTACATAAAATGAAATATGGTAAATTATTAAATGAAGCTGATATGGAAAAGGCTAGAGAGGCGTTCTATCTGCTTGATAAAAATCCCGATGGCACACCAAGAATCTTTTTTGAAAATGCTGGCGGTTCTCTGCGCTTAAAGGCTGCAGCTGACTGCTTTCATAAGCTGGATATGATTCCTGATTGTGATGGCAGAAAGCATCCTTTGGCAGTTGAGCTTAAAAATCTTGTTCACAAGGCAGAGGATGATGTAAGAGTTATCTTTAATGTAAAGGGAGGCAGCATAGCTACAGGACTTACAGCATCACAATTGATGTTTTCAATGGTAGAAACAGTAGTGAAAAATATTCCTGGCACCAATGTGGTAACGACAGTTCTGGAACATCCTTCTTCTTATGACTCTTCTGAGCATTTTGCCGCAACGACAGGCAAAGAGTTGCGTGTTGCTCCTTCTGATATGCTTACCGGTGGCTGTGAAGTTGATGCAATCTGTGATTTGATTGATGAAAATACCTGCCTTTTAAATGTAATGTACGCATCCAATATTTCCGGTGCGATTATGGATATTCCGGCAATTGTAAAAAAGGCCAGAAGCATAAAACCGGATATCTATATTACAGTTGATGCAGTTCAGCATGCACCTCATGCAGTTATGGATCTTTCAGAGCTGGATATTGATGGCATTAACTTTGCTCCTTATAAATTTTTCGGTGTGCGTGGCTTTGGCGTAGCGTGGCTGAGTGATCGCCTGTCTGTATTGCCTCACGCCCGTCTTACCCAAAAACCGGAAAACTTCTGGGGCCTGGGATCAGACGCGCCTGCTCAATATGCGATGATTTCCAGCATTCTCGATTATGTTTGCAGCTTTGCTGATAATAAAAATGGTACTCGTAGAGAGCAATTTGTAGAGGGTATGACTAAGTTAGAGCTGCAGGAAAGAGCATTGCTACACTATATGCTCGAAGGTACTGCTAATGTTCCCGGACTCAGACATATAGAGGGTGTAACTGTTTATAATGACAATCCGGATTTGACGAGACGTGACCTGATTTTAGCTATTGGCTTTGATAATCTGACTCCTACTCAGGCTACGGCAGAATATGTTAAACGAGGCATAGTTGTTTTTGACCGTGTTGATACAAGCCTGTATTCTGTAAGAATGTTGCACTCTTTTGGCTTAAAAGGCATAGTGCGTGTTTCTCCGCTCCATTGCCATAACCTTGATGAGGTGGAAACATATTTGAAGGTTACGCAGGAATTAGCTAAGCTCTGAGCGCTTGAAAATTAGCAGTAAGAAAATTATTCGTATAAAAAATTACAGTAAGTATTTTAGATAATAAGAGTTAAGAGTCATCTGAGGGGAATAAAATGGTAGATTTAGAAAAAAATTGTCGTGTAGCTGTAGTGCAGTGTGCGCCCATAATGTTTGATAAGGATGCAACACTGGCCAAATGTATTGATCTGATTAAGCAGGCAGGTGCCGGCGGAGCACAGCTTATCGTGCTGCCGGAGCTGATTATTCCCTGCTATCCTTACGGCATGACCTTTGGCTTTACCGTAGGCAGCAGACAGGAAGAAGGACGTGCAGACTGGAAGCGGTATTATGATGGTTCCATTGTAGTGCCTGGCGCAGAAACTGATGCGCTCGGACAAGCGGCGCGCGAGGTAAATGCTTATGTAAGCGTTGGTATCTCGGAGCGTGATGCTGTAAGCGGTACGATTTATAACAGCAACATTATTTTTGCTCCTGACGGCAGCATTGCTGCCCTGCACCGCAAGCTCAAGCCTACGGGCGCGGAGCGCTTTGTTTGGGGTGATGCGGATAAGGCTTATTTCCCTGTGGTTGCTTCACCATGGGGACCACTTGGTAATTTGATTTGTTGGGAGTCTTACATGCCGTTGGCACGTGTGGCTTTATACCAAAAAGGCGTCACGATTTTGATTTCCTGCAATACAAATGATAATCCTGAGTGGCAGGCTACTATTCAGCATATTGCGCTCGAAGGACGCTGCTATTACATTAACTGCGATCAGTTCTTCACTAAAGATATGTATCCTGCTGATTTGCATGCACAGGATGAAGTCGCTAAGCTGCCTGAGCTTGTCTGTCGCGGCGGCAGCTGTGTGATTGATCCTTACGGACATTATGTTACGGAGCCTGTCTGGGATAAGGAAGCAATTATTTATGCGGATCTGGATATGGACAAGGTGCCTGCCAGCCGTATGGAATTTGACGCCTGTGGTCATTATTCACGCCCGGATGTTTTGCAGTTGCATGTTAAAGAGTAAAGCTGTTGTGTAAAAACTTATAAGAACGACAAAAAACGCTTACGCCCCACGCATCACGTGGGATGTAAGCGTTTAATTTTTTGCGGTTATTCAATCAAACCCTTAGGAGAAATTACTTCGCCGTTATCAAAAGCAATGTAGGTGACCTGAATTTTTACGGTTTCTTTGGTAATATCCAGATTCATCAGCTTTTTGTCATCCGGCAGCATGGAATTCAGAGTTTTGCTGGTAGTGAGCTCCACTGCCTGTCCGGGGGCAATACTGCCCTGGTAATGCTCAGGATAGGAATAAAGCTGTTCGCCCTTATCGTTGAGTACGGTTACATCATAATACATACGGTTGATAGCAACACTGCTCATGTTTTTGGCCATGATGGTAGCGGTAAGCGTAGCTTTTTCTTCGCTGCCTGCTTTGTTATTGTCCTTGTTCAGCGTCAGACGTTCACTGGTTGCCTGCAGTGCTTTATTCAGACGTTCCATAACAGGCTTGTTCAGCAAGGCCTGTTTAGCACGTTTTGCTGCATCCAGCTGAACGATAAAGTCTGCCAGATTGCTGACTTTCTTAATCTGCCAATCGCCTTTATCATTTTGCTGCATCAACAGCTCGGCAATAAAATCCTTTTCCAGCTCATTGTCGCGCAGTACCAAAGTTGCTTTGGCTGTTTCGCCTTCATGTTTGCTGAGCTTCAGATCTTTGACAGTAAGGTTTTTAATGGGGATGTGACGCTCCAGGTTACGCTTCATAGCGTCAGGTACGGGATCAACCGGCTGCTTAGGAGCATTGTCCGGCTTAGCGGCGATTTTGTCCAAAGCCTCCTGCGTCATCAGGTCTACAACCGAAGGCTTCAGCATATGCAGAATGCCGAGTGCGAACGGGTTGGAGAAAACATTATCGTTATTGATTTTGCTTTCTGCCTTGATGATGTCCTCGAAAGCGTTGTCCATAACAGAGGGAACATCAACATAGCGTGAAAATTTTGCGCTGTCATGCTGCTGCAGTGCAACACGCGCTTCGTTCAGAGCGTAGGCCGGTGTACGGATGAAATAAAGAAAATAAAAGGCTGCGCCTGCAAGGGCAGCAAGCAGAATAAATACAACAAACCATTTCTTTTTGCTTTGCATGATTTTAACCTTCCTAAACTATATAGTAAAAGGCAATCGGAAAAATTCTTTGCCTGCATATATTGTAATCATCTTAAGGGCAGATTTCAATACCTGCTACTAAAATATTTTATAAATTATTCCCTACTTCTTTCCGTGGGAAATGTTGCGGGAAGTGACTGTAATTGGGTATAATATAATAATAGACTGATTTTACACGGAGGTATTTACATGAGTGATAAAAATAAAACCTACTGTCTGATAAATTATGGCTGCCAGATGAATGAATCCGATACGGAGCATTATGCAGGACAGCTGCAGGAGCTGGGCTATGCGCCTAATCCTGATTTTCATACCGCAGATATAATTATTGTCAACACCTGCTGCGTGCGCGAAAGTGCGGAAAAGAAAATTGCCGGCAAAATTGGCGAATTAAAGGCTGTAAAGCGTGCCAATCCGGATGTAGTTATCTGTGTTGCAGGCTGTATGGCACAGAAGGACGGCGAAAAGCTGCGTAAAAAGCATCCGCAGGTAGATTTGCTGCTGGGTACTGCTTACGTTAACGATTTTAAACGCTTGCTGCTGGAATTTTTGGCAGAGCGCAAGGCTGCGGTTTATACCGATCTGACTATTCACCAAAGTGAGTTTGAAGGTCATATGGTACGCCAAAGCGCCTTTGCTGCCTGGATTCCTATTATGTATGGCTGCAATAATTTCTGCACCTACTGCATCGTGCCGTATGTACGCGGACGCGAGCGCAGCCGCAGCATCGATAATATTGTTGCCGAGATTGAGGCAGCGGTTAAAGAAGGCTATAAGGAATTTACTTTGCTGGGCCAAAACGTAAATTCTTACGGCAAGGATTTTGGTGATAAGGATGCTTTCGCTAAGCTGCTGCGCCGTGTGGATATTATTCCCGGCGTTGAGCGTATTCATTATATGACCAGCCACCCGCGTGATATGAGCGAGGAGGTTATCAAGGCTGTTGCAGAATGTGAGCACATCTGCGAAAACTTCCATCTGCCATTTCAGGCAGGCAGCTCGGAAATTCTGCGCCGCATGAACCGCGGTTACACGAAGGAAAAATATCTGGAGCTGGTGAAGATGGTACGCAAGTATGTGCCGGACGCAACGATTACCACAGATATTATTGTAGGCTTCCCGGGCGAAACCGAAGAGAATTTTGAAGAAACTTTGGATGTCGTGCGTCAGGTTGGCTTTACCTCTGCTTATACCTTTATTTATTCCAAGCGTAGCGGTACACCTGCAGCCAAAATGGAAAACCAGGTGCCGCTGGCAGTGAAGAAGGAACGCTTGAACCGTTTGATGGCTCTGCAGAACGAGAACAGCCTGAAGTGCCATGAAAAGCTTGTAGGTCAGACTGTAGAAGTGCTGGCAGAAGGCCCCAGCAAGCAGAAAACAGTTTGGAACGGCCGCACACGCACAGGAGTTCTGGTACTATGGCCGATTGAAGATAAGCAATACGAGGTTGGACAGAAGGTTAACGTGCAGATTGAAGCTGCACAGACCTGGCTAGTGAAAGGTAAGGCGGTTGATTAATGGCTGCTGCAAATGTTACGCCCATGGTACAGCAATATATGGCAGTGAAGCAGGAGCATCAGAATGAGCTGCTCTTCTTTCGCTTGGGCGATTTCTATGAAATGTTTTTTGATGACGCGCTTACTGCATCGCGTGAGCTGAATTTAACACTGACCAAGCGCTCTAATGGTATGGAAAATATGCCGATGTGCGGTGTGCCTTATCATTCGGTGGACGGATATATCGCCAAGCTGATAAAAAAGGGTTACCGCATCGCCATCTGCGAGCAGGTGGAGGATCCCAAGCTCGCCAAAGGCATTGTTGAGCGTAAGGTTATTAAAATTATTACGCCGGGAACGGCGCTGAACGAACAGCTTCTGGAGGATAAGCATAACCGCTATCTGGTATTTTTACAGCAGGCGCAGGAAAAGGGAATGTGCCTGGCAGCGGCCGATGTAACAACGGGCGAGTGCGAATGGTTCCTTGACCAAACTTCGGAAAGCTTTTTGAATATTACCGAGCAGCTTTACAGACTGCAGCCTGCAGAGCTTGTTGTTCATTTTACTTCGGAGGAAATGAGAGAGAAGCTGCAGGAATGGCTGGCTGCAAGATTGCCAGAATGCGTTGTTACGCATTATGACGAGAGTACGCCGGAGGCTGATTATTTTACGCAGCACTTTGCCGGCAGTGACGTGCCGGATGAGGTACACAGTACGGTTGAGCTTTTGCTGCGCTATCTGCATGGAACGGTAATGGCCGATTTGAGCCATATTAACCGCCTGGTGCGGATTGAACGCAACAGCTTTATGAACCTTGATGTGACCGCTATCCGTAACCTGGAGCTGGTTCGCAATATGACGGATGGCTCGAAGCGCGGTACGCTGCTGCAGGTGCTTGATTTTACCAATACCTCGATGGGTGCGCGCCGTCTGCGCAGCTGGATTGAAAGTCCGCTGCTGGATGTGGGTCGCATTTATGAGCGTCAGGAGGCGGTGGCCGAGCTGGCGGCAGCTGCCGAGCTGCGCGAAGCAATTGTGGCGCAGCTGAAGGCGGTAGCGGATCTGGAGCGCATTGTCAGCCGTATTGAGGTGGGCAGTGCCAATGCCAGAGATTTGGTGGCGCTGCGCAATTCCTTAAGCGTACTGCCGGGACTGAAGGGCATTCTGGAAGGCTGTAGCAGCGGACTGCTGCGCAAGCTGTGGAAGGGCCTGCATCTGCACGAGGAGCTGGCTGCAAGATTACAGCAGGCGCTTGTCGATGAGCCGCCGTTTTCTGTCCGCGAGGGCGGCATGATTCGCACCGGCTATAATCAGGAGCTGGATGAGCTGCATCTGATTGCTGCCGACAACAAAACCTGGATGCAGAACTTTGAGCAGAAAATCAAAGAGGAAACCGGCATTAAAACCATGAAGGTCGGCTTCAACAAGGTTTTCGGCTATTATATCGAGGTAAGCAAGGGACAGAGCAGCAGCGTGCCTCCGTACTTTGTACGCAAGCAGACGCTGGTAAACGCGGAGCGCTATATTGTTCCCGAGCTTAAGGAGTTCGAGAATAAGATTCTCGGCGCCAAGGAAAAAATTGAGCAGCTGGAATATTATCTGTTTGATGAGCTGCGTACATTGATTCGCGGCAAAATCAAGGAGATTCAGGAAACTGCCCGCGCCGTCAGCTATATTGATGTGCTGACAGGCTTGGCTGAGGCTGCCTATAAATATAATTATGTAAGACCTGAGCTGAATAATAACGGCGAAATCAAGATTGTTGACGGACGCCATCCCGTAGTAGAGCGCTTGCTGGAAAAGGAGATTTTTGTCCCCAACAATACCAATCTGAATAATACCGACGAGCGCATGATAATTATTACCGGTCCGAATATGGCAGGTAAATCAACCTACATGCGTCAGGTGGCGCTGTTGGTGCTGATGACGCAAATCGGCAGCTTTATTCCTGCGCGTCAGGCGAGCGTTTGCCCGGTAGATAAAATTTTTACGCGTGTAGGCGCCAGCGATGACCTGGCGACAGGCCAGAGCACCTTTATGGTGGAAATGAATGAGGTAGCGCAGATTTTGAAATACGCTACGAAAAACAGCCTGATTATCCTTGACGAGGTGGGCCGTGGCACCAGCACCTTTGACGGTATGAGCATTGCCCACGCTGTTATGGAATATATCCATGACCGCATCAAGGCGAAAACGCTGTTTGCTACGCACTATCATCAGCTGATTGCCTTGGAGGATGTGCTGAGCGGTGTGAAAAATTATTCCGTTGCCGTTAAAGAAAGAGGCAAGGATATTATCTTCCTGCGCCGTATTGTACCGGGCGGAACCGACCGCAGCTACGGCGTACATGTTGCACGCCTCGCCGGTCTGCCGAAGAAGGTGCTGGAGCGTTCGGAAGAGCTGCTGAAGGAATATGATAATGACAACGGCCGTGTACAGCAGCCTGCAGCTGCTGCAGCACCGCAGGATAATATGATGGGCTCGCTGTTTGGCAGTTCTATTGCCAATGAGCTTTTGAAGCTCGATGTTATGAGCATGACACCGATTGAGGCGATGAGCGCCTTGTATAAATTGCAGGATGAAGCAAGAAAGGAGCTGGGTAAATAATGGCAGAAGAGCATGCCGTCCGTTTGTTGGATACGAATACCGCCAATCAGATTGCTGCCGGCGAGGTTGTAGAAAAGCCTGCGTCCGTAGTAAAGGAATTGGTTGAGAACGCACTGGATGCCGGTGCGGATAAAATTGAAGTAACGATTTTTGCCGGCGGTACGGAATATATCAGAGTAACTGATAATGGCTGTGGCATGAGTGAGGCTGATGCCAAAATGGCTGTGCTACGCCATGCCACAAGCAAGCTTACGAAGGCTGAGGATTTGCTGAGTCTGAATACTTTGGGCTTTCGCGGTGAAGCCTTGCCCAGTATTGCCTCTGTTTCTAACTTTACGCTGCTTACCCGTCCGGAGAGTGAGGAATTCGCTACTTCTGTGCATATCGACGGCGGCGAAAACACGGAGGTTACGGCAAGCGGCGGCAGTACGGGTACTACTGTTATTGTAGAGAATCTGTTCTTTAACGTGCCTGCACGCCGTAAATTCCTGAAAACAGTGAGCACTGAAGGACGTTATATCAGCGAGCTTTTGACAAGGCTGGCGCTCTCGCGTCCTGATGTGCGCTTTAAGCTGGTGAACAATGATAAAGAGGTGCTCAGCACTCCCGGTGATGGAGATTTGGAGCATGCGATTAAAGCACTGTATGGCAAGAATGTTGCCGAAAACCTTTTGGAGGTATCGCTGAACGATCCTAAGGTAAGAGTTAGCGGCTTTATCGGCAAGCCTACGCTGTTGAAGGGAACGCGCCAGTGGCAGACGTTCTTCGTTAACGGCCGCTGCATCGGCAGCAAAATGCTTTCCAAGGCCATGGACCATGCTTATCAGTCGCAGATTCCCAAAAGCGGCTTTCCCTTTGCTGTTATCAATATAACAGTTGATACAGCCAGCGTTGATGTTAATGTGCATCCGCAGAAGAGTGAGATTAAATTCAGTGATGACAGCCTTATTTACAAGGCTATGTATAAGGCGCTGACCGATGCACTGACGAAGCCGATGAGCGCGCAAAAGACGCAGGTAACGCTGCTGCCTGATTCAGAGCTGAATGTGTTTGTGAAGCCGCAGCCGCAAGCTGTTTCTGTGCCGGTTACGCCTGCACCGCAGCCTAAGCCGGAGTATCAGCCGCAGCAGCCTGTGTTCAAAGGTGGCGCGGAGCAGATTTTCAAAACGCCGGAACGCAGGGAAGAGCCACAGAGCGCAGCCGAGCCAGTGTTCAAGAGCAGCGCAGAGCCGATTTTCAAAACGCCGGAGCGTAATGAGGAGCAGCCTGCAGCAGAAGAGCTGTTGGTAAATGAGCAGCAGCCTGTGCCTACCGTAAAAAAAGAGCAGGCAGAGCAGCAGGCTATGTGGCAGCCGTTTGATGATTTCAACAAAACATCTGCAACCGTTTCCTATACCAAGGGATATCAGGAGCCTGTACTGGAGGTGCATGAGGCGCGCAGCGAATTTGCCAAACCGCAGCCGACGGAGGCTGCACCTGCGGTCAATAGGGAAACTATTGCTTTTACTGATACTGACAGTGGCATGGATACTATCTGGCCGATTGGACAGGTTGATAAAACCTTTATTATTGCCCAAAGCGAAACAACGCTTTATCTTATCGACCAGCATGCTGCCCATGAGCGTATTCTTTATGACAAGCTGGTGGCTTCGCATGAGCAGATTCCGTCGCAGCAGCTTTTGATGCCGCTTTATGTGGATATGGCTGCCGATGATATTGCATTGATTGAGGAGCACAGGGACGAATTTCTGGCTTTGGGTGTTGATGCAGCCAGCGCCGGCGAAAGCCTGCTGCGCGTGAGCAGTTTGCCGGCGGATATCAAGGCAGATGCTGCTGAAGATTTTATCAATGCTATCAGCAAAATGCTGCGGGAAATGCGTAATGTCAATGGCAGCGATTTGCGGCAGGAGGTACTGCACATGACTGCCTGCAAGGCGGCAATTAAGGCAGGACAGCTGCTGAATATGCGGCAGATGCGTCAGCTGATTATTGATTTGTGCAATACCACGCATCCGTTTACCTGCCCGCACGGCAGACCTTGCATGATTGAAATTGACAGCAATCAGCTGTATAAAATGTTTAAAAGGACGGGCTTTTGATGCTTACAGGCAAAATTGGCGTAACAACGGCCAGAAATGCTACAGGCAGCGCCGCTGCAGCTCAGGCCAGGGCCTGGGCGGAGCAGCTAGGTGCAATTTACGTAGAGCGACCGCATAATATGGGCGTAGACGAGCTTATGGCGCAATATGACCTGTCGGCACTTGTTGTGGGCGAAAAGGATGGTCCGCGTATTCACAGTGCCGTAGGCAGCTTTGCCTATCATCCGGGTATGGCGGTGCTGCGTCTGCAGCAGCTGAAGCGTGGTACGACGGAGCATTTGCTGACGGCTTTGGACCTGCGTCCGGGAAAAAGAGTGCTGGATGCTACGCTGGGACTTGCTGCTGATGCCGCCATCAGCTCGTATATTGTCGGGGACGAAGGAACAGTTGTGGGGCTGGAGGCTTCACCGCTGCTTCATTTTGCCGTGAGCTATGGTTTGCAGCATTATGTGGCAGAAGATGCAGACCTGACGGCAGCACTGCGCCGGATTCAGCCGGCGCAGGCGTTGGCGGAGAATTATCTGGCGCAGTGTGCGCCGGACAGCTTTGACGTTGTTTATTTCGATCCGATGTTCCGTCATCCTGTAAATGGTGCCAAGGGCATGGAAGCATTGCGTCCGCTTTCCTACGAGGAAGCGCTGTCGGCAGAAACGCTGCAGCTTGCATTGCGTGTAGCGCCGCGCGTGGTTATCAAGGAGCGCAGCGAATATATTCTGCGCGAGTATGGCTGCGAGGAATTTATCGGCGGCAAATACAGCAGGATTAAGTACGGAATAATAAAAAGGTGATTTATGTTGCAAAAACCCAAGGTAGTTGTTATTTTAGGAGCGACAGCAACCGGAAAAAGTCATTGCGCTATTGAGATTGCCAAGCAGTTTCAGGGGGAAATAATTTCCGGTGATTCAATGCTGGTTTATAAAAATATGAATATCGGTACGGCGAAGCCTACTGCTGAAGAACTGGAGGCTGTGCCGCATCATCTGGTGGATATTCTGCCGCCGGATGCATCCTTCAGCGTTGTGGGTTTTAAGGAGCGTGCTGCTACGCTGATTACGGAAATCAATGCGCGCGGACATCTGCCGATAATTGCCGGCGGTACAGGTCTGTACATAAAAGCATTGCTTGAGGATTATGCCTTTAACAATGCGGATGAGGACAGCGAGCTGCGCCGCAGGCTGGAGGCCGAGGCGCAGGAAAAGGGCGCGTTGGCGCTGCATGCGCGCCTGCAGGAGTTGGCGCCGCAGGAGGCGCAGCGCATTCATCCCAATAATGTGCGTCGCGTTATCCGTGCACTGGAATCTGCTATGCAGGGCGAGGCTGTCAACCAATATGGTGCGCAGGAAAGTCCTTATGATGCTGTGGTTATCGGCTTGGAGATGGAGCGTCAGGCGCTGTACGAGCGCATCAACAAACGTGTGGATTTGATGCTGGAGGCCGGTCTGGAGCAGGAGGTGCGCAGCCTGCTGGAGCAGGGGGTAGTGCCCGAGTGCCAGTCAATGCAGAGCATCGGCTACAGACAGATGGTGTGGTATCTTAACGGCAGCATGGATTACGCTGCTGCCGTAGACAAGCTGAAGCAGGCAACGCGTAACTTTGCTAAACGGCAGATTACCTGGTATAAAAAAATGCCTTATATTCACTGGCTGCATTTGGATGATGAGCCTGATTATCAACAGGCAGTGGCAGAAATTTCCGAAATACTTGTAGAAAGTGGCATTTCGGTGTAAAATATAAGTATAAAGAGGAGTGTAGGTTTTTAGGAATCTGTGCTTCCGGAGATAACGAAATGAGTAGGAGGGGCTTTTAATGATTACTTCAGTAAAACCCGCAATGAATTTGCAAGACAGCTTTTTAAACCATGTTCGCAAGGAAAACCTGGGTGTTATTATCTATCTGATGAATGGCTTCCAAATTCGTGGCTTGGTAAGAGGCTTTGACAATTTTACCGTTATTATTGAAAACGAAGGCAAGCAGCAGCTTGTGTACAAGCATGCTATTTCCACTATTTCCCCGGCAACTAATATTACTATTATGCAGCCTGAGAAAAAAGAATTTTAATATAGTATAGGTATGAAGAAAAACGGCGCAACAGCGTTGTTTTTCTTTTTCTGAAGATGAATGCACCAGAAATTTTTGCTAATGGCAGATTTGTAGGGTGGAGGCAGGTTTTATGTTTGACTATCTGGCATTGTTCCAGGAATATCTGATGGTAGAGCTGGGTTTGTCTAAAAATACGCAGCTGGCGTATCTGCGTGATTTGCGCCTGCTGATGAAAAGCCTGCAGCTGAAAGCAGATGAAGAGCTGCTGCAGGTTTCGCGACAGCAGCTGATTGCCTATCTTGTACGTTTGAAGCAGGAGGGACGTGCAGCTTCTACGGTAGCACGCAAGCTGGCTTCGATAAAAGCGTTTTACCGTTTTCTGACGGCAGAGCGTTATATCCGCCGTAATCCTGCCGAGGTGCTGGAGGCGGCGAGCAGAGGACTGCATTTGCCGAAGGTGCTGAGCGTTCAGGAGGTAGAAAGGCTTTTGGATGAGCCTAATTTGGGAACCTTGGACGGCTATCGCGACAAGACGATGTTGGAGCTGTTATATGCTACCGGCATGCGTGTTTCGGAGCTGGTAAATGTGCCGGTGAAGAATGTTGATATGAAGATGCAGTATGTTATTGTTATGGGCAAGGGCTCCAAGGAACGTATGCTTCCCTTAGGACGCACTGCACTGCATTATCTGGAGCATTATCTGACGGTAGTAAGGCCGCAGCTGTTGCATGGCAAGCCCGATAAGGCTGCAGAGCTTTTCGTGACAGGCTGGGGCGGACCGATGACGCGGGAGCGTTTTTACGAAATAATTGTGGCCTATGGCAAGAGCGCAGGCATCAGCAAGCGCGTTACACCGCATATGCTGCGCCATTCCTTTGCTACGCATCTTTTAAATAATGGTACCGATCTGCGCATAGTACAGGAGCTTTTGGGACATGCTGATATTTCTACAACGCAAATATATACGCATCTTGATGTGGAGCGCTTGCGTGAGGTGTATGATAAGGCACATCCAAGGGCTTAAGAAGGGAGAACAGCTATGACAAGAAGAAGGAAGGAAAAATCCTCCGGCAGCAAGTATGGTGTTCTGATTTTAATAGCAATTGTGGCAGTAATTGCCATTGCCTGCGGACTTTTCTTTGCCAATAGCCAAAGCAAAAAGGATGTGTTGGCTAAAAAGGGCGATGAGGCGCAGAATATTAGTCTGTTGGACGAGTCCATAGAGGCGCAGCGTCTGCTGGATAATATTTTGTTGCAGAAAAATAATTGGCAGTTGATTGAAAACGATCACGGCAAAAAGGATGTTGAGGTTGAAGAATCTGGTGCCAAAGTGCAGATTAACCAGCGTGAGCTGGCAGTTGGCGTACCCTCCGGTACAAGCCTTGCCGGTGCCTGCGATTGGCTGCAGACCAAGGCTGAGCAGGCCGGACTGGTTTATATCAGCGGTAAGCCTGCCAAATATAAAAAATGGGATGCTTATAAGGCAGAAATAGGTATTAAGGTTAAGGCCGGTGCAGGCAGCAAGAGCTTTGTAACGGATACTGTGATTTTCTTCCATAACAGTAACCTGACCAAGCAGGATAAGGATGTTAAGGATTTACCTGAGCAAAAGGCAGAAGAGGAGCAGCAGGGGACCGTCAGGCAATTCAGAGGAAAAGTAGCCATCGTTATTGATGACTGCGGTTATGATATGGCGCCGGTGCGCAAGCTGCTGAATACCGGTCTGCCGTTCAGCTATGCGATATTGCCGTATAAGCAGTACAGCAGCGATGTTCTGGAGATGGTAAAGGCTAAAGGACGTGTGCCGATGCTGCATCTGCCGATGGAGCCTATTGACCGCAGTGCTATGAGCGAGGGAGCTACTACTGTCCGTACGGATTTGCCTGCGGCGGAGAAGCTGTCCTTGACGCGACGTGCGCTTAACAGTCTGCCGGGAGTTATGGGTGTAAATAATCATCAGGGCTCGAAGGCGACTGCTGATAAGGATACTATGCGAGTTGTTTTGCAGGAGCTGCGGCGGCAAAAGCTGTTTTTTGTGGACAGCCGTACAAATTCTGCTTCGGTAGCACGCAATATGGCGCAGCAGTTGGGTGTTTCTACGGCCCGTAATGATATCTTTTTGGATAACAGCTCTGACGTGCAGGCGATTCGTCAGCAGATATATAAGGCTTTCGCTATGGCGGAAAAGAATGGCAGCGTTATTGCTATCTGTCATGCCAGACCGAATACTGCTAAATGCTGGGAGATGTATGCGGCGGAGTTTAAGCGGACGGGGATAACCTTTGTGCCGGTGACGGAGCTGCTGTATTAAATCAGTATTAGGTGTTTGATTCAACTTCTTTCATAACTGAAAGAAGTTGCTAAGAAAGGTTCGCGCCTGATAACTGCGCAACTAACATATCGTTCCGCTCAGAAAAAAATTTCCCGTGCCCACAGGGCACAACGCAAATTTCGTGTGGAACCAGAACGAAGCGCCGCAAAACTCGCGCTAAGCTAAGATTTTTTGCAATCTGAGTGCGGAATAGCGCTCAAACAGTTGCGCCGCTTCTATGGTTCCAGACACTCATTTTCTAAAATTTTTATTCACTACACGATATATCAGTTGCTTGCTCTGGTGTGTTGTTCAAAAGTTGTAATTCTTAAGAAAAATTGGCTCTCCTTGGGGAGAGCTGTCGCCTAAAAGGCGACTGAGAGGGGATTGTTCGTGAATAGTGTTTTATACGGTAAAATGATACACCCCTCTCCGTCATCGCTACGCGATGCCACCTCTCCCCAAGGAGAGGCTCTTATGAGTACATATTCTGTTTGCAAAACTCTAATTTACATAAACTGAATCGAGGTAAGAAAATGTCTAATTATGTAGAAGAAACAATCGGTAAATATGAAAAGTATATCAATCCTGCTCAGGCAAAGCTGTTCCGCTTTATGGGCCTGGCAAGCATTGAAGGCCATGCTGAGGGCTGGACGATTACCGACAGTGAAGGGCAGGAGTTTATTGACTGCTTGGGCGGTTACGGTATGTTTGCTTTAGGCCATCGTCATCCGAAGGTTGTTGAGGCCGTAGAAAAGGAGCTGCATGCTATGCCGATGTGCGGCAAGGTGCTGTTCAACCGTCCGATGGCTGATTTGGCGGAGGCACTGGCAGAGATTACCCCCGGTGAGCTGCAGTACAGCTTTTTTGTCAACAGCGGTACCGAATCCGTTGAAGGCTGCCTGAAGGTAGCACGTCTGGCAACAAAACGCAAAAAGTTCGTTGCTGCCAAGAATGCTTTTCACGGCAAAACCTTTGGCAGTTTAACTGCTACCGGACGTGATATGTACCGCGAGCCGTTTAAACCGCTGCTCGATGGCTTTACTCATGTAGAATACGGCGACGCCGCAGCTGTTGATGCTGCTGTTGATGAAGATACTGCTGCTGTTATTTTAGAGCCTGTTCAGGGCGAGGGCGGCATTATTGTTCCGCCTGCGGGTTACCTGCGTGAGGTGAAGGAAATCTGCGAGAAGAAGGGTGCTCTGCTGATTGCCGATGAGGTACAGACAGGTATCGGCCGTACCGGCGAATGGTTCGGCGTTAATCATGACGGCGTTACTCCCGACCTGATGGCCTGCGCTAAGGCTTTGGGCGGTGGTGTAATGCCCATAGGTGCGATTATCGGTACTCCGCGTGCCTGGGCCGGTCTTATTGAAGCACCGTTCCTGCACACCTCTACCTTTGGCGGCAACCAGCTGGCCTGCGCTGCCGGTGTAGCAGCTATCAAGGCTATTAAGGAAGAGGATATGCTGCGTCGCGGACGTGAGGCAGGTGCTTATCTGAAGGCTGGTCTGGAGGCTATCGCTGCGGAATATCCTTCCGTTATCAAGGAAGTACGCGGTCGCGGTATGATGATCGGCATTGAGCTGACCAAAGAGGGTGCCGGCGGTATGCTGATGAGCCTGATGATTAACCAGCACATTATTGTTGCTTATACCTTGAACAATCCTAAGGTTATACGTATGGAGCCGCCGCTGATTATGCCTAAAGAGGTTATTGACCATGTTCTGGAGGCTTTCAGAGGCGCTGTTAAAGAAACCGCGGATGTTATTGAAGATTTATAAGAGGAGATAAGATTATGCCTTATGTAGAGAGCAAAACCACCATCAAGGGTGATGGTGCAAAAATTTATGATATTATTAAGGATATGGCTGCTTACCCTAATTTTATGCATGACCTGGTAAGCGTAGAAATTCTGGAGCGTGGTGAGAATTACACTGTTTCTCATTGGGTAAGCAATGTTGACGGACGCAAAATTGTCTGGACCGAGCGCGATACCTTCTATCCTGAGGAGCTGAAAATTACCTACGCTCAGACCGAGGGTGATTTAAAGAAAATGGAAGGCTCCTGGCTTATTACACCGCAGGCTGATGGCTGCGAGGTAACGCTGGCAGTTGATTTTGAGTTCGGTATTCCGATGATTGCCGGCCTCCTGAATCCTATTCTTAAGAAAAAAGTTCGTGAAAACAGTGAAAATATGTTAAACTCTATCAAGGCCCAAATTGAAAAATAAGTAATTACTTGTTATAATAGATATGTTGAAAATGTATTCTATTAATGCCTGTACCTGTTTACAGTGCAGGTCTTTTATGAGGAGGAAATTACTTAGATGAAAACAGCGTTTTTAATGGCGTTAATGACAGCGCTGCTGATGCTCCTGGGCGACTTCTTCGGTGGTCTGCGCGGCATGACCGTAATGCTTTTTGTAGGCGTGGCAATGAACTTCTTTGCTTATTGGAACAGCGATAAGATGGTTCTGGCACACTATGATGCACAACAGGTTGACCGCAACAGTGCGCCGGAGCTGTACGGAATAGTAGAAAAGCTGGCTAAAAAAGCCAATATTCCTATGCCGAAGGTTTATATTATCAATAGTCCGGTGCCTAACGCTTTTGCTACCGGCAGAAATCCGGAGCATGCTGCCGTTGCTGTAAATACTGCGCTGGCAGATATGCTGACCAAGGAAGAGCTGGCCGGTGTTTTAGGTCATGAGCTGAGCCATATTATGCATCGTGATATTTTGGTAAGTACCATTGCCGCTTCTATGGCAGGTGCTATTTCCACGATTGCCCAATGGGGCATGTTCTTTGGCGGCGGCCGTGATGAGAATGGCGAAAGCCGTAATCCTATCGCATCTATTCTGGTTATGATTTTGGCGCCTCTGGCAGCTATGCTGATTCAGATGGCAGTATCCCGTTCCCGCGAATATATGGCAGATAAATCCGGCGGTGAGCTTTGCGGCAATCCCAATGCTCTGGCTGATGCTCTGCTGAAGATTGAAGCCTATGCTGAGCGTCGCGTAATGCCCGGTGCTACCGAAGCAACTGCGCATATGTTTATTATCAACCCCTTTGCCGGTGTTGATGCCAAGCAGCTTTTCAGTACTCACCCCGCAACCGAGGAAAGAGTTCAGCTGCTGCGTGAGCAGGCAAGAAAAATGGGTATCCGTTAACAACTTCAACTATACCTCTAAGTCACATCGGTGACTGGGTTAGTATAAAAATTTAATTACACTTTAAGGAGAGATTTACAAATGGAACAAACACTCGTACTCGTAAAACCTGATGGAGTTAAGAAAAATCTGATCGGCGATATCATCGCTCGTTTCGAACACAAAGGCCTGCAAGTTGCAGCTCTGAAACTGGTTAAAGTTACCGAAGCTCAAGCTAAATTCCACTATGCTGAGCATGAAGGCAAACCCTTCTTCGGCGAACTGGTTGACTTCATCACCTCCGCTCCGCTGGTTTGCGCTGTAATCCGCGGCGAAAACGCTATCAAAGCTGTTCGTCAACTGAACGGTGCTACCAACCCGATTGAAGCAGTTCCCGGTTCTATCCGCGGCGACTTCGCTCTGAGCATCGGTGAAAACATTGTTCACGGTTCCGACAGCCCGGAAGCTGCTGAACGCGAAATCAACAACTTCTTCGCTCCGGAAGAAATTTACTAATTAACTTTAGCCTTTCGGCAGCCATGAGCTGACTGAGAGGGGTTACACTCTCACGGAAAGGATGGTGCAGAAATGAAGAAAGCTGCTGTTTATACCAGAACCGGTGACAAAGGAACTACCGGTTTGTACACCGGAGAACGTGTTCCCAAGCAAAGCCTGCGTGTAGAAGCCTATGGTACTGTGGATGAAATTTCCTCGGCATTAGGTTTGGCACGTGCTCAGGTTACGCGTGAGGACGTGCGTGAAACCATTTTCAATGTACAAAAGCTGCTCATGTCTGTGATGGCTGATATTGCCAGCCTCAACCTGCCCGAACCTTACATCAAAGAAGAACACGTTAAGCTGTTTGAAGATACAATCGACAAGTTTGATTCTCTGCTGCAGCCGCTGGGCCATTTCATTATCCCCGGCGATACTGTAGGTGCTGCCGCACTGGATATCGCACGCACTACTACCCGTCGTGCCGAGCGTTGCCTGCTGCGTCTGGCTGAAAACGAACCGGTTAACCCCAATGTTCTGGTTTGCCTGAACCGTTTGTCTGATTTGTGCTTTATTCTGGCACGTGTAGAATGCGAAGTAAAATAAGCATTGCTGATTAAGGAATAGAAGCCTCTGCCTGTGGCCTTTGGCCGCAGACGGAGGCTTTTTGCTTTTGTAAAATATGTTTGCCGGGTGCTTGACATGCGGAAAAAATAAGTTTAAACTTTATTTTTGCAGCGTGGCTTTTAATTGCTGCAAAGCTATCTTAAAGAGGGGATTTTTCTAAAAATGCTATTAAATCAGCAACAATCACAATTGACACTGCGCGGTGAGCTGGCCTTACTTGTCGCAGTTATTATCAACAGCTTCAGCGTAGTTCTGATGCTGTATTCAGGCTCAGGCATCAGTGCTATCAGCAGTGTGCCCTTTGCCTTTTCCGAAGCCTTTCCGCATCTGACGCTCGGAACATGGACCTATATTTTCCAAGGCCTGCTGATTGCAAGTCTGATGCAGCTGAGAAAGAAATTTGTGCCGTCCTATCTGTTCAGCTTTGTTGTAGGCTTTGTTTTCAGCCAGTTTCTTGATTTGTTCGAGATGTATATCAATTTACTGCCGCAGGATTTTTCCTGGCGTGTACTGTATTTTGTCATAAGCTATGTGCTTATCTGTGTTGGTATTGCTCTTTCCAATCGTTGCGGTCTGCCGATTATTCCTACGGATTTGTTTCCGCGTGAGCTGGCAGAAATCATTAAGGTTGCCTATGCCAAAATTAAAATTACCTTTGATGTTACCTGCCTGGCTGTTACTGCGGCTCTGACATTTCTGCTCATCGGTCATGTAGACGGCTTGGGCATTGGCACCGTGCTGGCGGCCTTTACTATGGGTAAGGGTGTAGCACTTGCCGGAAACTATCTGGACGAGCATTTCCGCTTTGTTTCTTTTATGCAGTGATTTGTCACACTATTCCCTGCCACTAAGAAGAATACGTGTATACAATCGCGTGAAGTATTGTACACTATATATTGATGTGATACAATACTATACATGGGCTTCGGGAAAAAGCCTTAAATTGTAAACGTGTTTTAAGTTTTTACTGGGGGAATTTTTTATGTTGGAGATTTTGAATTCTATTGATGGCTTCATTTGGGGCCCGCCTTTGATGATTTTGCTTATTGGCACAGGCATTTTAATGAGCGTCCGTCTTGGCCTGCTTCAGGTTATGAAGCTGCCTAAAGCCTTGCAGCTGATTTTTACCGCCCGCAGCAAGGGCGAAGGTGATGTAAGCAGCTTTCAGGCTTTGTGCACTGCTTTGGCTGCAACTGTCGGCACCGGTAATATCGTTGGCGTAGCAACGGCAATTAAGCTCGGTGGTCCCGGTGCTCTGCTGTGGATGTGGTTGGCTGCTTTCTTCGGTATGGCAACCAAATATTCCGAAGGCGTATTGGCTGTTAAGTATCGTACCTATGACGAAAACGGCAATGCCTCCGGCGGTCCGATGTACTACATTGAACAGGGCTTAGGCAAAAAATTCAAGCCGTTGGCTGTAATGTTCTCTATCTTCGGTGTTATGACTGCCTGCCTGGGCAGCGGTACCTTTACTCAGGTAAATGCAATCACCTCTATTGTTAATGTATCCTTCGGTGTTTCCGAATATGTTGTAGCAGCAGTTCTGACTGTTCTTGTAGCTGTTGTTATTATTGGCGGTCTGCAATCCATTGCTAACGTAGCAAGTAAGATTGTTCCGTTCATGGCTGCTGTTTATGTTATCGCAACCGTTTCCGTGCTGGTATTTTATGCCGATGCTTTGCCGGTTGCAATTAAGCTGGTTATCGACGGTGCCTTCAACGGTACTGCGGCAGCAGGCGGCTTTGCCGGTGCCGGAATTATGCTGGCTATGCGCAGCGGTATCGCCCGCGGCATTTATTCCAACGAATCCGGCCTGGGCTCTGCTCCTATCGTAGCAGCTGCAGCAAAAACCAAATGGCCTGCAGAACAGGGCCTTGTTTCTATGACCGGTACCTTTATCGATACCATCATTATCTGCACCATGACCGGCCTGTCTATCATCGTCAGCGGTGCCTGGACCGGCGACCTGAACGGTGCTGCACTGACTGAGGCTGCTTTCGCTTCTGCTTTCCCGGCTGTTGCCAAGTATGTCCTGACCGGTGGTCTGGTACTCTTCGCTTTCACCACTATTATCGGCTGGAGCTATTACGGCGAGCGTTGCGCAGAATATCTCTTCGGCGTAAAATGCATCATGCCTTACCGTATCGGTTACATCATTCTGGTAGGTCTGGGCGTATTCCTGAAGCTGGAAATGATTTGGATTATTGCCGATATCGTTAACGGTCTGATGGCTATTCCTAACCTGATTGCTCTGCTGGGCCTGAGCGGTGTAGTTGTTGCAGAAACCAAGCTGTACTTCGAGCATTGGGAAAAGGTTCACAGCCGTCGCAAACAGCTTGCTGAGATTCGTGAAGATCTGGCAACTGAAAATAATTAATTAGTATTTACGAAAGCCATTGCGGAAATATGCAATGGCTTTTTTTCATTAAGTTTTTGTGTCATCTGTATTTTTATGTCTTTAGTGTGTTATAATATACATATCAAGATAATAGGAGAATAAAATGGTTTATGGTTTGTTAGCTTTGCTGGTGGTTCTGCTGGACCAGGCAACAAAGTATTATGTGGTAACACATTTTGCGTTAGGGGAGAGCGTACCGGTGATTAATAATGTATTTCACTGGACATTTATACTGAATCGTGGTGCCGCCTTCGGCATGCTTGAGGGCAGCCGCTGGCTGTTCGTACTGATTGCGGTTGCCGTAATCGGCGGTGTTTGGTTTATGCGCAGGGAAATTGCCAAAAGTGGCGTAATGGCCTGCTGGGGCACAGCGCTTTTTGCCGGCGGTGCTTTGGGTAATCTTATTGACCGCACTGCACGCGGTGTAGTAATTGACTTTTTTGATTTTCGTATCTGGCCGATATTTAATGTGGCAGATATCGCAATTTGTGTGGGAGTAGGTTTGATTATATGGAGCATATTGAAAACGGAGCTGCTGAGCAGCAAAGATTAATTATAACTGAACAGGAGGCTGGCCAGCGTGCTGATGTAGGCCTGGCGGCGCTACTGGAGCTTACTCGCTCTAATATGCAGAAGCTGCTGGAGGAGGGCCGTGCGGTGCGTGGCAACAAGGTGTTGAAATCCAACTACAAGCTGCGTTTGGGTGACGAGATTGATGTTACCTTGCCTGAGCCGCAGCCACTTGATGTGCAGCCGGAAAATATTCCTCTGGATATTATTTATGAGGACGAGGATGTTGTTGTTGTCAACAAAGCGCGCGGTATGGTAGTGCACCCGGCGGCTGGTAATTTAAGCGGGACGCTGGTCAATGCGCTTTTGTATCACTGTAAAAACTTATCCGGTATTAACGGTGTCATTCGTCCCGGCATTGTCCACCGCCTGGATAAGGATACCAGCGGTATTATGATTTGCGCCAAGAATGATGCGGCGCATCTTTCTCTGTCGCAGCAGATACAGGCTAAAACCGCCCAGCGTACCTATCTTGCTGTAGTACGCGGCAACATAAAGACAGACAGCGGCGTGATTGAAACGCTTATCGCCCGTGATAAAAACGACCGTAAGAAAATGGCGGTTGTCAAAGAAGGCGGACGTGATGCTGTTACCGAATACGAGGTGCTGGAGCGCTTCGGCAAATATACTATTGTGCGCTGCCGCCTGCGAACGGGACGTACGCATCAGATTCGCGTACATATGGAGTATCTGGGCTATCCTTTGGTTGGTGACCCGAAATATTCTCCGATGAAAACTCCCTTCAGCATTCAGGGACAGGCTCTGCATTCGCAGACACTGGAATTTACCCACCCGCGTACGGGAGAACGCTTGAGCTTTGAAGCTCCGTTGCCGGAGGATATGCATAAGATTGTTACCCGCCTGCGCTTGGGACAGTTTAATTAGTTGAGCTCTGCCTTAGGGCAGTCTTGATAGCAGGTTAAAAAGCCTGAATAAAAATAAGAGGTGAGCCAAATGAGCAATTTTGTTAAAAAGAATGTTATTATGGATGCAGAGGCTATGCGCCGTGCAATTGTCCGTATTTCTCATGAAATTATCGAAAGAAATAAAGGCGTAGACAATGTTGTTATTGTCGGCATCCGTACCCGCGGTGTACCTATCGCAGAACGCCTGGCAGCAGCAATTAAAGATATAGAGAATGTTGAGCTGCCGGTAGGAATGCTGGATATCACTCTTTATCGTGATGACCTGTCTACTCTTGCATATAATCCTATTGTACACGGTACAGAAATTGACCTGGATCTGAACGGCAAAACCGTAATTCTTGTTGATGATGTGCTGTACACCGGTCGTACTATCCGCGCTGCTCTTGATGCGGTTATGGATATGGGCCGTCCGAAGGCTATTCAGCTGGCAGTACTTATTGACCGCGGACATCGCGAGCTGCCGATTCGTGCTGACTTTGCCGGCAAAAATGTTCCTACCTCCCACAAGGAAGCTATCAATGTATACCTGGCAGAGGAAGACGGCATTGATGAAGTAGCAATCGGTGATATCGAAGAATAATCAACAGTAGCTTGTTAATGGAACAGGAGGAGATTCTATGCAGCAGGCTGAAATGTTGCGCAATGAGGCTTTGGGCGCAACGCTGGTAAAAAAACTGAAGCTGCGTGGCTTTGATGCTTATTACTGTGCTGATAAGCAGACAGCGCTCGAGCAGGCATTGGCGCTGATTCCGCAGGAGGATGTTGTTTCCTGGGGCGGTTCTGTAACGATTGATGAAATAGGCCTTTTGGACGCAGTTAAAGAGCGCAATAAGGTTATTGACAGAGCTGTAGCAGCAACGCCGGAAGAAAAAATGGAGCTGATGCGTCAGGCGCTTTTATGTGATACATATTTAATGAGCAGCAATGCCATCAGCAGTGATGGTCAGCTGGTAAATATCGATGGTAACGGCAACCGTTGCGCCGCTTTGATTTTCGGACCGAAGCAGGTGCTGGTTATTGCCGGTCTGAATAAAGTTACAGGCTCCTTGGAGGCTGCTATGGACAGAGCGCGCAATGTGGCTGCGCCGATAAATGCCAAAAGGTTTGCCGGACTGCAGACACCTTGTTATAAAGCCGGCCTTTGCGGTGACTGCCTTTCCGCGGACTGCATCTGCTCGCAGATTGTTATAACGCGCACCAGTCGTAATAAGGGACGCATTAAAGTCATTTTAGTTGGCGAAAGCTTAGGATTCTGATTTTAGGGGAGTTGTTTAGCGTTGGTGTTAGCAGCTCCCTTTTGCTTAAGAAAGCAGGTGAAAAAATGGCTCGTACTATTATTCTGTTGTTGGATTCCTTCGGTATCGGTTATGCCCATGATGCCGAAGCTTACGGTGATAAGGGTGCAGATACCTTGGGACATATCTGTGATTGGCTGGCAAAAAATCCGCGCCGTGCAGGCGAAGCGCCGAAGCCGCTGCATTTACCGCATCTGGCTGAGCGCGGACTGCAGGCAGCTGCAGAGCTGAGCCGTGGCGAAGCGCTGCTGGCAGGACTGGGCGCTGAGCATACAATTGGCGCTTATACCTATGCGCAGGAGGTCAGCCTTGGCAAGGATACGTTGAGCGGACATTGGGAAATCAGCGGTGTGCCGGTTAATTTTGATTGGGGCTATTTCCCTGATGTGCCGAAATGCTTTCCGCAGGAGCTGGTAGACGCAATCATCAGCCAGGGCAATTTGCCGGGCGTACTGGGCGAATGTCATGCCAGCGGTACCGAAATTATCAAGGAGCTGGGAGAGGAGCATGTAAGAAGCGGCAAGCCGATTATTTATACCTCCGCCGACAGCGTGCTGCAGATAGCAGCGCACGAGGAAGCCTTTGGCCTGGAGCGCTTGTATGATTTGTGCAAGCTGGCTTTTAAGCTGGTGCAGCCGTATAATATTGCCCGGGTAATAGCGCGTCCGTTCGTCGGCACCTGTGCTGCGGATTTTACCCGCACAACCAACCGTCACGATTACGCAGTACCGGCACCGCAGCCGACATTGCTTGATAAAATGGTTGCAGCCGGCGGCAGCGTTTACGCCGTAGGCAAGATTGCCGATATTTTTGCGCATCGCGGTATTACAAAGCATTATGCGGCAGGCGGCCTGGATAAGCTGATAGATGCAACGAAGCAGGCTGTAGCCGATGCTCCAGATAATACCATTGTCTTTACTAATTTTGTTGACTTTGATTCCTCCTACGGACATCGCCGTGACATTCAGGGCTATGGCGAGGCACTGGAATATTTCGACAGCAGACTGCCGGAAATTACCGCTCTGCTGCATCCGGACGATTTGCTGCTGATGACGGCGGACCACGGCAATGACCCTAGCTGGAGCGGCACGGACCATACGCGCGAAAAAATTCCCGTACTCTTTTCGGGAGCAGGCATTGAATGTAAGCAGCTTAAGCCTATGCAGACCTTTGCCGATATAGGACAGACGATTGCCGATTATATGAAAATAGAGCCAACCCTTACCGGAACTAAAGCGGACTTGTTTTGAAAGAGGTGGACAATATGAGCAAACATTACGCAGCACCTGAGGAGATTTTATACCATGTAGGTTTTTCGGCACAGCAACTGCAGGGCGCAACTGTTGCCGTGCTTCCCGGTGACCCCGGACGTGTAGAGCCTTTAGCGAAGGCCTTGGGCAGTGATGCAAGCTTTATTGCCAGTCATCGCGAATACACCAGCTGGCTGACTAAAATCAGCGATACTCCGGTGCTTGTCTGCTCTACTGGTATGGGCGGTCCTTCCGTAGCAATTTGTCTGGAAGAGCTGGCGCGTATGGGCATCAAAAAGCTCATCCGCTTCGGTACGACGGGAACCATTCAGGAAAAGGTTAATCTCGGTGATATTATTATTGATAAGGCTGCCGTTCGCCTTGACGGCACCTCGCAGCATTATGCGCCGTTGGAGTTCCCGGCTGTTGCTAGCTTTGAGGTGACAATAGCACTGGTACTGGCAGCCAAGAACGCCGGTGCTCCCTATCATTTGGGCATTGCAGCCTCCAGCGACACCTTCTGGCCGGGGCAGGAGCGTTATGACAGTTTCACCGGCTATGTGCCGCGCCGCTTCCGCGGGACGATGCAGGAATGGCAAGCGCTGGGCGTGCTGAACTATGAAATGGAAACATCCGCTTTGTTCGTGACCTCGCAGGCGTTAGGCTTAGAGGCTGGTGCTGTCTGCGGCGTGGTAGTTAAGCGCACGCAGAGCGAAAGCGTGGCACCGCCTGATGTTTATAAGCGTGCTTTTGGCTACATGGTGCAGGTGACACGCGGAGCTGTCGAGCTGCTGCTGGCGGAGGCAGCTGAGTAAGAGGCAGGTGATTCTTATGAAAAATATTAAATGGTTGCTGCATGTCTGCTTTTTGCTGATGTCTGTAGCTTTGCTTGCCACTTTTATGCCGCAGACTGCGCGGGCAGATTTTGCGGAGCGTCCTGTGGGCTTTGTGGTAATCGACCAGGATGGCGGTGTGGATGGTGCTGTTTATAAAGAATGGCGTCAGATGGTCAAGCTGGGCTATCGCTTTCCAGATTATCAAATCATAGATGGCGGCGAGCCTCAGATGCTGGTGAGCCAGGCTGTGCGTGATGGTGTGAAGCTGGATGCAGCATCTTTAGCCGCTTTGGCGGAAAAAAGCAAAATGGATGTGCTGGTTGTTGCACGCATCTATGAAATGGATGAGAGTCTTGTCAGCGGCTGGGGATTCCGCTTTGATCACGATACCTATGTGCGTGTTGTAGCGGATGCAGACCTTTTTGTATATAAAAAGGATGGCAATAAGCTGCTGAAGAAACGCGTGCGTGAAAGCGGGCTGCGTGAAATGGGTAATTATGAAAAGCCGGCGGAAACGATTAAATGGCAGCTTTCCAAGCTGGTAAATACGATGGAAAATAAGCCTATTATTGGTAGCTGACATCATGAATTAGGTTGTTAGCTTGTTCACCTTAGTTTAAGGCGACAGGTTGTAAAATAATACTGTAGGCAGAAATTAATAGCTGCCTGATGCGAAAAAATTGAGGTGAAAAAATGCATATTTTAGTCACAGGCGGAGCTGGTTACATAGGCTCGCATACTGTTATTGAACTGCTTAAAGCTGGTCACAGTGTTGTAGTAGTAGATAATCTTGTTAATTCCAGCAGGCTGGCACTGCAGCGTGTAGAAAAAATCACCGGCCAGCAAATCCCTTTTTATGAAACTGATATCAGGGATCGTGCCGGCCTGCAAAAAGTTTTTGATGAGCATAGCTTTGACTGCTGTATTCATTTCGCCGGTTTGAAAGCAGTGGGCGAATCGGTACAGAAGCCATTGGAGTATTATGAGAACAATATTTCCGGTACTCTGGTACTGCTGGACGTAATGCGTAAAGCAGGCTGTAAGAATATTATTTTCAGCTCTTCGGCTACTGTTTACGGTAATCCTGCTGTAGTGCCTATTCCGGAAACCTGTCCTAAAGGGCAGTGCACTAATCCTTATGGCCAGACAAAGTCGATGCTGGAGCAAATACTTTGTGATATGTATGTAGCTGATCAGGAGTGGAATGTGGTTCTGCTGCGTTACTTTAACCCTATCGGTGCGCATAGCTCCGGTCTGATTGGCGAAAATCCCAATGGCATTCCCAATAACCTGATGCCGTATATTACTCAGGTAGCTGTTGGCAAGCTGGAGCGACTGCATGTTTTTGGTAATGATTATCCCACTCCTGATGGTACTGGAGTGCGTGACTTTATTCATGTAGTGGATTTGGCTAAAGGTCATGTGAAAGCTTTGCAGGCAATAGATGACAAATGCGGCGTAGAGGTGTATAATCTTGGTACAGGTATTGGCTATTCAGTGCTGGATTTAGTCAAAGCATTTGAAAAGGCTACTGGAATTAAGATACCTTATGTAATTGACCAACGTCGTGCAGGGGATATTGCCACCTGCTATTCAGATCCGTCAAAGGCGTGGGAAAAGCTTGGCTGGAAGGCAGAGCTGGGTATTGAGGACATGTGCCGCGATTCCTGGAACTGGCAGAAGAACAACCCTAATGGCTTTGAAGCATAAGGCAAAAAGAAAAAAATAGTAGAAAAAGAGGAAAAGTATTTATGTGTGGTATTGTTGGATTTTGTGGAAATAAGCAGGCAGCACCTATTCTGTTAGATGGTCTGTCTAAGCTTGAATATCGTGGTTACGATTCTGCCGGCCTCGCAGTGCGCGATGGCAGTGCACAGGTGCAGATTGTTAAGGCTAAAGGTCGTCTGAAGGAGCTTTATGCCAAAACTAATGGTGGACAAAGCCTCATTGGTACCTGTGGTATCGGTCATACCAGATGGGCAACCCATGGCGAGCCTTCTGAAACTAATGCGCATCCGCATGCCAGTGCAGATGGCAATGTAGTTGCCGTACACAACGGTATTATCGAAAACTATCAGGAGCTGAAGGAAAAGCTGCTGCACAATGGCTACACCTTCTATTCTCAGACTGATACCGAGGTTGCCGTTAAGCTGATTGACTACTACTATAAAAAATACGAGCATACTCCGACTGATGCTTTGAGCCATGCTATGATTCGTATGCGCGGCTCCTATGCCTTGGCAGTAATGTTCAAGGAATATCCCGGCGAAATTTATGTTGCCCGTAAGGACAGCCCGATGATCATCGGCGTGCAGGACGGCGAATGCTATGTTGCCAGCGACGTTCCTGCTATTTTGAAATACACCCGCAAGGTATATTACATCGGCAATCTGGAAATGGCTCGTCTGGCTAACGGCGAGGTTACCTTCTACAACGTTGATGAAGAAGTAATCGAAAAACCGCTGACCGAAATCAAATGGGACGCCGAAGCTGCCGAAAAAGCAGGCTTTGAACATTTCATGATGAAGGAAATCCACGAGCAGCCCAAGGCGGTACGCGATACTCTGAATTCCGTACTGGTTGACGGCAAGCTGGATATGAGCGCTGTCGGCCTCAGCGACGAGGATATCAAAAAGATTGACCAGATCTGCATAGTTGCCTGCGGCAGTGCTTACCATGTAGGTGTGGCAGCGCAATATGTAATTGAGGATCTGGCACAGATTCCGGTTCGTACCGAGCTGGCTTCCGAGTTCAGATACCGCAAGCCTCTGCTGAGCAAGAACGAGCTGGTTATCATTGTCAGCCAGTCCGGCGAAACCGCCGACAGCTTGGCAGCTCTGCGTCTGGCTAAAGAAAAGGGCATCAAAACTCTTGGCATCGTCAACGTAGTAGGCAGCTCCATTGCCCGCGAAGCTGATAATGTTTTCTATACTCTGGCAGGTCCGGAAATTGCCGTTGCTACTACCAAGGCTTACAGCACTCAGCTGATTGCGGCTTACTGCCTGGCAATTCAGTTTGCTATTGTTCGCGGCACTATTGACGAAGCTAAATATCTGGAGCTGATTCAGGAAATGGCACAGCTGCCGGATAAAATCCAAAAGATTATTGAAGATAAGGAACGTATCCAATGGTTTGCAGCTAAACAGGTAAACGCTAAGGATATCTTCTTTATCGGCCGTGGTCTGGACTACGCTGTCAGCCTGGAGGGCAGCCTGAAGATGAAGGAAATTTCCTACATCCACAGCGAGGCTTATGCTGCCGGCGAATTGAAGCATGGTACTATCAGCCTGATTGAGGACGGTACTCTTGTTATCGGTGTGCTGACTCAAAGCGAGCTTTACGAAAAGACTGTCAGCAACATGGTAGAGTGCCGCAGCCGTGGCGCTTATCTGATGGGCCTGACTACCTATGGCAACTACAACATTGAGGATACCGCTGATTTCACAGTGTACATTCCGAAGACTGATGAGCATTTCATGACCAGTCTGGCAGTTATTCCGCTGCAGCTTATGGGTTATTATGTGAGTGTTTCTAAGGGCTTGGATGTAGATAAACCTAGGAACCTGGCTAAGAGCGTTACCGTAGAGTAAGAGTGGGTATAACGCACCATATGCGTTGTGAACTCTCCTCCGCTTAATAAAATAAAAAACCACAGCTTACATTTTATGTAGGCTGTGGTAATTTTTTTGTTGTTAATAATGAGCGGCGTTTTTATCAATCAGTGTAAAGCCTGCCTTGGTAAGCTTTGCACGGATTTCGTTGATTTGTTCCGCATCACGGGTTTCTAGTTCTAAGCGCAGGAAGCAACCTGTGATATCCATATCGGCATCACTGCGGTTGTGCTGTACGCCTACAACGTTAGCGCCACAGCTGCTTACGATTTCGCTCACTTCACGTAGCTGGCCGGGACGATCCTGCAAAGCGATAACGAGGTCTGCCCTTCTGCCGCTGGTAACCTGACCGCGGGTGATTACGCGCGAAAGAATATTAACATCGATGTTACCGCCGGATACAACGCAGACGGTTTTCTTGCCCTTAATCGGCAGCTTGTCGAACAGCGCTGCTGCTACCGGAGTTGCGCCTGCACCTTCGGCAATCAGCTTCTGTTTTTCAATCAAGGTTAAAATTGCAGTTGCAATTTCATCTTCGCTTACGGTAACGATATCGTCAACATATTTGCTGATGAGCTCGTAGGTGTTTTCACCAGGAGTTTTTACAGCAATGCCATCAGCAAAGGTGCTGACGTGATCTAAGGTTTCATATTTATGGTCATGGAAGGCTTTGAACATGCTGGCTGCGCCTGCTGCCTGCACGCCGTAAACCTTAACCTCCGGACGCAGGCTTTTGATAGCGAAGGCTACGCCGCTGATAAGGCCACCGCCACCAATCGGTACGATTACTGCTTCAACATCCGGCAGCTGGTCTAAAATTTCCAGGCCGATGCTGCCTTGACCGGCAATGACAAGCTCATCATCATACGGATGGATAAAGGTCATGCCAGTTTTCTCCTGCAGCTGAACAGCACGGTCGTGTGCTTCGTCATAGGCACCGGGGACGAGCTCCACCTGCGCGCCAAGGCGCTTGGTGTTTTCTACCTTCATAATCGGGGCGCCGTCCGGCATGCAGATGACGCTTTTGATGCCCATGCTGGTGGCTGCCAGTGCTACGCCCTGGGCGTGGTTGCCGGCGCTGCAGGCGATAACGCCCTTGCTGGCTTCTTCAGGTGTCAGCTGGCTTATTTTGTAGTAGGCACCGCGTACCTTAAAGCTGCCTGTTACCTGCAGGTTTTCTGTTTTCAGATACAAGTTGTTACCTTCGCTTAAATGCGGAGCAGCTATTAAATCTGTTTTACGTGCTACGCTTTTAAGGATGAAGGCTGCGTGATAAATTTTGTCTAATGAGAGCATTTTGTTACCTTCTTTTCTTTCCCTAAATAAAAATACTAAAATAGACTGTGGCAAATGCTACAATCTATTTTAGTATAAGCACTTTTAGTTTTTGCGTCAAGGTTTAACCTTCTAAGTGCGTGTTTGCCAGCATCAGCTGCAGCTTGAAGCTGTGGTTATCAAAGCTGATATTGTTACTGCCTGCGTATTTTTCGCAAATCATTCTGATGTTTTCCAGTCCGGTGCCAGGTTCCTTGTAGTCGCGTTTGGCAGAATAAAACTGGTCATTATAACGCACGATGTTGCCGCTGAAGGAATTAACAACTTCTATCAGCAGTGTAGAGGCTTTTTCTTTGATTTTTACGTTAACATAGCAATTGTTGTGTTGGTCTATGCAGTCTTCAGTAACTGCAGTAAAAGCGTTTTCCAGGGCATTGCCTAAAATAATGGCCAAATCAATATCGTTGATTTGGATTTTACTGAAGCTGATATCTAAAGCAAAGGGGATGCCTTTTTCCTGTGCCTGCATCTGCCAGTAGCCGATAAGGCCGTCGATGGTTTCATTGCCATAAAGCTTTACTGTTTGCAGCTGTTCTGTATATTTAAGGATAGTACGCAGATGCTGGCCAAGCTTATCAAACTTTTTTTCTTCATAAAGCTGGTTGAGCATAAGCACGAGATGCTTTTGGTCATGGCGCAGGCGGCGCGATTTCTGCCAGGTTTCGATAACAAAATCGTAGTAAGGCTTTTCATTGCGACGCAGCTCTTCCAGTGAGCTGAGCTTGATGGACATCACCTTGTTATCATTTTTTTCCTTCAGCAGATCCATCATCATGTAAACAAAGAAGAAGAGCGGCATGATGCACATAAAGCGGGCAAAGAAAAGATTCCAGGTGCGTGGTTCGGAAAAATTGCGGATGAGTACCAGGGCAACGAAGTTAAAAGCTAAAATATAGTTGGAGTAGGTGATAATCTTATTGTATTTAGTGCTGCGGAAGAGCTGCTTGAATTTTTTTACAGTATAGTAAAACCAGGAAAAATAAGCAGATTGTGCCAGCAGGAGCACGAAGGTGGCGGTAGCATAGTAGTAACCGGGAGTGGGCGAAATGCGTTCTGTGAGCATAGCCAGTGTCTGCAGCACATTTTCAAAATTGCCTGAGAGCAGGATGCAAAAAAGCTGCTTACTTTTATTACCTTTTACGATGGCAAAGTAGTAGAATATGTAGAGCAGGTAAACTCCGTATAATGTCGGCAGCTTATCGAAATTGCGTCCAGTGAAGATGAAAATGCCCCATTCTATGAGAATAATAGCAAAAAAACCGCATATTGCTGTTTTTTTGGATAAGCGCAGGTCTTCCAAAAAGGGATAATAGCATAGATAAGAGCTGGGAGCAACTCGCAGGATAATATAGATAAGGATAATCGAATCTTGAATCTGCATATAACATCATTCCTTAAAAAATAATATAGAAAAAGCTTCTTTAAGATAATTATAGCAAATGTAAACTAAAATTAAAGTAAATTTTTTCTAACTGCAGAGATAAAATGGCGTGTTGAAATGCGAGGCTTTTCTGTTGTATAATAAAATAAATATAAATTTTCAAAGGAGTGCATACAATGCAGTGGATAGAAGTTAATGTAGCGGTAACGCATGAAGCAGTTGAGGCCGTAGCGGATATGCTGACGAGCATCGGTTCTAAGGGAGTTGCGATTGAGGACCCGCAGCTGATTAATGATTTGCGCAACAGCGGTACCTGGGAGCTGTGCGATATTCCCGAGCAGGAGAATACCGAGGTTGTAACCGTCAGCGCTTATTATGCTGATGATGAGAAGTTGGAAAAACGCTTGGCGGAGATTGACGAGCAGCTGGCGCTGATTGAGGAGCGCATCGGCAAGTACCGTTTTGGCAATACCAGCTTCCGCAAGGTGAGTGAGCAGGATTGGGCTAACGAATGGAAGCAGTATTTCCATGTTACTCATGTGGGCAAGAGCCTTGTTATTAAGCCGAGCTGGGAGGAGTATGCTCCTAAGGAAGGCGAGCATGTTATTGAAATTGATCCGGGTATGGCTTTTGGTACTGGCACGCATCACACTACCAATATGATGATGGAGCGTCTGGAGAAGGTTATTACGCCTGATTCTACCGTGTTTGACGTTGGTACCGGCAGTGGCATTCTGGCGATTGCTGCGGCGATGCTGGGCGCTAAGTCTGTTAAGGCTGTGGATATTGACGCTGTGGCAGTGCGCGTGGCGAAGGAGAATGTTGCGGATAATGGCTTGAGCGAGCAGATTGAGGTGCGCGAGGGCGATTTGCTGCATGGCACCGAGGGCAAGGCTGATGTTATTATCGCTAATATTATTGCCGATATTGTTATTATGCTGCTGCAGGATATTCCGCAGAAGCTGAATGATGACGGTGTGCTTTTGGCGAGCGGTATTATTGAGGAGCGTATGCCGGATGTGGAGGCTGCGGCGCAGGCGCAGGGCCTTTATGTTGACGCGGTTGACCATCGCGGTGGCTGGGTTGTTATGCAGATGAAGAAGAAGTTGTGATTTAAGCAATCCTTCTTGCCTGCCCCTTTGGGGAAGGTGCCGAACGTAGTGAGGCGGAAGGGGGAAGCGAGGGCGTCGCAATTGATATATCGCGTTGCAACGAAAAATTTTCCCGTGAATCGCTTGCTGAGTTATATATTTGATGCTAAATATGAAGAAGCGATTTGCGGACGGTAATTTCGTGTGGAACCAGGACGAAGTGCCGCAAAACTCGCGCTATGCTAAGAGATTTTGCTACAGTAGTCAGCTTATCGCTCAAACAGTTGCGACACTTCTATGGTTCCAGACACTCGTTCCCTAAAATTTTTATGTTTTCACTGCGATATATTAATTGCTTGTTAGGACTTTAAGCAGTCCCCTCTCAGTCGCCTTACAGGCGACAGCTCCCCCCGAGGGGAGCCTCTCTTGTCCTTTGAGATTCTTTTCTTGCCTCTCCTTGGGGAGACAAGGTGAATTGCCCGTAGGGCAAGAGAAGGCGCCCTGGGGCGGGTGGCATCGCGAAGCGATGACGGAGAGGGGTATCAATTTTTACAGAAAGGAAACCTATATGCATCGTTTTTTTGTACCGCAATTATATAACGAAACAATGACTATTGAGGGCGTGGATGCACGTCATATCAGTAAGGTGCTGCGCATGCAGCCGGGTGCGCAGCTGCAGCTTGTGAGTGACGACGGCGTGAGCGCGCTGGCGGAGATTACAGCGATTGACAGCGAGTGCGTGACTGTGCATTGCTTAGAGAAGCTGGCGGAAAGCCATGAGCCGGCGGTGCGCCTGATTTTGGCGCAGGGCCTGGCGAAGGGCGAGAAGATGGAGTTCATTATCCAAAAGGCTGTGGAGATGGGCGCTTACAGCGTGGTGCCTGTGGCTATGGAGCATTCCGTGGTGCGCCTTGACGGTGCGAAGGCTGCTAAAAAGGTGGAGCGCTGGCAGAAGATTGCCGAGTCCGCGGCGAAGCAGAGCAAGCGCGATATTATTCCCGAGGTGCAGCCTGTGCAGACGATGTCACAGATGCTGTCGGCGAATGATTGCGCTACGAAGATTATCGCTTACGAGTGCGAGGATAAAAAGAGCCTGAAGGCGGCGCTGAAGGAGGCGCTGAAGGAGGCGCAGGCGAAGGGCGCGCTTACAGATTTGCTGCTGATTATCGGTCCTGAGGGCGGCATCAGCGAAGCGGAGCTGGATACGGCACGCGCAGCAGGCGCTGTGCCCGTATCGCTGGGCAGACGCATTCTGCGCGCGGAAACGGCAGGACTTGTCGCTATTTCAGCGATTTTTTATGAAACCGGAGATTTAGGAGATTAAACATAGATGAGAAAAATTGCATTTTATACGCTGGGCTGTAAGGTTAATCAGGCCGATACTGCCAGCATGGAGGGGATTTTCCGTGCGTCTGGCTATGAGGTTGTGCCTTTCGGTGAACCGGCAGACGTTTATTTAGTTAATACCTGCGTTGTTACCAATACCGGTCAGCGCAAATCGCGTCAGATTATCAACCGCGCTGTGCGTCATAATCCGCTGTCTTTGGTGGTTGTCACCGGCTGTTATCCGCAGACTGCGCCGGAGGAGGTGCGTGCTATCGAGGGTGTTGATGTAATCATCGGCAATCAGGAGCGCGGCCGCATTGTGGAGCTGGTCGAAGAAGCGCTGGAGCACAAGCGCACGGAGATTCTGGACAATGTGCAGCAGATGACTGTAGACACTAAGTTCGAAGAACTGGGCGTTGGCACGGAAACCGATAAAACCCGCGCCTTCCTCAAAATTCAGGAGGGCTGCAACCAATACTGCACCTACTGCATTATTCCCTTTGCCCGCGGTCCGCTGCGCAGCCGCAGCCTGGAAAGCATCCGCGAGGAGGTTGGCAAGCTGGTTGCCGCAGGCTACAAAGAAGTTGTGCTCATCGGCATTCACCTTGGCTGCTATGGCAAGGAGCTGGCGAAGGAAAGCAAGCACGTTACGTTGTATGACGCAGTAAAGGCAGCGCTGAGCGTTGAGGGCGTGCAGCGTGTGCGCCTCGGTTCGCTGGAATCCGTGGAGGTGGAGCCGCGCCTGCTGCAGCTGATGGCAGAGGAGCCGCGCCTGCAGCGTCACCTGCATTTGCCGCTGCAAAGCGGCTGCGACAAAATTTTGCGCGCTATGCACCGTCCTTACGATACCAAGCGTTTTACGGAGCTGGTGAACGAAATCCGTGCGCAGGTGCCTGATGTGGCAATTACTACGGACGTTATCGTGGGCTTCCCCGGCGAAACCGAGGAGGACTTTGCGACTACGCTGGAATTTGCCAAGAAATGCGGCTTTGCCAAAATGCATATCTTCCCTTATTCCAAGCGCAAGGGCACGCCTGCTGCCGAAATGCCGGAGCAGGTGGACGAGGCAGTGAAGAGCGAGCGTGCGGCGCGTCTGGCGAAGGTGGACGAGGAGCTGCATCAGCAAATGCTGCAGAGCACTGTCGGCAAGGTGGAAGAGGTGTTGTTCGAGCAGCCTGTGGATGATGAGCATATGGAGGGCCTGTGCGGTCCGTATCTGCGCGTTGTTGTTCCGGGAACGGCGGAGTTGGCGAACACCATTGCCAAGGTAAAAATTACCGGCATCAAAGAGGATTTTTTGTTGGGCGAATTGAATTAATTTGTGAAAAAATTATTTCTTTAGCAGGATAAAAGAAATAAATACAGAATATAACTAGATACGATAAATGAGAGGAGGGACATGAAATGGCTGAGGATTGTATTTTTTGCAAAATCATTAAGGGCGATATCCCTTCTACCAAAGTGTACGAAGATGATAAAATGATTGCTATCAATGACGTTGCTCCGGCTGCTCCGGTTCATGTGCTGCTGATGCCTAAGGAACACACAGCTAACATCACTACTGCGGACCCCGAGCTGGTTGCATACATGCTGGGCAAGGTTAAAATGATCGCTGAAAAGACCGGAATTGCCGAAAAAGGCTTCCGCGTTGTTATCAACACCGGCGATGAAGGCGGTCAGACAGTAAAACATTTACACATTCACGTAATTGGCGGCAAAGCTTTGGGTTGGCCCCCGTGCTAAACCTTGACAATGCTTGTCTTTTCTTGTATAATTAATCAGTAAGTGTTTTTAGCTGGCAACAGCTGAAAACTTAATTTGCATATACACTTCCCTAAGTGTGTGGAGGGAGGGAGAACAGATGGCAGAAATTAAAGTTGGCAAGAATGAAACTTTAGACAGCGCACTGCGCAGATTTAAAAGAGCAACACAAAAGGCAGGCATTCTTTCTGAGGTAAGAAAACGCGAGCACTATGAAAAGCCGAGCGTTGCACGTAAGAAAAAATCCGAAGCAGCCAGAAAACGTAAAACCAGATAATTGGAGGCGGGCTGTATGTCTATAAAAGACCAATTGACTGCTGATATGAAGCAGGCCATGAAGGACAGAGAAGCAGGTAAGCTGCGTTTGTCTGTTATCCGCATGGTGCGTGCTAATATTAAAAACGTTGAAATCAATGACAAAAAGGAACTTACAGATGATGAGGTTCTGGCTGTCTTGATGAAAGAGGTCAAAATGCGTCAGGATTCTGTTGAGGAATTCCAAAAAGCAGGTCGTGACGAATTGGTTGCCCAAGCTAAGGAAGAAATTGCTATACTGAAAAAATATCTTCCGGAAGCTCTCAGCGATGACGAGCTGAAGGCTATCGTGGCAGAAGTTATTGCTGCTGTTGGTGCTACAAGTCCCAAGGATATGGGCAAGGTAATGCCGGCAGTTATGGCAAAAACCAAAGGCCGTGCAGATGGCAAACGTATTAACGTTATGGTTCGTGAATTGCTCAAATAACAACTGATAACCGTGCTAAGAGAAATCTTGGCGCGGTTATTTTACTTTATAGGGATTATGGGTGAGAGAACTGTATGCTTTTCCTGCGCGGAAAAGTATACAGCTTTTTTATTGCGGCATCTGTGCAGGCAATATCCGCTGTTTTGCGAAAACATATTCAGCAGGTAAATTTTATTTCAAGGCGAATATAAATATATTATTATCATTTTTACAGCTCAAAGGAGGCCGTTTTTATGGCATCTGGCTTCAGCTTTTTACGCACACAATTTCCCGGTCTGGAAAAAACAGGCGAGTTCGCGGAGCGCTATCTGTACAGCGATTCCAACTCCTGCCTTTTTAAGCTGGGCCTGCTGTGCGAAGATATCGTTAATAAAATGTTTGACTTTGACAATATAGCAATGCCTTATCAGATGAAGGATACACTGGTAAACAAAATCCGCCTGCTGGAAAACGAAGAGTATATCACAGAGGATTTGGCACGTATTATGCACCGCCTGCGCTTGGGCGGTAACGAAGCGCGCCATGAAGGAACAGATTCGCTGCAGAAGGCCAAGCTGCTGCTGCCGCAGGCGTACAGTCTTTGCGAATGGTTTATGCAGGTGTACGGTGATTATACCTATCAGCCCAAAGAATATCATTTGCCGGCGGAGCAGCCGGAGGCAGTCTTTGTTGAAACTGCCAAGGATAAGGCAGAGGAAGCGCGCCTGCGTAAGCAGGATAACGAAAAGGCGCAGCAGGCTGTGCCTGTGCCGCAGCAGGAGCGCAGCAAAACGAACCTGCAGGCTGCCAACAGACGACCGAAGACGGAAGCGGAAACACGCTGCCTGATTGACGAGCAGCTGCGTCAGGTTGGCTGGGAGGCCGACACCACTGTTTTGCGTTACAGCAAGGGCTGCCGTCCTGCGAAGGGACGCAATCTTGCGATTGCCGAATGGCCTACGGACAAGGTGCCGGGCAACGAAGAAAAGGGCTACGCGGATTATGCGCTCTTTATCGGCACGGAGCTTGTGGGCTTTATCGAGGCGAAAAAGTGGGACACGGATATTTCCAGCGTTATCAGCTACCAATGCAAGGATTATGCGCGCGCTGTGAGAAAATGCGATGCGGAATATTTGCTGGGACAGTGGCAGGATTTTAAGGTGCCTTTTGTTTTTGCTGCCAACGGCAGGCCGTATGTGCAGCAGCTGCAGATAAAATCCGGCATCTGGTTTGCGGATTTGCGTCAAAGCGGCAATATGCCGCGTGCTATGGCAGGCTGGCCTTCTCCCTTAGGTTTGAAGGAAATGCTGCAGGAAAATACTGCGGAGGGCAACGCTGCTCTCGATGCTTTGCCGTATGACTTTTTGAAGGACGAAAACGGCCTGCATCTGCGCGATTATCAGCTGAAGGCTGTGCAGGCGGTGGATGAGGCAGTGCGCTGCGGCAAGCGGACGGCGCTGCTGGCGATGGCCACAGGCACCGGCAAAACACGCACGGTTTTGGGCATGATTTACCGCTTTTTGAAGGCGAAGCGCTTTAAGCGTATTTTATTCCTTGTTGACCGCAACGCTTTGGGCGTGCAGGCGCAGGATGTCTTTAAAGAGGTTAAGCTGGAAAGCCTGCAGACGCTGGACCAGATTTACAATATCAAGGAGCTTACCGATAAGCTGATTGATGCGGAAACCGCCGTGCACGTTGCTACCGTACAGGGCATGATGAAGCGCATTATGTATGCCGAAAGTGAGGAGCGCATTCCTGCAGTCAGCGATTATGATTTGATTATTATTGACGAGGCGCACCGTGGTTATATTCTGGATAAGGAAATGGCAGAGGCGGAGCAGCTTTACCGCGACCAGCGCGATTACCAGAGCAAGTACCGCTATGTGCTGGATTATTTTAATGCGGTAAAAATTGCGCTCACCGCAACGCCTGCTCTGCAGACAACGGAAATTTTCGGCGAGCCTGTTTATACCTACACCTATCGCGAGGCTGTGCTGGATGGTTATCTGATTGACCATGACGCACCGCATCAGCTGACAACGAAGCTCAGCGAGCAGGGAATTCAGCTCAAAAAGGGCGATACTGTTAAGTATATCAACAAGCAGACAGGCGAGCTTGATACGGCTTATTTGGATGATGATGTCGATTTTGATGTCGACCAGTTCAACCGCCGTGTTATCGTGCCGGAATTCAACAGGGCAGTGCTGGCGGAGATTGCCAAAAATCTTTATCCCGACGCGCCGGAAACCTACGGCAAAACGCTGATTTACGCTGCTACCGATACGCATGCCGATATGATTGTGAGCATACTGCAGGAGCTTTATGCCAAGGATAATCTGGACAGCGATGCGATTATGAAGATTACCGGCAGCGTGGCTAACGGTGACCAAAAAAAGATTCAGGAAAAAATTAAACGCTTTAAGAATGAACGCTTCCCGAGCATTGTCGTAACAGTGGATTTGCTGACTACCGGTATCGACGTGCCGGAGATTACTACGCTGGTGTTTATGCGCTGCGTGAAATCGCGTATTTTGTTTGAGCAGATGCTGGGACGTGCGACGCGCCGCTGCGATAAAATCGGCAAGGATCATTTTGAGATTTATGACCCGGTGGGCGTATACGACAGCCTACAGCCGGTGGTGACGATGCCTGCGGTTGCCAATCCGCAGATTTCCGTGCAGGATTTGCTGAAGCAGCTTGATGAAGCGGAGGCAGCGGAGGCGATTACCGATATTGCCAAGCAGGTGGCCTTAAAGCTGCGCCGCAAGGTGAATAAGCTGGACGAGCAGACGAAGAAGGAATTTGTGCTGGCTACGGGCAAGGATGTGGCAGCCTTTGCCGGCGAGCTGCAGCAGGCGGATGCAGCCAAGGCTAAGGAGCTTTTGCTGCAGCATAAAGAGGCGCTGGTGCAGCTGGAAAAATACCGGGCCGGCGGCAATATGGGCGGCATGATTTACGACGGCAAGGATGAGCTTACCGGTCATACGCGCGGCTACGGTGCGCAAAAGACCAAGCCCGGAGATTATCTGAACGATTTTGCGGCGTACTTAAAGAGCCACGCCAACGAAATTGCTGCCCTGCATATCATTTGCACCCGTCCCAAGGATTTGACGAAGGCGCAGCTGAAGGAGCTGCTGCTGACGCTCGATGCCAACGGCTTTACGGCGCTGCAGCTGAACGATGCCTATTCGGAATATACGAACAGCACGATGGTGGCAGGCATTATCAGCCTTATCAGGCGCTATATGCTGGGAACGGAGCTGGTGAGCAAAAACTCGCAGCTGAGTCGTGCCTTTGACAAGCTCAACCAAAAGCACAAGTTTACGCCTGCCCAGCAGAAGTGGCTGGATATCATCCGCAGCTATATGCAGCAGCAGGATATTTTGAGCGTGGAGGCCTTTAAGGAGGACAAACGATTGCAGCGCTTGGGCGGTTATGCGCGGGCACAAAAAATATTCGCCGACGATTTGGATAATATCGTGAGCGAATTCAACGGTTATTTATATGAAGATGGAGGCAAGACTGCGTGAATACACAGGAGATTGTAGCGAAGCTCTGGAATTTGTGTAATGTGTTGCGTGATGACGGCATTACCTATCATCAGTACGTTACGGAGCTGACATATATTTTATTTTTGAAAATGGCCAAGGAAACCAGCAGCGAGGAAAATATCCCGGAGGGTTATCGCTGGGATGATTTGCTGGCGCGCAAGGGATTGGAGCTGAAGAGCTTTTACAAGGAGCTGCTTGATTATTTGGGCGAGCGGTGCACGGGACGCATTCAGGAGATTTACAAGGGCGCGGCGACGAACATCGACGAGCCGAAGAATCTGGAAAAGATTATCAGGACGATTGACGAGCTGGACTGGTTCAGTGCGAAGGAGGAGGGTCTGGGTAATCTTTACGAGGGACTGCTGGAAAAGAACGCTAACGAAAAGAAGAGCGGCGCAGGACAGTACTTCACTCCGCGTGTGCTGATTGACGTAATGACGCGCCTGGTGGCACCCAAGGCCGGCGAGCGCTGCAACGATCCTGCCTGCGGTACCTTCGGCTTTATGATTGCGGCAAGCAATTTCGTGCGTGAGCAGACGAACGATTTCTTTGATTTGGATGAGGAAACGGCGGAGTTTGAATATACGCAGGCCTTCACCGGCTGCGAGCTGGTGCATGATACGCACCGCCTGGCGCTGATGAACGCTATGCTGCATGATATCCAGAGCAAAATTATTTTGGGCGATACGCTTTCCAATGTGGGCAAGGAGATGCAGGGCTATGACGTTGTGCTGACAAACCCGCCCTTCGGTACGAAAAAAGGCGGCGAGCGTGCAACGCGTGACGACTTTACTTATCCCACGAGCAACAAGCAGCTGAACTTCCTGCAGCATATCTACCGCAGCCTGAAGGCTGACGGCAAGGCGCGTGCAGCCGTGGTGCTGCCGGACAATGTGCTTTTTGCTGACGGTGACGGCGAAAGGATTCGTGTCGACTTGATGGATAAGTGCAATCTGCACACTATTCTGCGCTTGCCGACAGGTATTTTTTACGCGCAGGGTGTCAAGACCAACGTACTCTTCTTTACGCGCGAAAAAACAGATAAGGACAGCACCAAGGCCGTGTGGTTTTATGATTTGCGCACCAATATGCCCTCCTTCGGCAAGACGAACCCGCTGAAGGCGAGTGACTTTGCCGGCTTTGAGGCAGCCTACACGGCAGAGGACAGAAGCAAGGTAGAGGACGAGCGCTGGCAGTGCTTTACGCGTGAGGAAATCGCGCAAAAGGGCAACAGTCTGGATTTGGGCCTGATTAAGGACGACAGCGTGCTGGATTACGAGGATTTGCCGGACCCGGCGGAAAGCGCGGCGGAGGCTGCGGAAAAGCTGGCGGAGGCCGTGGATTTGCTGCAGAGTGTGGCGCAGGAGCTGAGGAGCTTGCAAAGATAAAGGTAGAGATTGAAGGAAGAAGGAAGAAAGGGAAGAGCCTCTCCTTGGGGAGACAAGGTGAATTGCCCGTAGGGCAAGAGAAGGCGCCCTGGGGCGGGTGGCATCGCGTAGCGATGACGGAGAGGGGTTCACTATAAGAAAGCATAAAGACAGCATACCCCTCTCAGTCGCCCTGCGGGCGCCAGCTCCCCCCGAGGGGAGCCTTTCACTACATTCTGCACAAATTCAACACTTGCAAAGCTATGAATTGTGTGGTATATTAGACATAGAAAAAGACAACCGCCCACAGAGGTGGGTTGCCGAGTTTAGTTAAGAAAAATCCGCTCCGAGCTCGCCAAAGTCAAGGGGCGGTTTTTCTATGTCCGTAACTTTTTTACTATTTGTTCTTAAAAATGAACGTAAGTAATGCTACGATAAAAACTCCAAAGGACATTAAATCCTGAAAGCTGAAATATACCATAGACATCACCTCCATTCGTAGAGAATGAAGGCAATCCCACCCCGTGAACCGGTTGTCAAAAACATTTTATCATAAATTATAGATTAAAGCAATAGAATGTTTGCTTATAAAGGAGAGCTGGCAATGCCAAAGAAAAAGACAGCATTGACAATAGAAGAACGCTTGCAGCAGGCGTTGGTGCCTGCGGAGGAACAGCCTTATGAGGTGCCGGAGAATTGGGTGTGGGTGAGGCTAGGAGCAGTTTGTGGTTTTGAAAGAGGTATAACCTTTCCTTCTTCCGCAAAACAAAATGAAAGGGATGATGAAAACATCCCATGCCTTAGAACTGCTAATGTTCAAGATGAATTAGAATTAAATGATCTAATATACGTTAACAAAAAATATTATAAAAATAATAGTGATAAACTTATTAGAGAAAATGACATTATAATGTCTACTGCAAATTCGCGCGAACTTGTCGGAAAAACCTCTTTTGTTTATAAGGTGGACTATCCGATGATTTTCGGTGGGTTTGTTATGGCGTTGCGTGCTAATAAGTTATTGAGTAAGTTTTTATTCTACTACTTGCGTTTAGAGTTTTTGCTTGGCAGATTTAGAGGAGAGTCAACACAAACAACAAATATTGCTAATATTAGTAGTAGTGTACTTGGTGAGTATATATTTCCTCTCCCACCACTTTCCGAACAGCAACGCATTGTTGAGCGCATTGGGGAGCTTTTAGCCAAACTGGATGAAGCGAAGGAAAGATTGCAGGAGGTTGCCGACAGCTTTGCTGTGCGCAAGGCGGCAATTTTGCACAAGGCATTCACGGGTGAGCTGACAAAGCAGTGGCGTCGGGAAAACGGCGTGAGCGATGAAAGTTGGGAAGAAAGTAATTTAGGGAGTTTTATTGCATGTGGACCTCAAAATGGTCTATACAAACCCAAAAGCTCTTATGGAGATGGCATAAGAATCATTAGAATAGATGCTTTTTATGATGGCGTAATAGAACAATGGGATGAGTTGAAAAGACTTAGACTTGATGAAAATGAAATTAAATGCTATTCGTTAAATCTTAATGATATTTTAATCAATAGAGTTAATAGCATGCAATATTTAGGTAAATCTGCTTTGGTTAGAGAACTTAAAGATGCATGTGTTTTTGAAAGCAATATAATGAGATTGTCTGTTGATGAGAGCAGGATTTATCCTGAATTTTTAATTTCATTTCTTAATTCTCAAATGGGGTTAAACGAATTAAGAAAAAATGCTAAGCAGGCTGTTAATCAAGCGAGCATAAATCAACAAGATATAAAAAATGTTATTATAAATCTCCCATCCCTCCCCGAACAGCACGAAATCGTGCGCCTCATCGACGATCTGTTGGCACGCGAGCGCGCAGCACAGCAGACTGCGGAGCAGGCGCTGGCGAGCATCGACCTGATGAAGAAATCCATCCTTGCGCGTGCCTTCCGTGGTGAGCTGGGCACGAACAAAGCGAGCGAAGTGAGTGCGCTGGAGCTGCTGCGGCAGGTGTTGGCGGAAAACTGAACATAAGCAAAGAAGAGCATGTTATTATAGGGAGTGATATTATGCGTATTGTGGCTTGTGATGATGATGTAAGCGAGCTGGAAGAGCTTAAACGGCAACTGCAGGAAATAGGCAGGAAGTATCAGCTGCTTTTGGATATACGTACATTTACTGAAGGGGAGCAGTGCTGTGAATACTTGTTTTTAAATAGCGCTGACATTGTCTTTATGGATATCTATTTGAAGCCTGGTAATGGCGTGGAGTTTGTGCGGCGTTTGCGCCAGCACAGGCTTAACTTTAAGCTGGTCTTTCTTACTTCGAGTAATGACTTTGCCATCGAAAGCTATGAGCTGGAGGCAGCGTATTATCTGCTGAAGCCCTTGCAGCCGGAAAAGCTGGAGCAGGCGCTGAAGCGCTGCGGTGTTTTTGACAAGGAAGAGTATGTTACCTTTGATACTGTAGCTGAGACGGTAAAGCTAAAGCCCAAGGACATTATCGTTGTAGAGGTGCAGGATAAATACTGCTATATTCACACAGCACAACGCACCTATAAGGTGTACAGCTCCATCAACAAGGTGCGGGAAAAGCTGACACAGGATTATTTTCTGCTGACCTATCGCAGCGTGCTGATTAACATGCATTATGTAGAGGGTGTCTACAGCAATTATTTTTTGCTGGGCAATGGCTTCAAGGCACCAATCAGGGTGCGCGACAGCGCAGCTGTGCGCAACGCCTATATGCAGTGGGCGCTGCTGCAGGATTTAGGATACTTTGTTATAAAAGAATAGAACCTCCGTTACGGTCATGAAGACCGTTGCGGAGGTTTTTTTAGTTGGTAGTGGAGAGTGGTTAGTTGGTAGTGGTTAGAGAGTAGTGAGTAGTGGAAATATGCTTTAATTATTGTTTTGTTTATTACAGTTTTGAGCAAAAAATAATTAAGTAAAGTTGGCAAAATGCGTTTTACGATGAGAACCTGCGCTTTACGATACAAGGCGTTGAATTCACTGAATTTTATGAGATAATGAGCATGATAAAAGTTGTGCGGAAGGCGCCGGATGCTGCCAGCAGTGGATGGCGCACGCATGGGTTTGGTTTATACTTTAAGGAGGATGATGATTATGACTAGGAAAAAGAGTAATGTCAAGGCGTTGGCCCTTGCCGTAACGTGCGCAATTCTCGCAGGGGGGGGCATTGGTCTTGAACCGGTGTATGCTGCGGATGTATTGTACAAAGAAGCTAGTGGCAATGTAACTACTGCTACTAAAAATGGTGAAACAGATAATACAATAATTAATGAACTTACTGTTGGTGGTGTAAAGATCGGTAGTGAAGACAGTTTTACTGGAATCTCTATTGGTAGTAATTCTACAAGTAATCATGTTATAATTTCTGACAATGATATTTTTGCAACTGGTGCTGTACATGCTTCAATTATCGCTTCTGGAATCAATGCACGTATAGAAAACGGTAAAGTTGTAGCGCAAAACGGTTTGTATATTGGCTATACCGGTGCAGATGTTACTCAAGCTACGTATGATAATAGCAAGTTCGCTGTTAATGGTGAAAATGGTTCTTTTAAAGCAGCTAATGGCAAGTTCACTGTTTCTGACGGCGGTGCAATTACGGCTGACAGCTTAGAGCTGAAAGAAACAGATGGAACTACAAATGTTGGTGCGGCTATTAAGGATAATGCAAATAATATTCAGGCCGTCAATGGTAAGGTAACTAACATTCAAACTGATGTGACTAGTCTGCAAACAACTACAGGTCAGTTACAAACCAAAGTAGGTGAGCTGACAGCTAGTGATACTGCAGCTAGAAATGATATTATATCTTTGCAAAAGAAAACAGCTGGCATTAGCGAAGATGGTAGCGAAATTACAACTAAATCCCTGAAATTGCGTGAGAGTGCTTCTTCAGACACGCAGGAAATCACTGCTGCCAAAGTAAAGGGCTATGATGAGGCGGTTGCAGCTGTAGGCGATACTTCTACTGAAGGAACATTAGCTTATAACACGCAAAAAATTAGATATGCTGACGATGATAGGGTTTTAACAGACAAGGCTACTTATATAGAAGGTATTACTCATGCTGGCGACGTAAGGCTGGCTGACGGCGAAGTAAGAGCAAAAAGGATAGTTCTTGAAGAAGTCTTTGATGATGGCACTTCCGGGCAAGCAACACTGACTCGTGAAAGCATAGTAAATCTTCACGGCATGATTGACGGTAAAACTAAAATCAAAGTTGCTGATGGCTCTGAGGTTGGCGGTGTAACGTTTAGTCAGGGTAAAGTTACTAATGTAGTAAGCATTAATGATAACTTGAAATTTGAGTCTGACGGAATTTATCTTAATAAAGGTGATCAAGCAAAACAAATAAAAATCGGCACTGACGGAAAAATCATCATCGGTACTTCCTCTAGTGCTTATGATACCAATGGTTTCTATGCTGGCGGTGATGATTACACTGAAGCAAAAGCAGCTATTGATGGTATTAATGGCAAAATTAAAGGTGCTAATGGTGCATTTGGCGTTGACGATAATGGCAATGTAACGACAACCGGCGATATCAAGGGTAAGGATATTACTGCTAGTGGTAAGCTTACTGTAGATAGCGATGCAACTGTTGGTGGCAACCTTGGCGTAACTGGTGACACTACATTGAAAGGCAAGCTAGATGTAACTGGTGACACAACTGTAGGCGGCGATTTGACCGTAACAAAAAAGATCAAAGGTGAATCTTTGAATATTGGTTCTACTGGCAATGAATTTACTGTTGATGCAAATGGCAATACAGCTGTTGGCGGCACTCTTGGAGTAACTGGTGATGCAACCGTTGGCGGTACGCTGAATGTAGCTGGCGATACGACGTTGAAGGGCAACCTTGGCGTAACTGGCAACGCAACCGTTGGCGGTACGCTTGGAGTAACCGGTGATGCAACCTTTAGTGGTAACATCAAAGGTCAGAGCTTAAATATTGGCACAACTGGCAATGAATTTACAGTTGATACCGTTGGCAACGTAAAAGCTAATGGCATTACTACTAGCGATACCACTACCAATAAAATTGGTGGCGTTACTTTGGCTGGTAGCGATATTAACGCTAAAAACCTCACCTTAACAGGTACGCTGACTGCTGCAAAATATAATGCTACTGATATTGAAGCAACTAATTCTATAAAAGTTGGCGCAACGACCATGACAAATGGAAAGCTTGATCTTGGCAGCAATGGCACGATTGATTTTGGTGCTAACGAACTGACTGATGTACAGGTTGGTAATATTAATAGTGTTATCCAGCCTGATGGCATTGTAAAAGCAGCGGACGGCTCTGTTATCGGTGGCGTAACCTTTAGCGCCGGGAATGTTACTGGTGTTAAAGATTTGACGGCAACTGGAAAGGTAACTGCTGCTACTATTACTGACGGAACTGCAAGCTTAAGCGGTGGTGCTCTGACAGGTCTTGCTTCTGTTAATATCGGCGGCAATACTACTATTGATAATACTGGCATTAATACTAATAAGTTGATTGTTGGTTCTGGCTTGAATGCTACGACCATTGATGATGCGAATGGCGTAGTGAGTGCTAAAGGCGAAATTGGCGCTGTTAAGTTTAGTGGCAGCGGCAAGCTGGACAATGTAAATGCTATTGACGGCGTTTCTGTAGCACAGAACTCTGGCAGTGCGGCTGGCGGTTTGACCTTTGGCGGCAATGCAATTATCGGCGCAACTGGTATTCCGTTCCAAAGCACTGGTTTTAAAGTAGATGATGATGGCGACGTAGAAGGTAAAACCTTTACAACCGCTGCTGATGGCACTGGCAATAGAAGTACCTTGGCTTCTGGTTCTTTGACCATTGATGCCAACAATACCTGGACTAAAGACGCAGGCATTATCGCTTCCAATGTTAAGGTTGGTACTAATGAACTGAAAAATGATGGCTTACATGTCGGTACTAACACCACTGTTAAAGATGGTGAGCTGACAGTAGGCGCTGGAAATACTTGGTCTATGGCTAATGGTATTACTGCTTCTAAAGCAGGCATCAATGGAGTGACGATTGGTGAAACTGAAGGTAAAGCAACCTTTAATAATGCTGGCAACACCACCACGATTGATGGCGACAAGATTACCACTGGTACCATTACTGCTGATAAGCTTTTAATTAATAAAATCAGCCTTGGCAAAGATGGTAGTGATAATATCTCCATTGATCAAGATGGCGACGTAACTACTAAGGGCGAAATCAGAATTACTGATGCAGCTGGCAATGTTATGACTAAGCTGGCTAAAGATAGCGCAACCTTTGGCAATGACGTTGCTAATCAGACCGTCATTGAAAAAGGTACTGTTAAAGCTAAAGCTAAATCTGAGGATAATCAGCAAGCAGGTCTGACATTCAATGAAAACGGTTTGACTGTTAGCGGACAAAATGCAGCAGGTCAAAAATCCTCCTTCAGCTTCAATGCAAAAACTGGTGCAAACACCTTCACTGGTCAGGACGGAACCTTTACAACCATCAATGGCAGCGCTATCACTTCTACTAACGGCGCAGCAACTGGCGTGCTCAACGGTAGCAACCTGACGCTGAAAAATGGCGCTAACTCTACGGCTCTGGAAGCTGGCGGCGCAACCTTCACTGGTGCAGCGGGCGAAAAGGGTGGTAAGACCACTACTATCAATGGTGGTACAATTACTACAGATACGCTGAATGTTGAACGTATCAACCTCGGCGAAGATATTCTGGATAGCAATGGCAATCCGCATGGCAGCAACTTGTCTATGGATAAGCAAGGCAACTTCTCTGCAGCAGGCGGCAACTTCAAAGTAACTGGTGGCAGCGGTGCAGATAAAGGCGCAATGACTAACACCGTTGGCAACACTACCTTGAAAACTGACGCTAACGGCGCAGGCATGAGCCATACAAAAGACGGCGTAACATCTAACGTTTCCGTTGGTAACAACAAAGCTAATGTTTCCGCAGGCTCAGGCTCCATCGACGTAACGAACGAAAGCATTACAAGCAAGGTTACGGACAATGCAACGAGCACGATTACGAAGGACAGCATCGTCGATAAGGTTGGCAACAACTCTGTAACTACGGACGCTAACGGTACGACCTTCGCCAATGGCGGCAGTAAGACAACTAATATTAACGGCGGTACGATTACTACCGGCAAGCTGATTACTGACGAGCTTGTAATCACTGGTAAGGGTGAAGCAGCAGGTACTGGCACTGGTTCTATCGCTTTCGGCGGCAATGGCACAATTAAGAGCGATATAAAAGATGGCGATAAGAATACTAACTTCACGACCAATATTGACGGCGTAACTACCAAAGTAACCGATGGCACGACTACTACGGAAAACAAGGTTACCGCTGCAGGCAACAGTAACACTGTTACTAAAGATGATACGCATAAATCCGAATTCAACCAAGGCTTGACCAGCATCGGCGGCGTGGTAACGAATGGCGAAATTAAGGTAGCGCAAAAATTAGACGGTGAAACTGGCAAGCTTACCAGCGAAGTTAAAGATGCAAACGGAAGCAGCAAGCTGGAGCAAAGCGGCACTGGTCTGGAATACACCGACAGCGCTAAGCCTGACAATGCAACACGCATCAACAGCAGCGATGTTTCCATCGGTTCGGCAACAGATGACAGCAAGCGCATCAACCTGTCCGACCTCGGTCAGATTGACGACCTCGATGGCGAGCTCACTAAGCGTGACGAGTACAAGAAGAACCAGACCGCAGTCGGCGGCATTAACGCTGAAGCTGCAATCCGCCGCGAAGAGGTTGCTCGTCTTGACAACCGCATTGACGATGTAAACACACGCGTTGATAAGGTTGGCGCTATGGCAGCAGCTATCGCTTCCCTGAAGAGCATTGGCTACGATCCGCAGGCTCCGAGCGAGTTCAGCATCGGCCTCGGCCAATACAAGGGCGAAACTGGCGTGGCAATGGGCTTCTTCCACTATCCGAACAAGAACTTCATGATTAACGTCAGCCTGTCTACTGCCGGCGGCGAAACCATGGGCGGTATCGGTGCAACCTGGCGCTTCGGTCACAAATCCCCGCAAAAGCTTTTAGAAGAGCAGCGCGAGGAGCAGGCTAAGAAGGAGCTGGCAGCAGCCGAAAAATATCAGGCAGCAGCAAAACTTGCCAAAGAAGCGCAGGAGCGTGCTGAATATGCAGCAAAACTGGCGCGTCAGGCACAGGTGAGCGCAGATAATGCTAAGGCAGCAGCTGATGCAACCCAGGCTAAGCATTTTGGCTGATAAGCAGGCAGCAGGTGCAGTCATAGCAGGATAACAACTGTTTTTCCTATAAATCATCATACTCCGCCAAGCAATGCCCCCAACCGCTTGCTTGGCAGTTCATGAGGCTGCAATCATCATACTGACCTTATGAACAAAAAAGGCTGGAGTTTGAGCGTTTGCTCAAATTCCAGCCTTAAAACTTGCAAAGCTATGGATTGTGTGGTATATTAAATATAGAAAAGACAACCGCCCATAAGGTGGGTTGCCGAATTTGGTTAAGAAAAATCCGCTCCGTACTCGCCAAAGTCTTGGGGCGGTTTTTCTATGTCCGTAACTTTTTTACTATTTGTTCTTAAAAATGAACGTAAGTAATGCTACGATAAAAACTCCAAAGGACATTAAATCCTGAAAGCTGAAATATACCATAGACATCACCTCCATTCGTATAGAATGAAGGCAACACCACCCCGTGAACCGGTTGTCGAAAACATTTTATCATAAAATTTCAACTAAAGCAATAAAATGTTTGCTTATAAAGAGCTTCATTAAAAAATTTAAGACCTTGGCGTCAGTAAAAACTGACATCAAGGTCTTTTTGTTACGCTTTGCGTCTGAGCATATCGGCAATGCGCTTTTGGTTTTCCATCGCTGTCAACGCTCTTTCGTACAGCAGCATCTGCAGCTTGCTTTTGACAGGCTGCAAATTGGGCGAGCCTTCGATAGTGTAAACAACATTATCGTCCTTATCGGTGTACAGGCTTTTGAGCAGCGCATACTGTGTGCCATCGTTATTATACAAATAAATCTGCGTCATGCTGATTGCTGTTTTCAGCTCCGGCTTGGTGGCCTGCAGCTTAGGCAGCATTTCCTTATTGTAGCGCAGCTCGGCAGACAACAGCAAAAAAAGCTTGTCGCCCTGGCGCAATGCCTGCAAATTATCCTTATAAAGATATAAATCGCCAGCGCTGGTGCTGGTTATTTTTTCCATGTTAGCGTTTTTATCAGTGCCTGCGCCAGCGAAGGCTGTGCAAGTGCAGGCAAGCGCAAAAATCAGCGTCAGTAAAATAAGTAATTTTTTCATCATTAAGTCCCGCCTTTATTTATAGTAGAAGAAGCTTTTCCTTTATCATACAATTTTTGGCGCGATAAGTAAAGCAGCAAATAATCTTACTGTGCACGTATTCTGGATACTGCTTTTTGAATAAATGCGCCAGAAAAAATCTTTTGTTAAAGTATTACAGGCAGCTTTGCTTTTAGCAGCATAAACTTTAAATTTACTTCATGCTTTTCCTCTGTTATACTATAAATGTACAAGCGTTGAGGAGGTGCAGTCATGCCATTGGAATATTATTTTATGCTGGCGGGCCTTGTCCTGCTGCTGATAGAATTTGTGGTGCCGGGCTTCGGAATTTTCGGTGTCAGCGGCATGGTGTGCCTGACAGTCGGCGGCTTTTACGTTTTGGGCGGCAATGCCTGGGCGGCGCTGGTGCTGCTGGCAGTGTATCTGTTTTTGGTGCTGGTGATTACCCTGCTGTGCGTCTATCTGCCCAGAGAAAGCAAGTATAATCCCTTTGTGCTGTGGACACGCCAAAAAAACAGCGAGGGCTACACCGGCGGCAAAAACTGGAGCATGCTGGTGGGCAAAAGAGGCACAGCCTTGACCACGCTGCGTCCTGCAGGCACGATTCTGGTGGACGGCAAGCGTCTTGACGTGAGCAGTCAGGGAGATTATATCGAAAAGTCCGCGCCCGTGATTATAGTGCGGGTGGAGGGCAGCAAAATTTTTGTAGAACAGACGAAGGAGTGACGTTATGGATTTATTATTCAGTATGATTTTCGGCAGTGGCTTTGCAGTAATCATTGCTATTGCAGGTATCGCGATTTTTCTTAACTTTGTGCCGTTGGGCCTGTGGATTTCCGCAATTGCTGCCGGCGTTAATGTAGGCATCTTCAACCTTATCGGTATGCGCCTGCGCCGTGTGCCCGCGTCGCAGATCGTGCTGCCTTTGATTAAGGCGAATAAGGCAGGTCTTGACGTAAATGTCAACCAGCTGGAGGCGCATTATCTGGCAGGCGGTAACGTGGACCGCGTTATTGATGCTTTGATTGCTGCCCACAGAGCGCAGATTGAGCTGAGCTTTGAGCGTGGCTGTGCCATCGACCTTGCGGGACGCAACGTGCTGGAGGCTGTGCAGATGAGCGTTAACCCCGAGGTTATCGAAACTCCGGTAGTAAGCGCTGTTGCCAAGGACGGCATTGAGCTGAAGGTAAAGGCACGCGTAACCGTGCGCGCCAACATTGACCGCCTGGTAGGCGGTGCCGGCGAAGCAACGATTATTGCGCGTGTCGGCGAAGGCATTGTAACAAACGTAGGCTCCAGCGCCGACCACAGCAAGGTACTGGAAAACCCCGATTATATTTCCAAAACGGTTTTGGATAAAGGCTTGGATGCAGGTACTGCCTTTGAAATTCTTTCCATTGATATTGCAGACGTAGATGTAGGCCGTAACATCGGCGCTGCGCTGATGACCGACCAGGCGGAGGCAGATAAGCGCATTGCTCAGGCACGCGCTGAGGAACGCCGTGCGATGGCTGTTGCCAAGGAGCAGGAAATGAAAGCCTATACGCAGGAAATGCAGGCGAAGGTTGTGGAGGCACAGGCTAAGGTTCCTACAGCTATGGCGGAGGCGCTGGCTAACGGCCGCTTGGGCGTAATGGATTACTACCGCCTGAACAATATTCAGGCAGATACACAGATGCGCCGCACGATTGCCGAGGTAAGCCCGGAGGGCGAGGAAAAGCCTGAGGGCAGCAAATAAGCGAGGTGCAGCTTATGGGTGGTTTGTTTGACAGTGATTTAATCCCCCTGCTTTTCGTCATCGTAATGCTGGCCAACGTATTTTTGGACCGTCGAAACCGTCGCCGCCGCAGGCAGCAGGAGCTGCCGCAGGAGCAGCCGGAGGCGCAGGCAGAGCAGCAAACGCAGGCTAAGCCTAAAGACCTTGCCGCCGAATTTGAACGCCGTCTGAAAAAGACGACGGAGGCGGCACAGGCGCGCAAGCGTCAAAGTAGCCAAGGCGCAGTGCATGACGGAACGCGCGTGCGTCGTGATGACGACAGCAGAGTTCACCGCGACGGCGAAGCAATGCATGACCATACCGGCAGAATTCACCGTGAAAACGAAGCCCTCGTGCATGACAAGGGCAAGGTTTATTACGATCCCCGTGGTGATTACAGCTACGACGAAGCAAAGATGAACGCTGCCGCTGCGGCGTTTAATGCGCACTACGCACAGCATGCGCAGCCTGCACCGAAAAAGCGCGTAAAGCTGAAGCATGCGGCGCTCGTCAACGGTATTATCATGGCAGAGGTATTAGGAAAACCGCGCGCTCTTAACCCCTATGAGGAGCGCTGATTTAAAGATTCTCGCAAACAGTAAGGAGATGTTGGAGAATGCTGGAAAAGCTGGATTTGAGTAAAAAAGTGTCCAAGGAAGATTACAACAAGCAGATGGATGTGCTGGGTGAGCGCCTGGGAAAGGCGCAGCGCCTGGCCCGCGACGCCAAAAGACCGATTATCATCGTGTTTGAGGGCTGGCGCGGTGCGCGCCGCAGTGCGCTGATTAACGAAATGATGCAGCAGATGGATGCCCGCGGCTTTAATGTTTATTCCAGCGTGCGCCTGCGCGGCGTTCTGCAGGAGCAGCCGTTTTTCAGTGCCTTCTGGAAGCGCCTGCCGGCGTTGGGACATATTGCCGTTTATCACCGCAGCTGGTATTATCTGAAAAACGCCAATGAGCTGGCGGATAAGGCAGAGGACGATTCCAAATATCCCGTAGTTTCCTTCGAGCATATCAACAACTTTGAGAAAATGCTCACGGACGATAATTATCTTGTGCTCAAATTTTTCCTGCATCTGTCACCGGAGCAGCAAAAGAAAAATATCGCCAAGAATGCCAAAACACTGGGCAAGGCGTGGCGTGACCTGAATCCTGCGATTGATGAAAGCGAAGATTACGATAAATTTTTGCCGCATTACGAAAAAATGCTGGAGGCTACCGATACGGTAAACGCTCCCTGGCACCTGATTGCCGACGATGATCCGCGCAGCGCGCGTCTGGAGGTTTTCACTAAGATTGCCGATGCTATCGAAAAGGCTGTGCAGATGCCTGCCGAGCCTGCTGCCGACAAGCGCACCGCCGCAACCTACGATGTGCTGAGCACGATTGACGCCAACAAGGAGCTTACCAAGGAAGAATATAAGGAAAAGCTGGATAAGTACCAGAAAAAGCTGACACAGCTGCAGATTGAAATGTTCAAGGCGCAGATACCGGTAGTTATCGGCTTTGAGGGCTGGGACGCTGCCGGCAAGGGCGGTGCTATCCGCAGACTGACGGCGGCACTGGACCCGTTAGGCTTCCATGTGCACCCGATTGCGGCGCCGAACGTGGTTGAAAAGCAGTTCCATTATCAGTGGCGCTTCTGGACCAGACTGCCGCAGCCGGGCACTATAGCGATTTTTGACCGCACCTGGTACGGCCGTGTTATGGTAGAGCGTATCGAAGGCTTCGCCAAACCGCAGGAATGGCAGCGTGCCTACGATGAAATTAAGGATATGGAGGCGCAGTGGAGCGAGCACGGCATTGCCATCGCCAAATTCTGGCTGCAGATTGACAAGGATGAGCAGCTGCGACGCTTCAATGATCGTCAGAATGACACCAACAAGCAGTGGAAAATTACGGACGAGGATTGGCGTAACCGTGATAAATGGGATGCTTACGAAGCTGCAGTCAACGAAATGCTGGTGCGCACCGACACCTCGTATGCACCGTGGACCGTGGTTGAGGGCAACAATAAATATTATGCCCGCTTAAAGGTTTTGAAAACAGTTATCGATTTGTTTGAACGCAAATTGGCAGAAAAACATCAGTAAAATACAAGAGGATATCAGCGTAATTTTGCGCTGATATTTTCTTAATACATTATAGATACTCGGAGAGGAAATGCTTTGTCCTGGATAATCAAAAACTATATTAAAGAAATAAGAGAAAATGAAACCGGCGCGCAGGTGTATCCGCCGGGGTTACGCCATCCGGTAGCGTTTATTTACCCCAACGTCTACCATCTGGGCATGTCGAACCTGGGAATGCACATTCTGTATCAGATGATTAACGAGCGCGGTGACAGCGCCTGCGAACGCTTCTTTTTGCCGGATAAACGATTGCAGCAGGAGCATATCAAAAGCAAAACACCGCTGCTGAGCCTGGAAAACCAGCGTCCGCTGGCAGATTTTGACGTTATCTTCGTCATGCTGTCCTTTGAAATGGATTATGATAATCTGCTGACGGTGCTTGATTTGGGCAATATTCGCCTGCGGGCGGCGGAGCGCAATCAGCGCGAGCCTTTGGTGATTATCGGCGGTCCCTGTGCCACCTTCAATCCCGAGCCTTTAGCTGCTGTGGCTGACGCCTTTGTTATCGGCGAGGGCGAGGAAACAGTGCAGCATGTGCTGGATACCATCTACCGCGAGGAAAGCAAGCAAGAGCGCTTGGCGGCGCTGGCGCAGGTGCCGGGCGTTTATGTTCCCAGCCTGTATACGGCGCAGTACGATGACGAGGGCGAGTTTATCGCCCTTCTGCCGCAGGAAGGTGCGCCTGCGAAGGTAGCGCGCCAGTGGGCGCGTGATATCGACGCTTATCCGCACACCTCTGCTATCGTTACGAGCGGAACGGAATTTGAGGATATGTTTATCGTCGAGGTGGCGCGTGGCTGCGGCCGTCACTGCCGCTTCTGCATGGCAGGCTATTGCTTTCGCAAGCCGCGTCCGCGTAAGCTGGAAAATATTTTGGCAGATATTGCCAAGCGTCCCGAGCGCACGAAAAAGGTGGGCCTGATGGGCGCTGCCGTTTCCGACCATCCGCAGATGGCGGAGCTGACGGAATACTTAGTGGAGCACAAGATACCGTTTTCCGTGGCCAGCATGCGTGCCGATATGCTCACGGAGCAGATTGCCCATGCACTGGCACAGAGCGGCCAGCGCACGATGACCGTAGCGCCGGAGGCAGGCAGCGAGCGTATGCGCGCTGCTATTAACAAGGGCATTACGGAGGAGCACGTTTATAATTCTATCGAATTGGCTGCTGCTGCCGGTATGCGCAACATCAAGCTGTATTATATGATCGGTCTGCCGGGAGAAGAGGACGAGGATATCGTCGAAACGGTGGAGATGATTAAACGCGTGCGTGCCAAAATGGACGCGGTGGGCAACAAGGGCGAGCTGGTTATTTCGGTCAACGGCTTTGTGCCCAAGCCCTTTACGCCGTACCAGTGGGCGCCGCTGTGCAATGTGCGCACGCTGAAGAAGCGCTTCAAAATTTTGGGTGACGGTCTGAAGAAGGAAAAGCGCATCAAGCTGATTACCGAATCGCTGAAGGAAACCGTGGTGCAGTCCGTGCTGGCGCGTGGAAGCAGACGTATCGGCGAAGCGCTGCTGAAGGCACATGTGGAAGGCCGCAGCCTGAAGCAGGTGCTGAAGGAGGAGGGCCTGGATGCCGAGGAGCTGGCGGAGCGCGAGCTGCAGGTGGGCCAGCCGCTGCCGTGGCAGCATCTGGACATGGGCGTGACGCAGGAGTATCTTGCGGCTGAGCTGCAGCGCAGCGAAAGCGGCAAGTTTACCCCGATGTGCTTTGACGGCTGCCGCCGTTGCGGTGTCTGCCGGGAGTAAGGCTTAGGCAGTGAAATGACTGCTACTAATAAAAAAATTAAGCATCCCTACACTTTTTGCAGTAAAAGTGTGGGGATGCTTTTGCTTTTTTACGCTATAATGATGCTGAGAAACACAGCTTTTGCTGCTTCGGAAGCGGTAACAACCCTTCCGTCTGCTCGCTGATACTCGCAGCCACCTCCCCTTACAGGGGAGATATAAAGGAATTACAAAACTTTAAGGTTGATAATTCTCTGTATATGTTCTGCGGGTAACCGAAAGACAGATGCTTGTTGTAAAAAATAAGCAGCCTGTGTCTGAAATTTATTGATTGAGGGATTTTGTACCGCAATCAAGGGAGGAATATACATATGAAAAAGAATTTGTTTTTGGGCATGACCTTGGGGATGGCGCTCTTGGCCAACACCGCTTTTGCTCATCTCAGCGGCGGTTATCTTTCGGATATTATTGATGAACATCCGCGCTGGCCGTTGGCAACTCAATGTATTGCTACGGATGTTAACTTAAGAACAGAGCCTAACACAAACTGTGAGGTAGTAACCATGCTGCAAAACGGCGATAAATTTTATGCAAGAAAGGTAGTGTTTATACCTGACAGTAAATATGTGTGGGTGTACGGAACTACCGAAAAAGGCTACAGAGGCTACATGTATAACCAATATATAGGTGCGTTGCCTGATGGCCAATATGCTCATTCGGATGAAGGACGTTTTCAGGCTTCGGTAGAGGCAAACTGGATTAACGATCCCGCCGGCTATGCAGCAGGCTCCGGCTATAGCATGGGCAGAGTAGAACATGCCGACGATATGAATATTGCTTATGACCTTAATAAGGTGCAGGTAGGTCCGCGAGTGTTCTACACGAGAGCCTTTGACGGAAAAACCTATCAGGTAGTGATTAACAAGGCTCCCGGCGAGATGGCAGGCTATGCAGTCGGACAGCATTTTGATCAGAAAGAGCGGAATAATTTTTACGATATGATGCGGAGAATCGGCTGGCACGAGTCTGCTGTTGATATTGAGGAGCCGACAAACAGTATCGTGTGGGAAAAATCTGTGCTTGATGCGGATGGCTTTGACAGACCTGCCAAGCAGCTGATTATCACGCTGAATGATAAAGACGTGATTGAGAGCTTTACTTACATCAATTATGATCTTGATTAGCCTGCCTGCAAAAAATTATCCCTGAAATGCAAAAAACCTGCTCTTTTCAGAGCAGGTCAGCTTGTAAGAATTAAGCCATAGCGTTGATTCTCTTTGCAAGTCTGGATTTTTTGCGAGCTGCAGCATTCTTATGGATAATGCCTTTGCGAGCTGCTTTATCGAGCAAACCGGAAGCAGTAGCCATAGTAGCTTGAGCGTCTTCTTTAGCGCCGGTTTTAGCCAGAGCCTCTACTTTGCGGGAAGCATTACGGAGAGCTGCTTTAATCGGAGCGTTTTTAGCACGACGTTCTGCGTCGGTCTTTACACTGCGGATGGAAGATTTAATGTTCGGCAACGAATTTCACCTCCTGAATTTTCTTGTACTGCATTATTCTACCACGAATGCGAGCATTATGCAAGAGAAAATCACAAATATGCCTGCCTGTTCCTGTAAAAATATTTTGCGGTCGCTTGACCTGGAGCTGACTCCAAATGCTAAAATATAAGAAGAAAGCAGGAAAACAATCCTGGCAGGAGGTAAGCGAGATGAAAATAAACGAAGTAAGCAAAATGTATGACATTACAGCGGACACGCTGCGTTATTATGAGCGTATCGGGTTGATTCCGACTGTGAACCGCAACGAAAGCGGTATTCGCGACTACACCGAAACGGACTGTAACTGGGTAAACTTCGCCAAATGCATGCGCACAGCAGGCATTTCGGTAGAAAGCCTGATTGAATATGTGGCGCTGTTCCAGCAGGGCGACACAACACGGGCCGCACGTAAGGAAATTTTAATAGAGGAGCGTGCCAAGCTGCTCGAGCGCATGGCGCAGATGCAGGAAACGCTCGATAAGCTAAATTATAAAATTGACAATTACTACAAGTGCGTTGAATTTGAGGACACTAAACTGAAATAAAACGCAGTACGAGGAGAGATGGCGCCGAGCTGTCTCTCTTTTTAGTTTACAGGCTTTGCCGTATAATGGTATAATAATTAGTACTAATAAAACAGGCTTAAGCCAATATTGGCCTGAAATAATACATTTTAATGAAGGAGCAGGAAGAGTAATTTATGATTGAACAAAATCACATTCGCAACTTTTCTATTATCGCCCATATAGATCATGGCAAGTCTACCCTGGCGGACAGATTGATTGAATATACAGGAACGCTGAGCAAGCGTGAGATGGAGGAGCAGATTCTCGATTCCATGGATTTGGAGCGTGAACGCGGCATCACCATCAAGGCGCAGGCTGTGCGCAGCATTTACAAGGCGCGCAACGGCGAGGAGTATATGCTGAACTTTATCGACACCCCGGGCCACGTAGACTTTACCTACGAGGTTTCGCGTGCATTGGCAGCGTGCGAGGGCGCACTGCTGGTTATCGACGCTACTCAGGGCATTGAAGCGCAGACACTGGCTAACGTGTATCTGGCGCTGGATAACGATCTGGAGATTATCCCCGTTATTAACAAAATTGATTTGCCGAGTGCGGATCCTGAGCATGTTAAAAGGGAAATTGAGGACGTTATCGGTATTGATGCCTCCGACGCAGTTTTGTGCAGTGCCAAGACAGGCATCGGCATCGAGGACGTACTGGAAGCAATCGTAGCGCGCGTGCCGGCACCGCAGGGCGACGCGGAAGCATCGCTGAAGGCCTTGGTATTTGACTCCAAATTTGACGCTTACAAAGGCGTAGTTTTATATATACGCATTATGCAGGGCCGTCTGCGCAAGGGCATGAAGATTCGCATGATGGCAACCGGTGCGGAATTTGATGTTACCGAGGTTGGTTACTTCAAACCGGGCATCGTCAATGTTGACGAGCTGGAGGAGGGCCAGGTAGGCTTCTTTGCTGCCAGCATCAAAAACGTTAAGGATGCACGCGTAGGCGATACCGTAACAGATGCCGATAATCCTGCCGAAAAAGCGTTGCCCGGTTACCGCAAGGCTACACCGATGGTATACTGCGGTTTGTATCCGGTAGAGAATTCCGATTACGATAACCTGCGTGATGCTTTGGAAAAGCTGCAGCTGAATGATGCTTCTCTGGTGTTTGAGCCGGAGACATCTACCGCGCTGGGCTTTGGCTTCCGCTGCGGCTTTTTGGGCCTGCTGCATATGGACGTTATCAAGGAGCGTCTGGAGCGTGAATACAATCTGAGCCTGATTACTACCGCGCCTAACGTTATTTATGAGGTGTTCCGCACCAACGGCGACGTTGAAATGGTAGATAACCCGTCTCTGTTCCCTGACCCGACTGTTATCGACCATGTTGAGGAGCCTTTCGTTAATGCAACCATCATTGTGCCGAAGGATTATGTAGGCGCTGTTATGGAGCTGAGCCAGGAAAAACGCGGTGAATACGATAACATGACATATCTTGATGATACCCGTGTTATGATTCACTACGCATTACCGCTGAGCGAGATTATCTTTGACTATTTTGACCGTCTGAAATCCGCTACCCGCGGTTATGCTTCCTTGGACTACGAGCTGTCCGGCTATCGCTATTCCGATTTGGTGAAGGTAGATATTCTGCTGAACGGCGAGCCTGTCGATGCGCTTTCCGCAATTGTGCATAAGGAATTTGCTACTGTTCGCGGACGTCAGCTGGTTGAAAAGCTGCGCAGCCTGATTCCGCGTCAGATGTTTGAAATTCCGGTACAGGCAGCAATCGGCAACAAGGTTATTGCCCGCGAAAACGTCCGCGCTATGCGTAAGGATGTACTGGCGAAATGCTACGGCGGCGATATCAGCCGTAAGCGTAAGCTGCTGGAAAAACAGAAGGAAGGTAAAAAGCGCATGAAGCAGGTTGGCAGTGTAGAGCTGCCGCAGGAGGCATTCATGGCGATTCTGAAAATGGACTAAGGCTTAGCGCTTAGTCGATAGTGTCTGATAGATAGGAGCAATGCAATTATGATGATACAACTGCAAGGCTTGCTTTCGACAATCACATTTTTGGATGTTATAGATATTGTCGTCGTTGCCTATTTTCTTTACCGTTTGTTCCTAATGCTGAAAAACACCCGTGCCGCAACATTGGGCAAGGGTCTCATGGTGCTGATAGGCTTCACGCTTATCTGCCGTTGGCTGAACCTGCATGTTATCAGCTGGCTGCTGGAAAAGAGCATGACGGTGATTATGGTTGCTCTGCCGGTTGTCTTTCAGCCGGAGCTGCGACGTGCTTTGGAGCAAATCGGCCGCGGCAAGCTGTTTCATAAGGGCAGCGAGCTGGACGAGCAGGAGCTGGAAGAAATGCTGGATTCCGTTGCTCATGCCACTAAGGTGATGAGCAAAAACAAGGTAGGTGCGCTGATGGTCTTTGAGCGTGCTACCGGTCTGGCAGAGCGCATCGAAACCGGTGTGCCGATTGACGGTCTGGTGAGCTCTGGACTGCTGCAGAACATTTTTGTTAAGGATACACCGCTGCATGACGGCGCTGTCGTTATCCGCGGCAACCGCGTTGTTGCTGCCTGCTGCCTGCTGCCGCTCACTGAAAACCGTAATTTGAGCCAGGAGCTTGGTACCCGCCATCGTGCAGCTATCGGTATGTCCGAGCAGTCCGATGCGATGATTCTTGTTGTCAGCGAGGAAACCGGTACGATTTCCATTGCCCGTAACGGCGAGCTGATGCGTTACCTGACGGTGGATGATGTGAAGGAAATTTTGCGCACGGCAATTTTCCGTCCGCATGCAGCAGTTAAGAATTCTTTGGTTGATAAAATCAAGAGCTTGTGGGGCGGTGAGAAAAAATGAGATTTTTGCAAAGGCTGGCGCGTAAGGAAAATTTATTTGCAAGGATTATCTGCCTGCTCATGGCCTGTGGCCTGTGGGTATATGTAATGACCGACCAGAACCCGATAATCGAGCGTAATATCGAGGTGCGTCTGCAGCAAAGAAATCTGCCGCAGAATATGATGGTCTTTAATGCTCCCGATAAAATTCTGGTAAAGGTGCGCGGTTCGCGTGCCAAGCTGAGTTCAGATAATCTGAGTGCTGAAATCAATGCTTCTATCAATTTGAAAAATATAACCGAAGGTCAGCAGAGTCTGCCGATTACGGTAACCTACTCCGGTGGCGAGATTGTATCCGTAACGCCTAAAGAGGTTTCCATATATGTAGATACGGTAAGCGAGAAAAAGGTTCCCGTTACTACTCGTATCGTGGGCGCGATGAACAGTGATATGACCATCGGCAGCAGTATAATTACTCCGGCGGAGGTTACTCTGCGCGGTGCAACGCATCGTATTGATAAGGTAAACCGCGTTGTTGCTCCGATTGATATCAGCAATCATACCGGCAGCTTCCAGACGGAAAGCGAGCTTGTTGCTGTCAGTGATGACGGTTACGATATTCCTAATATGAGAATTATCCCTGAGCGTGTTATGGTGCAGGCTAATATGGTCAGCCAGATGCACTCGCTGGATATTCCGGTTAAGCTGGTTATGAGCGGCGATTTGCCTGCCGGAATTGTTGTTACCAAGACCGAGATTGCTCCGGAGAGCATCCGTGTGACTGCGCCTCCTTCCGTGCTGAAGGAGCTGAAGGATGTTAAGACCAAGCCCGTGGATGTAAGCAAGCTGACCGGCAGCACCGTTGTTGCGGCTGAGCTGGATTTGCCGGAAAAGGTTATTCCCGAAAGACGTACAGTGCAGATAAAAATATCGGTAGAAAGGCAGAATTGATTTTAGATGAAGCTGAAAATTAACAATTTGCGTATCAGCTTGCGTCAGGAGCAGACGCTGGAGCAGGCGGTGTGCCGCAAATGCGGCATTCCGCGCGATGCTTTGGGCAGTGTGCAGATAGTACGCAAGGCAGTGGATGCGCGCAAGAAAAATGATATCTGCCTCAATTACCATGTGCTGGCAGAGGTTGAAACAGGCGGCAGACAGGCGAAGCGCCTGCTGGCGGACCGCGACATCACGCAATATCAGGAGCAGCAGCAGCCGACGCTGGAGCTGGGAACCCTGCCGCTGAGCGCACCGCCAGTGGTTATCGGTGCCGGTCCTGCGGGACTTTTGGCAGCACTGCAGCTGGCAGAGCATGGCTATAAGCCGCTGCTTTTGGAGCGCGGCAAGCCGGTGGAGCAGCGTGTGCAGGATGTGCAGCATTTTTGGCAGATGGGAGAATTTAACCCCGCGTCCAACGTACAGTTTGGCGAGGGCGGTGCAGGTACTTTTTCGGACGGCAAGCTGACCACGCGTGTAAACGATCCTATGATGGCCGAAATCCTGCAGCTTTTTGTAGCTGCAGGCGCGCCGGAAAATATTTTGTACGAGCATAAGCCGCACGTTGGTACAGATAAGCTGCGTGCGATGGTGCAGGGGCTCAGCCGCCGCATTGCGGAGCTGGGCGGCAGCGTGCGTTATGATGCGCATGTGGTTGATCTGGATATCAAAAATAATGCTGTGCAGGGGATAATCCTCGACGGCGGTGAAAGATTGGCGGCAGGAGCCGTGGTACTGGCCTGCGGTCACAGCGCGCGCGATACCTACGCTATGCTGGCACGCAGGGGCGTTGGCATTGTGGCGAAGCCCTTTGCCATCGGTGTGCGCATCGAGCATCCGCAGGAGCTGATTGACAGGGCGCAGTACGGCAGCTTTGCGGGACATCATCTGCTGGGCGCGGCGGATTACGCACTTGTTTACCACACGCAGGATAAAACGCGCACAGCCTATTCGTTCTGCATGTGCCCGGGCGGTCAGGTGGTTGCCGCCGCTTCGGAGGCCGGTGGCGTGGTTGTCAACGGCATGAGCATGTTTAAGCGTGACAGCGGCATTGCTAACAGTGCGCTGGTAGTGAATGTGGACAGCCGGGATTTTGGCGAGGGTGCGCTGGCAGGCGTAGAATTCCAGCGCCGCTATGAGCAGCTTGCTTATGCGGCGGCAGGCAGCAGCTATTATGCGCCTGCGCAAAATCTGGACAGCTTTTTGAAGCGCAGCACTCCGTCCTTGGAATGTTTGGTACAGCCAAGCTATCGTCCGGGATTGACGGCCTGCAGCTTAGACAAGGTGCTGCCTGCCTACGTTACGGATACGCTGCGCGAGGGCATTACGAGCTTCGGCCGCAAGCTGGCGGGTTACGCCGACGGCGGCGCGCTGCTGACGGGTGTGGAAACACGCACCTCGGCACCGGTTCGCATAGAGCGCGACAGGCAGAGCTATGTATCGCTGACGCATGATCTGCTTTATCCCTGCGGCGAAGGCGCAGGCTATGCCGGCGGTATTATGAGCGCCGCGCTTGACGGCTATCATGTGGCGCGTGCGATTATGGAAAGATTTGCGCCGGTGAAGTAATTTAGGTTGGAGAGTAATACAGAGCATTAGGCTCCCCTTGGGGGGAGCTGGCGCCCGTAGGGCGACTGAGAGGGGATTTTGCAGCATTTACTTTTACGTATAGCGTTATGTTATGTGTTACCCCTCTCCGTCATCGCCATGCGATGACACCTCTCCCCAAGGAGAGGCTCTTAATTTGATTTTTTAGCTCAACAATTTTCAACTCACATATAAACGCATTAACATTAGGGAGGTTATTACAAAAAATGGCAAGATTATTTGGTACTGATGGTGTTCGCGGTGTGGCGAACGTAGAGCTTACTCCGGAGCTGGCCTTTAAGCTGGGCTATGCTGCCGCAAAATACTTTGGCCGCGAGGTTTCTTGCCCGAAAATTATTATCGGCAGAGATACACGCCGCAGCGGACAAATGCTGGAAAGCGCTTTGGCAGCAGGTATCTGCAGCGCTGGCGGCAATGCACATCTTCTGGGCGTTATGCCTACTCCGGCAGTTTCCTTTCTGACCAGTGAGGTTAAGGCTAACGCCGGTGTAGTAATTTCTGCTTCTCACAATCCGTTTGAAGACAACGGCATCAAATTCTTCTCTCAGACAGGTTACAAGCTGCCTGACGCAGTAGAGGACGAAATTGCAGCTATCGTTGCTGCACCGATTGATTACACTCAGGCAGTAAGCGGCAGCAGCGTCGGCCAGATTATTCATGAAAAGGATTTGTCCGCACTGTATATTAAGCACATTCTGAGCACTGCTTATGCTAAGCTGAACGGTCTGAAGATTGTTATGGACTGCTCCAACGGTGCCAACAGCGAAATCGCACCGGTTATCCTGCGCAGTCTCGGTGCTGAGGTTGTGGCAATTTTCAACGAGCCTAACGGCATCAACATCAACAACGGCTGCGGCTCCACTCATCTGGAGGCTTTGCAGAAGAAGGTTGTCGAGGTTGGCGCTCATGTAGGTATCGCCAATGACGGTGATGCTGACCGTTGCCTGGTAGTTGACGAAAACGGCGAGGCTATGGACGGCGACCAGATTATGCTGATTTGCGCGCTGGAGCTGATGAAGCGCAACAAGCTGCATGATAATATGCTGGTAACCACTGTTATGAGTAACGTTGGCCTGCATCAGGCTATGAAGGCTCATGGCGGCAAAACCGTCAAAACCGCTGTAGGTGACCGCTATGTACTGGAAGAAATGCTCAAGCACAATTATTCTATCGGCGGCGAGCAATCCGGTCATATCATTTTCTCCGAATTCGCTAAAACCGGCGACGGCATCCTGACTGCTGTACAGCTGTTGTGCGCAATGGTTCGCAACAACAAGCCTTTGTCTGAGATGGGCACCGTAATGACTAAATTCCCGCAGATTCTGCTGAACGTACGCGTGAAGAATAAAAACGGCTGGGAAGAAAAGGCTGCTATTCAGGAAGTAATCAAAAAATATCAGGAGGAGCTGGGCGAAAACGGCCAGATTCTGGTACGTGCTTCCGGCACTGAGCCTTTAATCCGTATTATGGCCGAAGGACCGAAGCAGGAGCGTCTGGAGCAGATAGCAAACGCTATTGCCGACGTTGTAACTAAGGAGCTGGCATAAGCAGGCTTCCTTGCTGAATGAAGATTAAAAGCAGACCATTACATCAGTTTCAGATGCAATGGTCTGCTTTTGTAGTGCGCCCAGCATGGGCGATAACTAGGTGGTGAAAGTCCACTACGCGCTCGG
>NZ_CABQHJ010000008.1:0-73136 GCF_902463975.1 uncultured Phascolarctobacterium sp.
ATTTACTGCGAGAAATTCTTCGGGGCAGAAATTTACTCGAAGCAATGAAAAGAGTTAAGGGCAACAAGGGAGCTGCGGGAATTGATGGAATGACTGTCGATGAACTGGAACCTTGGTGCACCGAACATGGTCGAGAACTTGTGTCTGACATATGGTTCGGAAGATATAAACCGAATCCAGTAAGGCGTAAGGAAATTCCCAAAGCAGACGGAGGAGTGCGAAAGCTTGGTATACCAACTGTTATAGATAGAATGGTACAGCAGGCAATAGCGCAAGTTCTGCAACCGATGTATGAAGCAACTTTTCACAAAGGAAGCTACGGCTACCGAGTAGGAAGAGGCGCACAACAGGCCATGGAAAGCGTGAAAGAATATGCCGAAAAGGGCTTCCACTACGTAGTAGAAGTAGACTTATCCAAGTATTTCGACACGCTGAACCATGACTTACTGCTCAACATACTTCGCAGGAGAATAAAAGATAAGAGGCTGATAGAGCTAATCAAGGAATTCCTCAAAAGCGGAGTCATGGACAACGGAATAATAGTAAAGACAGAAGAAGGTTCGCCGCAAGGCGGGCCATTGTCGCCACTATTGGCCAATATTTACCTGAATGAGTTTGACCAGGAAATGTCAAGACGAGGAGTAAATATTGTAAGATATGCAGATGACATTATTGTCGAAGCAAGGAGCAAAAGAGCAGCGGAAAGATTGCTGGAATCCAGCAGAAAATATCTTGAAGATAAGCTCAAGCTAAAGTTGAACATGGAAAAGAGCAAAGTAGTAAATGTATACTCACAAAAGTTCAAGTTCTTAGGATTTACACTAGGCAAGAACAAAGCAGGTGTAATGATAAGAGTACACAAACAATCCTTGAAGAAAGCCAAAGCAAAATTAAAAGAGCTGACAGCCAGAAACCAAGGAAGAAATGTACGCGTAGTGATGAACAAGATAAAAATATACGTAAGCGGTTGGCTGAACTATTACTGCATAGCAAGTATAAAACGTAGAATGCAGGAATGGGACGAATGGTTGCGAAGGAGACTCCGTCAATATATATGGAAACAATGGAAGAAACCTAAAACAAGGGTTAGAAACCTAAAGAAGTTAGGAATACAAGAGGAATACGCATATATGTGGGGAAACACAAGACTAGGTTATTGGCGAGTAGCAGGAAGTGCAATACTTGATAGGTCAATAACAAGAGAAAAGCTCGTAAAAGCGGGCTATTATGAGCTAGCGAGCAATTACGAGCTTAAAAGACTCAAGCATTATGGTATTTGAACCGCCGTGTACCGAACGGTACGCACGGTGGTGTGAGAGGTCGACTGCTCAAATAATGAGCAGTCTCCTACTCGATTGTTATGTGTACATATCGAGTTTAGTCAGCTTTTAAAGCATCAATCTGCTCAATTGGGAGAGAAGTAGCTTTGGCAATATCCTGTACAGTAAGTCCCATGCTTAAAAGACGTTTAGCGGTAGCAATGTTGGCATTGGCAATACCCATAGCTTCGCCCTTGGCCATGCCTATAGCTTCGCCTTCAGCAAGGCCTACGTCTTTGCCTTCAGCAAAGCCGATGTCCTTACCTTCAGCAATACCCTCACGCCGTTCGTCTAACAAACGAGCTTCCATAAGCATATATTCTCGCCTCACTTTCGTATCGAGTTTCAGATAGCTGATTTCATCATCAATCTGCTTGGTGAAATCAGTAGTTACAATGTGATTGTTTACATAATCATAAAAGCTTTTAAGATCCTTAGAGATTTCGCCATGCGAACCTTTGGTGTTTAAAAGCATCGTGGTTGCTTCATCAGGAAGCTCCAACTCCAAATTTTCCAGGCAACGCTTCTTAAAGGTATAAACGTAATTGCCTTTTTCAAAGAAATCAAAAATGCAGATGAAGATGATAAATGTCGGCGGCAACAAATCATAAGGCTGGCCCGCCTGCAGTAAATCAAAATCAAGCAGCGCCTGATAATAGCGCGAGCGTTTGGGCAGAACGTGAGTGTTCGTATTGGGATTCTTATTGTTCTTTACCTGCATCTCCAGATTATAATGCGTATTCTTATCGTCTGCTACGATGATATCCAGGCGGATGCCGTGGCTCGTGTAGTCAGGCTCAATAGTTTTTTCTGCCTCAATGTAGTTGATGTCCGCAATCTCAATCTGCAGCAGCTCTTCCAGCAGATGCTTGCAGATGCGTTTGCGCGACATAACCTTCTTGAAGATGAAGTCACTTTGAATAGTCAGATTTGCAAATTTTGTTAGCAGGTCTTGCATGGTTTCTCTCCTTTCATTTTAACACAGATGTTATAAAAAATACATAAGCAGCACAAAAACAAAAAAGAGTAGTACCCTGGCGATTAGAAAATCGTCAGTTTGTACTACTCTTAGAATGTACCAGATAAATATAAATGGCCTTGCTTAAGCTTCTGCAGTTAAAGTGGAGCTACAGGATATACTGCTTATTTTCTTGTCCGTAGGTAAGGTAGCTGGAAGCGTAATGTTACCTGCAGTTTTGTAAGAACATACTTTAAGTTTAATTGAAGCGGAGAGAAAAGTCAAGTGAGGAGAGAAGAGGTTACTGTTCCTTTTTTCCTAAAAGTTTGTTCCTCAAATAGACAATCTTTGACAGTCGCTTATGGTATAATAAATGGTATAGAGATTTTATCAAGATTACTTGAAGGATTAAAGAAGAAAAAGAAGGAGATTGTTATGGCAAAGTTGATTTATGTACCTCTCGGCTGCAGCCTGCGCTCGCAGCTGGCAGAGAAGCTTTCGCAGCAGCCGCTGGGCGAGGGCGTACTGGTGCTGCCGAACCGCCTGCTGATGGACGAGGTGCGCCGCAATTACCCTAATGTTGAAACCATGGGCATGGACACCTTGGCCAGCAAGCTGATGAATATCAACGGCGGTACCGATTACAAGGAATTGAGCCGCCGCAGCCAGGAGCTGATTGTGCAGGATATCATCGACTATATGATGGAAAACAAGCAGCTTACCGGTATGACTACGCACAAGCAGCTGGAATATTTCGGCTCGCTGGCGCATAAAACCGGCTTTGTGAAGGCCATGACCTCGCTCGTAAGCCAGCTTTCGCGCTGCGGTGCCACTAAGGACGATATCTACGGCCAAATCCAAAAATCCTTTGAGGAGGATGAGCTGAAGGGCAAGGATTTGGGTGTCTGCAATTTTTATCTGCTTTATCGTCAATATCTGGAAAATAATAACTGGTATGACCTGGAGGGCAAGTATCGTCTGGCTATGGAAATGCTGCAGAAGCAGGATTGCAAAATCCCTTGGAAGCATATCTATATCTGCGATTTCTTCAGCCTCGACCAGGTGCAGATAAACTTTCTGCAGGCTTTGGCGAAGCATGTGGATAATCTGGTAATCAGCATGAGCTACGAAGGACGCAGGGTAAGCTCCGACGAAAAGGCGAAGTATGAATCCATTACCAAGTTTATGCGCGCGAGCACGAACACCGTCAATGCGCTGAAAATTCTTGGCGCGATGGTTGAAAGCCTTGCGGCAGAGGAATTGGGACAAGCTCCGGCAGGCGTTGCTATGCGGCAGCTGCGTCACTTGGGGCATGCGCCCGCGCCGGTGCCTGCAGAGGGTGTGGAAAGCTACTGCTTTGCCTCCGATGAGCAGGAGATGCGCTGGGTGCTGAAGCGAATCAAGCAGCAGCTGGCGCATGAAAAGTGTGCTGCCAATCGCATTGTTGTTGCCGTGCGCGACTTTTCCTTATACAGCGGCTTGCGCCAGCTGGCGGATGAATACGGTGTGCCGGTGAGCCTGCCGCAGACAACTGCGCTGGTGTCGCAGCCGTTGGCTGTTATGCTGCGCCTGCTGCTTACTGCCGCAGGCAGGGGACGTGAGGCGGCAGCGGCCTATCTGGAGCTGCTGAGCTGCGAGCTTTTGCGTCTGTTCTTTGATGTGGATGTGGAAACGGCAAGCAGCCTGCGCACGCAAACGTATTTCAAAACACGTCAGGAGGCTATGCAGAAGGCACACGAGCTGCTGGGGGATGCAACGGAGCTGTGGCAGCAGCTGGATGCTTTTATAGAAAGCACTAAGGCGGAGGCTGCCATCAGCGAATATGCCGGGCAGCTGACGCAGCTTGTGCAATCGCTGCCATTGGAGGAACGTTTGGGCAGCTTGCATAAGCAGGGAGTAGCTATTGACTTTATGCTGGCCTGCCTGCGCAGTAAGGATGCTGTGCTGAAGGCTGTGCAGCAGCTTGTGCGTGATTACGAGGTGGCGAAAAACAGTGATTGTAAGCTGACGCTGAGCCAATGGAACAGCCTGCTGCAGGAGGCTTTGGGACAGGTGCAGCTTACTCTGCACTTCGGCCGCAGGGACGGCGTACTCTTTACGGAGGTTGGCAACGTACAGGGCCTGAGCTTCGACAGCGTGTATATTATGGGCCTGCGCGAGGGCGAATTCCCGCAGGCTAAAAACGAAAACTGGATTTATAACGATACGGAGCGTAAGCAGCTGGCGGACGCAGGCTACGATTTGCCCACGGTTGGCTCCTCCTTTGATGAGGATGCCTATTTCTTTGCTCAGGCTGTGTGTGCGGCGCAAAAGGAGCTTATCATCACCTGGCATGAGGATGTGGGCGAAAGCCTGGCCAGCAGCTATCTGGAGGAAATCTGGAAGCTGTTTTTGCAGCCGGGAAGTGAGGAAAAGCGTCTGGACAAGGACTATGTGAAATCGCAGACGCTGCCTGATTTCGGCGTTGCTTCGGCGGAGGAGGCGTACAGCGACAAGCGCTTTGCTGCTGCGGATTTGCCGAAAATAGCAGAGCTCAGCGGGCAAAAGGCTCCCTCTGCGGAGCAGCAGCTGGCAGCCAAAGCGGATATTCTGCGTAAGGCACAGCAGCCGGAATATAACGGCGATTTGCAAAATTCCCTGACGACGAAGCTGCTGCGTAAGCAAATCGGCAGCCGCTTCAGTGCGAGCAGGCTGGAGGCTTACGCTGCCTGTCCCTTCCGCTTTTTGGCAGAGAAGGTGTGGCTGGCGCAGGCAGCGGAGGCGGCAGATGATTTGCTGCAGCCGCGTGATGCCGGTGATATCCTGCACCAGACGCTGAAAAGCTTTGTCGAGCCTTATCTTGGCAGCAAAATTATTGACGAAACCATAGAAGACCTGACGGAGGAGCTGGAGGCTGTCTTTGAGGATGTCTGCACCGCTGCACGTAATGATAACAGCAGTGCTATTGCTTCCGTCAATGAGGATATCTGGCAGGTAGAAAAGCAGCGCCTGTGGCGTATGCTCGTGCGCTGGCTGCGCTTTGAATATGCCGACCAGCAGCGTTGGGGCGGCTTTACGCCGCAGGCTGTGGAATGGGATTTCAGCTCCAAAAACGGCAAGCCCTTGTACCTGACGCTCAGTGACGGCAGTGATGTATCACTCATCGGCAGAGTTGACAGAATCGACAGTGACGGCGAGCATGCCTTTATCACGGACTATAAAAGCGGCACTCCTCCCACAGGCAGTGCTATGGAGCAGGGGCTCGACCTGCAGCTGCCGGTGTATCTGCTGGCGGTGGCGGCGCTTTCCAAGGAGCAGCTTGCAGTCAGCGGCGGCTGCTATTATTCGCTGAAGGAGGGCAAGCGCAAAAGTGCCTTTTTGCTGGAAAGCGTGGGCAACAGCGACTTGCCGTATAAAAAGCCGAAGAACGCCGCAGAGCTGACCTGGGATAGCTTTAAGCAGGAAAAGGAGCAGCTGCTGAAGGATTATATAGAAAGAATTTATGCAGGCGATTATGCATTGGCAGGCTGCAGGCGCTGCGATGTATATTGCCCGTTACACGATATTTGCCGTGTGCAGCTGGTGAGCGGCGACGGCGGACAGGGAGGCGAGAGCGATGAGTAAGAACCCTACACCGGAGCAGGCTTTGGCGATAAATACGATTAAAAGCAATGTTTCGCTGCTCGCCGGTGCCGGCAGCGGCAAAACCTATGTACTGATGAAGCGCTTTGTGCAAATTTTGCGCGCGGATTTGAGCGTTAATCCCACGAATATTGTGGCGATAACCTTTACGCGCAAGGCTGCCGACGAAATCAAGGGGCGTGTACGCCAGGCTGTAAGCGAATGTGTGGAGCAGGCGCAGACGGATTTGGAAAGACTGCGCTGGCAGGAGCATCTGCAGAAGGTGGAGAGTGCGCCGATAAGCACGATTCACAGCCTGTGCAGTCGTATTTTGAGAGATAACCCGGTAGAAACGCAGCTTGATCCGGAATTTACGATTTTAGAGGATTTTGAAGCGCAGGACTTTTTTAAAGAAACGCTGCAGCAATATTTACGCAAAAATATCAAGGAAAACGCTGCCCTGCGCAGGCTGGTGCAAACCTACGGCGTCAACAGCTTTGTTAATCAGGTTACGGCGCTGGGGGACAAGCTCTCGGAGCTGGTGCGTGAAGATAATCTGGCAGAGCCTTATCTTAAGGCGAAGGAAGAACTACCGGCCCTGCAGCAGAAGCTGTTTGCTGCTGTGCGCGAGGTAATCGAAGCGCGCGAGGCTTTGGGGGCAAAGACCAAGGGACGCCAGACCTTGACGGAGGCTGCAGGATTGTTGGACGAAATGCAAAAGCAGCTGCTGGCGCCGGAGCCGGACTGCTCCCTGCTGGATGCGTCTGGCGTTGTTAAGGTTAGCAGCAAGGCGTTGGCAGCGGAGCTGACTAATTTAAAAAATCTGCGTCAGGAGCTGAACAATGTACTTTTGAACGCCAAGGGCTGCGATTTAGTGCAGGATTGGCTCGCCGTGCTGCAGGAGTTTTATGCCTGCCTGAGCGCACGCAAGCAGGAAAATAATGTCCTGTTTAATGATGATCTGGATTTGCTGGCCATTGAGCATTTGCAGAAGAATGAGGCGCTGCGGCAAAAGTATCAGGAGCGCTATAAATATATTATGGTAGACGAGTTCCAGGACACCAACGAACGCCAGCGTCAGCTGATTTATCTGCTCTGCGGCAATAAGCTGGACAATAAGAACAACTTGTTTATCGTCGGTGATGTGAAGCAGTCTATTTATCGTTTCCGTCATGCGGATGTCAGCGTCTTTAATAGGGTAAAAGAGGATATTGCGCAGAATGCTGGCAAAAACCTTGGCATGAAAACCAACTTCCGCAGCACGCAGAGCATTGTCGAAAGCTGTAATACCGCCTTTTGTCAGCTGATGGATTTGCCGAAGGAGGAAATCTGCCTGGAGCATCACGAGGGTGCTAACACCGGCGGCGCTAAGGTTTGCCTGCTGCAGGTGCCGTATAAATCCAAGGATGATGACCTGGGCGCTAAAGAGGATAAATGGCAGAAGGAGGCAGAGGCAATCGCTGCCTATCTGCAGCAGGAGCTGCCTAAAGTAGAGCCGCAGCTCAGGCCGGGAGCAAGCAAGGCTATTTTGCTGCGCGCAATGACGCATTGCAAAATTTTGCGCCAGACGCTGCAAGGCTACGGTATAAATTGCGTAGTAGTCAAGGGCAAGGGCTTTTATGAGCAGCAGGAGGTTCTGGATATACTGAATCTGCTGGCTGCACTGCACAACCGTTACGCAAGCCTGGAGCTGGCAGGTGCTTTGCGCTCCAACTATTTCGGTTTGGATGATGCAACGCTGACGCAGCTCTTTTGGCAGACAGAAAATGATAAACCGCTGTGGGATGTACTGCAGGCTGTCGGCAGCGGTGAGCTGCAGCTGAACCTGCCGCCGGAGCAGCAGGCGCTGGCTATGCATGCTGCCGAACGCTTACGCAGCCTGCGTCAGGCAGCAGCGCTGATGGCACTGCCGGAGCTGTTCGCACAGCTTTGGGACGAGCTGAAGCCGGAATTTGTTCTGTCGCAGCAGGAAAACGGCCCGAGCAAGCTGGCCAATATCAAAAAGCTGCGCCGCCTGGCACAGCAGTATTGCCAGACGAAGCAGGCTTCGTTGGCGGAATGGCTGCAAAACGTTAAGGATTTGCGCGCAAGCAGCAGCAAGGAGCCTGCCGCTACCGTACAGGCCGATGATGCACTGCAGATTATGACGATACATAATTCCAAGGGACTGGAATTCGATCTGGTTATTTTACCGCAGTTAGATAAATCAGTAAAAGGCGATACTGCGTCTATCAAATATTTGCCAGGCAAGGAAGGCGAGCAGGGACTTTTGGGCATCAAGGTACCCGATAAGGAAATGCAGCTGCAAAACAGCGGCGTGTACGAGCTGGCGAAGGCGCGCGACAGTGAGCTGGAAGAAGAAGAAGCCAGACGCTTGCTGTACGTTGCGATGACGCGTGCGCAAAAGCAGCTGTTAATGGTTGGTACGGTGGCGGAAGAAAAGCTGCCGGAGGCTGTTATCGGGCTGCCTGCCGCCAAGGGCTGGTGGCAGCAGCTTCAGGCAGTATACGAGGCTGACTGGGAAAAGCAGGAAAGCAGCTGTCCATGGGTACGCCTTTTGTGTGCCGCTGCTTTAAGCCCGGCTGTTGCGCAGCAGAGCGAGCAAGAGCAGCTGGTGCTGGAGCCGTTGTCCTTGGCACCACTGCCTGCCTACGCAGCCTGCGGCCGTACCTGCTTTACCGCAAGTGCGCTGCAGACGTACCTGCATTGTCAGCGTCAATATTACTACCAGCAGGTTCTGGCAGTACCTGAGCTGGAGCAGACAGTTGCTGACGAGCAGGCGCACGAGCTGCCGGCAAGTGTAACCGGCAGTATTGTGCACAAAGCGCTGGAGCTGTATAATGGCTATAATGCGGAGGCTGTTTTTGCCATTGCGTTGGATGAATTTGCTCCAGGCGCTGCGGCAACACAGGCCAAGAGTATGTTTGATGCTTATATTGTCAGCGATTTGTATAAAGCATTGCCCAAAAAGCAGAAGCGTGAATTAGAATTTGTACAGCCTCTGCAGCAGGAGCTGGCGGCTGAGGGCGTAATCGATTTGCTGGCCTTTGACAAAGATGATAATATGATTATAGTGGACTATAAAACAGGTACGCCGCCGGAGCCTGACGAGGTGAAGCTGGGCTATGCTTATCAGCTGGCGCTGTATAAGGATGCTGCGGAAAAGCTGTACCCCGGCAAAAGAGTTGTGCGCACCGAGCTGCACTTTCTGCAGAACATGAGCGTCTGGCAGCTGCCGTTGGATAAATCATATCTGCAGGAGGCAGTAGAGCTGTGCGAGGAAATCAGCGGTAAGGGCGAGGAGGATGATTTCGCCTGCAGCTGTAACGAAAGCTGTGCTTACTGTCACTATGCATATCTGTGTCCGCAAAAGAATAAAGAATAGGTGATATAATGGAGATTTTTGCTAAATTGGAAAGCTGGGATTATCTGGCGGCGGCCATGCTGCTGTTTTCCGCATGGCTGCTGCTGGGCGGCATCGGCCGTCTGCAGAAGAGCGACCCGGAGCGCGTGGATGTGAAAAAGCTGCGCATCCGTGCCTGCGGTGGTTTGGTTGCGGGCGCTTTGTATCTGGCCTGCCGCTATCTGCAGCTGTAATATTGCCGGCAGTTAAACTTGCGCTCGGCTTTCATTAAGGTATATAATATGCTTATATCTTAAACTACTACGAGGTGACCATAATGATAAACAAAACAAGATTGATTGATGAATTTATAGAGCTGGTAAGCGTTCCCTGCCCCAGTAAGGATGAAAAGCAGGAAGCAGAGCTGATTATGGCGAAGCTGCGCGAGCTTGGCCTGGAGCCGGAGATGGATAAGGCGCACGAAAAAACTGGCGGTACCTGCGGCAATGTGTGGGCCTATGTAAAGGGAACCGTGCCGAATGCTCCGAAGCTGCTGTTCGAAGCGCACATGGATTCCGTAGCACCGACAACCGGCACCAAGGTTGTCCGTAAGGATGGCGTTCTGTACAGCGACGGTACCACAACTCTGGGCGGTGACGACAAGGTTGGCGTTGCTGCCATGCTGGAGGCGGTGCGCGCACTGAAGGAGGACGGCGTTGCTCATGGCGACGTGCAGCTGTGCTTTACTGTCAGCGAGGAAATCGGCTGTCTGGGCGTAGTAAACATGGACCAAAGCTGGATTAAGGCTGATTATGGCTATTGCATGGATATTGGCGGTGCACCGGGTGAAATTACCTACGCTGCACCGAAGCTGTACGATATTTACGTAATCGTCAAGGGCAAGGCTGCCCATGCAGGCATTGCTCCGGAAGAAGGCGTCAATGCGATTATGCTGGCAGCAGATGCTCTGTCCAAGCTGCCTGCTTACGGTCGTCTGGACAGCGAAACTACCTTTAACATCGGCATGTTCAACGCAGGCGTTGGCACCAACATCGTCTGCCCAGAGGCTAAATTCGTCATTGATATGCGCTCTCTGAACGTACCGCGTCTGGAAGCACTGAAGGATTCCACCATCGCTCTGATTAAAGAGGCTGTTGAAGCTGGCGGCGGTCAGGTTGAATTCGACGTAGTGGAAGGCTGTCCTGCTGTTGAGCTGAACAAGGACCACGAATGCATTAAGCTGGCAGCACGCGCTGCGGAAACACTGGGCTTCCCGGTAGAGCTGAAGACAACCGGCGGCTGCAGCGACGGCAACTATCTTTGCGGCTACGGCCTGCCCTGCGGCCTATTGGCCACTGGCATGAGCAATGTACATACTACCGCGGAATATCTGAAGGAAGAGGACCTGTACAACACTGCACGCTGGACCTACGAAATTATTAAAGAGGCAGCGAAGTAAATCATAGTGTTCACGTATAGTTTTCTTGACTGGAAGAAAATTTGACGCTATAATAAAAATAACTTCATAATGTAACCTTTGGGGCAGGGTGCAATTCCCGATCGGCGGTAAAGTCCGCTAGCGCAACAGCGCATGAACCGGTGTGATTCCGGTACCGACAGTATAGTCTGGATGATAAAAGGTGGCAAAACTGTATTTTTTACCGCATAAGGGCTCCTTAGGTCTTTATGCGGTTTTTTATATTACTGGAAGGTGATATTTTGGCAAGAATGACAGATGAAGCATATATGCAGCGGGCCCTGGAGCTGGCGCTGCAGGCAGAGGGCAACACCAGTCCCAACCCGATGGTTGGCTGTGTGATTGTAGATGATGACGGCAATATTGTGGGTGAGGGCTATCACCATAAGGCCGGCGAACCGCATGCCGAGGTCAATGCCTTAGCGGAGGCTAAGCAGATGGCTCAGGGTGCAACGGCCTATGTAACGCTGGAGCCCTGCGCACATTACGGACGCACCGGTCCCTGTTGCGTAGCCTTGGCACGTGCGGGCATCAGCAAGGTTGTGGTGGCCTGCCTTGATCCTAACCCCAAGGTTGCAGGTCAGGGTTTGGAATATCTGCGCCTGCAGGGTATAGAGGTTGTTACCGGCGTATGCGAAAAAGAAGCACAGCGCCTGAATGAACGCTTCTTTACCTGGATTACCAAAAAGCGTCCGTTTATTACTTTAAAATACGCTATGACGCTGGATGGCAAGATTGCCACGGCAACGGGTGACAGCAAATGGATTACCGGCGAGGAGGCACGCACCTTCGCACACCGCCTGCGTAAGCAGCATGACACTGTACTTGTCGGTATTGGCACCGTACTGGAGGATGACCCGGAGCTGACTACCCGTCTGGTGCGCGGCAAAAATCCGGTGCGCGTGGTGCTCGACAGCAGCCTGAAGATTTCGCTGATGGCAGCAGTTCTGAATCCGCTGGCGGATACGATTATCTTTACTGGTTTGGATTCCGATATCGTTAAGGCGGAAGCGCTGGCTGCTCTGCCTAACGTAGAGGTGATACGTCTGCCGTTGGCTGACGGCGTGCTGCCTGTGGCACAGGTTGTACAGGCCTTGGCTGAGCGCGGTATTACCAGCCTGCTGGTAGAAGGAGGCAGTGCGATTCACGGTGCCTTCTTTGATGCAGGCCTTGCTGACAGAGTGTGCGCCTTTGTAGCGCCCAAGCTGATTGGCGGCGCTGCCGCTCTGCCCCCGGTCGGCGGTGCAGGCAGCAGTCTGGTGGAAACCGGCTGGCAGCTTGATGAGGTCGAGGTTGAAAAAATGGGCAGTGATGTACTGATAACAGGTCTGGTGCCGGAGCTGGATAAGCAGGAGCTGCTGAGGGAGGCAGAATAATGTTTACAGGATTGGTAGCTGAACTGGGAACAGTGCAAAAGCTGGCGCAGCAGGGTGAATCATATCACCTGACAGTAGCGGCGGCGAAGGTACTGCAGAATTTGAAAATCGGTGACAGCGTTGCCGTCAACGGCGCCTGCCTGACGGTAGTAAGCATGGATGATTCCGCTTTTACCGCCGACGTGATGCCGGAAACAGTGCGCCTGACTAATATCGGCAGCCTGCATGCCGGCGACAGAGTAAATCTGGAGCGCACGCTGCGCCTGTGCGACGGTCTTGACGGTCACATCGTCAGCGGACACGTGGAAGGCCTTGGTGTAATTGCCAGCCGCAGGCCTGAGGGCATTGCGATGGTGGTGACTATCAATACCCCGCCGGAGCTTTTGAAATATATCATCAAAAAGGGCAGCATTGCGATTGATGGTATCAGCCTGACGGTGACGCAGGTTACGGAAAGCAGCTTTTCCGTATCGCTGATTCCGCATACCGCCAAGGAAACAACGCTTGGCTTTAAGGATGTGGGCGACAGCGTAAATCTGGAAACGGATATTATCGGAAAATATGTAGAGCAAATGTTAAAATTTAACCCCAAGCAGACTCAGGAGCCTGCTTTAAATAAAAATATGCTGCTGGAAAATGGGTTTATCTGAGCAGCAACAAAGAGGTAGAGAATGGAAAAGTTTAAGTATAATACAATTGATGAAGCCATCGCTGCGATTAAAGCAGGTCAGATGGTACTGGTAACTGATGACGAGGACCGCGAAAACGAAGGCGACCTGATTATGGCAGCCGAGCTGTGCACTCCCGAGGCTATTAACTTTATGGCGAAGGAAGCACGCGGACTTATCTGCATGCCGGCAGACAGCGAGGTTATGGATAAGCTGCAGTTCGGCGCTATGGTAACGCACAACACTGACAATCACGAAACAGCCTTCTCTGTTTCTATTGACCATGTTGATACTACCACCGGTATTTCTGCTTACGAGCGCGCTTATACCATGAAAAAATGTGCCGAACCGGGCGCACAGCCGAGCGACTTCCGCCGTCCGGGACACGTTTTCCCGCTGCGCGCACGCAAGGGCGGTGTACTGGTGCGTACCGGTCACACCGAAACCACTGTTGATTTGTGCAAGCTGGCAGGCCTGCAGCCCGTAGGCATCTGTTGCGAGATTATGAACGATGACGGCCATATGGCGCGCACTCCCGATTTAATCGAGTTCGCCAAAAAGCATAAGCTTGTTTTTATTACTGTTGCTGAGCTTGTTGCTTATCGCAAGGCACACGAAAAAATGGTACATCGTGCTGCTGAGGCTGCATTGCCGACTAAATACGGCAATTTCCGCATTATTGCATATGAAAATGATTTGGATAACCTTTGCCATGTTGCTATTGTCAAGGGTGATGTTGCCGGCAAAAAGGACGTGCTGGTGCGCGTACACAGCGAGTGCCTGACCGGTGATGCCTTCGGCAGCCTGCGCTGCGACTGCGGCGACCAGCTGGCAACCGCATTGAAGATGATTGAAAAGGAAGGCTGCGGCGCTGTTGTTTACATGCGTCAGGAGGGCCGTGGTATTGGCCTGGCCAATAAAATCCGTGCTTATGCACTGCAGGACCAGGGACTTGATACCGTTGAGGCTAACGTGCGTCTGGGCTTTGCTCCCGACCTGCGCGACTATGGCATGGGCGCACAAATTCTGGCTGACCTCGGTCTCACCAGCATCCGCCTGATTACCAACAACCCCGCAAAACGCATCGGCCTTTCCGGCTATGGCATCACCATCACCGACCGCGTGCCCATCATCATGGAGCCTAACAAATACAACGAACATTATCTCGACGTTAAAGAAGAGAAAATGGGCCACAAGCTGCACGAAGGCTGCAGCTGCGGCAAACACTAAGAAATATATAGGCATGCAAGCGTTGCAATTAACATATCATTGCGCTCAGAAAAAATTTGCTAAAATTTTTATTCGCTTCACGATATATTAATTACGCATCTATAACGTGCTTATAAACAATAAGCACGTCACACTCGGCGCTGCGCAATCTGAAACGTAAACTTCGGCTGAGCAATAAGCACGCCACACTAGGCGCTGCGCAGACCGGAACGGACGACGGGCTCGCAAGCACATCGATGTATAGCGAATTGCGCTCGCAACGGACAGGCACAGGAATTTTTCGCTGGAGCGTTGAAGTAACCAATAGGAAGCACGTCACACAAAAATCAGCGACGTGAAAAATTCTGCGAATCTAGTCGCCGGAATCCGGCGGAGCAGCATATAAGGGCGTTTTTTGGATACTTTTTGTCGACCAGGACAAAAAGTATCAATACCGCAAGCCAAGTCGCCGGAAGACTAAACTTAGCATTAAGTATTTAGAACGCCAAAACTAGGCTAAAACAATCAGAACGCAATACTAGGCGCTGCGCAGAACGGAATCCGGCGAAGCAGCATGCAAGGGCGTTTTTTGGATACTCTTTGTCGACCAGGACAAAAAGTATCATAGAGTGCAAGCGAAACGGAAGCACGCAAAACTACGCATAAAGTTTTAGAACGCCAAAACTTCGCATTAACAAACAGCACACCACTCTAGGCGCTGCGCAGACCGGAACGGACGACGGGCTCGCAAGCACATCGATGTATAGCGAACATCGCCAGCAACGGACAGGCACAGGAATTTTTCGCTGGAGTGTTGACGCAACCAATAGGAAGCACGTCACATGAAAATCAGCGACGTGAAAAATTCTGCGAATCCAGTCGCCGGAATCCGGCGGAGCAGCCGTAAAGGGCGTTTTTTGGATACTTTTTGTCGACCAGGACAAAAAGTATCATAACAGCACGCATAACTAAAAACAGAAAAATAAAACACAAAGCAAAATATAAATTCACAAAACTCAGGAGGAACAAACCATGAAAACCTTAGAAGGAAAACTCACCGCCAAAAATATGAAAATCGCCATCGTCGTAGCCCGCTTCAACGAATTCATCACCAGCAAACTCCTCAGCGGCTGCGTAGACTGCCTCATCCGCCACGAAGCAGCTGACGAAGACCTCACCGTAGCCTGGGTACCGGGCGCCTTCGAAATCCCCATGGCAGCAAAAAAACTCGCAGAAAGCGGCAAATATGACGCAGTAATCTGCTTAGGTGCCGTAATCCGCGGCGCAACCCCGCACTTTGACTATGTATGCGCCGAAGCCTCCAAAGGCATCGCTCAGGTAAGCATGCAAACTGGCGTACCCGTAGCCTTCGGCGTACTCACCACCGAAAACATCCAGCAGGCTGTAGAACGTGCAGGCACCAAGGCCGGCAACAAGGGCGTAGACTGCGCAATGACCGCAATGGAAATGGTAAATCTCTTCAAAGAAATGTAACATTTTCACCGCTTGCCTTTTTGACTATTATGATTTATAATTGACATTGTGGAAGAGCTGATAACAGGCTGTTCCCCATGCATGAAATTTGCAAGCCCGCTAGCAGTAGTTTAGTGGGCTTGTTTTATTAAGCAAGTAAAATTTTTGCCGTAAGGCAGGATTGTGAGGCAGATATTATGGAAGATGTTTTGACAAAGGCTACGGCCGACGGTGTACGTATTTATGCATTATGCACCACTAATCTGGTACAGGAAGCAGCTAAAAAGCACGGCTGCTCCCATCTGGCAAGCGCTGCTCTGGGACGTGCGATGAACGGCGCGCTGCTGCTGGCCGCAACAATGAAGGATAACGAGCGCATCAGCCTGCGTCTGAAGGGCGACGGCCCTTTGGGCGAGGTAGTAGCAGATGCCGAAGGCAGCACAGTGCGCGGTTATGTAGAAAACCCCGATGCATTTTTGCCCCTGAAAAATGGCAAGCTGGATGTCGGCGGCGGCATCGGCGAGGGTAATATTATCGTAACGCGTTATCTGCAGAATGCAGAGCCCTTCACCGGCTACTGCGAGCTGCAGGACGGCGAAATCGCCAGCGACCTGACCAAATACCTCTATGTATCCGAACAGACACCGACAAGCGTTGCTCTGGGCGTACTGGTTGACAAGGACGGCAACGTAACAGCCTCCGGTGGCTTCTTTATTCAGGCTATGCCAGGCTGCACCGACGAGGTTCTGGAAAAGCTGGAAAACAACGTTAACCTGACTCCGTATGTAACCCAGCTGCTGGAAATCGGTTATACTCCGCAAAAGATGATTGAAATTCTCGGCCGCGGTCTGGACGTTGATATTAAAGAAACCATTCCCCTGAGCTTCAAATGCCGCTGCAGCCGTGAGCGCATTCTGGCGGCTTTGGGCAGCCTTGATGTAAAATCCCTGGAGGAGCTGGCGCAGGATAAAACAACAGAAGCTCACTGCGAATTCTGCAACAGCACCTATGAATATACTCAGGATGAAATCAAGCACCTGCTGGAAGAAAAGGAAAAGCAGGCACAGCTGGAAGCTGCTAAACAGAATATTAAATAACAAAACTTTTCTTGACAAACGAAACTTTTGTTTGTATAATAAAGGCAGTGAATTGATGAATTTTAAATTTATATATTAGGAGGCAAGCAAATGGACGCAGATAAAAAGAAAGCTTTAGACATGGCGATGCACCAGATTGAAAAGGATTTTGGCAAGGGCAGCATTATGATGCTGGGCGAAGCAAGTGCCAAGATGAATATTGAGGTTATTCCTACAGGTGCTTTATCCTTAGATATTGCTCTTGGTGTCGGTGGTATTCCGCGTGGACGTGTTATTGAGATTTACGGTCCTGAATCTTCCGGTAAAACTACCGTTGCATTGCATATGATTGCTGAAGCTCAGAAAATGGGCGGCTATGCAGCTTTTATTGATGCGGAGCATGCGCTTGATCCGGAATATGCCCGTCATCTGGGTGTAGATATTGACGATCTGCTGATTTCTCAGCCGGATAACGGCGAACAGGCTTTGGAAATTGCTGACGCACTGGTACGCAGCGGCGCTATTGATATTATCGTTATCGACTCCGTTGCAGCTTTGGTTCCGCGTGCAGAAATCGAAGGCGAAATGGGTGATTCACACGTTGGTCTGCAGGCACGTCTGATGAGCCAGGCTCTGCGTAAGCTGACCGGCTTGATTTCCAAATCCAAATGTGCAACAATTTTCATTAACCAGATTCGTGAAAAGGTCGGCGTTATGTTCGGTAATCCGGAAACAACCACCGGTGGCCGCGCACTGAAATTCTACTCTACTGTCCGTATGGATGTACGTCGTATTGATACGCTGAAAAACGGCAACGATGTTATCGGCAGCCGTACCCGTGTCAAGGTTGTCAAAAATAAGGTAGCACCTCCGTTCAGACAGGCTGAGTTCGATATCATGTATGGCAAGGGTATTTCCCATGAGGGCTGCCTTGTTGATCTTGGTGCAGATCTTGATATTATCAACAAGAGCGGTGCCTGGTATTCCTATGGCGATATCCGTTTAGGTCAGGGCAAGGAAAAGGTTAAAGACTATTTGCGCGAAAATCCGGAAATTGCCAACGAAATTGAAGCTAAAATCCGCGCAGTGACGATTGCCAAGAGCGATAATAAGGAAGCAGCTGAGGAGCCGTTGCAGGATGTGGAGTCGATCTTTAAGGAATAAAAAAAAGGAAGAAGGCTTTACCAGCGCGCAGCAGGCTTATGACTGCGCGCTGGATTTATTGTCTTACCGTGATTACAGTCATAAGGATATGGTGGAGCGCTTGCAGCGCAAGGGTGCAACTAAGGCGCAGGCGCTGGAGGCAGCGGCCAAGCTGGAGGATTACGGTCTGCTGAACGAGGAGCGTTACGCCCAAAGGGTGTACGAGGCCTGGCTGGCCAAACGCTATTACGGCAGACAGCATCTGCAGCTGGAGCTGACCAAGCGCGGCATATGCCCGGATGTGGCTGCGGAAATCATGGAACGCTTTACGCCTGACATTGAAGAGCAGCAGGCGGAGAATGCAGCGCAGCTTTTCGTGCAGCGCAATCAGCGCAAGCTAACAGCAGAAACTGACAACAAGAAAATATATGCGGCTGCGGGACGCTTTATGGCGGCCCGTGGCTTTTCATCAAGATATGTGCACATTATATTGGGTAAATTGCATTTTTCAGACAATATATAGCGGTTAAACTTGACAATTTTGTTAAATATACACTATAATGTAGTTATCCAATCGTGTTAATATCAACGATTTTCACGAGGCGACGCGTAAAGCGGTTGCCTTATTTTTTGCCCTATTTCAGAATAGATAATACAGTGATTTATTATAGATTCAACGGAATAAGGACATCTATAGCAGACGCAAGCAGGCGCCTGCTGTTACTATGCAAAAAAATCTTGGAAAAATCTAAATTTAGGAGGTGAGGACGATTTTAGAAATTATCGGTACAGCTGTTGTCGTTGGTCTGGCTGGCGGTGCAGTAGGTTATCTGGTTCGCAAAAATGTTGCTGAAACTAAAATTGCCACTGCAGAAGAGCAGGCTATCCGTATTGTACAGGATGCGGAGCAGACCGGCGAAGCAAAACGCAAAGAAATCATGATGGAGGCTAAAGAAGAAATCCATCGTCTGCGTTCCGAAATGGAGCGTGAAAATAAAGACAGACGTAATGACCTGCAGCGTCAGGAGCGTCGTCTGTTGCAAAAAGAAGAAAATCTGGACCGTAAAATCGAATCCTTCGAACGCAAAGAAGAAAAGCTGGCTTCTAAGGAACAGCGCCTGAACGCTGCTCAGGAGAAGGCTGATGCAATGCTGGAAAAACGTCAGGTTGAACTGGAGCGTATTTCCGGACTGACCAGTGATGAGGCAAAGCAGGAGCTGCTGCAATCCCTCGAGGATGAGGTTAAGCATGAATCTGCTATGATGGTTAAGGATCTGGAGCAACAGGCAAAGGATGAAGCGGACCGCAAGGCAAGAGAAATTATTTCCTTAGCAATTCAGCGTTGTGCTGCAGACCATGTAGCTGAAACTACTGTTTCTGTAGTAGGTCTGCCGAACGATGAAATGAAGGGCCGTATTATCGGTCGTGAAGGCCGTAACATCCGCACCCTGGAAACATTGACCGGCATTGATCTGATTATCGATGATACTCCGGAGGCTGTTATCATTTCCGGCTTTGATCCGGTACGCCGCGAGGTTGCCCGTATCGCTCTGGAAAAATTGATTAATGATGGTCGTATTCATCCGTCCCGCATTGAGGAAATGGTTGAAAAGGCACAAAAAGAGGTTGAGCAGAAGATTAAGGAAGCCGGCGAACAGGCTACCTTTGCAGTTGGCGTGCATGGCCTGCATCCCGAACTGATTAAGCTGCTGGGTCGCCTGAAATATCGTACAAGCTATGGTCAGAATGTGTTGAACCACTCTGTTGAGGTTGCTAACCTGGCAGGTGTAATGGCTTCTGAGCTCGGCGTTGACGTTGTTCTGGCAAAACGTGCCGGCCTGCTGCATGATATCGGCAAGGCTATTGACCATGAGATGGAAGGCTCTCACGTTGAAATCGGTGGCGAAATTGCCAAGAAGTTCCGTGAGTCCGACCTGATTGTCAATGCTATCCTGGCGCATCATGGTGACTGCGAGCCTAAGAGTGTTGAAGCTGTTCTGGTATCTGCCGCTGACGCAGTATCTGCTGCCCGCCCGGGTGCAAGACGCGAAACTCTGGAAAGCTACCTGAAGCGCTTAACTCGATTGGAAGAAATTTCTGAGTCCTTTGAGGGCGTTGAAAAGTGCTATGCTGTACAGGCTGGTCGCGAAATCCGCATTATGGTTAAACCGGATGTTATTGATGATGCTTCCGCTGTGCTCCTGGCACGCGATATCTCCAAGAAGATTGAAGCTGAAATGGAATATCCTGGCCAGATTAAGGTTGTTATCATCCGCGAAACCCGTGCTGTTGATTACGCAAAATAACGAAATTCAAAAAAGAGCTGCTTAGGCAGCTCTTTTTTTATGCTTTGGCAGGATTATAGTGATTGCTGTCGAATATATATAATTGGAATTTTTTTGACAGGTGCGACGGCGACGGCCGACGCTGAAAAGGGAATGCCGGTGAGAATCCGGAGCAGTCCCGCTACTGTAAGTGGAGCCCAGGCAATTATGTCACTGACGCAAGTTGGGAAGGCGCTGAGGGCGATGAAGCTAAGCCAGGAGACCTGCCTGTTACGAAGCTTGGAGCCTACGGGAGATAGGCTGGCTTTGGTATGCGTAAATATAAATTTTTGGCTGCAGCTGCATTTGGTGAATCTCCCGCAAGGGAGCTTTTTTCATTTAGACATAATGCAGAGAGCTTGCAGCATATTAAAACGAAGGGAGGTTAAAATATGCCTGGAAAAATTATTATGGTTACCGGTGGAGCACGCAGCGGCAAGAGCGAATTCGCTGAACGCTATGTATTGCATTATTCTCCCAAATGCGATTACGTTGCCACGGCAGAAATTTTGGATGAGGAAATGGCGGAGCGTGTGCGTCTGCACCGTGAGCGTCGTGATGCGCGTTGGATTAATCACGAAGCGCCTTATCATGCCGAGCGTACGCTTGAAGCGCTGTCAGCGGAAACAGGAGCGGTTCTGTTTGACTGCCTGACTGTTTATATGTGCAACCTGCTCTATGGCAAGGAAGCGCCGGAGGGTGAGTTCCTGGAGCGTTGTCAGGTAGTATTTGATGAAATTGACAAGGTGCTGGCAGCAGCACGTAATTGCGGCAAAATCGTTGTCTTTGTTACGAATGAGGTGGGCAGCGGCATTGTGCCTGATAATCAGATGGCGCGTGAATACCGTGATCTTGCCGGCTGGGTTAACCAGCGCGTGGCTAATGAGGCTGACCACGTTTATTTTTGTGTATCTGGTCAGGCTGTAGACGTAAAAAAATTGGCTTTTAAATTTGAGGATGAAGGAGAATAATGACTGATATGGAGAAAATCATAATACCTGCCCTGGATGAAGAACGTATGCAGGAAGTGCGGGCAGGCTACGCTAAGATAGACAAGCCGGCAGCTAATCTGGGCAAGCTGGAGGATATGGTTGTAGGCCTTGCAGGCATGATTGGCAAGGATTTACCGGATAAATTAAAGACGGCGATGGTTCTGATGTGCGGTGACCACGGTATTGCGAAATATGGCGTCAGCGCTTATCCACAGGAGGTTACGCGCCAGATGATTAACGGTTATATGCGCGGTACTGCCGGTGCCACCGTACTGGCTCGTCATGCGCACGCTGATGTTTTCGTCTGCGATGTGGGTACTGCCTTTGATTTGAGCGATTTGCCCAAGGTATATCAGAAAAAGGTAGCCTGGGGAACGGAAGATTTTACCCAGGGACCGGCGATGACGCGTGAGCAGGCCGAAAAGGCTATTGCCGTTGGCATCGAAATGGCTGATATGTGCATCGACCAAGGCTATAATATGCTTTATACAGGTGAAATGGGTATCGGCAATACAACCTCTACCTCTGCTATTGCCAGCGCGTTTCTGGGCCTGGACCCGCAGCTGACTGTCGGTCGCGGCAGCGGTATCAATGACGAACGCATGAAGATTAAACGTCAGGTTGTTATCGACGGCCTGGCAAAAAATATGCCGAAGCAGGGCGATGCAATGGATATTCTCTGCAAGGTTGGCGGTTATGACCACGCAGGTCTGGCCGGTGTGATTATCGGCGCAGCCCGCCGCCGTGTACCGACAATGGTTGACGGTGTTAATGCTACTGCTGCAGCACTTTTGGCCTACGGCCTCTATCCGCAGTGTCGCGATTATATGCTCTGCTCGCATCTGAGCAGCGATATTTCTCATAAGAAAATGCTGGAGCTGCTGCAGCTTTCGCCGATTGTGGATGCCGGTATGCGCCTGGGCGAGGGCACCGGTGCTTCCCTGGCTATTGTTGTGCTGCAGGCAGCGATGGATGTGTATAATCATTTAAGCAGGTGATGTAATGCGTGATTTTGTAACTTGTCTGGAATTTTTGACCAGAATCCGCTTTTCTAACCGCACGGATTGGCATGATGACGATTTCAGCCGCAGCGTGCCGTACTTCCCTTTGGTTGGCCTGGTAATGGGCGTTTATATGGGTGCGGTAAATTACGGACTGTATTATCTGCATACCCCTGATTTAATGCGTGCAGTGATGCTGGTGCTTGCAGAGCTGATTATTATCGGCGCACTGATGTATGACGGCTTTATGGATACCTCCGACGGTGTTTTCAGCGCCCGTGACCGTGAGCGTATGCTGGAAATCATGAAGGACAGCCACGTAGGCTCCAATGCCGTTATCGCGCTCGTCTGCCTCGTGCTGCTGAAGGTGGCTGCCTATACTACATTGCCGCCTGTAAAGCTGTCGTTTGCTATGGTTGCCGTTTTTGTAGCAACGCGCACCTTTATGGTTACCTACATCGTCAACTATAAGTATGCACGCAAAACCGGTATCGGTCATATGTTTAAGGCCTATGCCAAGCCGATGTACACCTATATCGCCTTTGCACTTTGCCTGGCGCTTGTCGCAGCCTGCGGTCTGCCATATCTGTATACAGCGATAGCGTCCTTCGTAATCTGCCAGGGCATTGCGCATTTCCTCAGCGGTCAGCTGGGCGGTCTTACCGGTGATACCTACGGCTTTTTGACGGAATGCGGCGTGGTTGTTTACCTGATGCTCGCAACCTATATGATTTGATATATTACCGGCAATATTTTGCTGAGTACTAGAAGAGATAGAAAGGAAAAATGCTATGCATATAGAAGAAATAATTCAAAAGATTGTGCCTGCCGACAGGGGCTGTATGAAGCTGGCGCAGACACGCTTTGATAATCTGATCAAGCCGGTTGGCAGTCTGGCCAAGCTGGAAGAAATGACCTCGCGCTATTGCGGTATCAAGGGCATTTATGAAAAAGAGGATTTAGATTATCCTAAACGCGATTTACTGGTATGGTGCGGTATCGAAGAGGCTGCTCAGGCCGAAAAAATTATGCACGCCAAATGGCCGGTGAATGTGCTGGCTGCAGAAACCGGTGCGAAGGCTGTGGCTCTGCTCGTAACCTCGGAGGAGGAGGCTGACGCTCTGGAAGAGGGCGCTGCCCTGGTGCAGGAGCTGGTGCATGAGAAGGGATTGGGACTTTTAGGGTTCGGCTGTCTTTCCAATCCTGATAATGAGATGGTGCGCACTGCAATGACTGGCGCTCTGCTGCAGGCTGCAGCGATGAAGGTGCCGGTAATGCTGGACGGCGTTGCTGTCTGCAAGGCTGCCAAAAAGGCGGCAGAAATGGCACCGGCAGTTTTAGACTACTGCTTTGCCGGTCACGTTTCCACAGAGCCGGGTGCAGAAGAATGCCTGCAGGAGCTGGGACTTACGGCACCGCTGCGCCTGAACATTCCTGACGGTGCCGGTGAGGGCGCTGCTGTCTGCTTTACGCTGTTCAATGCCGGCATCAAGGCCTACAAGGAAATGGAAACCTTTGAGGAAGCAGGCGTGCATGCAGAGATGAAGGAGTTTTCCCTGGCAGAGCAATCTAAAAAAGGAGCGAAGGCTTAATGGGTAGAATATATTTAATCCGTCACGGTGAAACGGACAGCAATAAGGGACACCGCTTTCAGGGTCGCATCAACATGCCGCTGAACGGCAAAGGTCTGGAGCAGTCTGAGAAGCTGGCTGCGTATATGCAGCATCTGCCGGTTGATAAAATTTACTGCAGCTCTATGCTGCGTGCCTGCATGACGGCAGCACCGCTGGCTATGAGTAAAAATATGTCCTACCAGCCGCTGGATTTGCTGCAGGAGGTAAGCTTCGGTGCATGGGAGGGACTTGAGTATGCGGAAATCAGCCGCCGCTGGCCTAAGGAGATGGACGATTTCCTGACGCGTCCGGGCGAATGGATTCCGCCGCAGGGCGAAAGCTTTCATGATGTAGCGCGTCGCTGTCAGGCGGCTTTTGATTATATCTTCGAGCGTGAAGGCCACGAGAAGAATATCGCGATTGTATCGCATGGTGGTATTATCCGCGTGCAGCTGTGCCTGCTTCTAGGCATACCGCTGAACAATCTGTGGAAGCTGAGTGTGCATAATGTTTCTGTCAGCACGCTGAATGACTGGCAGGGTAATATCATTGCCGAAACCATCAATGACGCTCACTTTGCCAGAGAGCAGGGAAGCTCCGTAAACTGGCTGCATAAATAAAAAGTCATAATTCAAAACCGCGCAGATGTAATATCTGGCGCGGTTTTGCTATCAGACTGTGAAAACAGCAAAGGCTGTCATAATTTTTGTTTTAAATTTACCGGTGCTACAGCATTATTTTACACGTAAGCTTTTCTGGTGAGCGCCATTAACAAGCGGATTTTGGCATGTATTAAGAAATGAAAAGTTTCTTATTAAAGAATTTACGCATTTTTGATAAACTAAGATTGACTTTTACAGGCGCTTACTATATACTGTAAGTGGTGTATCTCAGTGGTCCGTTTAAGTTCCTAACTTCTTCTATCATAGATGACATGGGGAAGCCAAGGTAAACATCTTAATGCGTTCTTTGGGGTATGTTCTATCTATGATTAGGAGTGATTAAACAATGAAAGAAGACAAGACTTTAACCTGCTGCGAGTGCGGCAACGAATTCGTATTCACTGCTTCCGAGCAAGAGTTCTACGAAGAAAAAGGCTTTACTAACGAACCGCGCCGCTGCCCGGCTTGCCGTCAAGCACGCAAACAACGCATGGGCGTACAAAATGACCGTCCGCAACGCGAAATGTTCCCCGCAGTTTGCGCTGAATGCGGTAAAGAGACCATGGTACCGTTCAAACCCAGCGATCGTCCGGTTTACTGCCGCGAATGCTTCAACGCACGTAAACACTAATTAGACGCTTGAAGTAACAAATTCAGGTACAGCTTAGGCTGTACCTGTTTTTTATTAGCTGATCATAGGAAAAACGAAAGTTATTTTACATAAAAGTGCTTATATGCTATACTTTTTACAATATAAATTATTCGAAGCAAGGGAGCTTTATGGCACGTATTATAGACAGTGACTTTCTGCACCGGGCGCTGCTGCATTTTTATGGCTACAGCAGCTTCCGCACAGGGCAGGAAGAAATTATAAGTGAAATATTACATGGACAGCCTGTTTTAGCAGTGCTGCCTACGGGTGCAGGCAAGAGCATCTGCTTTCAGCTGCCTTCACTGTTGCTGAAGGGTGTGACGCTGGTAATCTCGCCGCTGATATCGCTTATGAAGGATCAGGCGGAGGCGCTGACGGCCCGCGGTATTCCTGCCGCTTATCTTGACAGTAGCATGAGCAGTAACGAATACGGCAGGGTGCTGCATGCCGCCCTCAACAAGCAGTGCAAGTTTTTATATGTGGCACCGGAGCGATTAGTCAACCAGCAATTTATTGATTTCGCCCGCCAGGCCTATATTACGATGGTGGCGGTGGACGAGGCGCACTGCGTATCGCAGTGGGGACACAGCTTCCGCAAGGAGTATTATAATATCCCTGATTTTATTCAGACCTTGCCGACCAAGCCGTTGGTGGCAGCCTTTACGGCTACGGCGACACCGGATGTGCGCCGCGATATCATCAAGCGCCTGGGCATTCCGGAGGCAAAAATTGTGGTGACGGGTTTTGACAGACCTAATCTGCATTTTGCTGTGCAACGCACGCAGGATAAGGACCGCTCGTTGTTGGAGTTTGTGCGCAAGCATAAAAAGGATTGCGGCGTAGTCTATTGTGCTACCCGCAATAAGGTGGAAAGCGTGACGCAGCTTTTGCGGCGCCAAGGCTTCAGTGCCTTGCGCTATCACGCGGGCCTGACGCCGGAGGAGCGGCGTGAGAATCAGAATGCCTTCGTCGGCGGCAGCGTGCCGCTGATTGTAGCAACTAATGCTTTTGGTATGGGTATTGATAAGCCTGATGTGCGCTTTGTGGTGCATTATAATATGCCCAAGGATATTGAAAGCTATTACCAGGAGGCAGGACGCGCAGGGCGCGACGGCCTGCCGGCGGAATGTCTGCTGCTTTACGATAAGGCGGATATTGCGGTCAACACCTATCTCATCGGCCATGACCAGCCTGATTTGACCTGGAAGGAGCATGAACTGCAGCTGCTCGGCAAAATGACCAACTACTGCAATACATCCATGTGCCTGCGCAAGGTACTGCTGGAATATTTTGGTGAAAAAACAACGTCGCAGTGCAACAATTGCGGCAACTGCGACGTGAATAAGAACGCTTCGTGGCGTAAGTTTTTGAAGTTTTAAATTTTAGTCGATATCAATGGTATTGCCCGGTTTTACAATAAGCACCTTGCTGTCGGTTTCGTCCTCAACGGCAGCCTTGAAGGCTTCCACGTCCTGAGCGATGGGCGGCCAGGTGTTGTAATGTACGGGGATAACGTATTTTGCCTGCAGCAGCTTGCAGGCGATAAGCGCATCATTGGGGTCCATAGTGAAGTTGCCGCCTATAGGAAGCACTGCATAGTCAAAAGCGTCGAGCTTGGGCAGTAGCTGCATATCGCTGAAGAGTGCGGTGTCACCGGCGAAGTACAGCTTGGTGCCGTAGAAATCGATGACGATACCGCAGGCGTGACCACCGGGAATGCCGCTGCCATGGAAGGCCAGCGTCAGGCGTACCTTGCCGAAGGGAAATTTAAAGGTGCCGCCAAGATGCATAGCGTGTGCTTTGCAGCCGGCATCCTGCGCCAGACCGCAGATTTCGGCAGTGGAGATGATGGTAGCGTCACAATTTTTGGCGATTTCAAAGGCACTGCCCAAATGGTCGAAGTGACCGTGGCTGACGAAAATATAATCAACCTTAATGTCTTTGGCGGTGAGTCCTTCCGGATTATCGTCCAGATACGGGTCGAAGATGATAGCGGAATTGTTTTTTTCCAGCATAAAGCAGGCGTGGTTGATGAAATGGAATTTTGCGGACATAATTTTCCCTCCTTAATTTGACAAGCTGATTGCTACTTCATATTAAATAAGATAGCGCTTGACTGTTATCTTATAAATATTATAGCTTAAATCTACTTTTTTGTGAATTCCTCACTGCAGGGGTGGGAAAAACTTTACAATTTTGCCTCAGGTGCGGTAAAATTGATAGCGTGATATATATAGGAGTAATGCGCTATGAAATATAAAAAAATTACTTTTGCGTGTGTTCTGCTGGGCCTGTCGCTGTATGCCGGCGTGTGTGCGGCAACTGTGCGCGAGGTCGCTGATGAAGCGCCTGCCTCTAAGCAGACCATTATCGCTGATAAAAAGGATAAGAAGCTGCTGAACAAAAAGCAACGCGCTGTCCAAATAACTCAGGAAAAGGATAAAATCGTTGTATCTACCAAACCGGTGGCTAAACCGCCTGCCGGTACGATAAATGTTCCTGCCGCTCCGCGTCCGTCGCTGCTGCAGGAGAAGGACGGCAAGTTTTATTTTTCCGGTACTCAGCTGCCGGATGATTACCGTAATATCGCTATTTATGGTGAGGCGATTGCCAGTAAGGCGCAGGCTGTTGCCTATATTTTGGCGGCTAACCCGGCTGTGAAACTGGCCTGCCCGGTGGAGGAGCTGGTTGAGCTGTACTGGCAGGAGGCTAAGCGTGAAAACGTGCGCCCAGACCTTGCCCTGGCGCAATCGTTGGTGGAAACAGGCGCTTACCGTTATGGCGGTGACGTGCTGCACCATCAGAACAATTTTTGCGGGTTGGGTACTATCGGCGGTGGTGTGCGCGGTGCGTCCTTTGCTACGCCGCAAATGGGAGTGCGTGCGCATATCCAGCATCTGCTGGCTTATACGCAGACGAAGCGCCCATCAACGGATATTGTTGATCCGCGCTATGATTTGGCGCATAATATCCGCCTGGAGCGTGGTGTTGTCAACACCTGGTACGGTTTGAACGGCACTTGGGCGATGGGCTCGCTGTATTGCGAAAAGATTATGGCTACCTATCAGAAAATCCTGGCACAGCAGCCTGCTGAGCCGGAGATTAAGCCTGCACCGGCTCAACCGGTTAAGGAAAAGAATAAAAAGAAACGCAGTATGAAGCAGAGAGTTTCCGAAATACTGCAGGAGAAAAAATAAATTAACGACTGCGCTGCAGTCAGATGAGGAGGCATTCAGTAAAATGCATATAGTTTTAGTTGAACCGGAAATTCCCGGCAATACCGGTAATATTGCACGTCTGTGCGCAGCAACCGGCTGTCACCTGCATTTGGTCCGTCCGCTTGGTTTTTCCGTGGAGGATAAATATTTGAAGCGTGCAGGTCTGGATTATTGGCATCTTGTTGATATCCATTATTATGACAGCGTTTATGAGGTGCTGGAAAAATACAAGGATAACCCCAAGTATTTCCTGACGACGAAGGCACACAGCTCTTATGCCGATGTGCAGTATGCTCAGGACAGTCTGCTGATTTTCGGCAAGGAAACTGCCGGTCTGCCGGAAACCTTGCTGCACGAATATCCCGAAAGCTGCATCCGTATTCCGATGATTGAGGATGCACGCTCTTTGAACTTGTCCAATTCCGTGGCGATTGTGGCTTATGAGGCTCTGCGCCAGAACGGTTTTGCTGATTTAACCCTTTATGGAGGAGAATATAAATGATAATTATCAAGGAATTTGATTTTGACGCTGCGCATTATCTGCCTGCCTATAACGGCAAGTGCGAGCATTTGCACGGTCATACCTATAAGCTGGTGGTAAAGGTGGAGGGCACTCCCGACCACGAGGGTATGGTTATTGATTTTATTAAGCTGAAGAATCTGGTGAAGGACGAGGTGCTGTCGCATCTGGACCACGCCTGCCTGAATGATATTCTGCTCGTGCCTTCTGCAGAAAATATCAGTGTCTGGGTTTGGAATAAGCTGGTTGAGCTGCTGAAGAGCGACCGTTATCATTTATATGAAGTAGAAGTTTGGGAAACTCGCACCAGTGGCTGCGTGTACAGAGGTGAATGACGTGAAGGATGTACAAAGCGAAAAGGATTTACGCAATATTCCTTTGAAGCATGTGGGAATAAAGGGCCTGCGTTGGCCGATTGAGCTGCGCGATAAAGCACGCGGTACGCAGCACAGCGTAGCGGAGGTAACACTGGCGGTTGATTTGCCGCATGATATGCGCGGTACGCACATGAGCCGTTTTGTGGAATGTTTGCGTACTCTAGGCCCTGTGGGACTCGCTGATGTGGAGGCTATTTTAGACCAGCTGAAGCAGCATTTGCAGGCGGAAAGAGCTTTTATCGAGCTGAAGTTCCCGTATTTTGTGACGAAGAAGGCTCCTGTGAGCGGCATGGAAGCGCCGTTGGATATTGATTGCGTGTATAAGGCCGAGAAGGGCGAGAAGCTGCGTTGGCGTATTACTGCTGTTGTACCAGTGCAGACGCTGTGCCCCTGCTCCAAGGAAATCAGTGAGTACGGTGCGCATAATCAGCGCGCCTGGGCGAAGCTGGAGGTTGAGGCGCAGGAGATGGTGTGGCTGGAGGAGCTGGTGGAATATGCCGAGGCTTCCGCAAGCACGCCGCTTTACGGTCTTTTGAAGCGCCCCGATGAAAAATATGTTACGGAGCATGCTTATGAAAATCCGCGTTTTGTAGAGGATGCTGTGCGTGAGGTTGCTTTGCGTCTGGAGGCAGATAAGCGTATTACCTGGTATCGCGCAGAGGTGGAGAGCATGGAAAGCATCCATAATCATAACGCTTTTGCTGTTGTGGAAAAAGGTGAGAATGAATGTTATTAAAGGTTAACCGTGAAGGCTTGGAGGCAGCGCTGGCAAGCATCGGCGCTCATGCCGACAGTCTGCCTATTTTTGCTCATAAGGCGGAGATTATTCCATTCAAGCTGCTGGGTGTGCGTACTCCGGCAGCGAATATTATCAAGCAGGAGATGCTGGCAGTGGGCGGCGACGCCGTAACGCCTGTCGGTGCTGTTACCTGCGCTGCAAAGTATGTTGATATTTTGCTTTTGGGTACGCTGAAGCATTATAAGGTACTGCTGAAGAAAATGGCGCAGATGCCTTATTTTGGTATTCCTCAGGCTGCTATTGATCTGGAGATGGCGCTGACGCCGCAAAAGCTGCGCACTACTCTGGCTGACGGCCGCGTGCTGACCTATGAGAAGATGTGCGTGATGGGCATTTTGAACGTTACGCCGGATTCTTTTTATGAGGGCAGCCGTGTTCCTGCTATGGAGGAGCTGGTGGAGCGTGCCGGCAGAATGCTTGCTGCGGGTGCCGGTGTGCTGGATATCGGCGGTGAGTCTACCCGTCCGGGCAGCGACAGCGTTGACGGGGAGGAGGAGCGCCGCCGCGTAGTTCCTGCGATTGCTGCTTTGCGCAAGGCTTATCCCGATGCTGTTATTTCTATCGATACCTATCGTGCGGATACGGCGGAGGCAGCTATTGCTGCCGGTGCTGATATGATTAACGATATCAGCGCAATGGAGGCTGACCCGCGCATGGCTGATGTGGTTGTGGCAACTAAAGCGCCGATTATTCTTATGCATATGCGCGGTACGCCGAAGAATATGCAGCAGAACTGCGAGTACAAGGATGTTGTGCAGGAGGTTGCCGTTTATCTGGCGCAGAGAGCACAGCTTTTGCGTGAGCGCGGTGTGAGTGCGGATAAGATTATTCTGGATCCGGGTATCGGCTTTGCGAAGAATGTGGAGCAGAATTTGCTGTTGATGCGTGACCTGAAGGCTTTGACGAGCTTTGGTTATCCGGTGCTGCTGGCGGCTTCACGCAAGAGTACGCTTGGTGCTGTGCTGGGCGGTGTTCCGGCGGAGCAGCGTTTGGAGGGAACGATTGCGACGAGTCTGCAGGCAATTTACGCGGGGGCACAGATGGTGCGCGTGCATGATGTTGAGGAGAATGTGCGGGCAATTCGCACGCTGGAGGCTATTTTGCGCGGCAGCGCGGAATAGGTTTGCTTAGCAATTATCTGTCACGCTGCGACGGAATAATTACTGCGATAGTATCGCTTATTGTGTTACAGGAAGAAATGTTTTAGCAATTATTTGTCACGCTGCAGCGAAAAATTTTTTAACGGCAATTTCGTGCGGAACAAAGACGAAATTGCAATAAACTCGCGCTAGGCGAAGCATTTTTCTGTAGAAGTCAGCTTAGCGCTCAAACAGTATTGCAATTTCTGTTGTTCCAGGCACTCATTGCCTAAAATTTTTATGCTTTCGCCGTGACAGAATAATTGCTGCGACAGTATCGTTTATTTTGCTGCGTCTATCATAAACACATCAAAAGAACAGGAGTCTTAAATGGCTATTGCATATGTTGCCTTGGGCAGTAACCTGGGCGATAAGAAAAAGAATTTACAGCGCGCGCTGATGCTGCTGATGCAGCAAGGCGTGGAGGTACTGCAGGTTTCCGGCTATTTTGCTACGGAGCCTTATGGTGTGACGGACCAGCCGCAGTTTTTGAATGCTGTGTGCAGGGTGCGCACTAATCTGGAGCCTGTGGCGCTTTTGCGTACGCTTTTGGCAACGGAGCTGGCGATGGGGCGTGTGCGCCTGCGTCATTGGGGTGAGCGTAATATTGATCTGGATTTGCTGCTTTACGAAAATGTCGTGATGCAGACGAAGGAGCTTATCTTGCCGCATCCCGATATGCAGAACAGGGATTTTGTCCTGCTGCCGCTTTTGGATATTGCGCCGGAGCTGGAGCATCCGCTGCTGCATAAGACTGTAAGGGAAATGGCGGAGGAACTGAATAAATAATGCTATGGCATGAGCGATTTGTTTTACAGCAAATATGCGCTTGTGCTATAATTAAGAAAAAACATCTGGCAGGAGGTAGCTATGAGAATAGATGGTGCCGGCGGTTGCTTTGATAACCGTCTTTATGAAGTTGATATTGACGTAGCCTGGAATATTGCCTTGCTGTGCGTCAATGAGATGGGTGTAACTATTGATGAGCAGGACGATGCTGCGCATCAGCTGCACTTCCATAACAAGAAAAAAATTATGCAGCTGGCTATGCAGTCTTTGGACGAGGAAACCGTACAGGTTATTATGGACTCTACCAAGGAGCGTCTGCAGATTTATAACTGGAAGCGTGAGGACAAAGAGGTTAACCAGTTCTATGAGCTGTTCGAAAAGAAGCTCACAGAATACCGTGCCTTTATTTTGTGCCCGAACTGCTCCGCAAAAATCAGCTCTTTGGTTAAGTTCTGCCCCGAGTGTGGCTGCAAAGTAAAATAAGCGCAAAAAAAGAAACCAAATACCGATTGGTATTTGGCTTCTTTTTAAATCCGAACGGATTAGATTGCGCGGTTAACTTTACCGGAACGCAGGCAACGGGTGCAAACGTTCAAGCGTTTAACAGAACCTTCAACAACTGCTCTTACTTGTTGAATATTCGGGTTCCAAGCACGTTTGGTGTGTCTATTGGAGTGGCTGACGTTGTTGCCAGCGAGTTTTCCTTTACCGCAGATTTCGCAGATAGATGCCATTGTTTCCCACCTCCTTAAACGTGATAAGACATAAGGCACATTCAAATTTAACATGAGTATCATACCATAAAGAGCGCAGAAAAGCAAGGAAATTTTAAGATAAAGAGGGTATTTTTATAAATGTGGTGGAAAGAACCTGTAACAACACTAAAAGGTGTAGGTGTAAAAAAGGCAGCTGAGCTGGCTGCTCTTAATATTTTCAGCGTGGGTGATTTGCTGGAATTTTACCCGCGCCAGGGTGCTTACCTTGATTATGCCAAGCTCAAAACGATTAAAGAGCTTGAGGTTGACAACAGCAAGCAGATTTTCAAAGCTACGGTTTATCAGGTGAAAAACGGCTATGGTGCCAGCCGCCGCAGCTATACGTCGGTGACGGTGCGTGATGAAACAGGCTATGCCACGCTGTACTTTTTCGGCGGGCAGCGCTACAAGGCGCAGAAGCTGAAGCCGGATACGGTGCTGCAGATTACGGGCCGCGTAAGGCAGGGGCGCACTACGAAGTCCGTCAGTGAGGTGGATGTGCAGACTTTGGAGCAGGACGAGGGCAAAACGCCGGGTATTGTACCGGTGTATGCTTTGAGCGGTAACCTGACGCAGAAGAATCTGCGTACCTGGGTAAGCGAGGCGCTGCGCCTGGCAGCAAAGGATTTGCCGGAAAGCCTGCCAGCGAAGGTTGTGAGCCAGTGCAATTTGCCCGACCGCTATTCGGCGCTGAAAAATATTCACTTTCCGGAAAGCTGGGAAGCATTGCGACGAGCCAAGCAGCGCTTTGTTTTTGAGGAGCTGTTTTTGCTGCAGTGCGGCTTGCTGTATTATCGTCAGCAGAGCCATGACAACAGAGAGGGTATTAAGCACGCTGCAGACGGTGCGCTTGTTAAAGACGTAATGCAGGGACTGCCCTTTGAGCTGACGGCGGCACAGCAGCAGGCATGGCGTGAGATTTCGCTGGATATGCAGGATAAGAAGCCTATGCACCGCATTCTGCAAGGCGATGTAGGCAGCGGTAAGACGGTTATCAGCGCGCTGGCATTGGCTAAGGCGGTGGAAAACGGTTATCAGGGCTGTATTATGGTGCCGACGGAAATTTTGGCAGCGCAGCATTTTGAAACGCTGGAGCAATATCTGCAGCCTTACGGTGTGCGTATTGCTTTGCTGACAGGCGGTATGCGTGCTAAGGCAAGGCGTGAGCTGCTGCTGAATCTGGAGCTGGGCCTTGTTGATGTAGTTGTGGGTACGCACGCGCTTCTGGAGGAGGACGTGCGCTTTGCCAACCTGTCACTGACGGTGACGGACGAGCAGCACCGCTTCGGCGTAGAGCAGCGTGCACGCCTGTCCAATAAATCGGAGAATGCTCCCGATGTACTGGTAATGACGGCAACGCCAATTCCGCGTACCTTGGCGCTCACTGTTTACGGCGATTTGGATATTTCCGTAATGAAGGGACGTCCGCCGCAGCGCAAGCCGGTGCGGACGCTGTGCTATACGGACGAGCGTCGTCGCGAGGTTTATGCCGGTCTGGTGCGTCAGGTGCAGGCAGGAAGGCAGGCCTACGTTGTCTGCCCACTGATTGAGGAATCCGATGTCCTTGCTGTGCATAGTGCTGAAAGAGTATACGAGGAGCTGCAGCGCGATTTTCTGCAGGACATTCCCTGCGCTCTGCTGCATGGCAGGCTGAAGGGAGCGGAGAAGGATGCGATTATGAGCCGCTTTGCGGCAGGCGAGCTGAAGGTACTGGTGAGCACTACGGTTATCGAGGTTGGCGTGAACGTGCCCAATGCTACGCTGATGGTGATTGAAAACGCCGAGCGCTTCGGTCTGGCGCAGCTGCACCAGCTGCGCGGACGTGTAGGACGCGGCAGCGAGCAGTCCTACTGCGTGCTGCTGACGGCCGCCGATTCGCCGGAGGCACTGGCGCGTCTGAACGTACTGCATGAGAGTGAGGACGGCTTTTATCTGGCGGAAAAGGATATGGAGCAGCGCGGTGCCGGTCAGCTCTTCGGTCTGAAGCAGCATGGCTTGCCAGATTTGCGAATTGCTGATATAATGCGAGATGTTGACGTAATTGCGCAGGTTCGCCAACTGGCGCAGGCGCAGCTGCGTACGCCGGAGGACTGGGCGGAAATCCGCCGCCTGGTGGAAATGCAGTTTGGCGAACGCTTTAATATGATTTTTAATTCTTAAAGAGGTTATAAATACATGAAAAAAGACTGGTTAAAAAATCCTGATGTTTGTGCTAAGGTGACGGCGGCAGTTTTGCTGGTGGCCTTGTTTTTGGGTATTCACTTTTTTGCCGATGATTTCTTTAATAAAACCTTTACGCTGGCAATCAGCGGTAATGTCAACGGTCTGGTGGAATATCTGCGCTCCTTTGGCCCATGGGCGATTTTAATCAGTTTTGTGCTGGACGTGCTGATTAATGCCGGCAGCGTTTTCCCGTCGATTTTTCTTTCTACAGCCAATGGTCTGATTTTCGGCCTGCCCCTGGGTATTACTATTTCCTGGCTGGCGGAAACAACCGGTGTGGTTATCAGCTTTTATCTGATGCGCTTCTTCTTCCGTGATACGGCGCAGAAGCTGATTGAAAAAAGCAACTCGCTGAAATCCATTGATGAAGCAAGCAGCAAGCACGGTCTGGAGTGGATGGCCTTCGCCAGGGCGCTGCCGTATTTTCCGTCAGGCATTTTGACGGCGGTGGGTGCTGTGAGCAGCATGAGTGCGCGTGATTACATTATTGCTAACCTTATCGGCAAATTTCCTTCTACGGCATTGGAGGTTGTCATCGGCCATGATGTAGTTAACTTTCAGGAGCACAGCCAAAGATTAACGATTTTGATTTTGGTTGTGGGCGCTGTCTTTTTTGCGTATAAAAAATGGTTCTATAAAAAGGGAAAATAAATTTGCTTTAGTGCGTCGCTGCAGTAATTTCTGTGGCGGCGTTTTTTACAGATAGAGATACAGATAGTGAAAGGAAATAACAATGATGGAAAATAAACAAGTGCAGCCATGGCAGCAATATCAGGCACTTTATCTGCATATACCGTTTTGCGTACAGAAATGCCTGTACTGCGATTTTGCTTCTTATGCCGGCTTTGACGAGCAGGCGAAGCGTGAATATACCGACGCTGTGTGCAAAGAAATTGCTCTGCGTGCGGATGAGGCGGCAGATATGGCGGCGAACGCCAGCATTTATTTTGGCGGCGGCACGCCGAGCGTGCTGCCGACGGAATGTATCGCGAAGCTGGTTAACGCTTTGAAGCAGTACGGCTTTTGGCAGCAGCCCTGCGAGGCAACGATTGAGGTAAACCCCGGTACGGCAGATTTAGCCAAGCTGCAGACGCTGCGTCAGCTTGGCTTTGACCGCATCAGCTTCGGCGTACAGTCGCTGCAGGACAACGAGCTGCGGGCGATAGGACGCATTCACAACGCGCAGCAGGCGCTGGAAGCGCTGACGCTGGCACGCAAAGCTGGCTTTGCGCGCGTCAGCGCGGATTTGATTTACGGACTGCCGTCGCAGACGCTTACCAGCCTGCAGGATACGCTGGAGCGTCTAACCGATACGGGCATAGAGCATATTTCTGTTTATGGCCTGATAGTGGAGGAGGGCACGCCGTTGGCAAGCCTAGTGGACAAGGGCAGAATAACTTTGCCTGACGAGGACACGGCGGCGGATATGTACGAGTTGGTGCAGTTTTTTTTGCGCGAGCGTGGTTTTGAACGCTACGAAATATCAAACTACGCCAAAAACGGCCAGTATTCGCGGCACAATACGGTTTACTGGCAGTATCATCCTTACATGGCCTTTGGCGCTGCCGCCTGTGGCTTTGACGGCCAAAGAAGGCGCACCGGGCTGAGTACGGTCAGAGAATATATTGAGCAGCTTAAGAGCTTTAGCAGTGGCGATTTGCGCACGAGCGCTTTATATAATATAGAAGAATTATCTTGTGCAGAGCTGTTGGAGGAGTTTATGTTCATGGGACTGCGCCGCAGCGAAGGCGCGAGCCTGGCGGAGGCCCGCGAGCGCTTTGGCGTTGATGTGCTGCAGCGCTTTGCCTCCGAGCTGGCACCGCTCTTTGAACAAAAGCTTATTGCATATGATGTAGGTACGCAAAGACTGCGCCTGACGGAGCGTGGTATGGAGGTCGGCAATCAAATATTTGAAGTTTTTGTGATAACTTAAAAATAAATAAAAAAGGTGTTGACAATAAAGTAGGCTAGTGCTATCCTAGTATCAAGATGTTAGCACTCCTAATGATAGAGTGCTAACAATCAAAATGAGGTGGGAATATGTTAAACGAAAGAAAGAAAAAAATTCTCCAGCTCATAATTGAGGATTATATTTCAACTGCTGAGCCTGTAGGTTCAAGGACGATTGCCCGCAAATATGATTTGGGCCTCAGTCCTGCGACCATCCGTAACGAGATGAGTGATCTGGAGCTTCTGGGTTATCTGGAGCAGCCGCACACCTCGGCCGGACGTGTACCGTCGGCTCAGGCTTATCGTCTTTATGTTGACTCACTCGTTGAACCCGGCACTCTGACAGATAATGACAGAGCGCTGATTAACGGCTGGTTCAGCGAAAGACGCAGAAGCATTGATGAAATCTTCCAGTCAACGGCGAAAATCCTTTCCCGGATGACGAAGAATGTTTCAATGGTGCTGGCTAACCGTGATGCCGGTGCGTGCTTCCGTTATATGAAGTTTTTACCTCTGGATGAGCACCATGCCATCCTGTGCATTGTAACAGATGACGGCAATGTGGCCAATTGCGTGGTAGAAATTCCTTTGGGAATGCGGCCGGAGGAGCTGGACTACATGGCAGGACGCGTCAGCAGACTGCTGGAGGGCAGAGCGTTGGCGAACATTACCGAGGACCTGCTGCAGGCGGTGCATACCAATATAGCAGATGATAAGCTGCTGTTCACATCGCTGGTACAGTCCATCCGCCAGATGCGTCAGAAATACCAGCAGCAAAAGGTTTTCCTGGGTGGCACCAAGCAGCTGCTGAACCAGCCGGAATTCCGCGATGTGGAGCGTGTGAAGAATCTTCTGGGTATCCTGGAGGAGGAGCGCGTGGTGCGCGATTTGCTGAAGGCAGGCGAGGACAGCGGACTGAAGATCACGATTGGCAGTGAAAACAAATTCACCGGCATTCAGGATTGCAGCATGGTACAGGCAACCTACCGTCTTAACGGTCAGATAGTCGGTACGATGGCAGTTCTTGGCCCGACGCGTATGGAATACGGCAAGGTAATTACCGTTATGGATTACCTGCATAAGTATTTGAAAACGATGTTCGAGCAAAAGCCCGACAAGAAATAAAACTAAGGAGGAAGAGCCTTGCAGGATAATGAAATGAAAGAAAAACAGGCTGAGCAGGAGGCTGCGGAAGCGAAGGCTGCCGAACAGGAAACTGCGGAAGCTGCAGAAGCTGAAAAAGCTGAAGATGTAAAAAATGCGGAGGAAGCCGCTGAGCCTGAGGTTGACCCGAAGGATGCTAAAATCGAAGAGTTGCAAAATCGTTTACTGAGATTGCAGGCTGATTTTGAAAACTTCCGCCGTCGCACCAATATAGAAAAGGAACAGCTTTCCACCTTTGTAACAGCAAATGTGGTTGGCAAGTTCTTAAAGGTTTTAGATAATTTTGAGCGTGCTGAAGCAAGCGTCGAAAAGGGCGATAATGTGGATGCAGTTGTCGATGGTATGAAAAAAATCCGCCGTCAGTTTGAAGATGCCTTCAAGGATCTGAAGGTAGAAGAAATTGAAGCTCAAAATGCTAAATTTGACCCGAACATCCACGAAGCCGTAATGCGCGGTCATAATCCGGAGCTGGATGATGAAATCGTAGATATGGTTTTCGAAAAAGGCTATAAGCTGGGGGACAAGGTTATCCGTCACAGTAAGGTAAGAGTAAACACCAACGAATAAAGCTGGCGTGCTCTTCACAATAAATTAAAAAATATATCACATCGATTCGGTAAAAATGTGGCATTTGCCGCATCACCGAAGGATAGTAATCAGGAGGATAAAAATCATGGCTAAAGTAATTGGTATTGACTTAGGTACTACTAATAGTGTTGTTGCAGTTATGGAAGGCGGCGAACCTACCGTCATCACTAACCAGGAAGGCAGCCGCTTAACCCCGTCTGTTGTAGGCTTTGCTAAAAACGGCGAGCGTCTTGTTGGTCAGCTGGCAAAACGTCAGGCAGTTTCCAACCCTGACAGAACCATCAGCTCCATCAAACGTCACATGGGCGAAGGCTCTTACAGAGTAACTATCGACGACAAAAAATATTCCCCGGAAGAAATTTCCGCAATGATTCTGCAAAAACTGAAAGCGGATGCAGAAGCTTATCTGGGCGAAAAGGTATCCCAGGCAGTTATCACTGTTCCTGCATACTTCAATGACAGCCAACGTCAGGCTACTAAAGACGCTGGTAAGATTGCAGGCCTCGATGTTCTGCGTATCGTCAACGAGCCTACCGCTGCTTCTCTGGCATACGGCATTGATAAAACCGACGACCATACCATCATGGTATACGACCTCGGCGGCGGCACCTTCGATGTATCCATTCTGGATGTTGGTGACGGCGTATTCGAAGTAAAAGCAACCAATGGTGATACTCATCTGGGCGGCGATGACTTCGATAAGAAAATCATGGACTGGATGGTTGACGAATTCAAGAAAGCTGAAGGCATTGACCTTTCTACCGACCGTATGGCTATGCAGCGTCTGCGTGAAGCTGCTGAAAAAGCTAAAATCGAATTGTCCGGCGTTATGAGCACCAACATCAACCTGCCGTTCATCACTGCAGGTGCTGACGGCCCGAAACATCTGGATATGGACCTGACTCGTGCTAAATTCGAAGCAATGACTGCTGATCTTGTTGAACGCACCATGGGCCCTGTTCGTCAGGCTATGAGCGATGCAGGTCTTTCCGCAAACGATATCAGCAAGGTAATCCTGGTTGGCGGTTCTTCCCGTATCCCGGCTGTACAGGCTGCTATCAAAGCATTCATGGGCAAAGAGCCTTACAAAGGAGTTAACCCGGATGAATGCGTTGCAGTAGGTGCTGCTATCCAGGCTGGCGTTCTCTCCGGTGAAGAAGGCACTGGCAACGTACTGCTGCTGGATGTAACTCCGTTGTCCCTGGGTATTGAAACCCTCGGCGGTGTATTCACCAAGATTATCGACCGTAACACTACCATCCCGACCTCTAAGAAACAGGTATTCTCTACCGCTGCTGATAACCAGCCTTCCGTTGATATCCATGTTCTGCAAGGTGAACGTGAAATGGCTGCAGACAACAAAACTCTGGGCCGCTTCGAGCTGTCCGGCATCCCGGCTGCACCGCGTGGAATTCCTAAAATTGAAGTTTCCTTCGACATCGATGCTAACGGTATCGTTAACGTAAGCGCTAAAGACCTTGGCACCGGTAAAGAACAAAAGATTACCATTACCTCCTCCGGCACCCTTGATAAGGACGAAGTAGACAGAATGGTTAAAGAAGCAGAAGCTAACGCTGAAGCTGATAAGAAACGTAAGGAAGGCGTAGAAGTCCGCAACCAGGCCGACAACATGTGCTATCAGGCTGAAAAGACCATGAAGGACATGGAAGGCAAAGGCAAGGACGAATTGATTGCTAAGGTTAAAGCTGCTGTTGACACCCTGAAAGAAACCATGAAGGGCGACGATCTCGACAAGATTAAAGCTGATACCGAAGCTCTGACCAAACCGTTGTACGAGCTGAGCGCTGAGCTTTACAAAGAAACTCAGGCACAAGAGGGTGCTGCAGGCGCTCAAGGCGCTGCAGGTGCTCAGGGTGCTAAAAAAGCCGATGATGACGTAGTTGACGCGGAAGTTGTTGACGACGATAAGAAATAAGGCTGTCGATAAGGCACCATCTGCGTTGTTGATACAGACGTAAAAAAGTAATATAATATTAGTGCCCAGCTGCTGTGGCAACCGCCATCATGCATCTGGGCATTATATGCTTAAATAATATTCGGTAGAAAAGTTTTAGGAGGCGCCTGTTTTGGCTAAGAGAGATTATTATGAGGTACTGGGAGTAAGCAAAACCGCTTCCCAGGACGAAATAAAAAAAGCATTCCGTAAACTGGCCCTGAAATATCATCCTGACCGTAATAAGGGCAACGAAGAAGCCATGAACAAATTCAAGGAAGCCAATGAGGCTTACAGCGTCCTTTCCGATGAGCAGAAGCGCCAGCAGTATGACCAGCTTGGCCCTGATGCCTTCGAACAGGCGCAGACTGCCGGCGGTGCCGGCGGTAATCCGTTCGGCGGCGGCTTCGGTGGCTTTGGCGGCGGAGGCATGGATGATATTTTCGATATGTTCTTCGGCGGCCAGGGACGCAGTCGCGGCGGCCGCGAAGCGGGCCCGCAGCGCGGTGCGGATTTGCGCTTTGATATGGAAATTACCTTTGAAGAAGCAGCTTTCGGCGTAGAGAAGGAAATCAATCTGTATCGCGACGAAACCTGCGACCATTGCCACGGTGATGGTGCAGAGCCCGGCTCCAAGGTTGAAACCTGCCCTGAATGTCACGGCTCCGGCTATGTACGCTTCACCCAGAATACCATGTTCGGTCAGATGGTAAATGAGCGTCCGTGCTCCAAGTGCCACGGCGAGGGCAAGATCATTTCCAACCCCTGTAAGGAATGTCGCGGCAAGGGTACTGTGAAGAAGAATAAACGCCTGAAGGTAAAAATCCCTGCAGGTGTAGATAACGGCTCCCGCCTGCGCGTAAGCGGCGAGGGCGAGGCCGGTGCTAAGGGCGGTCAGAGCGGTGATCTTTACGTATATCTGTACGTGAAGCCACACAAGTTCTTTGAACGTGATGGCACTACTGTTCTGTGCGAGGTACCTGTCAATATCGTACAGGCAACCCTGGGCGCTGAGATCAAGGTTCCTACGCTGGATGGTCAGGTAACCGTGAAGGTTCCCGAAGGCACTCAGCCCGGTAAGGTACTGCGCCTGAAGGAGAAGGGGATTCCCAGCCTGCGCGGCGGTCAGCGCGGTGATCAGCTGGTTCGCATTAAGGTAGTTGTGCCGACTAAGCTGAACGAAAAGCAGAAGGAAGCACTGCGCAGCTTCGGTGAAATCAGCAAGGATAATATCAGCCCCGAGGAAAAGAGCTTCTTCAATAAAATCAAAAATCTTTTTAAATAAAAACTGTAAAAAGCTTGACACTTATCAGGCTATGTGTTATCATGTTCTAGTAACAAAGCAGAAGCCACTCGCTTCTCACCTTGCGGCAAACGCTCGACAGGGTTGGATATGATATTCATGCGGGTGGAATTTGTTCTGCCCGCTTTTTTGTTTTGCTTATATCTGATATGTTACAGATTTTATAAGCAGTAATTGCTTATCTGATGTTCATGGAGGTGAATTGTTATAAGTAAGGAAAGCTTGCGTATTAACGAAGAAATTCGTGCGCGTGAAGTGCGTGTTATTGCCAATGGGGGCGAACAGCTTGGCATTATGTCCAGCCGTGACGCTCTGAAGCTTGCATTAGAAAATCATCTGGACTTAGTCGAAATTGCTCCGACAGCAAAACCGCCTGTGTGCCGGATTATGGATTATGGCAAGTATCGTTACGAGCAGCAAAAACGCGAAAAAGAAGCTCGTAAAAAGCAAAAGACCTTCGACATTAAAGAAGTTAAGCTGCGTCCCGGTATTGAGGACCACGACTTCAATGTTAAGTATAAGAATGCAGTACGTTTCCTGGAAGATGGCGATAAGGTAAAAGTTACCATCATGTTCCGTGGCCGCGAACTGTCTCATCCTGAGCTTGGCGAGGTGCTGCTGAATCGTATGGCACAGCAGTTGAAAGAAATTGCCGTCGTAGAAAGAGTTCCAAAATTAGAAGGCAAAAACATGATTATGATTGTTGCGCCAAAACCTGCTAAATAATAGAGGAGGAAATCACAATGCCGAAAATGAAAACCCGTAGAGCTGCTGCAAAGCGCTTCAAAAAAACCGCTTCTGGTGAATTCAAACATTTTAAAAACTTCAAGAGCCACATTCTCGAACATAAATCTCCTGCACGTAAGAGAAACCTGCGCAAAGCTGCTCTGGTGCACAAGACTGACAAAGAGCATGTAGCAAAAATGCTCCCGTACGCATAATTAAGAGATTTAAAGGAGGATACTAACAATGGCAAGAGTTAAAGTGGGCGTAACCGCTCATCGTCGTCATAAACACATTCTGAAACTGGCTAAAGGTTACTATGGTTCCCGCAGCAAACAATTCAAAAAAGCTAACGAGCTGGTAATGAAAGCTCTGTCCTATGCTCGTCGTGACCGTCGCGCTAAAAAACGCGAGTTCCGTCGTCTGTGGATTGCTCGTATCAACGCTGCTACCCGTGCTAACGGCCTGAGCTACAGCCGTTTCATCTGCGGCCTGACCAAAGCTGGCATCGAAATGAACCGCAAAGTTATGGCTGACATGGCTATCTATGACTCTGCTGCTTTCGCTAAGCTGGTAGAAGCTGCTAAAGCTGCTCTGTAAGAGAAAAGTAAATACTGACTGGTGCGTAGGCGCTGGTCTGAGCCTGCTCCTGTGTGCGCACGGGAGCAGGTTTTTTTGTAATTTGTGAGGGGTTTAGTTTTATGTTAGTAGTTTTAAGTAAAGCCCTGGCCTTTGTGTTCATCATACTTATAGGCTATATCTGCAAACGCCGCGGCTTTTTTTCACCGACCGATTATCAGGTCGTAAGCAAAATTGTTTTGAATATTACGTTGCCCTGTGCCGTAATCAACAGCTTTGCACATTTTGAGATGGATTATTCGCTAATCGCTGCCGTCTTTTTAGGCTTATTCGGCAATCTGATGATGCTTTTTGTATCTCTGATGCTGACGCGCGGTGATACTCCGGCTACCAAGATTTTCTATATCTTCAGCCTTGCGGGTTATAATATAGGCTGCTTTACGCTGCCGTTTGCGCAGGCCTTTTTAACACCCTTTGCCGTAGTCGGTCTGTGTATGTTCGATGTGGGCAATTCGATTATGTGCACTGGTATGACCTACGCGCTGACGGCATCCTGCATCGGCTATGCGGACGGACGTAAGGACAAATTCAGCATGAAGAATATTGTGCAAAAGCTCCTGCATTCGGTGCCGTTTGTTGTTTATATCAGTATGTTGGTGCTGTCGCTGGCAGGCTTCCACTTTCCTAAGAGCGTGTATACGTTTACAGAGATTGTGGGCACAGGCAACCCGTTTTTGAGTATGCTGATGATTGGTATGATGTTTGAACTCAAGCTGGATAAGCAGGCAATGGGCTACGTCAAGGAGCTGTTCAGCGTGCGTTATGCAATAGCGCTCTTGTGCGCCGCTGCTTTTATTTATCTGGCGCCTTTCAAGCAGGAGATAAATTATGTGATTGCGCTGGCGTTTATGGCACCCTGCACGATTATCGGCCCGATTTTTGTAGAGAAGTTGGGAGCAAATGTACAGCTGGCCAGCCTGTTCAATTCATTGACGATTATAACCAGCGTCGTTCTTTTTACAGCCTTTTTCATTATTATCAATGGCTGATTGACGCTGGCTGGAATATATTAGTATAATAGTAGCAAAAGTAATTTAGTTGCATATAGAGGAGAAACGTGATGGAACTTACCGGATTGCAAAACCCAATGGTGAAGGCTGCAGCGGAGCTGAAGCAGAAGAAATATCGTCAGCAGCAGGGACTGTTTCTGGCGGAGGGCCTGCGTACTGTGGAAGAGGCAGTGCGTTACGGCGCCGTGCAGAGCATTTTTTATACTGCGATTGAGGATGACCGTACCCGCGCTGTACTGGAGGAGGCTGCGGCTAAGCAGATAAAGCTTGTCTGCGTGAGCGATAAGGTACTGAAAAAAATTGCTGATACCGAAACACCGCAGGGCATTATTGCCGTATGTGAAATGCGAAGTAGGCGTTTGGAGGATTTTCTGGCATCCGGCAAAATGCTGCTGGTTCTGGACAGGGTTACCGACCCGGGAAATATCGGCACCATGCTGCGTACTGCGGATGCGGCCGGTGTAGGTGGCTTGCTGCTTTTGCAGGGCTGCGCTGATATTTATGCGCCGAAAACAGTGCGTGCTTCCATGGGCTCGCTGTTCCACCTGCCGGTGCTGAGTGGCCTTGGCGAGGAGCTGTTGGTGCAGGCAGCACGTAAGGCAGGATATGAGCTGCTGGTTACCTGCCTGGACGGCGCGGATAATTTGTACAAGGCGGATTTACAGGGACGCCTGGCTTTTGTTATGGGTAACGAGGCCAACGGCGTGAGTCCTGCTTTGCTGGCGGCAGCAGACAAGCGCGTCTTTATTCCGATGCAGGGACGTGCGGAATCGCTGAACGTGGCGATGGCGGCCGGCATTGTGATGTTTGAGGCATTGCGTCAAAAGCTCAAATAATTTTTTAGTTTTTGCTTGACAAAAACATCTCGCTGTAATATAATATCTATGTTGCCTATGGATGGGTTCCCGAGTGGTTAAAGGGAGCAGACTGTAAATCTGCCGCGTTTCGCTTCGTTGGTTCGAATCCAACCCCATCCACCAACTTTCATCGCGGGGTGGAGCAGTTGGTAGCTCGTCGGGCTCATAACCCGAAGGTCGGTGGTTCAAGTCCGCCCCCCGCAACCAACTAAATATTGCTGATGTAGCTCAGTCGGCAGAGCGTATCCTTGGTAAGGATAAGGTCACCAGTTCAATCCTGGTCATCAGCTCCAAATGGCGGCGTAGCTCAGTTGGCTAGAGCATGCGGTTCATACCCGCAGTGTCCGCGGTTCGAATCCGTGCGCCGCCACCAACTGCAATTTGAGACTTCCAAGAAATTGGGAGTCTTTTTTGTTGCTTGCAACAAAAAAGCTTGCTGTAAATATCCACTTTTCTCAAACGTAGTATTTCAGCATATGTTTTATGAATTTTTCTATAGAAGTAAATCTTAATATTTTTCAAACTTTTCTTGACTAGATAGTTTTTGAATGATATACTTGTAAACAGCATCGATTCCGAAAACGGATAATAACACAAATAATTTATATGTCTGAATAGACATATATTAAAGTGACTGGTTTTAGCTATGGCGGACTTTGCCGAATTTTAATCTGTTATAGCTGTGATTGGTATATATTTTAAGGAGTGGTATGAGTATGCAGAAAAAAGAACTATCTAAGTTAGTCCTGACAACCCTGTTAACTGGCGGTGTACTGTGGGGGGGGACAGCACTTGCTGCTGAAGAGAACTTACAAGAATTTTCTTTAGACACTATGGTTGTTACCGCAACCAGAACGGCGATGACCGTTAAGGAAACCCCTTCTACCGTAGAGATTGTTGACAGCAAAAAGCTGGAGCAGACACAGGCTAAAACCTTGCATGATGCTTTAAAGGGCGCTTTAGGCGTTAATGTATTCAACGATTTCCAGGGACGCAGCAATGTCAGCATCCGCGGCAGTGAATCCCGTCACGTATTGATTATGGTTGACGGCAAGCGTTTAGGCGGCGAGGCTGCTTACAACTCTGCCAATGCCTGGGACGTAGACCGTATCCGTATGGAGGATGTTGAAAGAGTAGAAATCATCCGCGGACCTGCAGGCGCACTGTATGGCAGTGATGCTATGGGTGGTGTAATTAACGTTATTACCAAAACTCCGGATAAGACAACTGCTGACATTAATTATGAATATGGCTGGTATGAGGACGGCAAGGGCGCAGGCTATAAAGGAAACCTGTATCTGCAAGGCGCTGAAGGCCGCTATTCCTATAAAATCAACGCTGGTCTGAATAAAAACAGACCTTATTTAGATCCTAAAGGCAGCGGAGATTCCATGAACTTTTATGGCAAGCAGCAACCGCTTTCTTTGAATGTAGGCTACAAGTTCGATAATGGCAATGAATTAAGTATAGACTTCAGCAAGATTAAAGAGAACAATCAAAAATCTACTACCAGCACAACTGTTATGGTGCCCGGTAAGGTATGGCAGGACAAGGTACAGACAATTTATAACGATAATAAGCGTACTGACTATGCTATTACTTATAAGGGCTCCGATGATAAGCAGGACTGGATGTTCAGAGCTTATAAATCAGTATTCGATAAGCACTATAAGAACCAGAACAATACCCGCATGACGATGATGGGACGCCCTCAAGGTTGGAAGTTGCAGGATCCGAAGGTTGATACTGTTAAACGTACTCTGAGCGTTATTGAAGGCAAGGATACCTTCAACCTGAGCGATAAGAACAAGCTGACTGCCGGTTTCGAATATCGTAAGGATCAGAGCGAAGGCACCCGCTTAAAGAAACCGAGTACCTCTTTGAACGGTGCAGATGCTCATGCAGCTTTTGACAAGGCTGATATCAACTATCTGGCAGCATATGTTCAGGATGAATTCAGACCTGATGATAAATGGCTGATTATTCCTTCCGTACGTTTTGACCACAGTGATCAGTTCAGCAACAAGCTGACCAGTAACCTGGCTGCAACCTATAATGCTGCCGATGATGTTCGTATTAAGGCTGTAGTAGGTCAGGGCTATAAAACTCCGACTGTAAACGACTTGTACATTTTCTGGGAAATGTATGCCGCAAATCCGGGTGGTAAAGGCCAATTCTATGTTGGTAACCCTGATCTGAAACCGGAAAAATCCTTAAGCTATGAATTATCTGTTGAAAAGGACTGGGGCGACAGATCTACCGTCCATCTGGGAGTATTTAGAAATGAAGTTAAAGATTTGATCAGCACCTATTGGACCGGTAAGCTGACCGATGATGATCCAGATTTGTATCCCGGCGTTAAAGGCGATATGATTATGGCTTATGAAAATATTCCGGAAGCAACTCTGCAGGGCGTAGAGCTGTACGGTTCTCACAGACTGGGCAAGAATATTTATCTGAATGCCGGCTACACCTTCCTGGATGCTAAAGACAAAACCGCGGGAACTCGTCTGAAGGACAGAGCTAAGCATCAGGTAACCTTCGGGGTTTCCTATCAGCCGGAAAATATTTATGCTTGGGACCTGAGCTTTGACCTTGTATCTAACATCGGCTACTACTTCAATAATGGCGATAAGAGCACCATGGGCAACTTTGTTTACGAAACCAAGGACTTCACTATTGCTAACATCATGGCTTCCAGACATCTCAACAAGGATACCAAGATTTATCTGGGCATTGACAACATCAGCAATCACCAGAACTTTGGTCCGTATTCTGACGGCAATCTCGGTCGCTTGTACAGAGTTGGTATGGAATATAAATTCTAAACATAGCGGTAAAGTAAAAGAACAAATAAAGCAGGCCCGATGGCCTGCTTTGTTTGCCTAACGAGGAAGTATTATGCGAAAAATTTTCAGTTTCATTTTAACGGTTCTTGTGGTATGCTTATGTATAAGTGGTTGCTCTCCGCTAACCGGCAGTTCCGGTTCGGGCAGCGCAGTAAAAATTACCGATGATAACCAGCGTATTGTTACTATCAAGAAGGTTCCGGAAAGAATCGTTGTTCTGTCCCCGTCCTTCCTGGAGCTGGTGCAGGCAGTAGATGGCAAGGTTGTCGGCCGTGCCAAAACACAGGTAGGCAAGGTGCCCGCTTTTGCCAAGGATGCTGCCGAGGTAGGCTTTATCTTTAATATCAATGTAGAAAAAATCGTGGAGCTGAAGCCTGATCTGGTAATTGCTTACAAGGGCATGCACGAGCGTTATCTGCATACATTGGAATCCAACAATATTCCAGTTGTTGTGCTGAATCTGAAATCCTATGAGGATGTTAAGCACAGCATGCTCACCATTGGCAAAATAATGCGTAAGGATGATAAGGCGCAGAAGGTTGTGGCAAATCTCGATAAGGATATCAATGCTACAGTAAGCAAGCTGCCTAAAAGCGAGCGTAGCGTAGCGATTCTGCACACCACCAGCATGGGCATCACCATGGAAAAGGAAACCAGTATTGCCGGCTGCTGTGCCAAAATGCTTAAATTACGCAACGTAGTACAGGGCGAAACCAAGCCTGTCAGCGGACCGATGGGAACTCAGCCTGACAAGGCTCCCTACAGCTTAGAGGATTTGCTGGAGAAAAATCCGCAGGTAATTTTTATCACCTCTATGGGTGCGCCCAGAGATAGTGATGGCAATCCTAAGCTGGAGATTATGAGCAACCCGGCGTGGAATTCCATCGATGCGGTAAAAAATAAGCAGGTATTTTTCCTGCCGGACGATTTGTTCCTGCTCAATCCTGGCTTGGAATATCCTAAGGCAGTACGCTACATGGCAGCAAAAATGTATCCTGATGCAGTAAAGGAGTAGGCTGATGATTGATTATGCAAAAAATATTCAGGCGTTTTATGAGCGCGATGATTATAAGGCTCTTGCCGGCCAATCGGGGGCAACTGCTGTTGAAGCAAGCTTCAAAGATCTGACCTATGTTCCGCGCAAGACCAAACCACTGCCGGGGATGATGGCGGGGACGATGCTGCAGGAGTTTGCTTTGCAGCCGCAGCAGCCGACGGCGCTGTATCTGCATATTCCGTTCTGCAATCTGCGCTGCTCCTACTGCAGCTTTTACCGCAATCCCTTTGAGGCAGAGCAGGTGGAAGAATATGTGCAGGCGCTTTTGGCAGAGCTTGATTTTCTGCAGCAGCAGGGTGTTTTTGCCAAGCAAAGAACGGAAGCGGTTTTCTTTGGCGGCGGCACGCCTTCGGTGCTCAATCCGGCGCAGATAAGTGCGCTGTTGAACAAGATTCACAGCGTAGCAAAGCTGGCGGACGATTGCGAGATAACCTTTGAAAGCAGTATCTATGATTTGTCAGCGGAGAAGCTGGATGCCTGCATTGCCGGCGGCATTAACCGCTTCAGCTTCGGCGTACAGGCCTTTGATACGCATTTGCGCCGCTCCTTAGGCAGGCTTAATGCGAAGGAAGAGGTAACGGCCAAGCTCGAAGAGGTGGCAGCCAAAGGCGTCAAGGTTATTATCGATCTGATTTATGGCTTGAACGGCCAGACGCAGGCAATGCTGCTGGACGATATCAGAACGGCGCTGGCCTGCGGCGTGAGCGGCATGGATTTGTACAAGCTGCAGATTATGCCTAAATCTCCCTTAGGTCAGGCGATTGCCAAGGGGAATATCAAGTATGAATATAACGACAGAATGCTGGCGGAAATGTTCGTTGCGGCTGATGCGCTGCTCGCAGAGCAGGGGGCCAGGGCGCTGAGCTGCTGCCATTGGGCAATGCGCGAGGATGAACGCAGCGGCTACAATACGCTGGTGAAGAGCGGTGCGAACATCATTACCTGCGGTGCGGCCTGCGGCGGTCACATGGGAATGTACAATTATATGAAGACTATGGACCGAAGCGACTATGTAAAAAAGGCTATGTCCGGACAGTACGCTGTCATGGGCATGGGCAAGCATAACGAAAACTATCTGCTGCTGGAAAAGCTTTCAGGACAGTGTGATTCCGGCAGGCTTGATTTTGCTTTGCTGCAGCGCTACAGCGATGCGGATTGGGAAAGCTTGTTTGCGCCGCTGCTGGAGCAGTGGGAGCTTTTAGGTTTGCTTTACGTTGTGGACGGCAAGTATTATTTTACGGCGAAGGGCAAATATTACTATCGTCAGATGGACAGAGTGCTGCTGACAGCTGCGGAATGCGCGCTTTACGGCAAACCGGGACTGATGGAGCAGGCAGGCCAGAAGATGATGGGTATTATGAAGAATATGAAATAAAAAGGAGTGTACTACGATGCAGGACATTTTAATCGTTTATGACAGCAAAACCGGTAATACGGAAAAGGTTGCCAAGGCTTTGGCCGAGGCTGCAGGCGAACGCTGCGTGCTGGCGCAGGTTGACGCTGCTCCGGCTGCGGATGACTTCGCTGTTGTTGTAGCAGGCTACTGGGTTGATAAGGGAGCACCGAATGCGAAGATGAAAAAATATTTGGAGAATTTGCACGGTAAAAAGGTAGTGCTGTTCCAAACCTTGGGCGCAGACCCGGCGAGCGACCACGCTGTAAGCTCACTGGTAAATGCAGGCGTATTAATGAACAAGGACTGCAAGGTACTGGGTACTTTATCTATTCGCGGTGCGATTGACCCGGCGCTGATTGCCATGATGCGCAAGATGCCGGCAGGCAGTCCGCATAGCCCCAGCCCCGAGAGCGAGGCTCGTTGGGCTGCGGCTGCAAGCCATCCGGATGCAGAGGATCTGGTGAAGGCCAAGAGCTTTATGCAGGGATTTTTGGCTATGTATGACAAGTTTTTGAAGATGATGTAAGCTTAGGACTGCTGCTAAGAAAGCTCTTGCTCCTGCGTAAAATAATTTATACTGAAAAAATTAATCGCCCTCTGAAAAGCTGATTTCAGGGGGCGGTTTTGTTTAATATTTGTTACTTTCGTCCAATTATATACCAATTTTGGACGAAAGGTTAAGGAGTTGGATGAATAGGGGCGGGTTTTCCCTTATCCTATTGGTGATTCCCTTATTTTATGGTATAATTTAAGGGAATGGAAGGAGGAGTAAGGGAATGAGAAGCTTTAACTACTCAATAATTAGAGAACAAAAATGGGATTCAGAAATTTTGAGCTTGATAGCTGCAATTTATAAAGAGGCAGGTAAACAGGAGCTTTTTGTAAAGCAACGGCCGGAAGAGCTTAATAAGCTGGTAGAAATAGCAAAAATTCAAAGTACGGAAGCGTCTAATGCGATTGAGGGCATTGTTACGACTAGAACTAGAATACGTGAGCTTGTAAACGAGAAAACAACACCGAGAAATCGTGATGAGCAGGAAATTGCCGGCTATCGTGATGTATTAAATATAATACATGAGAATTTCGATGTTATCCCCATCTCCAAAAACTATATTTTGCAGCTTCATAAAATTTTGTATGGACATATGAATAACCCGCTTGCAGGAAGAACAAAAAGCGTGCAAAATTATATCAGTGCTACTTACCCGGATGGTAGTACTAAGATTTTATTTACACCGCTTGCTCCTTACGAAACACCGGAAGCGCTTGAGCGCATATGTGAAGAATATAATATGGTTATAGGCAATTTGGAGCTAGAGCCTCTTATCGCTATACCTATTTTTATTCATGATTTTTTATGCATTCATCCCTTTAATGATGGCAATGGAAGAATGAGCCGCTTGCTGACAACCTTACTTTTGTATAGAAGTGGTTTTTATGTTGGAAAATATATTTCTTTGGAAGCTAAAGTTGCGCAGAATAAGGATTTGTATTATGAAGCGTTGGCTGCTGCACAAATAGGCTGGCATGAGGGTAAGGAAGATGCTATACCATTTGTAAAATATATTCTGGGGACGATTCTTGCTGCTTATAAAGACTTTGAAGAACGTATGACTATCATTGAGCCTAAGCTTTCTGCACTGGAAATGGTACGTAGAGCAAGTGAAAATAAAATCGGACGCTTTAATAAGCAGGATATTCGTGAGCTTTGTTCTACGCTTAGCGACAGCTCTATTGAAGCTGCTCTGCGTAAGCTGGTGCTTTCTGGTGAATTGCAAAAAGAAGGCAAGGGGAAAAGCACTTGCTATTTTAGAGTTAAATAGGGTTATATCTGAACCGCCCTCTGAAAAGCTGATTTCAGGGGGCGGTTGTTATTATATTTGCTGGTTTCATCCAAATAGATGATGGTTTTGGACGAAAAGCAAACAGGCTGGATGAAAGAAGAAAATAATAAATCATTTTTCCCCTCTTTATCTTTTGCTCAAAAAGTGCTATAATAAACATCAAATTGAATCGACCCCTGATAACACGATGAACAAGCAAGTAGGCTTAAGGCTGTGTTTAAGAGAGCGAAGTCGTCGGCTGTAAGCTTCGCACACAAAATTATGCCGAAGTTCCCTTGGGAGTGTCCTGTCTGAAGGCTGCATGGCTGTGTAGGGTGGGCGTAAGGCTGCGTTAAAGCTTGCAAATGAAGGAACAAATTTGGGTGGTACCGCGAATATTTTTCGCCCCTGTAAACTTATCAGTTTTGCAGGGGCGTTTTCTTATTTTTTGGTGACAGTCTATAAAGACCATCTACTGCAGAAACAGCTTCACAGCGTATTATCTGCGCCTGCGTTGCTTTTCTCGGTATCCGGTACTTTTAGAACTGTCCAATGAAGAAAGGATGAAATCAATGAAAGAAAAATTAGAAGCATTAAAAGCACAGGCTTTAGAAGAGCTTGATGCCGTAACTTCTCTTGATGCGCTTAAGGACCTGCGCGTCAAATATCTGGGCAAAAAAGGCCCGATGACCGAAATCCTGCGCGGCATGGGCAAGCTGCCTGCCGAAGAGCGTCCGAAAATCGGCCAGATTGTTAATGAAATCAAGGCTGAGCTGGAAGGCAAAATCAACGAAGCAACCGAGGTGCTGGAGAAAAAGGCGTTGGCTGACAAGCTCGCTAACGAGCAGGTTGATATTACTCTGCCGGGCCGCAAGCCGAAAGCAGGTCATCTGCATCCCGTAACCCTGACCATGCGTGAGATTAAGAAAATCTTTATGCGTATGGGCTTTGACGTTTGCGACGGTCCGGAAATCGAGGACGTATACCACAACTTCACCGCACTGAATTTGCCGCCAGATCATCCGGCACTGGATATGCAGGATTCCTTCTATATCACCGAAAACTATCTGCTGCGCACCCAAACCTCCGGCGTGCAGGCACGTACCCTGGAAAGCAAGGAGCCTAACACTCCGATTCGCATGATTTGCCCCGGTACCGTTTACCGCTGCGACTACGATGCAACCCACTCCCCGATGTTCCATCAGGTAGAAGGCCTTGTTGTAGATAAAAACATCAGCCTGGCAGATTTGAAGGGTACTCTGGAGCTGTTCTGTAAGCAAATGTTCGGCGAGGATGTTAAGGTTCGCCTGCGTCCTTCCTACTTCCCCTTCACCGAGCCTTCCGTAGAAGTGGACGTGTCCTGCCCAATTTGCCATGCTAAGGGCGGCGGCTGCCATGTCTGCAAGGACAGCGGCTGGCTGGAAATCCTTGGCGCCGGTGTTGTACATCCCAACGTATTGCGCATGAGCGGTTATGATCCTGAGAAAATGACCGGTTTTGCCTTTGGTCTGGGCGTTGAACGTATCGCTATGCTGAAATACGGCATTGACGATTTGCGCCTGTTCTTCGAAAATGACCAACGCTTCATCAGTCAGTTCAAATAAGGAGGATCCATCATGCTTGCATCTTTAGAATGGTTAAAACAATATGTAGATATTAACATCTCCGTTGCGGAGCTGTGCGATAAAATTACCCGTGTCGGCCTGGAGGTTGACACTGTAGAAAAATTAGGCGAAGGCCTGGAGGGTGTTATCACCGGTAAGGTTATGGAAATTCACCGTCACCCCGACAGCGACCACCTGTGGGTTTGCATGCTGGATTACGGCCAAGGCGGCGAGCCGGTGCAGATTCTTACCGGCGCGCAAAACGTACATCAATATGACATTGTGCCTGTTGCCGTAGTTGGCAGCGTACTGCCTCCGAGCGAGCGCAACCCGCAAGGCCTGAAGCTGAAAAAAGCTAAAATGCGCGGCCTTGATTCCTTCGGCATGCTGTGCAGTGCCGATGAGCTAGGTATTGAATCCAAGCTGCTGCTGCCGGAGCAAAGAAACGGCATTTTCATTCTGCCGGAAAATACTCCGATTGGCGTAGACATCAAAACAGTTTTAGGTTTGGATGATACCGTTATCGATATCGACCTGACCAGCAACCGTGCAGACTGCTTCAGCATTATCGGCTTGGCGCGTGAAATCAGCGCTATCACCGGCTGCCCGCTGAAAATGCCCGCTATGGACGTTAAGGAAGCTGCCGCAGGTAAGGCCAGCGATTATGTAAACGTAAAAATTGACGCACCGGAGCTGTGCTCCCGCTTTGCTACCCGCGTGCTGAAGGATATCAAAATCATGCCTTCTCCTGAATGGATGCAGCGCCGTTTGCGTGCCTGCGGCGTGCGCCCCATCAGCAACGTAGTTGACGTTACCAACTATGTTATGCTGGAGCTGGGCCAGCCGATGCATGCTTATGATGCCGACAAGGTTGCAGGCCACACTCTGATTGTGCGCCGTGCAGAAGAGGGCGAAAAGCTTGTTACCCTCGACGGCAAGGAGCGTGAGCTGACTTCCGCTATGATTACCATCGGTGATGCCGAAAAGGCTGCCGGTCTTGGCGGTGTTATGGGCGGTCTGTTGACCGAGGTTACCGACGAAACCAAGAACGTTATTCTGGAGGCTGCTTCCTTCCATGGTCCTTCCATCCGCCGCACCTCCCGTGCGCTGGGCCTGCGCAGTGAAGCCAGCGGTCGTTTTGAGCGCGGTGTAGACACCATCCGCGACCATGACGCACTGAACCGCGCTGCTCATTTGTTGGAAGAAATGGGTGCCTGCGAAACCTTCAGTGGTATCGTAGAGGCTTATCCTGAGGAGCTAAAACCGGCAGTAATTACCACTACCGCAGCAAAGATTAACGGCCGCATCGGCGTAAATATTGCTGAGGAAGAAATGGTTGCTATCCTTACCAAATTGGGCTTCGGCGTAGAAGCAAAGGACGGCGAGCTGCTGATTACCGCTCCTACCTGGCGCCGCGATATCGACTGCGATGCTGATATCAGCGAAGAAATTGCCCGTATGCATGGCTATGACTTCATCGAAAGCCATCAGCCGGAGCTGACCATCACTCAAGGCAGCCAGTCTGTGCTGGACGATGTTAAGGACGATGTACAGGATTACATGGTAGGCGCTGGCCTGAGCGAAATGATGACCTACAGCTTCATCAAGGCTAACGCTTATGATAAAATGCTGCTGGCAGCAGATGATGCACGCCGTAGCTGCATCGAGCTGCTGAACCCGATTACCGACGCTTTCTCCGTAATGCGCACCACCATGATTCCGAGCGCACTGCAGACTGCCTCCTTCAACCTGCGCAACCACAACAACAGTGTTGCACTGTTTGAAATCGGCCGTATCTTCCTGCCGAAGGCACTGCCGCTGACCGAGGATCCCGAGGAGCGCCAGCTGCTGACCGCAGTACTGAGTGGCAGCCGCAAGGCTCTCAACTGGTGCGATGATAAAGGCAGCGTTGACTTCTATGATATGAAGGGCATCGTTGAAGGACTGCTGGAAGCAATGCAGGTGAGCGATTACACCATGACTCGCAGCCAACAGCCGTATCTGCATCCGGGCAAGAGCTGTGACATCGTTGTCAACGGCGAGGTTATCGGTTCCTTCGGCGAGGTGCACCCGGTAGTTCAGGAAAACTTTGAGCTGGATCAGGTTACCTACGTGCTGGAAATGGCCGTAGAGCCTTTGGTAGCAAGCGCAACCGCTGTACCGCAATACAAGCATCTGCCCAAGTTCCCGAGCATGAGCCGCGATATTGCCGTTGTTGTTCCGGCAGAGGTAACCAACGCCGAGCTGGAGCAGGTTATCCGTGCGCATGCAGGCGAGCTGCTGCAGGGTGTGCGTGTATTCGATATCTACACCGGCAAGCAGGTTGCCGCAGGCTGCAAATCCATGGCCTTCAACCTGACCTATCAGGCTGCTGACCGCACCCTAACCGACGCTGAGGTTGATGCTTCTATGAAGAAGGTAATTGCTGAGGTTGCCGAAGCATATAAGGCTAAGCTGAGAGATTAATTAAGATATAATTATTACGTATAAAAGGACTCGCTGCCGCTGTTTAGCGGTGGCGGGTCTTTTGCATTTGTACAAAAATTCCGTTGTTAAAATATCTGCTTTACAAATTCCTATTAATGTACTATGATAATAGTGAAGACCAATATTTTTTATTGAGGGGGTTTTCTTATGTACAAATTATGGAACATGTTAGCAGAAATGAAATCAGATGCTTATGAATGGGTGGAGCTTTCCCACTCCATGAACAATGACAGCCCGGTGTGGAGCGGGATTCCCGCAGGCTCCGTAGAGGTTAGCAAGACGGTTTTCGATTGGGGCAACCCGATGCTGGAATGTTTGATTCAGACCTTTAAATTTCCCGGGCAATACGGCACACACATTGACTTTCCCGGTCACTTTGTCAAGGATATGCCTTTATCCGAAGCGTTTGGCGCGCAGCAGATGCTGTTTCCCTTGTGCGTGATTGATATCACCGCCAAGGTTGCGGAGGATGTGCATTACGCCGTAACGGTGGAGGATATCAAGGCTTATGAGGCGGAATATGGACCGATTCCCGACGGCGCTTTTGTGGCATTGCGCACAGACTGGTATAAAAATTGGCCGGATATGGATAAGCTGAGCGGTATTGCTGACGACGGCAGCGAAAACTTCCCCGGCTGGTCTTTGCCGGCGCTGCAATATATTTATGAAGAGCGCAATGCTGCAGCCAATGGTCACGAAACACTGGATACAGATGCTTCGGTAGAGGCTGCCAAAGCAGGCGATTTGGCGTGCGAGCGCTATGTGCTGGGCAAGGGCAAGCTGCAGATTGAAGTGCTGCAGAACCTGGACCGCGTGGCACCTGCTGGTGCATTGCTGGTTGCGGCCTGGCCGCGTATTGAAGGAGCGACCGGCTTGCCGGCGCGCGTGTTGGCGATTACACCGAAGAAATAAGAAAAATTTCAGGCGTTTTAAACTAACAGATTAAGAATTAGGCGTACATGCGATTTAAAAGTATGTACGCCTTTTTGTATGCGTGATATAATAAATGTATTAGCAAAAAGCTGATTAATTGGGTAAAGAAGAGGGAAGTAAGATATTCATGCGTAAATTAAAGCTTGTTTTTCAGATTATTGTAGCCTTTATCGTGGCGCTGGCAGCGTACAGCGGCTTGTATCAGCCGAACGCTGAAAGTGTGCGGGCAGCAGTCCGGAATAATCTGCCGCAGACCATGCAGCAGAAGCAGGATGGCGGCATAGCACAAGGAAAGCTGCGCATCAGCGTGCTGGATGTGGGGCAGGCAGATGCGATTTTACTGCAGGACGGCAAGCGTAATATCATGATTGATGTTGGCAATGACGTTAAGGATAAGGTTGGCGACAGCGGCGGCAGGCAGGCGCTGATTAAGGCGCTGGATAAGGCTGGCGTCAGCAAAATCAAGACAGTTTTTGTGACACACCATCATCGTGATCATATGGGTAATATCATGTACGTGCGCGGTAAATACGGCGTCAGCAATATTTATGACAGCGGTTATGTCAACAGCGGTTACAAAGCGTCCGTGGCGCTGGACCAGGATTTGCGTGCCGGCAAGTATCACGGTCAGGCGCTGAAGGCCGGGGATACGATTAAAATTGACAAAAATTATTATATCGAGGTGCTGGCACCGGGGGATTTCCTTAATAAAAAGGATCTGAAGAATATGAATAACACCAGCCTGGTGCTGATGCTGCATTATGGTAGCTTTAAGATGCTGCTGACGGGTGATGCAGAGGCGCCGGTGGAGGATGCGCTGCAGCAAAAATACGGCACTGCGCTGCAGGCGGACGTGTTGAAGGTTGGCCATCACGGCAGCAAGACATCGTCCTATTGGCCGTTCATCAGCAAGGTTAAGCCTAAATATGCGCTCATCAGCTGCGGTGATTTTTCAATTTACAAGCATCCGAACAAGAACGTGGTGGGTAGTTTAACGCATCTTGATGCGAAGGTGCTGACAACGCATGATCACGGTACGCTGACGGTGACAACGGACGGCAAGAACTGTGATGTTATGACGGAGCGGTAGAAGGTTGCTTAAGGAGAAGATGTGGGGTAGAATAGGGAATAGAAATTCTTTACAAATAAACAAGATAAAAGATAAATGAGTTTGAAAGGTGTGTTTGTGATGAAGAAAATATTGTGTTTGTTGGTTTTACTGCTGTCGCTGACTGCAACCTGTGCAGCCTTTAATCCGCCGCAGCCGCCGAGATGGTATTGGATAGGTTCTGATGCACATTACGGGGCGTGGATTGATACAGCAACGGCAAGATTTTATATCGGCAGCGAAAAGTATGGGCATGGTAATCATCAATGTGCACTTGTATGGGTGGAATGGTATGACGCAGATAAAGATGAATACCTTATTTCACATGATGAATATGATCTTGACTGTAGAATGAGAAGAACACTACATGCTACATTTTATAATAGTCAAAATAGAGTTATTAATTCGTTTAACAGAAGCTATGCTGATTTTGAGGATGTTATTCCCGGTACTAATGGAGAAGCGGTATATGATGCAGTAGTTATGTTGAAAGAAACAAGAGAAAACGCACGGAGGTTGTAATGATGAAGCATTATGAGGTAGTGGCAGCGGTAATTGAGCATGACGGCAAGATTTTGTGTATGCAGCGTAATAAAGGCAAATTTGATTATGTAAGCTATAAATTTGAGTTTCCCGGCGGTAAGGTAGAGGCTGGCGAAGAGCGTCATACCGCGTTGGAACGCGAGCTGCGCGAGGAAATGGACATGGACATCAGCATTCCTGAGGATGCGTATCTGATGACGGTGGAGCACACCTATCCTGATTTTGCGATTACCATGCATGCGTATGTGTGCAAGCTGGCACAGCCCAAGTTCGTTATGAAGGAGCATGTGGCCGCAAAATGGCTGGCTCCGGCAGATTTAAGCAGCTTGGATTGGGCGGCAGCAGATATGCCGATTGTGGAGCGTCTGCAGCAAGAGGAGATTGATTAATCGTGAACAGCAGTGAACTTGCCTTGTATCTTGAGGCGGGCTTTATTGATTTTAATATTGAAACTGATGAACGCTTTTTGCCGAAAATATTAACCAATAACCAGCAGGAGCAGGTAAAGGTATTGGAAAACCTGCTGTTTGAGCTGGAGCATTGTGATGAATTTTTCTTTTCTGTAGCGTTTGTGACTAATAGCGGTATTGCCTGCTTAATTGATACGCTGAAGGAATTGGAAAATAAGCATATTAAGGGTAAGATTTTGGCTTCGCAATACCAAAATTTTACGGAACCGCGAGCGCTGCGCAGATTGCTGCAGTTTCCTAATCTGGAATTGAAGATAATCACCTCTGATTATAATTTTCATGCTAAGGGTTACCTGTTCCATACACACGCAACATCTGCTAAGGATGAAAATTACACTATGATTGTCGGCAGCAGTAATTTGACGCAAAGTGCGCTGACTGTTAACCGTGAGTGGAATGTGCAGCTTTCGTCCATGAAGGATGGCGCTTTAATCAGGCAGATGCAGGAAGAGCTTAATCAGGCGTGGGATGATGCTACACCTGTTACTGAGGAATGGATTGCTGCTTATGAACGCATTTACGGAGAGGCGCGCAGTCAACGGCAGCATGCTTATACGAAAATACATAAGCTGTATAAAATCAATCCTAATAAAATGCAGGCAGCAGCCTTGCAAAATATTGCTGCACTTAGGGCAGAGGGCAAGAATCGTGCTCTGCTGATTTCTGCTACCGGTACAGGTAAAACGTATCTTTCTGCCTTTGATGTGAGGGCAGCGCAGCCTAAACGTTGCCTGTTTATAGTGCATCGTGGGCTGATTGCGCGTAAATCTAAGGAGAGCTTTGAGCAGATTATTGATGAGCATATCACGACCGGTTTGTTTACCAACGGTCACAGAGAAATCGACAGAGACTATGTTTTTGCTACCGTACAGACATTGGTGAAGGATGAAAACCTGCATGCCTTTGCGCCGGATGCTTTTGATTATATTATTATCGACGAAGCGCATCATGCAGGAGCCAAGAGCTATCAAAAGGTACTGAGCTATTTTAAGCCTAAATTTTTACTAGGCATGACAGCGACGCCGGAGCGTTCTGATGACTGTGATATTTTTGAAACCTTTGACCATAATATTGCTTACGAAATCCGTTTGCATCAGGCCTTGGCTGAAAATATGCTGGTGCCGTTTCATTATCATGGTGTAAGCGAAATTGTTGTAGATGGTGAGCTTTTAGATGATAATGCCGATTTCGCTCGTCTTACTAGCGAAGAGCGTGTCAAAAATATCCTGTATTATGCAGATTTTTATGGCTGTGATCAAGGGCGCGTCAAGGGTATAGTTTTTTGCAGCAGGATAGAAGAAGCGAAAGCCTTGTCAGAGGCGTTTAATAAGCATGGCAAAAGAGCTGCCTTTTTGGCTGGTGCTACCAGTGAGGAAGAGCGTGCAAGGCTTATAAAACGTCTTGAAAGCGATGAAGAGGGCGTAGATAAGCTTGATTATCTTTTCTCTGTTGATGTTTTGAATGAAGGTGTAGATATACCATCTATCAACCAAATTATTATGCTGCGACCGACACAGTCCGCCATTGTTTTTGTGCAGCAGCTAGGTCGTGGCTTGCGTAAGAGTAAAGGCAAGCGCTATCTTGAAGTTATTGACTTTATCGGTAACTACGAAAATAATTACATGTTGCCGATAGCATTGTATGGTGATCGTAGCGGCAGTAAGGATAAAGTGCGTCGCATTTTGCATAATAACTTTTTGCCGGGTGCGTCGACAGTTTATTTTACTGATGTAGTTCGGGAGCGTATTTTTGACTCTTTAAATAAAAATAATTTTCTGGAGCTGCGCAAGCTCAAGGAATCCTATCAATTAGTAAAGTCTAAGCTTGGTCATGCACCGATGATGCTGGATTTCTTGGATTTGGGCGACAAGGATCCGTATCTGTTTATCCAAAAGAAGAAGTCCTATTACAACTTCAGACAGTATGCAGATCCTTATGAAAGCACATTGAGTGCTACTTAATGCAGCATACGCAAATTGATGTGCCTGCATTTATCCAATATATGCAGGATAAGTATCAGCTTGCAACTTCGGCAGCAACGATTGCCAGCGTAGTGAATGTATTAACTATGCAGTTTTTTAAGACTGCTGACGCACATAAATATGGTAGTATATCGTTGGTAAATGCGGATGCAGGCAGTATTTGTTTAAGTGAAAAATTTAGCAAATTGCTGGCGAATAAAGAGTTTTACAGCTATGTTAATGATGCTTTGGCCTATGCAGAAAAACGCTTTTTGTCTGATTATAAGCCGACGAAATTTTATCATGGCTTCAAGCTGTATGGTTCATATACGCGTAAGGATGTCTGCCGTATATTGAATTGGGCGAAGGATGAAAGCGCTGTTGTTTATGGTTATAGGGTAAAATATAATACCTGTCCAATCTTTGTAACCTATAAAAAGGACGAAAACATTAGCGAAAGCACTAAATATGATGACAGATTTGCCAGTCCTACGATTTTTAACTGGCAGACTCGTAGCAGAGTTAATATTGAATCGCCGGAGGTTGCAGCGATTGAGCAGCCGGAAACGCTGAAGCTTTTGTTTATCAAAAAGAGTGATGCTGAGGGTTCAGAGTTTTATTTTATGGGTGAAATGCTGCATAAGCAAAGCATTGGCACCACGATTACCGGCAATAAGGGCGAAAAGCTTTCTATTGTGCAAATGTTTTATGAAATGAAAACGCCGGTAGAAGCAAAGATTTATGATTATTTTGAAGGATGATGGCCTGAGATTGCTTTGAAGGCTGTTCCCGGCAAGTATAATATCGACAAAGCCTTTTTAGAATGGCACAGAGATTGTATATTTGAAAAAGCGTGAAGCTGCGTCTGTTGTTGAGTAAATATTAGAGAATGTAGTCAAGAAAAGGATAGGCAAAATATGAGCTTTATAAGCAATGTTTATATTATCAAAACCCTTAGTACAGCTAAAGCATTGACGCTGCAAGAAAGTAAGGTATATAGAGATATATCGGAAATGGATATTTATAGCGATACATATTTTACAGCTTGCTTTGGCGAAGGTGCTTATGCTTGTATGGACGAGCTGCAGGACACGGAAGCTTTGGCAGATGCAACTGAAAGATTTTTTGAGCTAGTCAACGCGTATGCAGATGATAATGTATGTGAACTTAATAATAATGTTATTATTATCAAAAAAGGCTATCTTAAGCAGTACTTTGATAATAAAATAGCAGGCCTTAAGAATATTATAGATAAGGCTGCCGGCAAAGATTATTTGAAGGTAAAATATCAGCTTAAAGATTATCTTGAGAGTATCGATGAACATATATATCCGACACAAGACAGCAAGGGACATTTTATTCAGTCGTTGGATTCTTGGCTGGAAAATTATCTGGAAGCTGATAAGGATACTTATATACAGATTGTCGGTCAGTTCTCAGTAAGAGGATAATAGCTTTAGATATAAAAAAACTCCCGGAGGTACACCATGGAAAAACCAATAATTAGAGATGAAGCCTTTTTGGCACAAAAATCGCAGCCTGCAACCTTTATGGATATTGCAGTAGCGCAGGATTTATTAGATACGCTCGCAGCTCATGCGGACCGTTGCGTGGGCCTGGCCGCAAATATGATCGGCGTATCCAAATGCGTTATCGCCGTAAATATCGGCCCTACGAATATTGCCATGCTGAACCCGGAGATTATCAAGCGCTCCGGCAAATATATGACTGAGGAGGGCTGCCTGTCACTTGAAGGCGAGCGTGCTACAGTACGCTATGAAAAAATTACCGTGGCTTATCAGGACATGCAGTTTAAAAAGTGCAAGCAGAGCTTCAGCGGCTTTACGGCGCAGATTATCCAGCATGAGATTGACCATTGCCATGGTATTATAATTTAAGCGCGGTGATGGCCCGAGAAGCTGAAAAGTGCTTGCTGAGTTAAAAAGAATGTTAGAGCTTATCTTAGAAAATATCGTCACTGCTCCCGAACGGCTTGGCCTGCCAATAGCGTATGCGGAGTCCGAAGTGCTGCTTTACAGGCAGTATGGGCGCTATGACACGGTTGCCGTGCAGCGCGAGGGCAGGCAATTACTCCGGCGTGCGGAAGCGTTGCAGGCGGAGTATGATATTGCTGCTTTGCCAAGGCTTGGCAAGCAATATGCCGAGTGGAGCAAAAAGCTGCAGCAGCTAAAGTTTAAACGCCTGCTGCACGGTGAATTTGCTGCGGGCAAGGGCATTACGCTTTATGTGAACGCTATCAGGCAGGAATGTGCTGAGCATAGCTGGGATTATGCAGCCTATTATGCTTCCGTGCTGGTGCATGAGCGTGTGCATCTGTTGCATTATCAGGCGTTGCTGGCGCACTTTGGCGCTGCCGGCGCTGCGGTGCAGAGTGCGGAGTACAAGCAGGCGCAGCGCTATTGGTATGGCCGGCAGACGGAGGCGGCGCAGGCTGCCGTAGTCAAGGAAACGCTGGCGGAGTTTGCCCGCTGGCTGTGGTGCCTGCAGCAGGGGCATTTGGCGTTGGCGCAGGCGCTGTTGCAGACGCCCGAGGAGGTGCAGACGTGCATTCCGTACTATCCTTATGCAGGAGTGCGGGGACTGTGCGCGTTGTATGCAAGTTCGCCGCAGGCGGCAGTGCGGGCGTACAGCGAGCTGTGGCAGCTGTCGCTGACGAGCTGGCAGCAGGCGTATGCGCGGATAAAAGAGCTGGACGCAGTAAAATAGGCAAAAAATAACAGCCCAATTCTCAAATTATGAGTTTTGGGCTGTTTTCTTATGCAATTTTTTAGGCGAAGCCAAGCATTAAGCCGATTTGTCTTACGATAAACGCTACGCACCAGGCCACAACAAGCTCATAGCCCATGAGGCAGAGCGTGCTGGTATCGGAGTTCAGCTCGCGACGGATGGTAGCCAGCGCTGCGACGCAGGGCGGATAGAGCAGGCAGAACACCAGGAAGGTGTAGGCCGTGAGCGGCGAAAAGAGGCTTGCCAGATCAGGCGCACCGCCGCTGCCGACTGCCAGCACAGAAAGCGTACTGATGACAACCTCTTTGGCGGTAATACCACAGATGAGCGAGGTTGTTGCCTGCCAGCTGCCAAAGCCGAGCGGCGCGAAGATCGGCGCTGCCAGCTTGCCGATGGAGGCAATAATGCTGTCGGAGGCATCTACCATGTAAAAGCGGATGTCAAAGTTCTGCAGGAACCAGACGATGATGCTGACGAGGAAGATAACCGTGAAGGCCTTATGCAGAAAGTCCTTGGCCTTTTCCCACATGTGCATGATGATGTTACGCGCCGTCGGCAGACGGTAGGCAGGCAGCTCCATGACGAAGGGAACAGGCTTGCCGCGGAACACCAGGCTGTTGAGCAAAAAGCCGGAGAGAATAGCTACGCAGATACCGGTGAGATAGAGCGAAAGCATGACCAGGCCGCCGTTATGCGGGAAGAAGGCGGCGATGAACATACCGTAGATGGGCAGCTTGGCGCTGCAGCTCATGAACGGTGTGAGCATAATGGTCATTTTGCGGTCGCGCTCACTGGCGAGGGTGCGCGAGGCCATGATTGCCGGCACGCTGCAGCCGAAGCCGATGATCATCGGTACGAAGGAGGAACCGGAGAGGCCGATTTTACGCAGCATCTTATCCATAACGAAGGCAACACGCGCCATGTAACCGCTGTCTTCCAGCATTGATAGGAAGAAGAACAGGGTGACGATGGTCGGCAGGAAGGAAAGCACGGCACCGACGCCGGAGAAGATACCGTCGATAATTAGCGAATGCATCGGCGGTGCGATATCCAGCACGGTGAGCGTGTTATCAACCGAAGCTGTTACAGCATCGATAACATTGCTGAGGATGTCGCTGAGAAAAGCTCCGATAACGTCAAAGGTGAGCCAGAAAACAAGGCCCATGATAAGCACGAAAATAGGGATAGCATAGAATTTATGCGTCAGATAATGGTCGATTTTAACAGAGCGCAGCTGTGCTTCCGTATGCTTGGGCTTCTGCACGGTCTGCGCACAGAGGTCCTCAATATAAGCATAGCGCATATCTGCCAGCGCCGCTTCCTTATCCGTTTTGAGGTTTTGCTCCATCTCGGTAACGAAGTGGCCGATGATATCGCATTCGTTTTCCGAAAGCTGCAGTGCCTTGGCGAAATCGCTGTCGCCCTCGATAAGCTTGGTAGCGGTAAAGCGCAGCGGCAGGTTCTGGCGGCGTGCTTTAGTTTCGATTAAGTGGGCGATACTGTGAATAGCGGTATGCACAGGACCGCTGCAGAAATCAAGACGCTGGGGCAGCTGCTGGTTTTGCGCTACCTCTACGGCGCGACGCAAAAGCTCGCCCACGCCTTCGCCGGAGTTGGCGGTGATGGGGACAACAGGCACGGTCAGCGAATCCTCCATGGCCTTGATGTCAATACTGCCGCCGCTGACGGTGAGCTCGTCCATCATGTTGAGGGCAATGACCATCGGAATATTCAGCTCAATTAACTGCAGCGAAAGATACAGGCTGCGTTCGATATTGGTGGCGTCAATAACGTTGATAATAGCGTCAGGCTTGTTGTATAAAAGCAGGTCACGCGTAACAATTTCTTCCGAGGTGTAGGGAGAAAGCGAGTAGATGCCGGGCAGGTCGATAACGCCTGCGTCAGGCACAGCGAGAATAGTGCCTTCCTTTTTCTGGACGGTTACGCCGGGAAAGTTGCCGACGTGCTGGTTACTGCCGGTGAGATAGTTGAACAGCGTGCTTTTGCCGCAGTTCTGGTTGCCCACGAGGGCGAAATGCAGCTTCATGCTTCGCTCACCTCCGGCGTAACGGTGATTTTTTCGGCTTCCTCCGCACGCAGTGTCAGCTCGTAGCCACGCAGGGAGATTTCCAGCGGGTCACCGAGCGGGGCGCGCTTGCGTACCATAACGCGGGTGCGGGGCGTGAGCCCCATATCAAGCAGACGGCGACGTAGAATGCTGCCTTCGCCGCCGACCTTTTTAATGATAGCCTCCTGACCTAAGGGAAGCTTATCTAATGTTGTAGTTTCCATGATTTTGACCTTCTTTGAGTGATTTTGCTTAAGCTTTAATTATATATATGAAGTATGAGGCGGTCAAGTAAAACAGGGTTTTTAGTGATAAACTTTAATTTAAAAAATATACAGTGTCGATTTTGTTACAGCTTTACATGACGGTGCCGTTGGTGAGGCGGATTTTTTCTGCCTTGGCTTCGGCCAGCTGTCCCTGATTAATCATACCGTATTTATGCATAGCGGCCAGCACCAGCAGCTGACGTTTTTTGCAGCCCTCGGGGTTTTCCAGCGGATTGAGGCCGGTGGGTGCATAGGGAAGCGAGGCGATGACGGCGGCCTCGGCCAGAGTCAGCGCCGAAGGTGCTTTGCCGAAGTAGGTTCTGCTGGCCTGTTTAATACCGGTAGAGCCTGCGCCGAAGTAGGTGGTGTTCAGATACAGCTCCAGAATTTCGTCCTTGCTGTAATTATCCTCCAGCATGAGCGAGAGCACTGCTTCTTCGATTTTACGCTCCATGCTTTGCTCGTGCGACAGAAAAACGTTTTTGACAAACTGCTGCGTCAGCGTACTGCCGCCCTGCACTACCTCGCCGGCGTTGATGTTGGCCAGTGCGGCGCGCAGAATGCCTTCCACGGCAATAGCGCCGTGATTGTAAAAAGCGTGGTCCTCAATAGCAATGAGTGCCTGCGGTATATCGCGTGACATGGCGTCAAGGCTGGTCCAGTTTGGGTTTTGGCGGATAGGATCAATAACCTCATCCATATTAAAGGCCAGATAGAATTTATGTACGGGCGAGGGCCATTCCTCCTTGGGAGGCAGCAGGCTGACGAAAAGCGCCATAGCTGCGGACTTTTCGTGCTTGCTTGTTTTTTGCTGCTCCTGCTGTATAGGGGTGGTAGGCTGAGACTTATCGGTAATGTTATCATACCCCACCATGCCAATAAAAATGAGCAAAGCCATGATGATAATTTTAAACATAATATACACCTCGCTGATAATTTTGGTATATTTTAAATAGTGGCGTATTCGGGTTTCACATCTATTGTAACAATAAAATGTGCTTTTGGCAAAAAATACTGGTATATTTACCTTTTAGGTAGTAAAATAAGATTGTAAAATGGATTATTGTCCCTTAATTTTTACAAAAAAATTCACAAAGTGCTTGCAAAATTATACAATTTAGTTGTATAATTATCGAGTACAAAGGAGGATGGATATGAAAGCAAGTGTTATCGGTGCAACAGGCTATGCAGGAGTTGAGCTTCTGCGACTTCTGGACGGACATCCGGAAGCGGAAATTGCCGTAATTACCTCTGAAAGCAGTACAGGAGAGGCGATTGCTTCTATGTATCCGCATTTGTCGGGACGTATTGAAAAGAATCTGCAGTCGATGCAGGAGCTGTATGCTATTGCAGCAGCAAGTGATGTGATTTTTATTGCTTTGCCTCATGGCCATGCTATGAAGATAGGCAAGCAGCTACGAGGCAGCAAGACCAAGATTATTGACCTCGGCGGCGATTATAGATTTAAGGATTACCATGTGTTTGAACAGTGGTACAAGGTGAAGCATGAGGACCCGGAGGCACAGGCTGTCTACGGTCTGACTGAGCTTTTCCGCGATAAGGTGCGCGGGGCGCAGCTGGTGGCAAATCCCGGCTGCTACACAACCTGCAGCATTCTGGCGTTGGTGCCGCTTTTAAAATATAAGCTGATTGAAGCTCAGGGCATTGTGATTGATGCCAAAAGCGGTACGACCGGTGCGGGCCGCAGCCTGAAGGCAGGCAGTCTTTACTGCAGTGTCAACGAAAGCTTCAAGGCCTACGGCGTTGCTTCGCACCGCCATACGCCGGAAATCGAGCAGATTTACAGCGAGTTTGCCGGTGAGGATGTAGTGATTCAGTTCACACCGCATCTGCTGCCTGTGGACCGCGGTATTTATGCAACCTGCTATGCACAGCTGAAGCAGGGCGTAACGGATGCCCAGATTGAGGAGGCCTATCAGGCAATGTACGGCGATGAATTTTTCATCCGTCTGCGCGGTAAGGGAGTTTGCCCGGAATTGAAGAATATCCGCGGCTCCAATTATGTGGACCTTGGCTGGCAGACCGACAAGCGTACAGGCCGCATTATTGTCATGAATTGTATTGATAATCTGGTTAAGGGTGCTGCGGGACAGGCAGTGCAGAACATGAATGTTATGTTTGGCATTGATGAAACTGCCGGCCTGCGTCAGCTGCCGCTTGTTCCTTAAGCTTGTTATAACTATTATACTATAAAATGGTGCTTAGCGGTGATGCTGCCGCAGAAGAAAAGATGTAAGCACCTGAGAAAGAGGGGAATCTCATGAAGAAAATCGAAGGCTGGGTGACTGCACCGCAGGGCTTCCTTGCTGCCGGCGTCAAGGCCGGTATCAAAGCCAGCGGCAATCATGATGTAGCAGTTATTTTCAGTACCGTGCCTGCTGCCTGCGGTGCGGTATTTACACAAAATAAAATGTGCTCTGCTCCTGTGCTCGTGAGCCGCGAGGTCAACAAGCACGGTTATGCGCAGGCTATTGCCGTAAACAGCGGCTGCGCTAATGCCTGCACGGGCGAGCAGGGCCTGGCGGATGCCAAGAAAATGCAGGCGCATACGGCAGAGCTTTTAGGCATTGCTCCGGAAGCAGTATTTGTCTGCTCCACCGGTGTTATCGGTCAGTTCCTGCCGATGGACAACCTTTTGACTGGCATTGCCGATGCTGTTGACAGCCTGGACGAATGCGAGGGTGAAAGCTGCGCTATGGCGATTCAGACTACGGATACCTTTATCAAGCATGCTGCCTATGAAACGGAAATCGGCGGCAAGAAGGTAACCTTTGCCGGTATTGCTAAGGGTGCAGGCATGATTCATCCGAATATGGCAACTATGCTGACCTTCATCACTACCGACGCTGCCGTTGCTCCCGATGTGCTGAAGCGCGCGGTAAAAAAGGCTGCCGACAAATCCTTCAACATGGTTGTTGTCGACGGCGATACCAGCACCAATGACAGCATGATTGTGCTGGCCAATGGTCTGGCCGAAAATGAAATCATTCTTTCGGAGGAGCATCCGGATTATCCGGCCTTCTTCGAAGCGCTGGTTGCCTGTGCTACCGACCTTGCCAAAATGATTGCGCATGACGGCGAAGGCGCTACCAAATTCCTGGAGGTAAATGTTACCGGTGCCGCAACCTGGGAGGATGCCAAAACCGCAGCGATGGCTATTGCCAAATCGCCGCTGGTAAAAACAGCCTTCTTCGGCGAGGACCCTAACTGGGGACGCATTGTCTGCGCTGCAGGCTACAGCGGTGCTGCCATGGAGGCAGATAAGGTAAACCTTTCTATCGGCGGTATCCGTCTGGTAGAAAACGGCATGAACTGCAACGTGCCTGCCGAAAAGCTGGCGCCGACCATGGCCGAGCATGATATTTCCATGAGCATCGACCTGGGTGCCGGTGAGGAAAGCGTAACTGTATGGACTTGCGATTTCAGCTATGAGTATGTGAAGATTAATGGTGAATATCATACCTGATTGGCCGAGCGATAAAGCACCATATACTTCGTCAAGCCTCCTGGACGTACTGTTAGTACGTCGTCGTCGGCTTTCCTCGTTTCTGGTACTTTCTAGCTCGTCATTGGTAGTGAGAGCATAATATTATTAATTCTATAAAGTAAGATGGAAATTACATCTAATACCTTCTCTCGCGTCTTTAGAGAGAAGCAATAATAAATATAAACGCAAGACAAATATATATAAATGAGGGAGGACATTACCTATGTTAATGAACGAACAACAAGTACATACCTTAATGGAAGCACTGCCGTATCTGAGCAATTTTAAAGATAAAACCATTGTCGTAAAATATGGCGGCAACGCTATGCTGAATGATGAGCTGAAAAACAAGGTACTGCAGGATATCCTGTTTCTGCAATACGCCGGCATGCGTCCGGTAGTTGTTCACGGCGGCGGTCCGGAAATCAGCCGTCAGCTGGAGCAGGCCGGTAAAAAGAGTGAATTTGTCGGCGGTCTGCGTGTAACCGATGCAGAATCCGCAGCTATTGCTGAGATGGCGCTCGTAGGCAAAATGAACACCGATCTTGTCGGCCGTCTGAACGCTTTAGGTGGCAAGGCTGTCGGCCTTAACGGCAAGGATGCTAACCTGCTGAAGGCTAAAAAATATCTGGCTGATGTTTATGAAAACGGTGAGGTTAACCTGGTAGATATCGGTTTTGTCGGCAGCGTTAAGGAGGTCAACACTGATTTGATTAACTGCCTGCTGGACGGCGGTTATATTCCTGTAATCGCTCCGACCGGCGTCGGTGACGAGGGTGAAACCTATAACATTAATGCAGATGTTGCTGCCGGTGAAATTGCCGGTGCGCTGAAGGCAGAAAAGCTGCTGGTGCTGACCGATGTCCGCGGTATTTATTCCGCATATCCGGATGAAAGCAGCTTTATTTCCACTTTGACCTTTGAAAAGGCTCATGAGCTTATTCTTAAGGGTAGCATTGACGGCGGCATGATTCCTAAGGTTCGTTCCTGCATTAAGGCTCTTAGCGGCGGTGCCAAGAAAACACATATTATTGACGGCCGTGCCGAGCATTCTATTCTGATGGAGCTGTTCAGCGACAAGGGCGTTGGTACCGAGGTAGTTAAAGAAATCTGATAGCAGGGATTTTGCATGAGGGGGAGATATTCTTGACAATGGATAAAAAAACAATTATAGAAGAAACAGAAAAATATTATCTGCCTGTTTTCGGCAGATATCAGATGGTTATGGAGCTTGGCCAGGGCTGCCGTGTGTGGGACAACGAGGGCAATGAGTATGTAGATGCCTTTGCCGGTATTGCTGTCAACAGCCTTGGTTATAATCATCCGGTGCTGGTGAAGGCTATCAGTGAGCAGGCTGGCAAGCTGATGCATTGCTCCAACCTGTATTATACCGAGATTCAGGCGAAGGCCTTGCGCGTTGTTGCCGAGGCTACCGGCATGGATCGCATTTTCTTTGCCAACTGCGGCGCAGAGGGCAATGAGGGCGCTATGAAGCTGGCACGTAAATATGGCGTGAGCAAAGCGCCTACGAAATATAAAATTATTTCTGCGGACGAATCCTTCCACGGACGCACCTTTGATACGCTGGCTGCTACCGGCCATGATTATTATCATGTCGGCTACGGTCCGCTGAGCCCCGGACATGTGCTTGTGCCCTACGGCGATATTAAGGCGCTGGAGGCTCAGATGGATGATGATGTCTGCGCTGTTCTGCTGGAGCCTATCCAGGGCGAGGGCGGCGTGCATGTACCGCCTGCTGAGTATCTGCAGCAGGTGCGTGCGCTGTGCGACAAGCATGATGCGCTGCTGATTTTTGACGAGGTGCAGACCGGTGTTGCGCGTACCGGCAAATGGTTCGCTTATATGCACAGCGGCGTGAAGCCTGATATCCTGACCTTTGCCAAGGGCATCGGCGGCGGCTTCCCGGTTGCAGGCTTTGCTGTGCCGGAGCGCCTGGCGCATGTGTTTAAGCCTGGCGACCACGGCGGCACCTTCGGCGGCAACCCGCTGGCCTGCGCCGCTGTGTACGCAACGCTGACTACTATCAAGTCCGAAGGACTGGTAGACAAGGTTGCGGAAAAGGGCGAATACTTTAAGAATGAGCTGCGTAAGCTGCAGGAAAAATATCCTGACAAGGTTACCGATGTCCGCGGCTGCGGCCTGATGCTGGGCATGGAGGTTGCCGGCGAGGGCAAGCCGATTGTGGAAAGCTGTTTGGCGAACAATGTTATTGTGAACTGCACTGCAGGCAATGTTATCCGCATTGTACCGCCGCTGATTATCAGCAAGGAAGAAATTGATATTGTGGTTGCTGCGCTGGATAAGGCGCTGGCGGCCTGTTAACAACGAGAGGGGATAAAAAATGAGTTTAAAAGACAAAGACCTGATTTCTATTCATGACCTCAGCGTAGGCGAGGTCGCAACAATTCTTGATGTGGCAAAAAAATTGAAACGTAAGCAAAAGGCCGGTGAACCTCACCAATATCTGAAGGGCAAAACTCTGGCTATGCTGTTCTCCAAGGCTTCTACCCGTACCAGAACCTCTTTTGAGGTAGGCTTCTGGCAGCTGGGCGGCCATCCGATTTATCTGAGCGATTCCGCTTCCCAGATCGGCCGCGGCGAGCCTATCCGTGATACCGCGCGTGTACTTTCCCGCTTCGTTGACGGTATTATGATCCGTACCTTCTCCCATGATTCCGTTATTGAGCTGGCTAAATATGCAAGCGTTCCCGTTATCAACGGCTTGACCGATTTACTGCATCCCTGCCAGGCTCTGACCGATATCTTCACTATTCAGGAGAAGATGAAGGTGCTCAAAGGCCGTAAGCTGGTTTATGTAGGCGACGGCAACAACATGGCACACTCTCTGATGTTTGCCTGCGCTAAGGTTGGCATGAACATGATCTGCGCCAGCCCGAAGGGCTATCAGCCTGATCCGGAAATCCTGCGTCTGGCACAAGAGGACGCTGCCCAGACCGGCTGCAGCATTACCGTAGAGGAGGATCTCTTCAAGGCTGCTAAGGGCGCCGATGTGCTCTATACCGATGTATGGACCAGCATGGGCGAGGAAGCGGAGCGTGAGGTTCGTTTCAAAGCACTGCATAATTATCAGATTAACCAGGCGCTGCTGAACGAAGCACGTCCGGAAGCAATCGTTCTGCACTGCCTGCCTGCACACCGCGGTGAAGAAATTACCGAGGAAGTGCTGGAAGGACCGCAATCTGTTGTCTTCGACCAGGCAGAGAACAGACTGCACGTACAAAAGGCTATTATGGCGCTGCTGATGAGCGACGAAGTACTCTAAAACAGGTCTTTGATGTATAAATATAACGGCTGAGCGTATAGTTTATATGCTTAGCCGTTCTTGTAGTGCGCCCAGCATGGGCGATAACTAGGTGGTGAAAGTCCACTACGCGCTCGG
>NZ_CABQHJ010000009.1:0-71459 GCF_902463975.1 uncultured Phascolarctobacterium sp.
TTACAAAAGCATGTTGGTATAATTTATTGTGCAACTATAAATGATTGCCAATTAGTAGCAGGCTGGTTGAGAAAATGCTTTCCTGATAAGCGTATAGAAATATATAATGGACAAGTAGATAAACATTTGAGAATAGATTTAGAAACCGATTTTCTGGGTGATAAAATTGATATCTTAGTTGCTACAAGTGCTTTTGGTATGGGGATTGATAAGCCTAATATTGGCTTTGTAATACATTTTAGTAAGCCCAAAAATGTTATTGAATATTATCAGCAGATAGGCAGAGCTGGTAGGGGGAAGGAGATTCCTTTGGCTTATGCAGTGCTTTTAGCATCGCCTAACGATGATGATGTTAATAAGTTTTTTATTCGTAGTGCTTTTGCTACTAAAGACCAGATGATGTCCATTTTTGATTCTATAAAAAAAGCTGATGGTATTTCGAAAGATGATGTTATAAAAGAAGGAAGGCATACGAGTGGATTAGTAGATAAAGTAATAAGATATCTTGTAGCGCAAGATGCAGTGATCAAATATTTTGATTCTGAATCGAGAACTACAAAATATATAGTTAAAGACAATAATTGGCATCCCGATGAAGAGCATATTAATCAATTAACACAACTGCGCCATATGGAATTAGGAGATATGAATGCTTACATTGCCAGCAAGCAATGTTATATGCAATATGTAACCGCTTTATTGAATGATAAAGCATCAAAGCCGTGTGGGCATTGTGCTTTTTGTAAATCTGAGCAGTCTTTGTCAGAGGAATATTCAGCTAGTATAGCATCAGAAGCTGAAGATTTTATTGATAGCTTTGATTATGATGTTGCTGCAAGAAAGAAATGGGCAGTAACTAATAATTTTATTCCAGCAAACGAGAGAATTTGTGGCGATAAAATTTTTGTCTTAACAAAGTATGGTACGGGTAATTATGGTAAGCTTGTTAGAGAAGGCAAATATGAATCTGATCCAGCATACTTTGCAGATGAGCTTGTTGTGGCAGCAGCCAAAAAGCTTAGAGAAGTAGTTCGCAATGAAGACATAAAATACCTTATTCCCATTCCGTCGCTCAACCATCCTTCTTTGGTAAGCAGCTTTACAGAGCGTTTAGCCAAAAAGCTAAATTGTCAATATCTGGATATATTGGGTAAAACTAGTAAAGAAGAACAAAAAAATAAGCACACTTCAGTTCAACAGCAGAAAAATATTGAGGATAGTGTTTTTATAAAGGATAATACTTTGTCAGATGCTAATGTACTTTTAATAGATGATATGGTAGATTCCAAATGGACGATTACTGTTGCTGCCAGCAAGCTGGTTCGTGAGGCTGGTATGGCTAAAGTATTTGCTTTTGCCTTAGCTAATTCACAGAATAGTGAGGATTAAAAATGTCTCATTTAAGCGATAATGCTAAAGTTACAATATTGTTATGTTCTTCACTTGCGCTGAAGGATGATGTGAAACCGTTTACTGCCATTCAGTGGTATAATCTGAGTGTCAAGATATATAAATCTAAGCTGAAGGAACCTGCTGCCTTGCTTGGTTTAAGTGCAGATGAGCTGATTGCTAAACTTGCTATTTCTGAAGCTGATGCTTCAAGAATAACTGTGCTTCTGTCAAGAAGTATAAATGTTGCTTTTGAGTTACAGAAGCTTGAAAGTAAGGGGATTAATGTTATTACTAAAAGTGATGATAATTATCCAAAGCGTCTGATAAAAGTTTTAGGGGGGCGTTATGCTCCGCCTATGCTTTATTATAGCGGAAATTTGGAACTGGCTAAAAATGATTGCATTGGTATTGTAGGCTCTAGAAATATTGATGACAATGGTAAAACTGTGTGTGCTACCATAGCCCAAAAGGCTGCACTAGCAAATATAACTGTTGTTTCTGGCGGAGCTAGGGGTGTTGACAGTACATCGCGTACCATAGCATTAAAAAATGGAGGAGCTTGTATTGAATTTTTAGCTGATTCTATGGCTAAAAAAATAGTGCAGGGAGAGTACATAAAACCAATTTTGCAAAACAGGCTGTTAGTTTTTTCTGTCGTAAGTCCAAATCAAGGTTTTTTGGTATATTCAGCTATGGATAGAAATAAGTACATTTATGCAATGGCTAAAAAAACCTTTGCTATAGCTGCTGATTTAAATAAGGGTGGAACATGGACGGGTGTAATGGAGTCCCTAAAAAGAAAGTGGGGACATCCTTATGTCTGGGATACTGATATCTATCGTGGTAATTCGGAATTGATAAAAGCTGGTGCAACTCCTTTTTCTAATCCTAATGAACTTGATTTTTCAAATTTGGAGCAGGATGAAGCTGTTAATAAATTAACTATGGATAATTTATTTGCAGAACCATCTGATACAGAAGCTTATCTGGTCAGTGATAATTCTTCGGAATATAGTCAGGAGAAGGCCTTTAACAGTGATGCAATTTATAAAGCTGCTTTGCCAATAATCAAAGATTTTCTTGAAAATGAGCATACTTCGAAGGAGATAATTGAAGCATTAGATATTGTTCCTAAGCAAGCAGAGAAGTGGTTGAAAAAGGCTGTTGCTGAAAAGCATATTATCAAATTAACAAGGCCAGTAAGATATATTGTTGCAGAGGATAATTAAAAGTAATAACGCAATGTAGTAGATAGCATTTGAGTTGTAGTTGCTAACCTTTGGGTATGCTTGCTGTTGGCCTGAGCTGGGAGTATTAAGCCTAAAGTCTGCAAGAGTTTAATATATGCTAAAACATGAAAACACCGACGTCTGCCGTACTTGTGGTACGGCGGATGCCGGTGTTTTTTGCTGGGGGGAAGGTATAAGCTTACAGGCTTGCTGCTCTCTCCAAGAAGCCGCGCAGAATGTCGCAGGAAGCGGTGAACTTAGCCTGCTCTTCTTCCGCCAGCGGCAGCTCTAAAATCTCTTCAATACCGTTTTTGCCGATTACGCAGGGAACACCTGCAGCTACGTCCTTCTGGCCATATTCGCCGCTAAGTACGGTGGAGCAGGGCCAAATCAGCTTTTCGTCATGGAAGATGGCTTTAATCAGCATGCAGGCAGCGTTGGCAATGCCGAATTCCGTGCAGCCCTTGCCGTCGACTTCAATGTCGCCGGCTCTTTTAACCTGCAGCTGCAAATCCTCCAGGCTGAGTGCTGCCAGCTCCGGACGTTCAGCGCGCAGCTGGGCAAAGCTCTTGCTGCCGATACGGATGGCAGACCAGACAACGAAGCTGGAATTACCATGCTCGCCCATGCAGAAGGCCTGAATAGATTTGCGGCTGTAGCCTGTAGCGGCGCTGAGCACGCGCAGCAGGCGGTAGCTTTCGAGGCTGGTGCCGGTGCAGAAGCAGCGCTGCGGCTCCCAGTTCATCTTGCGGCGGATATGCTCGCAGATGATGTCTGCCGGATTAGAAATGCTGATCATAATGCCCTTGAAGTCAACCTGCTTAAGGTGGCTGATAACCTCGTTGGCCATCTTAATGGAATCGTCAAACATATCAAGACGTGTTTCGCCGGGACGACGGCTACGGCCGAAAGCCATTACCAGAATGTCTGCATCGTTCAGCTCGCTGTATTCACCGGCGCGGATGATGGCATCACGGCCGCAAAGTGCACCGCTGACGCCGTCATCTAAGTCCAGCGCCTGTGCGGCAGCCTTTTCCTTGAGAATATCAATGAGCACAATATCGTCAGCCTCACCGGATTGGATAAGAGCTAAAGCAACATGGGAGCCGACATGACCTGCGCCGACGATTACAACCTTACGAGTTTTTAACATAACCAAAGCCTCCTTATGAAAACAGGGAACCGTCCCCACTAATGCTGGAGATAGTTCCCTCATTTTTGCTATGCTGTAATAAATATGCCAATGCCGTATTTATCACATTTCGCTATATTATTTGTTTGCTTCTGCTTCAGCAATAACCTTGTTGATATCTTCGATAAGAGCATCAACATCAATGCCGTGAGCGCCAGCGCCCTGACCGATGGTTTCGAAATGAGCAGCCATGCAGCCGATGCAGCCCAGACCATATTCAGCGAAAACCTCCATGATTTCAGGATGGTTTTGAACGGCTTCAATAATGCCGGTATCTTTAGTAATCATTGTATAAATCTCCTTCTTTTAATAAAAATTGTACACATAATCCGTACTTACTCATTATATCATTTGTATCTCTAAAAGCCAAATTTATTACGGAAAATTTTTTGCGAAATCAGCTTGACAGAGTTCACATTTTTTTAATTATTTTTTTACATTAAGCTGTGAAATACTTGCGTTTGCAGCCGATTAACGCTATAATGGAGAAAAGTGGTGTAATGTGGGTGAAAAGGGGGCGACATTATGCTTTTGGGTGAATACGAACATACCATAGATGCCAAAGGTCGTCTTGCTATGCCTGCAAAGCTGCGTGAAAGCTTGGGCGGTAAGTTTATCATCACCAAGGGTCTTGATGGCTGCCTTTTTGTATACGATATGGAGCAATGGCAGAAGCTGGAGCAAAAGCTGTCCGCCTTGCCGATGAGCCGCAAAACAGCGCGTGATTTTACCCGTTTCCTCTTTGGCGGTGCCTGCGAGGGCGAATGCGACAAGCAGGGCAGGGTGCTGCTGCCGGCAAACCTGCGTGCTCACGCCGGTCTGGAAAAGGATGCTGTAATCGTTGGCGTTGGCAGCAGAGCTGAAATCTGGGACGCCGGCCGCTGGAACAAATATAATGAAGAAAATGCTGAGGATGTGAGCGAGCTTGCCGAGCAGCTTGCTGATTTAGGCATATAAGATTGGTGTTGGCTATGGAATTTAAGCATACAAGTATCCTGCTCGCTGAGAGCGTGGAGTTTTTGATAACAGATAAAAATGGTATTTACGTGGACTGCACCATGGGCGGTGCCGGTCACACCAGTGCCTTTGCCGCTCAGCTGGAGGCTGGTGGCCTGATGCTTGGCATTGACCAGGACGATGATGCGATTGCGGCAGGCTCTGCGCGTTTGCTGAACAAGTTTGCCTGCAAAACCGCTGTTGCCAAGTCTAATTTTGAAAACTTTTCCCAGGTATTGGATTCTATGGGCATTGATAAAATTGACGGTATCTTTTTTGATTTGGGCGTTTCCAGCTACCAACTGGATACACCGGAGCGTGGTTTCTCATATATGCATGACGGACCTTTGGATATGCGCATGAATAAAGAAGCAAGTCTGGATGCAGAGTATATCGTCAACCACTATAAGGAAGAAGAACTGGCGGATATTATTCACCGTTACGGCGAGGAGCGCTGGGCGAAGCGTATCGCACAGTTTATTGTGGCAGCACGCAAGGAAAAACCGCTGACCACTACCTTTGAGCTGGTGGATGTAATCAAGAAGGCTATCCCCAAGGGAGCAAGGCTTGACGGCCCGCACCCGGCGAAGCGCACCTTCCAGGCGATTCGCATTGAGGTGAACAATGAGCTGGGAATTCTGGCTGATACGATGGAAAAAGCTGTGGACCGCTTAAAGAGCGGCGGACGTATCGGCGTTATTACCTTCCATTCGCTGGAGGACAGAATTATCAAGCAGACCTTTGCTAAGCTGGCCAAGGGCTGCACCTGCCCGCCACAGCTGCCTGTATGCGTGTGCGGCAAAAAGCCGCAGCTGCGTAAAACCGGCAATATCGTTCCCTCCAAGGCCGAGGTTGAAGAGAATCCGCGCAGCCGCAGTGCTCGCTTGCGTTACGCAATTAAGATTTGACAGATAGATTAAGATAGATGTGATGTGTGATGAAGGGTGATTTTGATGCTTGCTAGAAAATACGACAATTACGCCTGGCAAGAGCAGCCTGCTGAGCAGTACGAAGCCCCGCAGCCTGTCCGTCGCAGAAGACGTAAACCTGATAAAATGAAGCTTATCCGCAGTGGACTGTTCAAAATTCTGGCAGTTGTCATGGTGGCTTATTTCGCTATGGTTCTGCGCAGCGAGGCTATGGTGCAGTGCAGCAATGAGCTTGTCAGCCTGCAGAAGCAGGAGGCGCAGCTGATTAACCAGAACAACGAGCTGAGAATTGAGGTTGAACAGCTCAAAGGTCCGGAGCGTATTATCGGCCTGGCAGAGCAGCGCCTTGGTATGAGCGTTGCCCGCAGCAACATCTATGTTAAGGCTGGCGAGAATGCAAAAAGCAGCAATTCTTTGGCTACCAAATAACAAATATACATAGCCATTCACTGTATATTGTGATATAATTTGAATGGGTTTTTGGGAGGCAGCCTTTTGGCTGCCGTTTCAATTTAAATTCTCCAGTATAAAAAATCTATAAGAAATTTATGCTTTTGCCGTTATGCCGCAGAAGCTGAAACAGGAGGTTTATAAATGGAAAAGCAATTAGCTTCTCTCCTTGCATTGCTGCCGCAGGCTGAAGTCCTTGGCAGTGCTGATAAAGTAATTACTGATGTAACTGCTGATTCCCGTGCAGTTGTGGCTGGCAGCCTTTTTATCTGCCTGAAGGGCGCGACTGTAGACGGACATAAATTTTTGGCGATGGCTGCCGAAAAGGGCGCTGTTGCTGCGCTGGTGGAAGATGTGCCGGCGGAAGTGCCGCAGGGCATTACCCTGATAAAGGTTGCTGATACGCGCGAGGCGATGGAGCTGGTAACGCCGTATTTTTATGATTACCCCGGCCGCAAGCTGAGAATGATTGGCGTGACCGGTACTAACGGTAAAACCACCTCTACTAACATTATCCGCCTGATTCTGCGTAAGGCAGGCTACAAGGTGGGCCTGATTGGCACCATCAATATCATGATTAACGATGAGATTACTGAATCTCACAACACTACTCCGGACGTAGTTGACCTGCAGAAGACGCTGTATGCTATGTGCTGCGCCGGCTGCGACTACTGCGTAATGGAGGTTTCCAGCCACGCGCTGGCACTGAAGCGTGTTGCAGGCATTGAATATGACTGCGCTGTGCTGACGAATATTACCCAGGATCACCTGGACTTCCATAAAACCATGGAAAATTATCGTGATGCCAAGAGCCTGCTCTTTGAGCATCTGACTGACGGCGATAAGCCGAACAAAAATGCTGTCTTCAACATGGACGACGCCAGCTCCGCGATTATCCGCGAGCGTACCAAGGCTAACGTGCTGACCTATGGCGAAGGCCATGACAATGACATCTACCCGCTGAGCTTTACTGTAGAGCCGAAGCATATGCAGCTTTTGCTGCACACTCCGGTGAGTGAAATGGACCTGGAGCTGAAGATTACCGGCGAGTTCAACGTGTATAATGTTATGGGCGTTATCGGTGCGATGCTGGCTGAAAAGATTGACAAGGATATCATCTGCTCCGTGCTCGACGGCTTTGACGGCGTTCCCGGACGCTTCCAGCTGGTTGAGGCAGGTCAGCCTTATACCGTAATTGTTGACTATGCGCATACTCCCGACGGCCTGGAGAATGTGCTGAAGACTGCACGCTCCATTACCCGCGGCAAGCTGTGGGTGGTGTTCGGCTGCGGCGGCGACCGCGACAACAAGAAGCGCCCGCTGATGGGTGCATTGGCGCTGCAATTGGCTGATAATATCGTCGTAACCTCCGATAACCCGCGTACAGAGGATCCGGAGCTGATTATCGACGAAATCTTTACAGCGCTGCAGGATGTGCCTGCAGGCAAGCAGGTTACCCGTCTGAGCGACAGACATGAGGCTATCTGCTATGCGCTGGCCAACGCTGCTGCCGATGATGTAATCCTGATTGCCGGTAAGGGCCATGAAAATTACCAGATTTTGAAGGACAGAACTATTCACTTTGACGATAAAGAAGTTGTAATGGAATACTGGAGTGATAAAAAATGCTGAAGGCCAGTGAAGTTTTAGCAGCCACCAAGGCTGTTTGTGCAGATTTTGAGTTTAGCGGCGTAACCACCGATTCACGTGCGGTGAAGCCGGGAGAATTGTTTGTAGCGCTGAAGGGCGATAATTTTGACGGCCACGATTATTGTGCCAAGGCTGTGGAGCTGGGTGCTGCGGGCGTTGTTGTTTCCCATGAGGTTAGTGGCCTGCCTGCGGGCGTTGCTGTGTTCATGGTTGATGATACACTGCTTGCCTACCAGCAGCTGGCGCATGCCTACCGTCTGCGTAAGCAGGGCCTGAAGGTTTTTGCTATTACGGGCTCTAACGGCAAAACCTCTACCAAGGATTTGCTGGCTGCCTGCTTGAGCTGCAAATATAATGTTGTCAAAACTCAGGGCAACTTCAATAATGAAATCGGTCTGCCGAAAACATTGCTGAGCATTCAGCCGGATACGGATATTGCCGTTGTGGAAATGGGTATGCGCGGCCTGGGTCAGATTGCTGAGCTGTGCCGCATAGCAGAGCCTGACAGCGGCCTGATTACCAACGTGGGTGAAACCCATATGGAGCTTTTGGGCAGCATGGAAAATATCGGCAAGGCTAAGAGCGAGATTGTAGTTAATCTGCCGGAGGATGGCTTTGCTGTGCTCAACGGCGACAATGAATACGTGCTGGCGGCAGCAGGCAAGACGAAGGCGCAGGTTGTGTACTTCGGCCTGGGCGAAAACTGCGACTTCCGCGGCAGCGACATTGTGACCAGTGGCGCAGGCACTACCTTTACCTGCACACACAAGGCTACAGGTGAGGCTGTGAAGGTGAGCCTGCAGCTGATTGGCGAGCATAATGTTTACAACGCGCTGAGCGCTATTGCCGGCGCTTACTGCTACGGCGTGCCGCTGGCAGCCAGTGCGCAGGCATTGGCAACTGCCCGTCTTACAGGCAGCCGCCAGGAAATAATTTATATCGGCGACATTACCTTTATCAATGACGCATATAATGCAAGTCCTGCTTCTATGGAAGCGGCACTGAAAACCTTGGCGGAGGCCAAGAAGGCAGCGCATGGCAAGGCACGCACTATTGCTGTGCTGGCTGACATGCTGGAGCTGGGCGCTATCAGCGAGGACGCTCATCGCCGCGTGGGGCGCTGGGCTGTAGAAAACGGTGTGGACTTTGTGCTGACCTATGGCCCGCAGGCTGCTTATATTGCGGACGAGGCTGCTAAGCTGGGCGGCAAGAGCAAGCATTGCGCTGACCGTCAGGAGGCAGCGGATGCTTTGCGTCTGATGGCTAATGCAGGTGATATTATCCTGCTGAAGGGCAGTCATTCCATGCAGGTTGACAAGATGCTGGAGCTGTTCAAGTAAACTTTAGAGAGTGAGATTTAATAGATGTTGAAATTAATCGGAATTCCTGTGACTGCGTTTATCGTTTGTGCCTTAATCGGCCCGGTGCTGATTCCTTATCTGCACAAGCTGAAGTTTGGCCAATCCATCCGCGAATGCGGACCGGCAAGCCATATGGCTAAAAGCGGCACACCGACGATGGGCGGACTTATGATGCTGGCAGCGTTGCTAGTTGCTTTGCTGTGGGGCAAGTTTACTCCCCATGTGATTATTGCCCTGGTGCTGACGGTGGGCCATGCAGTTATAGGCTTTATAGATGATTACATCAAGGTTGTAATGAAGCGCAATCTGGGCCTGACAGCGAAGCAAAAATTTTTGCTGCAGTTCATTCTGGCCGGCGCTTATGTATATTTTGCTGAAACCCATATCCACAATACCGAGCTGTGGGTTCCGGGCATCAACGCTGTTATTGACCTGGGCTGGGGTTATTATGTGCTGGCCTTCTTGCTTTTGGTTGGCACAACCAATGCCGTAAATCTGACAGATGGTCTGGACGGACTGGTTTCCTTTGTCAGTCTGCCTGTTACCATGGTTTTCGCTTTTATTGCTTACATGCAGGGTATGTTGGATCTGAGCGGCTTCGCTCTGGGTCTGACCGGTGCCTGCCTTGGCTTTTTGCTGTTTAACCGTCATCCTGCCAGAGTATTTATGGGTGATACCGGTTCCTTGGCCTTGGGCGGTGCTATTGCCGCTTTAGCGCTTTTGACACGTACAGAGCTGCTGCTGGTTATTGTCGGCGGTATCTATGTAGCGGAAGCACTGTCGGTAATTATTCAGGTTACCTATTTCCGCTTCAGCGGCGGTAAGCGTATTTTCCGCATGTCTCCGCTGCATCATCATTTTGAGCTGGGCGGCTGGCCTGAGGTTAAGGTTGTGCGTGTGTTTACAGCAGTAAGCTGCGTATTGTCTGTCATTGGCTTATGTCTGTGGCTTAATGCATTTGTATAAAAAATCTTCGGCTATAACCGTTTTGTCGCAAATTTTGCGGTTAAAGGGCTATAGCCTATGTATGTTTATGAATAGAGGGTGTTTCTTGATGACTAAAAAGGATGCTGTAATCGTTTACGGCGCAGGCATCAGCGGCCGTGGAGCAGCGCAGGTGCTGGCAGATAAAAAGCAGCAGGTATATTTGTATAATGATATGGACTGCACTTTAGAGCCGCAGCTGCTGCAGCTTTTGCAGAGCGTTGGCGGTGGGCTGGCCATCGGTCAGGCTGCATTTGAAGGCCTGCTTGATATTGCAGGGGTGTTGGTGCTTTCTCCGGGTATTGCCTGCGATAACGCAAATGTGCTGCTCGCAGAGCAGCGCGGACTGGAGGTCATCAGCGAGGTAGAGCTGGGCTACAGGCTGTACGGCGGTCATATTGCCGCTATCACCGGTACGAACGGCAAAACCACTACCACTACTATCGTGGGTGAGATGCTCAAGCGTTTGCCAGTGCCTTCCGCTGTGGGGGGCAACATTGGCCTGGCGCTGTCTAAGGAAGTAGAGAGCCTGCCGCAGGAAGGCTGGCTCGCTGCTGAGCTTTCCAGCTTCCAGCTGGAAAAAGTCAGCAGCTTCTGCCCTGATATCGCAGTAGTGCTGAACCTGACTCCGGATCATCTGGAGCGCCATCATACGATGGAGGCCTACGGCGAGGCGAAGAAAAATATTTTTCGTCAGCAGGGTGAGGCACAGGTTACAGTGCTGAATTACGATGATCCTATCGTGCGTACCTGGGGTGCGGAAACTAAAGGCCGCCTGTGTTACTTCAGCCGTAAGGAAAAACTGCAGCAGGGCGTATATATGCAGGATGGTGACTTTATCATCAGCTGGGACGGCAAAGAGGAAACTGTCTGCAATATCAGCGAGCTGCATCTGTTCGGCGGTCACAACGAAGAAAACGTGCTGGCAGCCATTGCCTGCGGCTTTTTCGCCGGTGTGAGCATCAGCGATATGGCTGATGTGCTGCGTAACTTCCGCAGCATTGAGCACCGCATTGAGTACGTCGCTACCATCGACGGCGTACCGTATTATAACGATTCCAAGGCTACCAACACCGATTCTACGATTAAAGCGTTGGAGGCCTTTAAGGACGGCCACATCATCCTGCTGGCAGGCGGTCACGATAAGCTGACACCGCTAGAGCCGATGATGGAGCTGGTGAAGGAAAAGACGGATGCCCTGATTCTGCTGGGCGCAGCCAAAGAACGCTTCCACAAGGCGGCTGTTGACTGCGGCGTGCAGAACATTGTGCTGGCCGACAGCTTTGAGGACGCAGTAGCTAAGGCGCATGCGCTGGCGCATAAGCCACAGGTAGTGCTGCTTTCCCCGGCCTGCTCGTCCTTTGATATGTTCAATAATTATCCGGAACGTGGTAACTATTTTAAAAAGCTGGTACACGAGCTGGAGGGAGGTAACGTTAAGTGAAGGTAATTCTTTCCGGCGGCGGTACGGGCGGACACATTTATCCGGCCCTGACCATTGCGGACCAGATAAAAAAGCTGCAGCCTGAGGCGGAGGTCAGCTTCGTAGGTACCAGGCAGGGCTTGGAGAAGGATATCATTCCCCGCTATGGCTACAAGCTGCAGTTCATTGAGGTGGCAGGCTTCAAGCGCAGTCTGAGCTTTGACACCCTGCGCAGTGCGGCCAAGCTCTTTGCAGGCCTTTATGATGCCTACAAAATCATCAGCGACGAAAAGCCTGACTTGGTGATTGGCACCGGCGGCTATGTCTGCGGTCCTGTTGTCTTTATGGCAGCGCTTAAGGGTATTCCATGCTGCATTCAGGAGCAGAATGCGATGCCAGGTGTGACCAATAAGATTTTGTCACGCTATGTACGCAAGGTCTTTTTGGGCTATGAGGCAGGCCGCAAATATTTCCATGGCAAGGCAGAGCTGGAATATACCGGCAACCCTATCCGCAGTGAAATATTGCAGCATACGCGCGAGGAGGCTATTAAAGAGCTGGGGCTGGACGCCAAAAAGAAGACAATTCTTGTCAGCGGCGGCAGTCGCGGTGCACGCACCATCAACAACGCTATGCTGGAGGCCGAGCTGGCGCTTTCCGGCAGACCGGAGGTGCAGGTGCTGCATGCAACAGGTGATGTGAACTACGAAGCCTATATGGCCGAAATCAAAAAGCGTGGCGGCGTGGCTGATAACATTATCATCAAACCGTATCTGCATAATATGCCGGTGGCGCTGGCTGCCGCAGATCTGGCAGTATTCCGTGCCGGTGCAATCGGCCTGGCGGAGCTGATGGCGAAGGGCGTACCATCGCTTTTGGTGCCTTATCCGTATGCTACAGCAAATCACCAGGAATTTAATGCCAGAGCGGTAGAAGCGCAGGGTGCAGCCAAGGTTATTTTGGATAAGGACCTGACTGGCGATACCGTTTTGGAATTTATCGAGCATTTATTAGTGCACGAGGAGGAATTGCAGCAAATGCAGGCGGCAGCCAAAAAGCTTGGCAGACCGCAGGCTGCAGAGGTTATAGCCGAAGAGGCTGTGGCCTTGACTAAACAATAAGGGAGGGCCTCGAGTGGCTGAAAACAAATTAGCAAACCTGCATAACATACATTTTATCGGTATCGGCGGCGCCGGCATGAGCGCAATTGCTTATGTCCTGATTAAGCGCGGCTATGATGTGAGCGGCTCTGATCTGAACGCCGGCCATATGTCGGCACATCTGGCGGAGGAGGGCGCTATGGTTTATATGGGCCATGCTGCCAGCCAGGTGGAGGATGCCGAGGCTGTAGTTATTTCTACAGCGATTCACCAGAACAATCCGGAGCTGGTGGAGGCACGCAGACGCGGCATTCCTGTGCTGCATCGCAGTGATGTGCTGGCAGCAATTATGAATGCTGACGACGGCGTGGCTGTTGCCGGTGCACATGGCAAAACTACTACCAGTGCGATGATTTCTTGCATTGCGGCCGAAAGCGGCATTGACCCGACTGTCATCATCGGCGGCGAGGTAAGCAGCCTGGGCGGCAACGCGCGCAATGGCGCAGGCCGTTTCGTAGTAGCGGAGGCAGACGAGAGCGACGGCTCCTTCCTCAAGCTGTATCCGTATCTGGCAGTAGTAACTAATATTGAAGATGACCATCTGGACCATTATGGTACAGAAGAAAATATATATCAGGCCTTTAAGCAGTTTGTTGGCAATATCAAAGAGGGCGGCAAGGCGATTCTTTGCTTTGACAATGCCAAGGTGCGCCGTCTGGCTGGCGAAACTGATAAAGAGGTCATTACCTATGGTGTTGAGGGCGAGGGTGCTGACTACATTGCCCGCGACATTTCCTATGGTGTTGACGGCACCAGCTACAAGCTTTACTACAAGGGAGAATTTGTGACTGAGGTACATCTTGTTGTTCCCGGCAGACATAATGTGCTCAATTCTATGGGTGCCTTTGCTGCTGCTCGCGAGATGGGCATTGCTACCGACCAGATTCTTGCTTCCCTGAAAAAGTTTGGCGGTGCTAAGCGTCGTTTTGAAACCAAGGGTAAGGTCAATGGTGTGTGGGTTGTTGATGATTATGCCCACCATCCGACAGAAATCGGCGTAACGCTGAAGGCTGCCAGACAGACTAAGCCTGAACGTTTGCTGTGCGTGTTCCAGCCGCATCGCTACACCCGCACTAAGCTGCTGTTCTCCGAGTTCTGCGAATGCTTTAAGGATTGCGATGAGCTGATCCTGACCGACATTTATGCAGCCAGCGAGGAAGCAATTCCCGGTGTGAGCAGCATGCATCTGGCGGAGGGTATCAAGGCAGCGACAGGTCAGGAGGTGCTGTATATCGGCAAGCTGACCAAGGCTGAAGAATATCTGGAGCGCGTTGTACGTGCCGGCGACTTGGTGATGACCATTGGTGCCGGTGATGTATTTAAAATTGGTGAAGAATTAGTTAGGGAGTTGGAAAGAAATGCAGATTAATAAGCAAGATGTTGTTGCTGTTGTTTTGGGCGGTCCTTCCTCTGAGGCCGAAATTTCGCGTGTTACCGGCGGTGCTATCGCCAATGCGCTGCGCGAAAAGGGCTATAATGCCCAAGAGCTGGAGCTGGAGCCTGCTAATCTGATTAACGAGCTGCGCGCAATGGATGCCAAGGTAGTATTTAATGCAGTGCATGGCATGTACGGCGAAGATGGCCGCCTGCAGAGCATTCTGGAGGCAGCAGGCATTCCCTACACCGGCTGTGGTGTGCTGGCAAGCGCTGTTTCTATGGATAAATCTGCTACGAAGCGTTATCTGCAGTCTGCAGGCATTCCTACTGCACCCTGCATGATTATCAACAAGCGTGATGCAGGCGACCTGCAGGAGCTGGCAGAGAAAATTATTTCCGAGTTCGGTCTGCCTGTAGTTATCAAGGCAGCAACCCAGGGCTCCAGCATTGGCGTTGTTATTCCTAAGACTGCGGAGGAGGTTGTTCCTGCGCTGGAGGAAGCCTTCAAGTATTCCGAAAACGTGCTGGCAGAAAAGTGCATCAAGGGCAAGGAGCTGACCATCTCCATTATGGAAGAAAATGGCGAGCCGAAGCCGCTGCCGGTTATCTGGATTGCACCGCATTCCGGTGCCTATGATTTCCATTCCAAATATACCAAGGGTGCTACGGACTACCATTGTCCCGCACCGTTTGATGAGGAAACTACCGCTTATATCCAGAAAATAGCTGTAGAAACCTACAAGCTGCTGGGCCTTTCCGGCGTAGCGCGTGTAGATGCAATGCTGGGTGATGCAGATGGCGTTGCTTATGTGCTCGAGGCCAACACTGTGCCTGGCATGACCGCAACCAGCCTGGTTCCGAAGGCTGCTGCTGCTGTAGGCATCAGCTTCCCAGATTTGTGTGAGAAAATTTTGCTGAGCGCTAAATAATACAGCGCTTCGCTAATGAATGAAGGAGGTGCAGCATGGATTCGTCGCAAAGCTTTCGCGAGCAGGTGCGCAGGCGCCGACGCCAAAAAATATGGCGGCTGGTAAAACTTGTGTTATTTACGGCGGCCTCTGCTGCCGCCTGCTTCTATGGCTGGCGCTTTCTGCACAGTCCGTCCTTTGCCTTCGGCAGTGTCAGCATTTACGGCACCAGCCTGCTGACGGAGGCGGATGTTATTTCGCTCGCCGGCTGCGGCAAGGGACCGCTGAACCTGTTCAACGCCAGCACGTCGCGTGTGCGTGAAGCACTTTCGCATGATGTGCGCTTTCAAAATGCGGAGGCGGCCTACCGCTTCCCGGCGACGCTGCAGGTGAGCGTTGAGGAGCGTCAGCCGGCACTTTATGTAGCCAATTCGTATCGCAGCTACCTGAAGCTGGATTACAATGGCATTGTCATCAGCGTGACGACGACCATTCCTGATGCTAAGGCACCGGTGCTTGCCGGTGTGAAGTGCGGCAATCTGTATCTTGGCGACAGGGTGGAGGATGAAGGCGTGCTGCAGATCCTGAAGTTTTTGCAGCAGCTGACGCCGGAAGCACAGCAGCGTATTGGAGAAATTGCTGTTGACAACAAGCAGGAGGTCAAGCTGCAGCTGAGCGGCTGCTTCCCGGTGCGTCTTGGTAAAGCGCAGGAGCTTGCGCAGAAGGCGCCGCTGTTTATGACAGTGTTTAATGAAATTAAAGATAAAAATATTAAGGCTGAATATATTGATTTGACCTTTGCCAAGCCTTACATCAAGCTTCTGCCGAAGCAAGGCGCCGTTTAAAGGGATTTGACTGCATTTGTGCAGTGATTGTCACAGTGAGGGAGAAAAAATGAAAGAAATTTTGACTATGGATTTAAAGGGCAAGCTCTTGATTGCCGTGGTATTCATGGTGTTGGGCTTTATGCTTTCTGTACAGTACAAAGCTACTGAGCGTCAGCGCTCGGTACGAATGGACCGCGTTGAGGATTTGTCTGAACGCCTGAGGTCTATGGAAAGCGAAAACAAACAGCTGCAGCTGGAGCTGGAAACCTTGCGTGCAGGTGCTGCCAAGGATCCGGCAGATGAGCGCATGAAGCTGATGGCCGGAACTACTGATGTAGAGGGCACAGGCATTGAGATTTTGCTGGACGACAGCAACATTGCCAAGAAATCCAACGAAAACCCCAATCTGTATATCATTCATGATGAGGATTTGCTGCGTGTGCTCAACGAGCTGCGTGCTGCAGGTGCGGAAGCGATTTCGCTGAACGACCAGCGCATCGTAGCGATGAGCGAGGTGCGCTGTGCAGGACCGACGATTTCAGTCAACAATGTGCGCAGTGCTCCGCCCTATGTAATCAAGGCCATCGGCGCTCCCAAAACGCTGAGCAGTGCGCTGCGTCTGCGTGGCGGTGTTGTTGAAACCTTTGAGTTCTGGGGCATTCAGGTAAAAATCAAAACGGTAGAAAAGCTGCATATCCCGGCGCTTAAATCGTCGCGCAGCTTTGAATATGCCAAAACGGTGGAAGGGAAGGAGGCAGCAAAATGATTGCATTTGCTATTGCGGGCCTTGTGCTGGGCCTGATGCTTGGTGTTTACTGTCCCTTCAGCGTGCCGCCTGAATACGCCCGCCTGCTGGCTGTAGCCGTTATGGCAGGCATGGACGCAGTGCTTGGCGGTATGCGTGCTTCGTTAGAAGGCAATTATGATGCACAGGTCTTTATATCCGGCTTTTTCATTAATGGTATTCTGGCAGCCTTTTTGTGCTATGCCGGCAACCTGATTGGTATTGATTTATATTTGGTAGCAGTCCTGATTTTTGGCATGCGTGTCTTCCAGAATATGGGCATTATCCGTCGCCTGTATATGGGTAAATAGTGCTGCAGAAAAAAATTCTGCAATAAGCAGGAAAATGGCAGGCGTATGTTGAAAAGTAAACAGTGAAGTTTATAGCAAAAAAGCTACCCAAAGCTAAGGGGGACGTAAAATATGTTTGATGACGTAGAAACAACCTTTGAACCATTAGCCAACATTAAGGTAATCGGTGTTGGCGGCGGCGGCAATAATGCCGTTAACCGTATGATTGATGCAGGCGTAAGCGGCGTTGAATTTATTGCTGTGAACTGCGATAAGCAATGCCTGATGCTTTCCAAAGCAGAAAAACGCATTCAGATCGGCGAAAAGCTGACTAAGGGCCTGGGTGCAGGCGCTAATCCTGAAATCGGCGAAAAGGCTGCCGAAGAATCCCGTGACCAGATTCTGGAGGTCCTGAAGGGTGCAGATATGGTATTTGTTACTGCCGGTATGGGCGGCGGCACCGGTACCGGCGCTGCGCACGTTGTTGCAGAATGCGCCAAGGAAATTGGTGCACTGACTGTCGGCGTTGTAACCAAACCCTTTGGCTTTGAAGGTCCTCGCCGTATGAAGCAGGCGGAAACCGGTATCGTTAACCTGAAGGAAAAGGTTGATACCCTGGTTACCATTCCTAATGACCGTTTGCTGCAGATTATTGAAAAACGCACCTCCATGCTGGAGGCATTCAAAAAGGCCGATGACGTTCTGCGTCAGGGCGTTCAGGGTATTTCCAACCTGATTGCTGTTCCCGGTCTGATTAACGTTGACTTTGCCGATGTGAAGACTGTTATGTCCAACGCAGGCAGCGCACTGATGGGCGTTGGTACTGCCAAGGGCGAAGGCGGCGGCAAGGCCGCAGCCGAAGCTGCAATCAAAAGCCCGCTGCTGGAAGCATCTATTGATGGTGCCCGCGGCGTACTGATCAACATTATCGGCGGCAAGGAGCTGTCCCTCTTTGACGTCAACGAGGCTGCTAATATTGTCAATGCAGCAGCAGATCCGAACGCTGTTGTTATCTTCGGTGCTGTTATTGACGAAAGCCTGAACGATGAAATCCGTGTTACGGTTATTGCTACCGGCTTTGAGAAAAAATCTCCGGTTACCAGAAATACTGTTGGTGGTCCGGCATCTATCAACCGCAGCAACGGTGGCGTAATCAAGAGCTTCTCTGATCCTAACGAGATTCCGCCATGGCTGCGCCACTGATTGAAAGGAAGGCAGTAATATGAAGTGCCCGTATTGCTCTCACAGAGACAGCCGCGTTATCGACAGCCGCGCTGTTGAGGAAGGCTGCTCCATTCGTCGCAGACGCGAATGCCCTAATTGCGGCAAACGCTTTACCACGTATGAAAAATATGAGGAAACTCCGCTGGTTGTCAGCAAGAAGGACGGCCGCCGCGAGCTTTTTGACGGCAAAAAGCTGCTGGCAGGCTTGCTCAAGGCTTGCGAAAAACGCCCTGTTCCTTATGAAAAAATCAAAGATATTGCTGACAGCATTGAGCGTGAGCTGCGCATGAGTGCTGATGCTGAGGTTCCCAGCGCCCAGATTGGCGAGCTGGTGATGAAGCATCTGGAGCAGACGGACCAGATTGCCTACGTTCGCTTTGCTTCTGTATATCGTCAGTTTGCTGATGTACGCAACTTTATGCAGGAGCTGGAGCGCATTATGCAGAACACCAAGGAAGAAAAATAGAGGTGCAGTCGATGAAACGGTATTTGCTTCTTGCTTTGACAACTGCTATGCTGGTGGCTGGCTTCAGCAGCTCGGCGCTGGCGAAGGAAAGACTCTTTACCTTTTCCAACAACAATAACGGAGCGGTGAAAGAGGTAAATTACTATTTGGATAACGGTGCCAAGGTTGTGTTTATGGACACTGCAGCCAAGGCTACGGACAGCACTGTGATTATCACCGTTGTGCTGGAAATACCCGATGGTACTGCACCGTATCAAAAGTAAATAGCAAAATGGTGCCGCAGGCACTTATAAAAGGAGACGGCGACAGCCGTCTCTTTTGGTATAAGCAGGATATATCAGCTAAAATTTAGCTGCGAATTTAAGTGCTTTTAAGGGGGATTTCAGAATGCAGGACTTTATCATTACGCAAAAAAATAATCTCTGGTGGGGTTCATTCCCACGTTTGACGCAGGCTGGCTTTGGCAATGCCTGTAGCTGCCGCCTGCATGGTGCCAGCGCTGTCGCAGAGGGGACGCTGAATTTGGCGCTGCACGTGGGAGACGAGGCGGAGCTGGTGCTGCAGAACCGCTGCCGGTTTGCGCAGGCTTTAGGTTTGGATGCAAGCAAATTTACTACCTGCGAGCAGGTGCCTGGCAGCAAGGTTGTTGTAGTTGATGAGGCTTTAGTTGGCGCCGGTGCGACTACGCTGGCTGATACCATCAAGGAGACAGATGCATTGGTTACGAAATTGGCAAATGTGCCGATACTGCTGTTTTTTGCTGACTGCGTGCCACTGCTTTTTGTTGATGAGCACCAGGGCGTGTGCGCTGTAGCGCACGCCGGCTGGCGCGGTACGGTGGCGCAGATTGGGCGCAAAACAGTGGAGACGATGCAGCAAGCCTTCGGCTCCCGTCCCGAAGATATCGTTGCGGCGATTGGTCCGTCTATCGGCCAATGCTGCTATGAGGTGGACGACTTTGTGCGCAGTAAGGCTGCAGGCTACGAGCAGTTCTTTGCGCAACGAGCAGAAAAGTCGGGCAAGTATCTGTTGGATTTGTGGGGCTATAACCGCGAGGTGCTGCTTAACGCTGGCCTTAGGGCAGAAAATATCCTTACTGCCGGCGTCTGCACAGAGCATAACCACGAAATGTTCTGCTCCTACCGCGCGGAGCAGGGCAAAACAGGACGCATGGGCGTGTGCCTGTATAGAATGTCTGACAATAAAAACGCTTAAGTGCTGCGCGTGAAAAAGACTTAGGGTTGAACGTGAGCTTAGAAGCTTAAGGTGATACGTTAAAAAATGCGTTATGCAGCGAGTCGCTGAATGCTTCAGGTAACGCGTTAAAATTTTACGAAAAGAGTGAGTGAAGATGCTGAAGGATACCTTTACATTTCAAGGACCGTTAGGTGAAATAGAGTGTGTTGTAGAACCGAATCGGAGTGAGAATAATGCTGTACTCGTTATGGCGCATGGCTTCCGCGGCAGCCGTGACAGCGGCGGACGCGCTGCAGGAGTGGCGCAGCAGGCTGCTGCACACGCTGCCGTAGTGCGCTTTAACTTTACGGGTACGCAGATAATTTCGCGTCAGGTAGAGGAGCTGCATGCCGTACTGGCAGAGGTACGCCGCAGGCAGCCTGGCTGCAGGCTGTTTCTTTTGGGACGCAGTCTGGGCGGTGCTGCGTCCATCATTACTGCGGCTCAGGATGGTGCTCTCGCCGGACTGATTCTGTGGGCGACGCCTAACGACCTGCGCTTTACCTTTCGTTATGTGATGACGGAGTATGAATACCGCCGTCTGGACAGCGGTGAAACGCTGCACTTTAACGATGAGCGCGGCGAATGCGACCTGACGCCGGATTTTCTGACGGACTTCGACCAATACGATCTGCCTGCACTGCTGCAGAAGGCACAGCCGTTGCCCGTGCTTGTGCTGCATTGCAGCGCGGATGAGGTGGTGCTGGCTGAGCAGGGGCAGCGCAACGCCGCAGCCGTCGGCGAGGCGGCAGAGCTGCATATCTTTGCAGGCGGCGACCATAGCTTTACGCAGTACAGTGAGCAGGCAGGCGCGTTGCTGAGCGATTGGCTGGGCAAACGCTTGAAATGAGGCGCTTGTTAGTTGTATAATATACTTGAGTAATTATATCCTTTTCTATGGGAGGAAAGAGCATGAAGAAATTGTTAATAATCTGCCTGATGCTGGTGTGCGCGCTGGTACTTACAGCCTGCGGTCAGGAAAAGCAGGAGCAGGCGCCGAAGGCAGAGCCTGCGACGGCTGTTTTCAATACGAGCATGGGCGATTTTGAGGTGAAGCTGGCAACAGACTATGCACCGGAAACATCAAAGAATTTTATTACACTTGCAGAAAAGGGCTTCTATAACGGTCTTATTTTCCACCGTGTAATCGATAACTTTATGATTCAGGGCGGTGACCCTGCCGGCAACGGTACCGGTGGCCCCGGCTATACTATTAAGGATGAGTTCAGCAGTAAGCTGCTGCATGACGGCCCCGGTGTAATTTCTATGGCCAACCGCGGTCCGAATACCGGCGGCAGCCAGTTCTTTATCACCCTGCGTGAAACTAAATGGCTTGACGGTAAGCACGCTGTTTTCGGCAAGGTAAGCAAGGGCATGGATGTTGTTTATAAAATCGGCAAAACAGCAACAGATTCCAATGATAAACCGTTGGAGCCTGTAACCATTAAGAAAATTACGATAGAAAAACGTTAACACCCCTTTTGAAAACAGGTAGGAGGAAATTGCTTGGCTAGTGAAGAAGAAAAAATGCAAGGTATACTCGAAACTGTTGACCAGCAGGAAATGGTTGGCATTTGCGGACGTAATGATGAATTTCTGCGTTTAATCCGCAGTGCTTTTGACTGTACAATCGTAGCGCGCGGCAATCAGATTACAATGAGCGGACGCGCTGAAGAGGTGGCGCAGCTGGAACAGCTGCTGCAGGAGCTGCTGTTTTTGTACCGTCAGGGACTGCCGCTGACAACGCATGATGTACGTTACAGCATGTATATGGTGAAGGCAGGAAATTTGGAAAGCCTGCACCGTATGTATGCTGACACGATTATTGTCAATAACCGTGGCCGTCAGGTAAAGGCTAAGACCTTGGGACAGTGGCAATATGTGGAAACAATCCGTCATAACTATATCACCTTGGGCATCGGACCTGCAGGCACAGGCAAAACCTATTTGGCAGTGGCGCTGGCAGTAGCGGCGCTGAAGAAAAAAGAGGTAGAGCGTATTATCTTGACGCGTCCTGCGGTAGAAGCAGGCGAAAAGCTGGGCTTTTTGCCGGGTGATATGCAGGATAAGGTAGACCCGTATCTGCGTCCTCTTTATGACGGCCTGTATGATATGCTGGGAACAGAAACCTTCCAAAAGTATCTTACCAAGGGCACGATTGAGGTTGCACCGCTGGCCTACATGCGCGGACGCACGCTGAATGATGCCTTCATCATTCTGGATGAGGCGCAGAATACTACACCGGAGCAAATGAAAATGTTCCTGACGCGCTTTGGCTTTGGCAGTAAGATGGTTATTACCGGCGATATCACGCAGATAGATTTGCCGGGCGGCAAGAACAGCGGCCTGAAGGACGCTGCGCGTATTCTGGGAAATGTTCCGGGAATCGGCGTAATAAAGTTCAGCGAGCAGGATGTTGTGCGCCATGAAATCGTCGGTTCAATTATCAAGGCTTATGAACGCTTTGAAAAACAAAAAGAAAAATATAACGGAGAAAAACAGCATGATAATTAATTTGGAAAATGACCAGCAGAAGCTGGAGCTTTCCGCGCAGGTGCTGGAGCGCCTGCAGGAGGGCTTGCAGGCAGTGGCACGCTTGAATGAGCTGCCGGAGGAGTCTGAGGTGGATGTCACGATTGTCGACGATGAGGAAATCCATGCGCTGAACCGTGAGTATCGCGGTATGGATAAGCCTACCGACGTTTTGAGCTTTGCGCTGGATGAGGACTGCGAGGATGAAGACGAGCCGGAGCTGATCGGCGGACCGGAGGAGCATCTTTTCGGTGATATCATCATTTCGGCGGAAACCGCGCTGCGTCAGGCAGAGGAATACGGGCACGGACTGGAGCGCGAAATGACGTATCTGGCAGTGCATGGTATGTTCCATCTTCTGGGCTATGACCATATGACGGAGGAGGATAAGGCTGAAATGCGTGCGAAAGAGGAGGAAGCTCTGCGTGCGATTAACCTTTCCGAAGAATATTTTGACCATCCTACAGGCATTCATTAATGCTTAATGCACAATTATTTATAACTAACCTGTAAAAAACATAGGAGGTGCTTTCCATGAAAGACGTAAAACTGAATGAATTATCCCCGGCTTGGCGCGAATTGTACGATGCAGCGGTTGCTGCCCGTAAGAATGCTTACATTCCTTATTCCAACTTTGCTGTAGGTGCGGCAGTACGCTGTGCCAACGGAAAAATCTACGGTGGCTGTAATGTGGAAAACGCTTCCTATGGACTTTGTGTCTGCGGCGAGCGTAACGCAATCTTCCACGCTGCCTGCGCTGGTGAGCGCGAGATGGTAGAGCTGTGCGTAGTTGCAGATACCTCCGGCCCCGTTTCTCCCTGCGGTGCCTGCAGACAGGTAATGCGCGAGTTTGGTATCCAGACCGTGATTTTGGCAAATATGAAGGGTGACTTTCAAATTACCACGGTAGAAGAGCTGCTGCCGTATGGTTTTGAATTATAATAACAGGAGCTGATTAAGATAAAGAAGGTAAACAACGAAGAAGCTAAACATTATGCCGGTTTTGTGGCTATGGTGGGGCGCCCGAACGTGGGCAAGTCCACTCTGACAAACAGTCTGATTGGCGAAAAAATCGCTATTATGTCCGACAGACCGCAGACTACCCGCAACAAGATTATGTGCATTATGAATACTGATAACGCACAGATTATGTTTCTTGATACGCCGGGTATCCATAAGCCACAGCATAAGCTGGGCGAATACATGGTGCGCACGGCAGAAAGCACGCTGCAGGAGGTTGACGTTGTCCTCTTTGTAGTGGATGCAACCGAAAAACGCGGCGCAGGCGAGGATTATATCCTGAACCTGCTGCAGAAGGTAAAAACACCGGTAATACTGGTAGTAAATAAGATTGACAAGCTGGCAGACAAGCAAAAGCTGTTCCAGATTATGGAAGGTTATAATAAGCTGTATAAATTTGCGGCGATTGTACCTGTTTCCGCATTGAATGACAGCGAATTCCCCGGTTTGGTGCAGGAAATTACTAAGCATCTGCCGGAGGGACCGGCGTACTTCCCGGAGGATATGATTACCGACCAGCCGGAGCGCGTAATTGCTGCCGAAATGATCCGTGAAAAGGTATTGCGTCTGACGCGTGATGAAATTCCCCATTCCGTAGCGGTTGAGGTGGATGAATTCAAGGAGCGCGACGAAGAAAACGTATATATCAGAGCAACTATTTTTGTAGAGCGTGAATCGCAAAAGGGCATTGTTATCGGCGCTAAGGGCAGCCTGCTGAAGAAAATTGGCCAGCAGGCGCGTGCTGATATCGAAAAACTGCTGTACTGCAAGGTCTTTTTGGATTTATGGGTTAAGGTTAAGGCTGACTGGCGTAACAAGGATAAAGCTTTGAAGCAGCTTGGCTACAAGGAGTGAGGACTTATCAATTTTTTTCGGAAACTGATTGATTTCTGGCACAGACTGCCGCTTGCCTGGCATTACCTGAAAACAGGAACCTGGCACAAGGAGGGCAGCGCCAGCAGTGAGGATGAGCTGCGCAAGCTGGTGAGCGCCAGCGAGCGCCACGGCCAAATTGACCATGTCGAGGGCAGCATGATCGGCAATGTTTTTGACTTTGCCGACCGTGTAGCGCGTGAGGTCATGGTGCCGCGTCAGGATATGGTATGCCTGTTTTTGGATGATACGCTGGCAGAAAATATGGCTGTTGTACGCAGCAGTCATCATACACGCTATCCGCTCTGCATGGAGGATAAGGATCAGGTTGTGGGCACGCTGCATGTGCGCGATTTGCTGAAGCTTAAGCCGGGGCAGACTACCTTTGACCTGCGTCGCCTGATGCGTCCGATTGTCGTTATTCCGGAGGCTATGCCTGTGCCGAAGGCACTGCGTCTGATGCAGCAGCGTCATGTGCAGATGGTGCTTGTAGCAGATGAGTATGGTGGTACTGCAGGCCTGATTACGATGGAGGATCTGGTGGAGGAAATCGTCGGTGATATTCAGGACGAGCATGAAGCGGCGGAGCCGCCGGATGTGCTGCAGCTTCCCGATGGCAGTATTGAATTTGACGGCATGGTGCTGCTGGACGATGTGGCAGAGCAGCTGCCGATTGTATTTGATGATCCTGAGGAGGATACCATCGGCGGTTATGTGTTTGGTCTGCTGGGACGCAAGCCTGAAATCGGCGATGTTGTGGAAATTTCCGGCTACAGCTTCAAGGTGCTGCGCACAGAAGGCTTCCGCGTAGTGCGTGTGCTGGCCGTTAAACTGGCGCAGGAGCCGGAGCAGAAGGAAGAGCAGCAGGATGAGTGAGTCGCAAAGGGAGCTTTTGGCAGATGATGCGCTTGTTTTGCATGTAAAAAACTGGCAGACGGCTGATAAATATGCGGTCTGCTTTACGAAGGAGCATGGCAAGCTGCGCTTTATCGCCTATGGTGCCCGCTATGAAAAAAATATACATGGCAGATTGCTGCAGCCCTTTGCCAATCTGCATATTGAGGTGCAGCAGGGGCAGAAGATAGACAAGCTGCGCAGCTGTGAGCTTTTGCAGATGCCCAAGTCAATGGATATGCAGCAGATGGCTTATGCGGCGGTAGCGTCGGAGCTGACTGCCGTGCTGACGGAGGATAGAGTGCCGCAGCCAGAGCTTTATGAAATGCTGGGCGCTGCCCTGGCGGCGCTGATGCAGCGCAATCCGCGTCTGGTTGTTTTGTCCTATGCTATAAAATTGCTGGCGGCTACGGGCTTTGCGCCGCAGCTTACGCATTGCGTGCATTGCGGTGAGGCTGTGACGGCCAAGGAGAATGCGTGGTTTAGTCCGCTGCAGGGCGGGCTTATCTGCAGCAGCTGCAAAAGCAGCTATAATGGTGACGGCTTGGAGCCGTGCAGTGCGGAAACACGCGAGCTGTGGCAGTGGCTGGCGCAGCTCGATTACGAGCAGCCGGCGCCCTTTAGGGTGCGAGGCGGTGCGCTCATGGAGCTGGAAAAAATTCTCTTCAAGTTTATCTTCTTTCAGATAGATAAGCCGTTGAACAGCTTAAACTTTTTGAGTCAGCTGCAGCTGTGAGGCTGTATAGAAGAGGGCGTAGTGTATGACTGAAGAAATAAAAACTAAAGGAACCTGGGGCGGTGCTCGTGCCGGAAGTGGACGTAAGAAGCTTGAAGGTGATGCTATAACCAAGCAGGTACAATTCCGCCTTACTGAAGAGCAAGCTGTGACAGTAAAGAAGATTGTCAAGCTGCGTAAGGCTGGCGAGATTACTTTGGAAGATTTAGAGAAGATAACTGCTGCAAAATAGCAATGAGCATAAAAAAGCGTGGACATAGGTCCACGCTTTTTGTTTTGGGGAAGAGTGTGTATTTTTGTAGGCGTTTCAAAATTAACAGCCGATATACTGCAGCGAAAAATCTTCTGCTGCTGAGTTAATTATATTGCTATTATTTAATAACGCGAGATAAGATTTGTTAAGTATCAAGAAAAGATATTCAAGTAAATTGTAAAAATTAGAGCGATATGTTAAAATAAAAGGGAAGCAGAAGGTTTAGGATAATCTTCGAGTAAAGTGATAGAAACCATGAATGCGAGCGGAGGGAAGAGCATGCTTACTCTTGAGCTGTTAGAGCTGACAGAAGAATATGTGCAGTATAAATTTTATCCTGAAGGAAAAAAGGATAATTTTGGGATTGTGCAGGTTAACCGAAAAAATTTTAAGGATCGCTTTATTGTAAAAGAAGCGCTTGACGTATCTGATATGTATCGAGTAATGGCTATGGTCAGAGTAGGCATGCTTGTGCAGGATGGAGAATTTCCAGAAACAAGTGCGTGTGCATGGTATTAAGATTTTAAAGGAGAATGTACAATGAAGATAAAAGTAACGGATGTTTTAGCAATTATATGTTTTTCGTGGGCGCTGTATTATATAAACTTTGACAAAGAAGCTGTCAAAGCATTCATCACAGGCGGTGTGATAGTATGCTGGGTAATGAAAAGAGTAATGTAAAGGGGATTCACTCAAATATATATGATTATATAACAGATAGGAGATTACTTAATGAAAAAGCATGTGATTTTATTTTTGGTATTTGAATTTTTGGCGATAGGACTGATGATCAGATCTATTTTAAACGTAGTAACAGACGAAAAAAGCGCTGTAACCTTTGCTGTTGGCTGTGTGTTTGCCTGGTTTGTAAAGACGAACTGGGAAATTTTTAAGAAGGTAAAGCAGATATATAAGCAGGCTTAAACGGAAACTGCAGCAAATATGTTTGAGCTGTTCTAAAATGCTGTGCTCAACTTGAAAACGCTATTTTTACACACAAAAATACCCCGCAACCTGCATGGTTGCGGGGTTTCTCTCATGGTGATCCAGGAGGGATTCGAACCCCCGACCCACGGCTTAGAAGGCCTAACATCAATAGCCTTAAAAAGCCTTATTTCATGGGGTTTTTAGGATTCAAAAACCCTTTTGGGGCCAACGCTGGGGCCAACGCGGTCAGAGTGCGTATGCCTTGCTGATGATATCCGGAATGCCTTCGTCATAATTAGGTACGGCGTGGCTGTAAAGATTGAGCGTGTGGCTGATTTTACTGTGTCCCAAGCGCTTGGCAACTTCGGCGATGGATACACCATTGGCAAGCAGCTGCGTGGCCATAGTGTGGCGCAGAACGTGGAAGTTCTTGTATTCGACGCCTGCTTCCTGCAGCAGTGCCTTCCAGATGCGTTCCATATTCCTCGGTGCTATCGGCGTGCCGTTGCGGGTGTGGAAAACGTACCTGTTAAACGAAAGCACCGGACCGGAAGAGGCGCTGGCGAGCTTGAGGGCTTTACTGACCTCGGGCGCAATAGTTATCTTGCGTACACCGGCAGCAGTCTTGGGCGGCATATCTGTGAGCTTTCCGCGCACTGCCTGCAGGCTGTTGTCGATGTAGATATAATTTGGCTTTACGTTTGGCGCCTTAAGGCCTAATAGTTCTCCGAGGCGCGCGCCGGTAGTTGCTGCCAGAAGGAAGAAGGGATAGTATTTGCTGTAATAACGGCTGGTCTTGGCCGTCTGCAGAATCTTACCGATTTCTTCCGTAGTGAATACCTGGACTTCAACCTTGGGAACCGGCGGAGCTTCTACCGCCTGCATGAAGTTTTTTGAGAGAAGGTCAATGGCGCAGGCTTTGGTGATGGCAGCCTTCAGGAGCTTATGCACTTTATTCTTGCTGCTGGCGCTCATCGGCGGCAGCTCATTGTAGAATTGCTGCACTGTATGGGCAGTCAGCTTCTGCAGCTCCATTTCTGCAATGGGTGCAATATGTTTTGCGGTCTGTATGTAGCGAACCAGTGTTTTGGGGCGCACCTTGGGTGCTTTGTAGGTAATAAGGTATTCGGAGAGCCATTCGCCTAAGCGCAGGCTGTTGGGCGCTACATAGACGTTCTTGCAGATATCTGCCTGGATAACAGCAATCCATTCCATTGCTTCCTTTTTCGTGGGGAAGCGTTTAGAGATGCGCTTTCCGTCCGGGGCGATTAGTCTTGCCCGGTACATTTTGCGGTCGCTTTCGTAGCTGATGGTTCCTTCGCCGTTAGATTTTTTTGTTTTAGCCATAAAAAATCAGCTCCTTTCATTTTTCGAGCAGAGCTGATATAATAAAAAAGTAATCAGCTCTTGGTGGTTCGGGGGTTGATGACATTGAGCGTGTTGGTAGCACGTTCTTGCAGGTCCCTCGGTGCTGGTAACACCGGGGGATTTTTTATTTGCCGGCAATTTGCTTGCCTTCCGCTGGCGGTATTTTACTTCTTGATGTTTTTAGTTTCCTGCTCCAGTTCTAACAGGTCAAGCTCATCGGCTTGTGCTGCATCGAATGCCTTGCGACGTGCGTCAAATTCTTCGTAAATTTTACGGGCGTGTATTTGGGCTTGTTCCATGGTGACTTTTCCGTGGGATTGCAGCAAGGGGACGCCATGATCTAAAAGCAGCTTATCTACACTGGCACGCCAGAAGTCAAGCGTCAAGTCCTTACGCATTTTTACATGCAATTCAGCACTTTCAAGGAAGATAGTTACTAAACGGTTAAGAACATCTATTTCGTCAGATGTGAGGTAGTTTTTTGCAACGATAACATCAGCTTTGCGTACTATCGAACCGCTCCATGAGGTCAAGGCCATATTCGGAGAATCTGCGTTTGCACGTGTAGCTATAATTTCAGCAGCAGTTTTTCTTGTGACGCCAAAAAGCAGCTTGTTTTGCGTGTCTGCAAAGAATAAGCTCGTTGCTCTTTCGGTAACCTTGTAGTCGCTGGAGAGAGCGAATAAGTCACGCAGCTTCTGATAAAAACGTTTTTCGCTGGCGCGAATATCGCGAATCTGTTCCAGTAATTCGTCGAAATAATCCGGACGGCCATCCGGGTTTTTGAGGCGGTCCTTGTCAAGGATAAAGCCTTTCAGCAGATATTCTTTTAAGGTATTGTTTGCCCATTGACGGAACTGTGTGCCGCGCGGTGAACGGACACGGAAACCGACAGCAAGGATAACGTCAAGACTATAAAAAGCTACGGGCTTATCAGAATTTGCAATGTGAAGAAAGTTCACATTGCTTTTTTCAACTAGTTCACCTTCATCAAAAATATTTTTTATATGCTTGCTGATACCACTGCGCTCTTTGTTGAATAACTCAGCTATTTGTGCCTGCGTCAACCATACAGTGCCGTTATCGGCATAAAGTTTAATTTCGGCTTTACCGTCTGCAGTGTTGTAAATAATAATGTCTGCCATGTTTCATTCCTCACTTTCAAAATCTATTATCCTAAACTCTCCACATCTTCTTCCGCCTTGCGCTGGAGCTTGGCCAGCTTAACATCAATAATATCGTCAATTTCTTCCTTGCCGTCAGCATCCAACTGGCAGTCTTTTTTTATTTGCCGGCAATTTGCTTGTCATTTGCTGGCGGTCTATATTATCCTTAAACCTCTATTCTTTTGTAGAGCATTTTGGTGGAAAATTTGTTAGGAGAAGCCAATTGCAATTTAATCCCATAATATTTTCAACAACTGCTATATCAATGCTGGTAAGTCGATGCTGTAATTTGTTGTGCAGCGCGTAGTTGATTTTATTCAACAAGTTATTGTAACGACTAGGAGACAAGAAATAACGCAAGGAGATAAGCAGGGCTAAAACATCCTGTGTACCATAGGGACGGTGACCGGATTTGTTTTTGGGAATACCAAGCATATCATGTTCTTTTAAGCTGGGAATTGGTCTTGGCAAAGGAACATCTTTGGCGTGGCAGTAGATTCTTTCGCCATGAGCGCATTTGTTACGTAGATTGGCTATGAAATCTATTACTCCTTTGAATTCTTTAGGAGTAAGGGAGAAGGCTGCTGCTATTTCTGTTTTTTCTTCATTCTTCATGCATGAATAAAAAGAGTTTAGCTTACCGAATGTCATTACCTTAGACAATACCCATAACGGCACATAACCATATTTATCCATATAGTGTTTTACCGAGCCATGACGATTTTTTTGTGAATCAATCAGTTTAAGTATATCGAAAATCATGCTATTGGTACGCTTGAAATTTTCGAAGCTCGTGGAGTTGAAACTTTCAGGACGCAAATATGATGTATGGTCATGACCGTGATACTTGGAGAAAACAGCAACAATGCGACTTTTGACGATGTGCTCAACTCGTAAAAGCTCAATCAGCAGTTTCTCTCTAATGGTTCTATCAAAGGTGTACAGAGCTAGCAATTCGTTAAAGGTTGTGCCATCTCTATAATAATCTTCCGGCACGGTGCTGGTGATAAAGATTTTATTGTATCCATTAACAACGTAATAATAATTTTCATAGTCAAGTATTTTGGCAGCCCAAGGCTTATTGTAAATAGTCATGTTTCGTGAAATTAAAAGATTAACCAGTTCTTCGTTCGGCTTATAATTCTTTTGCATTGCAATGGTCATTAAATCACTCCTAAAATGACGAATAGCCCCTGCTTCTACTATGAGAAACAGGGGCTATCGTTTGTCTGGGGGTATGACGAATCAATTCCCAGATCGCTCTGTAGTCATAGTAGCATATATATAGGGTTTTTGTCAATGAAAATATATGAGGAAATTTGCTTTTTCGGCCGTCTTGTGGTATTATATATCAGTTTACCGTCTAAAGGCTACAATATATTGTTTCACTACTTCCCTAAATTATCCTAAACTCTCCACGTCTTCTTCCGCCTTGCGCTGGAGCTTGGCCAGCTTAACATCAATAATATCGTCAATTTCTTCCTTGCCGTCAGCATCCAGCTGGCGGTATTTTAAAATATAGGAAACAGTGATGTTAGTGTCATTGAGACTGTATTATATTGCATAGGTCCATAAATCCTTTTTTCTTTTGCTCTGATAAGATAGCACTTTTAATACAGGCACGAGTAAGACCAATCAGTTTATTAGAAAAATCAGCTCCTAAGCCAGTTATTTCTAAATAATGATTTACTATATATTTCGTCAAAGGCTGAAGCTCTTCTACTCCTATGGGTGGCGCTGTCAGCAGTTTTTGCAAACACTTAAGCAACGAAACTTGTTCTTTAGTATCATTTAGTAAAATAAAAATAGCAATTAAGCAACCATAAGTGTCATCAAAGCTGGTAATGCCAGTAGTAGCAGATTCTTCTTTAATTAAATTTAAAGTGGTTTTATAAGGAAGTTTTGAATTTTTCTGGCTATAGGTAACAAATTTGAGATTATGAGCTATTACATTGCGGAATTTTCTTATTAATGTTAGAGCAGATGTTACGAATGCTATTTTATCTTTTATGGGTACATCGACACTGATCAATGCATTTGTTACTTCTTCTTTTACTTCTGGCTTTAGCAGCAGATAAAGAGTAATTGCTTTATCAAACGATACGTTTTTCATCAATATCCATGCTGGTATATGATGATGTGTATCGTAATAATGTTTACACGGTTGTTTGGTACAGGCAATTAGGTTATTTTGCTTATCTGTTTTGCCAATCTCTCGAAAAATGTTAGTTTTTAAAATGTTAAAGAAGATTTTTCCTTTATATCCTGGTTTATAGTTAGCTTTATCAAGATAGTCATACATAGAAACTCCGTAATGAGCAGAAATTGAGTAGGCCAGCTTTGCTTTAAATGAATTTTCTATAAGCAAAATATTCTTGAATAAGATATTTTGAAATTCCTTGTCAAACAGATGAAAAAAGTAAAGATACAAAAGACTGATACCTTCTTTAAATTTTCCGTTTTGCATCATGCACTCTTGATAACCATTGATGATGTCATAGTAGGAAAAAGTTGACAGAATATATTTGGCAAGTTCCTCATCAACAATATCAAGCCCATAATTATCACGTAAATGCGCAATTTGCTCATCATACGTTTTAAACGGTTTGTCAAATATAATTGGTATACCCATCTAAACACTTCTTTCTGCACAAACTAAAGAAGGCCATCGCCTTACAATAAGACGATGGCCTTCAACCGGTCGCAAGCGATACCGGTGTATCTAGTAGTCTTATTGTAACCTATTAGTAAATTTTTGTCAATTCCTAAATTATCCTAAACTCTCTTCTTCTTTTTCAGCACGCTCATTAGCAAGCTTGTATTCCATATCTAAAACATAATCAACACGCTCCCTGCCGTCAGCATCCAGCTGGCGGTATTTTTTTATGTGTGTTTCTTCCTGCTGGGTGAGGGAGAGAGAGGGGGAAGGTGTTCGCTTAGACATTAAACCGCCGTCTTCTATAATATCGCTTTTCCGGATAGAAAAATAATCGGCTAATTTTTGAATTGCACCCATCCTAGGTTCTTTCAAGCCTTGTTCCCATGTCGAAACAGCTTTATCGCTAACGCCTGCGATTTGGCCTAATTCTTTTTGCGATAATCCGTATCTTTCACGTAAGATTTTTATATTTTCACTGATTCCCATAAGAGAACCTCCTTTGCTCTTTTTAGTCTATAATATACTAAAAGTAGAAAAAAATCAACGTCATAACGAAAATAATCTACTTTAGGTAGTTGACAATCTACCAAAAGTAGATTAGAATAAAATTACAAACAAGGAGGTGAAATTCATATGGGCTTGTCTTTGAAACAAATGCGTTTGATAAAAGGAAAAACGCAGGATGAAATGGCTGAGCTGTTAAATATTCATGTTCAAACTTATAGAAAATTAGAGGAAAATCCAGATGAAGCGACGATTAAGCAGGCTAAGAAGATTTCTGAGTTCCTCGGAGTTTCTTATGATGATATTTTTTTTGCTCAGTAACTCTACTAAAAGTAGAACAAAACCGCCGGCGTGGCGCTGGCGGTAGGGAGGTAATGAAATAGGCTGGCTAATGGTTATTATAAACGGAGGCTAGGACATGGAAGAAGAAAAAGCCTCTAACAATTTGGCTGATAACCAAGATTGCAGAGGCATAGTAGAAAAACATTATCAAAATAATATTTTAGCAATGCATATTAAAGTACAAATCTTAGGGCTTCAAAAAACTAGAGATGTACTAAAATGGATTGCACTGTTCTCAAGAAGATTTTATTTAGATTTTATTGATGATAAAAGCCTTTAGGAGAGCTTTTTGACCATCAAAAGTATCAAAATCAACCTTGGTAACTAAGAAGCAATCGCCGTTGCATTCCAACGAATCACCAACTTTAATATCACAGGGAAGTTGAAAATGCACATACGATTTACGACCTTCTGTATTATCCAAACCGGAGTATTGGCAGACTGTAATACCATTTCTGATTACAGAATAACACTTTAAATCAAAAGCAAAATCAGAAAAATATACATCTGGTGGAATTGGCAAACTTGACATAACAAACACCTCCTTCCTGTGCTTCCATTATAGCACTGCTGCGAGGTGGTGAAAAAGAAGGGAGGTGGGGAAGATGGAGGATACAAATGGAATGCCTGATTTAGGTATCAACATCAGAAATACTGATTTTGAAAAGCTTATGCTAGTGATAATGAAGCTGACAGAGTTCAGCCAGTCGCATAAAAAATTCGAGGCCGTTGTAGCATGTGACCTCGAAAATAAAAAAATCAGTTTAAAGTTTTATGAGCAAACATAGTTGCAATTAGCTGGTATTTGAATAACGTCTTCTATAGCTTCTTTGTTATCCCAAAAAGCTTCGATTATTCTATTATGTTTGGGTATAGTCATAAAAGAGTTGTCATCTAAGGCTTTATATAGAGATTCGTATTCATCAACACTAAGCTGTTCACAGAAAAATATATACCTTTTCATAACAAACACCTCCTTCCTGTCCAAAGTCTAGTAGAGAATTTGAGAGTGAAAAACAGTTCATCTACTACCATAGTATTATAATACTATATCTTGCGTAATGTCAAATGGTCAAATACAAATATATTGCGGAGGTGCGTTAAATGTTAAGGCTGAAAGAAATCAGAGAAGCTAAAGGTGTATCAAGATACCAGCTTGCTAAAAAAGCAGGTTTGCAATATCGAACAATTCCTGCTATCGAAAATGGCGGCGATGTAAAGTTAAGTACTTTAAAGCGTTTAGCCGATGTTTTGAATATAAGCGTTAAAGATTTATTTGCAGATTAGCACTGGACGCGGCGCTGGTGCAGGAGTTGAAGAAGGGAGGGCTGTAATATGGCTGATGTATTGTACATGTCAATTAAGGATTACGCTAAGCACGTATCGGCCAGCGTAGGAACCATCTACGATATGTGCCGGAAGGGCAAGCTGCCGGCCGTAAAAATCGGCGGCTGGCGCATCAATGTGAAGCGTGCTGATGAAATGCTGGAGCAGCTGTGCAATGAGCATATGACTGAATATACACCGGTGATTAAGCCGGCAAAGGTCAGCATCCGCACTGCTAATGCTGCCAATAGCTACCTTGCTCGTCTGGAGCAAATCCGTAAGGGCGTTGTGTAAAGGAGGGAAACGATGATGAAAAAAATATTGTTCATTCTGCTGGCGGCCTGCTGCATTTTGGCAGCGTGGGATTATAGCCGTCCGGTAGAAAAATACGTAGTAAAGACTGTTGCTGGGGAAGGGGATACAATGTGGCACTTGGTAGGCGGTGTCATGGATAGCGAAGGCGACCGACGCGACGTTCGGGAAGTTATCTTCTGGACGCGCAAAATCAGCAATATCAAAGGTGACCTTCAGCCGGGAGATGTAGTCCTCATTCCAATCGAGGTGCGCAGATGAGCACCGCTGGCATGGACAAAAGAAAAAGAGCATTGGCAGCCGCAAACTGTCAATGCTCAAAGCAATAAGATCATAGATATTATAACAAAAGCAAGGAGTAATTACAATGCAGATTGAGTTTAAACTGGAAAGAAGAATCGGCGCTCTCGGCGAGAACCCTTCAGGCTACACCAAGGAGCTGAACGTGGTTGTTTGGGATGAGAAATACAAAAAATATGACCTGCGCACCTGGAACCCCAACGGCAAGCCCGGCAAGGGCATTACGCTGACCAAAGAAGAGCTGAAGAAGCTGTATAAGCTCATCGGTGAGGAACTCAGCCAAATGGGAGGACGCAATGAGTAGTATATATAATGGCCGTATGCATGGCACTATCGGCGCTGAGCTGGAGAAGGTGAACCCATGAAAGAGTCAAGATACATGGCCAGCACAGAGCTCAATCAGTTGATGTGGTTGAGCGCTGGCGTACAAGCCTTAGAAATAATCCTTAAGGATGTCAGCACCCAAAACAAAGACTGGCGGCGCTGGCTGAGCACGGCAAAAACCTATATGCATAAGGTTATTGATGACCGCATGAGCAAGCTGGACCCGGTCGAAAAAGTCAAGGTCGTGCGCCGCATAGAGAGAACAGCCATTAAGGTAGCTCATTATGATGACTTTCGCTATGACAAAAGCGACAGCGAGCGTCTGGTGACCATCAGCCAATCCGATTTTCTGGATTTGGTCGATGGTGCGAGTCTCAACTGTTACGCCTGCCCTCAGGGCGACGTGGTCAAGGATTGCCTCAGACGTAAGATGTTCCACCGCCTCGGTCTGCAGGTGCATGCGCTGCGCGAAAACCCCGCACCGGGCGAATGCGAATTTAGATATGAGAATGAGCAAAGGGCGGTAACGCCTCAATATAAAGCTATTAAAAAGGAGCTTATCGACCAATTACCTTAAGGGAGTGAGAGCATGGGAGTAAACAGAGCGCTCCGGAGAGCTGCTGCTAAAAAGGCGTTTAAACAAGACGTCAAGATGAGTGACCTCGACAAGACGTTTTGTAACATTGCCAAAGAGGAAGCAACCAATAAGCTGATAACCGACCTTACTTTTACGCTGATGCGTGCGACGTGTCTTGTCCTGATGAATGATTTTAAGAGCATCCAGAAAAAGGAAACCCGCGTCGAAAATATGGTCAACCTGGCACATGAGTACGTTTTAAAAATCAAAAACAAAGAGCTGAGTCCTGGCGACATTGATGTTATCGCTGAGGTGGAAGCTGCTATGAAGCAGCGTGCGGAGGAAAAGAAATGATTTTATACAGAGCCATGAGCTGGCTGGAGCTGTCGAAGTACTTGTCAGATATCACGATTCGCCCGGCGCCTAGCCTTCCGTCGAAGAATACCTGGAAGAGGAACGTATTGTGCTTTTTCGGCACGGCAAACAACGCAGTTCACTGGGCTGCACCCGGCACGCATGACGTAATAGTCAAGGTTGATATTCCGGAGCATCGTTTGCGTAAAGGCTGGGGCATATATCCGGACCTGGTTGCTCAGCGGACAAGTATTCAGGGTATGTTGACGGCGATATTGGCTGGTGAAGAGAAACAATGGCCATGCGTAAAGGTGAAAGAATACGCCGTAACCTATTATGAGAAGGCCAGCGCCTTCTTCTTGGACTATGCTGAGATTGACTGGCGAAACCCTTATAAAGTTAATGCCTTTAAAAATGGCAAAAAAATAAAGGTTTTGCCGGGATATGATGATTTGATAAAGGAGTGAGCTGCATGATTGATTCTAAGCAATATTTCAGCCCTTGGCAGTTTGGCATGCCTGCCTTGGTAAAAGTTAAGGGAGAGTTTCGCATTTGCCCTACATACCGTCTGATTACCGAAAAATATACGGATATCCGCCGTCGCATGGCTGAAAAAGAAGCTGCAAAGGCCAGCGCCCGCCGCGAAGCTGTTGGCTTTGTCCCGAAGTTCGTGTTGTATCGCAAGGAGCGTGAGGCGAAATGGTAATCATAAGGGCAATCGAAATGGTGATGGGAGCAGTGCTTATACTGCTTTCAGCCGTAATGTTTAAATGGTGGCTGGAAGCGGATGAAAGCATTTTGCGTCTGGTGCAAATTGCACTTTATGGAATCATCGGCATAATGATTATCGTGGATAACTGGAGATGAGAAAATGAGAGAATTAAAATTATCGTCGCCACTTAACATTCAGATCATCACTGAGCCGGAGCGTATGGCTCTGCGTATCGCCTTAGATAAAAGCATTGGCGAGAACCTCGGTATGGTTTTGGCGTTGAAAGATACAAAAAGAGAGATTCCGCAAGGCCTGTATAACAGCGGGCTGGACTACCATCGCGACAACCTGGAAATTTACCTGCGCTTGCGCAATAGGCTTGAAGATGCTATCTACGAGGCTGAGAGCAATGGTAAGCAAGGAGCTTAAAGAGGAGCGCCGTGCTCAAGGGCTGTGCGTATACTGTGGCCGTCCTGCTGTGATTAAGGCGGACGGCACACCGGCCAGAAGATGCAAAGAGTGCAGCGGAAGTCATGTGCGCCAGAAGCGTGATGCAAGGCATGGTATCGAAACACGGGGCAGAGTTACAGGCAAATCGAGAAGTCACGTAGAGCAAAAGTATTATCAAAGACCGTGGCAAGAGCTGGCAATCTGTCCTGATTGCGGGATTCGCACTAACGCAGACTACTGGTATTGCCCCTGGTGTGGCGCTGCATTCCCGAAACCAAAAAAAGGAGATGAAGAGATGTGATTTATTACGGAAACAATGCGACTCCAAAACGCATTGAGTGGTGGAACAGTCTGCAGGAACGTGAACAGAACCTGCGCATTTGTCTGTTTGAAATTCAGAAAATCGCTATTCCTGAACAGAAAACACTGCTGAGATATAAAAAATCACGTAAGGAAGTGCTGAACGCAAAAGCTATCCTCAAACAACTGAAGCTGGTAGCTAAAGCTATCAAACGCCAAATTCCGGGCTACATCAATATTGAAAAGGCAGATGATTGCAGCGCAGCGTATCGTTGCGCATGTTGCCGGCAAGACGTACCTTATTACGCATCCTACTGCCCGAACTGCGGGCAGAGAATTAGCATATAAAGGAGCAAAGGCATGGAGTGGAATGAAGAAGTTGAGAAAAAGCTGAAACGGCGTGGCGAATTCTGGCACGCGGAAAAACTTGCATCGAGCATTATATTCGACGGCCGTCGTGCTGTTGAGCATTACACAGCAGATGAAATGCGTGCAAAATTTGAGCCTATAGCAAAGCAGTACAGAGAAAGCGGGCGCTTTATCAACTGCTTGGATTCTGATGCCTTGGTGATGTACTGCAAAGAGCAGGGCTATAAATGGGAGTGGTATCCACCTAGTCCGTTGGGAGAGTATTGGTTCGTGCTGCCAAAAGAGGAATTGTTTTAGGAGATGCAAAAATGGATCTTATGCTTATTGATTTTGCAATCTGCTTAATCGCTACAATCGCCGTAATGTGCATTGCAATGTGCTATGTTCGTATTAAGCTCGGGAGGGATAAAGCATGAAGCGTCAATGTCACGTATGCGGGCAAAAGAATGGCAGCTGCAATCGCTATATATTGAAGAATGGCCAAGACATAACAATTTGCCCGAGCTGCCTTGCATTTAGCGGTGACGAAACTGCCAAGATAGCGCGTCAGGCTGTTAAACCCAAAAAGAGCGAGCTGATGTACAGCGTGATTGGCGATGCCCTTGCTGCCGACTATGAAAACCTTGATTTGTACGACACTACAGAAGAAGCTCTGAAGGAAGCTAAAGACTTTTTGAAAGCAGGAGATATCGTAACCGTTTTGGAAATGGCGGAATCCGACTGGCAACCATACATTTGCATAGACAGCCTTCTCGAAGAATTTCAAGACCAGGCATTTTCTGAAGGCGGAGAAGCCAGCGAGCCGTGGTGTGATTTCGTTACTGGCAAAGCTATGACGGCCGCTGTGGATGAACTCGAAGACGAGCTTAACGATGTGCTGCAACGCTGGCTTGATAAATACCAGGTTGAAGCTGGCTGGTACAAAGAGACTGGCAAAACATGCAGTTACAGCTTTGATGGAACCGACTTTATCCGTCTCTAACATAATAATCGCTGAACTGTATAGCAAAGGCGAAATGAGAAAAGCGATATTGGCTAAGGTACGTGACTGGCGAGGTGATAAGAATGACAATTGAAGAGTTCTATAAGTGGGCAATCAGAAATGACTGCGAAAATAAGCAAGTTGTAATTTATGGCCATGATGACAATGGTAGACATGTAAAAAATTGGCTGGATGAATCTGACTTAAGAAGACTCAATGTAAGCGTAGCTGTTAATTGCAGATGGCAGATGGGAGTGGAAACAAGTCGTGTTGAAAGGTAGAAAGAAAAAGAATCACGGCTTCCGGATGATGGAGCGTGATATTAAAGCTTGGAAGCGCAAAATAAAGCGTGAAGGGCAAATGAAATGCAGCGAAGAATGTGCTGATCGTTTTAAACGTTGGCCTACTCATAACATCTGTAATTCCTGCCCCTGGGTGAAAACGTCACCTTTTAAGAGTAAGACTGAGATTTATTTGTACTTTCGCAACAAGCGCGCTCGTTTGAAGATGTATCGGGTGGGCGTTGACTTTGGGATGATTGACGAGCATTGCTACGATTATTGGCTGGGGAGGTGTAACAATGATTAAATTTTTACCGACTGCTGACGCACCGGAAAGCACCAGACTGCCGCAGCGCAGCACTAAGTTTTCCGCAGGTTATGATTTTTATGCTCCGACCGACATTTTTATTCCGGCCGGCGGCGAAAGCGTGCTGGTTCCGTTGAACGTCAAAGCTATTATGCCCGGTGATATGGTGCTGATGTTGTTCATCCGCAGCAGTCTTGCCGTTAAATTCAATTTGTCGCTGGTTAACAGCGTAGGTATTATCGATAGTGATTATGCAAACAATCCAAATAATGATGGTAACATAGGCGTCAAATTCAGAAATAGCGGTTGCGAAAACATCATCATTAGAGAAGGCGAACGCTGCATGCAGGGAATTTTTGTACGTTACTTTGTAACTGAAGATGATCATGCGAGCGGCGAACGTGTGGGCGGCTATGGTTCTACAGACCGTTAACAGACAATAAAGCAAATATCTCTGCCGCAGAGCGCAGGCCGTAGAGCTGCTGCCTCGCTCATGTTTAACTAGCGGATTATATACAAGCATTGCAAATGGCGCAGACAAAAAGAAGAAGTATATCGCACGTATGCGGCCTGCGCTCTGCGGCGGACAATATAAGGAGTGCCGGATAATATGGATAACTTCACAGTCAATTTTGCTATAACGGTTATAGTCCTTCTGATTGGATTAGGATTAGCAGGTAATAAAGATGAGAAGTGAAAGAGCCTTCGGCGGAACGAAAGTATACGGGATTACAGTTGACTGTCCTTGTAAAGGCTGTGACCTGCGTGGCTGTGGCTGTGCCAGTATATGTGACGCATATAAAAAATATAAATTCATCCTAACCATTTTAAAGAAGAACCGCCTGGCAAAGGTGCGGGCGGCGAGCGAATGCCGGATGATGCGAGATGAACGCATTGCCGAATGGCGGCGGAACAGATGTTGGCCAAAGGGCTAAACATATATAATGAAGAAAACTTCTGCGGGGCTTTTCTGTCTCGCAGGTTTCTTCATATATAAAGGCATTTCATTTTAAGGGCAGCTTAGCCCTTTAGGCTTGTATGTAAGTAATAACAAAGCGACCACAAAGAAAATCAGGGGGATAAATCAATGGCAATGAGAATAGGCATAAGAGAAAAAACATATTACTGCCAGGGAACCAGTGAAAGCAAAAAGCCTGATTACATTGAAATTGATTTATTTCCTTTCGTGGATGTCAAATACAAACCTTGCAGAAGTGGCAGACAGAAGGCAACTACTCCTAAACAGAAGAACCTTAACGATAAAAAGGCACGCAGATATTTTAGGCTGCTGGCCAAAAGCAATTTTGGCAGCAAAGATATACACCTGACTTTAAGCTATGACAATGATAACCTGCCCGATACACCGGAACAGGGAGAGAAAAGGCTGCGTAATTATATGCGAAGATTGAAAAGATTATATAAAGCTAATGGCAAAGAATTAAAATACATCTACGTTACCGAGGTTAGCAGCAAGGGAAGAGTGCATCATCATCTGCTGATTAATCGTGGAGTAGACCGTGATGCTATCGAAAAAGCATGGGGACACGGTTGGGCGAACAGCAAGCGCATTCAGGCAGAGCATGGAGGTATCGAAGCCCTGGTATGCTATCTGAGCAAAGATCCTAAAGGCCGCAAAAGATACACTTCATCCCGCAATCTTGTCAAACCGTTGGAATCTGTAAGCGATACCAAAACAAGCCGTAAGCAATTCCAGCAGCTGACTCTTTGGCCGGAAGACTGTGAAGATATGCAAAAACACTTTGAGCAGAAGCATCCTGATTATCGTATCATCAGCGTGGAGAAATATTATAATGCTGTAACCTGCGAATGGTATATCAGAGCGAAGATGGAGCTTAGGGATGACTATAAGCGCAAGAAGGGAGCAAAGCGACGGAATGAATAAATTGAATTTAATATTGACCATACCGCCTAGCGTCAATCATTGCTATAAAAACTTCAATGTGATGGGACGCCGGAACCGTGTACTTACGCCATTGGCAAGAGCCTGGAAGGAAGAGGCGTATTATATTGCTAATGCTTTGGCACATCGGGAACGCTGGCGCGTGCCAGAACCGGAAGAAAAGATTGTGCTGGAAGTAGTTGCCTTCTGGCCAGACGGCAGGCGGCGCGATATGAACAATACGCATAAGCTGCTTTGTGATGCCTTAGAGGGTGCATTATATCTTGATGACAAGATGGTGCTCGTGCGTGATATGGATTTTTCCGTTGACAGGAAGCGGCCTAGGCTAGAGGTATGCGTATATGTGAAAGACGATTAAAACGCAAAAATAATCTCTAAGAATATAAAACCCTAGGAAAATACCCATAATAAATTTTTAAGTTTGCATGTAGATTAAGAAAACCGGCAGGAGGGCAGCGTATGACCAAGGAAGAACTAAAAGAAAAGCTGAAAGGCGCTATGTATGCTCAGCGCACATTGGAGGGAGAACTGGATAAGCTGCAGGAGCTGCGTAGTCTTGCGCAAAAGGTTACGCCTGCTTATAGCCAGGCACCGGGAGGCGGCAGCGGGAATGGACAGAAGTTGGAAAACTCCATAGCAAAGATAGTTGAGCAGGAAAAGCTTGTTGCTGAGTGCTGCAATGAGCTGTGCGCCCAGCTGGCAGAAGTCCGGGTTTTAATTGCACTGCTGCCGATGGGACCAATGCGACTTGTGATGCAGCGCAGGTATTTGAATTACCAGAAGTGGGAACGTATAGCAGCAGAGCTTAACTATACATGGCAACATGTACATAAGCTTCATGCCAAAGGTTTAAACAGTATTCTTGAAAGATGCGATAGAATGCGAGGGTGAATCGGTGCTATAATGTATAATAGCGAAAGCGTGAGAGAAAAGAATAGCGAGAGCCGTTGGCCATTGGTCGACGGCTTTTCTATTGTCCGCGTTTTGTGGACAGATGCCCTAGGTTCTTCCAGGAAAATAAAAAGCCTGCGGGTCGGCGAACTCCCGGAAATTGTCTAGCTGTGAATTTAAAAAATCACATTTCCTTCCGCAGGTAAAAAATTGGACATGTCCAAAAGGCGCAAAATTTTTTCTTGACTTCCACTAATACGCAAAAATTTTTCGTCGACAATTTCATAGCCTGTTAGGAACGCAAAAAGCGGAAATTTAGCCTGGACAGCATTTCCGCTTTTGCCATTCTCAATTTCCGCACCGCCTAGGCTGCAAAATAGCCTAAAGCGGTGCATCTTATTACCAGATTTGTATTGCCTACAGTGGACAAACAGCGAAGGAGGTGATGTTCATGGCGAAAAAAATAGTACCAAGAGGCTCCGGCGCTGAGCTTGCACGCCTGCTGGGCATCACTGACAGGCGCGTGCGCCAGCTGGCAGACGAAGAAATACTTACCCGAGAGCCTGAAGGAGATTACCTTCTCCCCGAGGTTATCGCTGAATACTATGCCTATAAATACAAAACTGATGAATCCGTTGACCTGATGAAAGAAAAAGCTCTGCATGAAAAGGCCAAAAGAGAGCTGGCGGAAATCCAGCTGGCTCAAAAGCGGCGCGAGATGCACGATGCTGCAGATGTAGAGGCTGTCCTGACGGAAATACTAGTCAACTTCCGCAATCAGATACGCGGCATTCCGTCGAAGATGGCGCCGCTGCTTTTTGGAAAGAGCAAGCCGGAGATTGAAGAGCTGCTGAGCATGGAGGTTGAAGGACGTTTGGAAGAAATCAGGGATTATACACCGACCATGTTTGATGCTGTTGATGAGAAGGAGGGCGATTAGCATGTGTGCTCAGAAAACGGTATTGCTTTTACGCCGCATTTTCAACAATGGCCTTAAGCTGGCACCTAAAACTACTGTCAGCGAATGGGCAGATACCTACCGTATGCTGCCACAGGAATCAGCAGAACCGGGCAGATGGCGCACCGACAGAGCACCTTATCAGCGCAGCATCATGGATGCCTTCACGGATAAGGGCGTGCATCGTGTTGTTGTCAAGAGCTGCTCGCAGGTGGGAAAGTCAGATATCATGAATAATGTCATTGGCCGCTTTGCTCAGCTTGACCCCTGCACCATGATGATGATTCAGCCTACCTTAAGCGACGGCGAGGATTTTTCCAAGAGCCGTATCACACCCATGATTGAAGCTACCAAAAGCCTGAAAAGCATTTTCCGCGAAAACAAAAGCCGCAATACCAGCAACACTATCATGAGCAAGTATTTTACCGGCGGCAGGCTGATTATAGCAGGTGCGAACGCCCCGAGCGGCCTTGCTTCCAAACCTATACGCATTCTGCTTTGCGACGAAGTGGACCGCTTCCCGGATAGTGCCGGCGTAGAAGGCGACCCGGTTGATTTGGCGGCGAAGAGAACCACTACCTACTTTAACAGGGTGATTGGCCTTTTCAGTACTCCGACGATAAAAGGCACTAGCCGTATTGATGACGAGTATATGACCGGTACGCAGGAGGAATGGCAGCACCAGTGCCCGAACTGTGGCGAATTCCACCTTCTTACACACCGGCAGATGCTTGCCGACTTCGACAGCAGCGAGGAACATAACAAAAAGCATGTTGTCGTCAGATCAGTGAAATGGATTTGCCCTGACTGCGGCTTTGAATTCAGCGAGAACGATATGCGCAACGCCGCGCAGAAGTATGTAGCGCAAAACCCTGCAGCTTTTGCCACAGATACGCGCAGCTTTTTCGTGAACTGTTGGACGAGTCCATGGATTAGCTGGAACGATGTCATGAAGGAATGGCTGGAGGCAGAAGGCGACCCGGAGCGTGAGAAGGTAATATACAATACCCGTTTCGGTGAATCTTACGAGCGTAAAGGCAATTTCGAGAGTGAGGATATCTTCATTAAGCGGCGTGAGGATTATGGCGCTGAGCTGCCGCAAGGAGTTCTGCTGCTGACGGCGGCGGTGGATACGCAGGATAATCGCCTGGAATATGAGGTTGCCGGCTGGGGGCATGGTGAAGAACGCTGGGGCATACGCAAAGGCGTTATCCTGGGCGTTCCCGACACGCCCGAGGTATGGGAGCAATTAGACCGCGTCCTGGACAAAACCTATAAATTTGCTAATGGGCGAGGGTTGAAAATCGCCAGAACCTTTATTGACTGCGGCGGTCACTATACTGATTACGTATATGCCTACTGCTTTAAGAATCGTTTCCGTCAGCGCTTTGCTATCAAAGGCTCAAACATGGCCAACGAAGACCTTGTTGCCAAGATTGGCAAAAAGCAGATGCGTAACAGCTCCATTCCTTTGGTGTTCATCGGCACGGATACGGGCAAGCAGCAAATCATGGACCGTCTCAGCATTGAGGTTCAGGGAGCTAAGTATATGCATTTTCCGCTAGACGATAAGCGTCGGATGAAAAAATTCGTTGAAGCGCTGCAAGGTCTGCTAAAAAATGACGACAAGAGCCTGAGTAATGATGCCGTCATAGAATCTTATGCTAATCGTGGCTATGATCGCATTTATTTTCGCGGTCTGATTTCCGAGGAGCTGGTGCCGCGTAAGAAAAACGGCGTAGTTGTTTTTCAGTGGACGAACATAGCCAAGGATAAGCGCAATGAGCCGCTGGACCTTGCTGTGTATAATCTTGCCTGCATGCGCAGTATTGCACCTAACTTTGAAAAGCTGGATGCTATGCTGGCACAGGGCAACAATGGTGAAGCAGGCGGGGCGACGGCTCCTGCACCTGCTGCCAAGCCACAGAAACGCTATGGCTGCATTAAACGAGGAAGGAGAACAGAATGAGCAACGCATTGAACGAACGCTATCGCCAGTACCTGAAGGCGGAGCAGGCTATTCTGGTAACCGGTCAGAGTTACCGCATTGGCAATAGGCTGCTGACACGCGCTGACCTTAGCGCCATTCAGGCCGAAATAAATCGCCTGCGAGCTATGGGCGCAACCGAAGACGATAATGCGCCTGCATCTGAGGGATATAGGCGTGCAAAAAGAGTGCTTTTCCGTGATTAGCGCTCAAATAAAACAGGAGGCTACGAAATGAGTAAGAAACGAACACCCTACAATCGTAAGGCCAGACATCCTACTGGCCAGACCTTAACACAAGAGCGGCCCACGGGCATCATCCTCAGGCCTGTATTAAACACAGGCTACAGTAATGGTGGTGCCAGTGCCGAAAAACAAGCTATGCGTGGCTATTGGCCGATAAGGTCCAGCCCGAAAAGTGATGTTGACGTAAATCTGAACATCCTGCGCAATCGCAGTGCTGATATGGCCATTAACAGCCCTGTTGGCGCTGCTGCCATCAATCGCTACAGGACGCATGTTGTTGGCGCTGGCCTGGTGCCTTCACCTTGTCCCGATTACCGTCTTTTAGGCATGAGCCCAGAGGAAGCTGCTGAATGGCGCAGACACACTAAGGCAGAGTTTAATCTGTGGGCGCAGAGCGTAGAGTGTGACCTGTATCGCAAGCACAACTTTTACGATATGCAGGATGTTGCTTTTATCTCGTCTATTGTGGACGGAGATGCCTGGGCAGCGATTAAATACCGCAAGGCCTTGGGTGATAATCCTTATACCACCAAGATACAGCTTTTTGAAGCGAGCCGTGTCTGCAATCCTAATACCTATAGTCTTATTGGTGCGCTTAATGAGGTTGAGGTTCGAAATCCCAAGAATGGCAACAGAATTATCAACGGCGTTGAAATTAATACGGATGGTGCCGTTGTAGCCTATTGGGTTGCCGACCGGGTACCTTATGACCCGACGGAAAGCAGGAGCATAAAATGGGTGCGCGTAGAAGCCTTCGGACGCAAAACAGGCGCGCCTAATATCCTGCAAATCAGCCATGAGGAAAGACCGGAGCAGTACCGCGGCGTGCCGATTCTGGCACCGGCCATTGAAGAATTGAAGCAGATGCACCGTTATAGCACAGCGGAGCTTACTGCTGCAATCATCAAAAGCTATTTTACTCTGTTCTTCAAAACGCAGGACGCAGGTGAAGGCTTTCCCAATGCTTTGCCGGAAGCCTTTGGCGAGAATGAAAAGGTTGCCTTCGACCAATATACCTTTGAGCTGGGTGCTGGCACGATGAACGAGCTGCCGCCTGGCTATGAAGTACAGACTGTCGATGCAAATCGTAGCCTATCCACCTTTGAGGCCTTCGTCAATGCGCTGATTGCTCAGGTGGGCGCGGCGCTGGAAATTCCTTCAGAGGTGCTGCTGTCGCGCTTCCAGAGCTCGTACAGTGCTGCGCGCGGTGCCTTGCTGCAGTTTCAAGCTGTTGCTAAGAAGCGGCGCATCTGGTTCGCAAGGGATTTTTGTCAGCCGGTGTATGAGCGCTGGTTGGCTGAGGCGGTGGCTATTGGACGCATTCAAGCGCCTGGCTATTTTAGTGACCCGCTACTGCGTAAGGCATGGAGCCGCGCGTCCTGGTATGGCCCGACTATGGGCATGCTTGACCCGGTGAAAGAGGTTCAGGCCGCCAAGCTGCGTGTTGATTACGGCTTCAGCACTGGTGAACAGGAATCTGCCGAAATCACCGGCACGGAATACGAGGAAAACATTGCGCAGCTGCAAGCTGAACATAAGCATTGGCAAGGCAATGGCCTCAATTATCCGCTTCATCAGAATGTAAAGACTGAGGAAGGAGGTGAGAACGATGGTGAAAAGTAAACCATTTTGGGAGATTATCAACAAAGCATCCGAAAATACTGCTGAAATCCGTATTTATGGCGATATCGTCAGCGAAAAGCCTTGGTATGACAGCAGTGGCGATGTTTGCCCAATAGGCTTTGCTGATGCATTGGCTAAGCTGGAGGGTAAGCCGGTCTGCATCCGTATCAACAGCAACGGCGGCAATGTTTTCGCCGCACACGCCATTGCCAACCAGATAAAGTCTTACTCCGGTGATACCACTGTAATGATTGACGGTTTGGCGGCCAGCGCTGCGACAATCATTGCTATGGCCGGCAAAAAAATCCTTATGCCGGTCAACGCTATGATGATGATTCATGACCCAATGGTTTGCATCGCAGAGCCTGTCAACGCTGAACAGCTGGGCAAGCTTATTGAAATGCTCAAGCCTGTCAAGGCTAGTATTGTGGCAGCTTATAAGGAGCGCTGCAAGCTCAGCGAAAAAGAATTGGAGACCATGATGCAAAACAGCACCTGGCTTACTGCTGAAGAATGCCTTGCCAATGGCTTCTGTGACCAGATTCAAGGTGAGGTTGAACCTGTTCTTGACGGCAATGTGCTTGTGGTCAACCATGTACGGCATCAGCTGAGCCAGGGAGATGCTGACTTAATTAAAAACAAAATCCACAAAAAGGAGGATAAAACGATGAATGAAAATCTTATGAATGCCGTAAACACTATTTTGAGTGCTATCGGTGTCAGAGCAGATGAACAGACCAACAGTGCTGCTCCTGCGAACCAAACCACCGCTCCGGCTAATGAGGAGCAAATCCGCAATGAGGAAAGAAGCCGTCTGGCAGCGCTCAATGCTTTGGATGATGGCAGTGCTGGCGTGAAGGCTGTAATCAATATGGCCATCAAAGACGGCAAGACCGCTGATGAAATCAAAGAAACCATTGATGCTATCAAGGGTGATAAGCCTGCTCCTCAGGCATCTGCAGCTCAAAGCTTTATGAATGATTTGATTGACGACCAGATGAAATCTGGCTCCGGTAATGTAACCGGTCAGCCTGCTAATGGCCTGACTGAGGCAGAGGAAGAAGCCCTGCGCACCGAAAACATGGCTAAAACTCTGCAGAATATGTATGGAGGTAATAAATAATGGCATATGTAACCAGTGAAAAAAGCAATGTGGACCAGCTTATTGGCGGCACCGCTGTGGCTGCTCTTACTAAAAACATTACCCTTAAAGGCCTGAGCGCTGAAAAGGCGCTTAAACGAGGCGCTGTGCTGGCTGTCAGTGAAGGCAAATATCAGATTGTTGATGCTGCATCCGCAACTCCGGCGCTGAAGGTAGCAAACGCTGTGCTGGCCGAAGATGTTGTTGTCGGCACCGGCGATGTAGTTGCTACTGTTTATATTAGCGGCATTTTCAATGCAGAGGAGATGTCTGTTGGCGCTGCATCTGATTCTGTGCAGGCACACGAGGAAGAACTGCGTGCTGTCGGCATCTATCTGACTCATCTGCAATAAGGAGGAATAAACTATGGCATTTGATATCAATTCTACCCGTTCTTTACTGGGCGTAATCAATCGTGCATATCCGCCCAATCCTTTGTTAGTAAACACCTTTTTCCCGAACGCTATTACCTATAGCTCTGAATATCTGGATGTGGATTTCAAAAAAGGCGGTCGCTCCATGGCACCCTTTGTTGTTCCTGGTTCACAAGGTGTTAATATGCAGCGTGATGGCTTTGAAACCAAATCCTACAAGTCACCGCTGATGAAGCCTAAGCGCGTATTGACCGCTGAGCAGCTGCAAAAGCGCCTGGCAGGTGAAAACGTGTATAGCGGTCGTACTCCCCAACAGCGCGCTGAAGAATATCGCGCCGAGGATATCAAGGAATTGACCGATATGTGCTCCCGCACCGAGGAATATATGGCTGCAAAGCTGCTGATTGATGGTAGCTACACCATTAACGGTTATGCTGATGACGGTAAAACCCAAAAGATTGATACCATCTCTTTTAACTTTACTCAAAAGCAAACCTTGTCCGGTACCGATACCTGGGATAAGGACACCTCTGATGCTTATGGTAACCTGCAGGATGCTTCCAAAACCATTCGCCGCAATGCTGGCCTGACTCCGACTATCATGATGTGCTCTGAGGCTACCAGTAACCTGCTGTTGAACAATAAGAGCATTTATGACAAGCTGCTGATTCCGTCTCGCGACAATGCGGCGCTGATGTCCTTCGCGCCTAAGATTCAAAGTCCTGAGGTTATGCGCTTCGGCCTGCTGGGCGCTTTAGGTCTGGAAATGTACACCTACGAGGGTGGTTACATCAACAACGAAGGCGTATTTACTCCGTACCTGCCTGATGATTACGTTATTATCGGCGTTGCCGGTCGTGGCAAGCGCTTGTATGGCGCTGTTACCCAGATGGAGGATGATAAGCAGTTCCACACCTACGAAGGCCGTTATGTGCCTAAGGTTACCATGAACATCGAGAATGACTACTGCTCTATTGCTATGCAGAGCCGTTGCCTTGTTGTTCCTGAATCCGTAGATGATTGGTATGTTATCAAAGTTAAATAAGGAGGAAGCTTATGTATATCCTCGTTAAGAAATTCTCTCTGCGTCATAATAACGTGGTTTATGCAGCTGGCAGTGTTGTCGAGCTGCCAGACGACGTTGCTCAAAAGCTGTATGATGATGCTCCGGAAGAGTTTGAAATCATTGGCGAGCCTGAGGCAGAAACCACTGCTCCGGAAGATGTTGAAATCATTAGCAAAACCGAGGCTGAAAAGCCTGCTTCTGGCAAAAAGAACAAAAAGCAGCCTGCTTCTAAATCTATCTCTAAAGAGCCTGCTGGCGATGATGAAGACGTGCTGCCGGCGGTAGATGAAGCCGCTACCGTACAATGAAAGCGCTGAGCTTTAAAGAGCAGATAGCCGCAGACAATGCGGCTGTCTTTCTCAATGAGATGGAGTTCGCAGAGCTGCATGATCTGAACGGTACGGAGTGCAAGGCGATTGTGCAGGATATCTCCGTGGCGCAGTCGCTTTCTATCCAAGCCGGCAAGGATGACTATTATCCCGGTCTTTATGGCAGTCAGCTGCAGGTTAGCTGCCTGAAGGCTGATTTACCGGAGGTGCCGGTGTATGGCATGCGATTTTATCTGGATGAAAAAATGTATGAGGTTGAAAGTGTGAGTGATGATATGGGCATTTTAACCATTCAGCTGGTGGCGAATGACCGATGATTAGCATTGATGCAAAAAATCTGGAATATGCACAGCAGATGTTGGGCGGGGCTCCTAAGGAGATAAAAAGAGCCATAAAAAGTTCAATAAATAAATCTACCAAACAAATCAAGACGAAAGTTGCGAGGTTGGTAAAGGAACGATATGTTATTTCTAGCACTGTTGTGAAGAAAAAAGTGGAAATACGCAAGGCAACGCTTTCTCGGCTTACTGGTGTTGTTATGAGTACGGGCAGACCGGCAACTTTGACTCGGTTTGATGTACGGAAAAGCAAAAAAGGTCCAATTCGTGTCAGGGTATTGCGCAGCAGTAATCCGAAGCCTATAAAAGGATTGTTTTTGCAGGCTACACGAGCTGGAAATGGACCATTTCCGTTCAAAAGGCTGGGCAAGAGCAGATACCCGTTAACCGTACTACATGGTCCATCTATACCATCAATGATGGGAAATGAAAACACTATCAACAGGCTAACACCTTTTGCAGAAAATGTTCTGAATCAACATTTTTTACGTGAAGTGAACAATCGGTTTTCTAAAATGAAGTAAGGAGCATTTTATGACTACAGTTGGATTAATGGATAACCTGGCTGAGTTTCTGCGCCCAGCAGTTACTGACTACAGCACGCAGCAGCCCTCTGGCCAGCGCGAGATTAAAGTGTATGCCGGCTTTCCGCCGGCACGCATGAACGCTGATGAGCAGGCATCGTTTATCTATGCTCTTGTCACCGGAGCGCAGGACACTGCAGACGGCGAAATGAGCACCGCAACGGTAGAAATTGGCTTCAGCATCTATGACAACAGCGATGCAGATGACTGGCGCAGTCTCTATAATCTTATGGAGCATGTGCGCCAGCATCTTTTAAAGCATCGTCTGGTAGCGAACAGGCACCGCCTGCAGCTGCCGCTGAAGCTGGAAGTGCCGGAAGCACAGCCTGCACCGCAGTGGCAAGGCAAAATTACGGCGACTTATACTATCGGTCAACCTTATGAGGAGGACATTTATTATGGCGATTAAAAATCAAAAACCAGCAAGTGAAAAGCTGATTTATATCGGCCCTAACCTGAGCCGAGGCAGATTGCTGCAATATCAGGTTTTTATTGGCGGCTTGCCGACGCATCTTGAAGAAGAATTTGCGGCAATGCCTGCGCTGAAGCGTTTGTTTGTGCCTGTGGCAGAGCTGAACGCGGCGATGGCGCAAGCAAAGCAGCCCGGCACACCGCTCTACAAATACTACAAAGAAGCATTGGAGGTGTAAGCAATGGCATATAAACATGGCGTCTATACGCAGGAGGTGCCTACAAGTATTGTGCCTGCGGTAAATACTACTGCTGGCCTGCCAGTAGTATTTGGCACGGCTCCGGTGCATCTTGCAAGTGACCGTGCGCCTATCAATAAACCTGTTCTGTGCTATAGCTATTCTGAGGCGGTAGGGCAGTTTGGCTTTAGCAAGGACTTTGCAAAATATACTCTGTGCGAGGTTATTTACAGCCAGTTTGCACTGTATAATCGCGCACCGGTTGTTTTTGTGAATGTACTGGACCCTAAGACACATAAAAAGACTGTGTCCGACAAGGAAGTGACGCTGACTGATAAGGTTGGCAAGCTTGAGGCGGCTGTGCTGCTGGAAACCTTGAAGGTAAAAAAGGCCAGTGCTGGTCAGCCGTTGAGCGCTGGTACTGATTATGAAGCAGCCTATGATGATGACGGCGTTTTGGTTATTACGGCGCTGGATGGCGGCGAAGCAGAGAGCGCTGCGTCCCTGTTCCTCGATTATGATGAGCTGGATGCATCTATGGTAGATGCTGATGATATCATCGGCGGCGTAAGCGTGAGCGATGGCAGCGTAAAAGGTTTGGAGGTACTTAATAAAGTATTCCCCGCGGTAAACCTCGTTCCCGGCATCGTGCTTGCTCCCGGCTGGAGTGACACTCCGACTGTAGCTGCAGTGATGAAAGCTAAAGCTGGCAATATCAACAGCCATTTCAAGGCGATTACGCTTAATGACGTACCGACAGACAGCGTCAAAAAGTATACCGACGTCAAAAACTGGATGAACCAGAACAGTTACAATGACGCTTCTCAAGTGGTATGCTGGCCGATGGTTAAGATGGGCGATGATGTTTATCATATGTCTACCCATGTTCTTGGCGTTATCTCAACTGTTGACAGTAATAACGATGATATTCCTTACGAAAGCCCGTCTAATAAAAGCATGCAGATTAACGGCTGCTGCTTAAAAGATGGTACTGAGGTAGTATTGGGACCTGATGAAGCTGGTTATCTCAACGGCCAGGGCGTTGTTACCGCACTTAATTTTATCGGAGGCTGGAAATGTTGGGGCAATCGCACCGCCTGCTATCCGTCTAACACTGATCCAAAGGATGCCTTTATCTGTATTCGCAGAATGTTTAACTGGCATGCGCAGACTTTCATTCAAACTTATTGGGCGAAGGTAGATAAGCCGATTAACAAACGCCTGATTCAAACAGTTTTGGATAGTGAAAATATGCGTTTAAACGGCCTTACCGGACAAGGTGTCATTTTGGGCGGCCGTGTTGAATTTCGTGATGATGAAAATCCCGTTACCAATCTTATGGACGGCATCATTAAATTCCACACCTATCTTACGCCGCCTGCCCCGGCGCGTGAAATTGAAAACGTGCTCGAATATGATCCTGCGTATTTTGAAACGCTGTTCAGTTAATTGGGAGGTGAGATAGATGGCAAATGTACCTGAGAAACTGATTAACTTTAAAGTTTACCAAGATGGTAACGATTTGGTGGGTATTGCTGATGTGCAACTTCCGTCTTTAGATGCTATGACCGAAACCGTTAAAGGTGCAGGTATTGCAGGCGAGTTTGACAGCCCGGTGCTGGGGCACTTCGGCAGCATGGAAACAGTGCTGAACTGGCGCACGTTGGAGAAGCGTAACATTATGCTGGCAATGCAGACTGGCGTAAATCTCGACCTGCGTGGGGCGCAGCAGATTTATGACAGTGCCAGCGGTAAATACAAGGTTGGTAATGTAAAATGCGTTGTGCGCGGTGTACCGAAGAAAACGGAGCTGGGCAAGCTGGATGTTGGCGCGACTACAGGCACTGCGAACACCATTGAAACAGCTTACCTGAAAGTCACTATTGATGGCGAACCCGTTCTGGAACTGGATAAGTTCAACTATATCTGCAATATTGGCGGCGTTGATTATATGGCTGACGTTCGCGAAGCCTTAGGTATGGTGTAAAACAAAAAAGCCTCCAGCTGTATGCTGGGGGCTGAATTATAAAAATTTGGAGGAATGAAAGATGCAAGTAGTTAAATTAAATAATCCTATTATGGTTAATGGCGAAGAAGTTAAGGAAGTTAAATTAGATTTTGAAGCTATCCGCGGTAAAGATTTAATTGCAGCAGAAAAGGAAGTGCGCAAAATGGGTGACACAACTCCGGCTGTGTTTCTGTCTATGGATTTTCAGGCGTTGGTAGCGGCTAAACTGATCGGCGTACCTGTAGAGGATGTTTTGGACATGCCTTCAACTGATTTTAAGAATCTGGTGCTGCCTGTGGCAAATTTTTTGCTGGGCTAGGAGTTGAAAACTCTAAGCCCATAAAAGAGCTAGCTATAAGCTTAGCAATGTCAACGTATACTTCTGTTGAATTTTATTTAGGTCTAGGCCTGTTTGAAATGTTGGAAATTGCGACAATGGTAAATAAAAAGTCCGCTCAGGCGTGAGCGGACAAAAGGGAAAATATAAATTATTAGTCGTCTTTAAAAATATCCTCATATGTTTCATAGAGAAATTGTATAGTTACAAAAGGAAATATTAGAACTGCGCCGAAGCCAATTAAAGCAGCAATAATGTCAATCATGGTAATCACCATCCTTTAATTAATTATACCATATATTCAAGAAAGGGGCGAGCATTTTTGAAGGAATATGTTTTTGGATTTAAGCTAGCAGCTGCATTAGAGAGTAACTTTAAAACAGCTTTTTCTTCTGCATCAAATCAGATTCTGCAACTAAATAAAAACATGCAAGAGCATAGAAGCATAGCCAAAGCTTGTGCTTCAGCTGTAAAACAAGGCTCCCTTGATATAAAGAGTTATAACAATGCCTTAAGTAAGCTCAATCAAAGTTATACGAAGGTTAGTGATAATGCGCAGCGCTATGCAAACATTCAAGGAAAAATCAATCAAAGACGTACATCGATGGGACAAAATGAAGCCAGTGCAATTAGTTTGGCTGGTGTAGCTTATGGATTCGCTGCTCCGTTAAAACAAGCAATAAAATTTGAATCTGCGATGTCCGATGTACGTAAAGTTGTAGACTTCGACACACCTGAGCAGTTTAAGGATATGAATAAGGATATATTAAATCTGTCAAAAAATATTCCTATGACAGCGCAGGGGTTGGCTGCCATTGTTGCTGCAGGTGGTCAGGCTGGTATAGCCAGACAAGATTTACTGGCTTTTGCTGAAGCTGCAGCGAAAATGGGCACAGCTTTTGATATCACCGCTGATGAAGCCGGTGATATGATGGCTAAATGGCGAACTGCCTTCAAAATGAATCAGAAGGATGTTGTTGAACTGGCTGATAAAATTAACTATTTGAGCAACAAAACAGCAGCTTCAGCACCATTGATTTCTGATGTTGTTACACGCATTGGTCCTCTTGGCGAAGTTGGAGGCGTAGCTTCTGGTGAAATAGCTGCTTTAGGTGCTAGTCTTGTAGGTTCAGGTATTCAATCAGAGGTAGCTGCTACAGGCATCAAGAATTTGATATTAACGATGGTGGCCGGAGAGAGCGCAAGCAAAAGTCAAAATGAAGCATTTGAAACTTTGGGATTTAATGCTGCGGAAATGGCAGTACGTATGCAGAAGGACGCTAAAGGAGCTATTCTTGATGTATTAAAAGCGTTAAAAGGTTTAGACAAAGCAAAGCAGGGAGCCGTTTTGCAGAATCTTTTTGGCAAGGAATCCATTGGTGCAATTGCGCCGCTTTTATCCAACCTTGAAGGTTTAGAAAAAAACCTAAGTATGGTGGCTGATGCTTCACAGTATGCCGGTAGCATGCAGGGAGAGTTTGACACAAAAGCAACGACTACAGCAAATCAGTTGGCGCTCATGAAAAATAAGTTTGTTGCTGTTGAAACTGACGTTGGTAATGGCATGATCCCCGCTTTTAAAAGCATGCTAGAAATCATTTCGCCTTTAGCAGCAGCTTTCGGAAACTTTGCTAGCAAAAACAGTGAGCTGGTTGGTGCTGTACTCGTGGCTAGTGGAAGTGTTGCTGCTTTAGGAGCAGGCTTTAATGCTTTGGCGTGGGCTGGCAATGGCTTGGCGTTAGCCTATAATGGCGTCAAGGGAGCAATAATTGCAGCGCATACTTGGATTATTAAAAATGAAATTGCAACAAAGCTTGCGACTGGGGCAACAAAGGCATGGACCATAACAAAAAGCATTGGCAGTGCGATTTTGAAAGCTGATACCATTCAGTTTATGCTTTCGGCAGCAAGAATGGGTGCATCAGCAGTGGCAACATGGGCATCAACAGCAGCGCAATGGGCATTTAACAGTGCACTTTTGGCGTGTCCGATTGGTTGGATTATAGCAGGTGTTGCTGCTTTGGTTGCAGCAGGCTATCTACTCTATACGAACTGGGATACAATCAAACAGTTTTTTGTCAGCTTGTGGGACAGCCCAACAGCTAGGACGCTTATGTTTATCACAGGTCCGGTTGGTTGGATGATTGCTGCGGGAACTGCGCTTATTGCGAACTGGGACACAGTTAAGCAGTGGTTTATAACGTTGTGGGATAATCCTGCTTTAGCATTACAGCAGTTTGTTGATGGTATCAAAGCTAAATTTACTGATGCGTTTACTTGGGTACAGGAAAAATGGCAGGCAATAAGTGATTTTATCTCAAAGCCTATTTTTGGCAAGGTAAACATCACGGCTCAGGGCAACAGCAGCGATGTAGCGCATAACGCCAGCGGCGGCATCTATGGCAAGGGCGCCTTCCTGACAACCTTTGCTGAGGACAGTGGCGAGTCCGCTATCCCACATACTCCTAATGCGCGGAATATCGGCCTGTTGGCGGAAACAAACCGTATCATGGGTAATCCGCTGGGCGGCGGTGCCAATATTACTGCTACGTTCGCACCAAACATCACAATTCAAGGCGGTGGCGACGAAGGTAAAATCCGCGAGGTGTTGGAGTTGGAGATGGCAAAGTTTAAGAAGATGCTGCAGGACTTGCAGAACCAGCAGAGGAGGGTAAGCTATGCGTAAATTGACTTTAACACCTAAATAGTGTATAATATTATAACCAAAAATGAGCATTTTATTACATTGGGAGGTGCGTATCATGAACGAAAAAATTCAGTATTTGGTGGACAATTTACGAGAAACTAATAAAGAAATTCGTTTTCGTGATAGCACCGAAGATGTCAACAAATTAAGTGATGAAGATAAAGAACTTATTGCAAATCAAGCAACTAATGCTGCTAATGAACTAGTGAATTTCTTCTGGCAAAAGAAAAATGCTCCTTTACGCATTGGTGATATGCTTGATTCGTTAGGGTTTGCTGTGGTACCAGATAATTCGTTTGATGATGATAAATTATCTGGGGTATTAGCTATAGATAATACTGTTGCCATGGAACGATTTAGAAAGATGATAGTGCTCAATAATAGAGACAACATTGGACATCAGCGCTTTACAATCGCTCATGAACTAGCTCACTATATTTTTGACGCATTACCAAATCAGAAATATTATGAAGCTTACTACAGAACGGACGACAAGAAAAACAATGAAATTCGTGAGTATCGAGCAAATAAATTTGCAGCAAATCTACTGATGCCTAGAACTATTTTTGAGTCAAGGTATAAATTTATTGCAAGTCAAATCAAAGATGCACAAAAAGTAAAATTTATATTAAGTTTGGATTTTGGCGTTTCCGTTACTGCAATAAATAAACGCATTGAAGAACTGAATTTAGAAGCAAATAGCATATTATGACGATGATAAATTCTGATGAAACAGTAAAAAATATTACTGCTAAAATTATCAAGAAATATAGTAAAGATAGTCTTGAGGTGTTAAGTAGTCCCAAATTCAATGATGAAAATACATCTTTTGTCAGTAATGATGTTGTGAGCATGGAAGCTCATAATGAAAGTTACACAAATATCTTAAAAGCTTATAGTGAAGAACTTGAAGGCAACATAAGATTTAAAAACAAGTGTAAGGGGTGTTTCTTTTATTTATGCGTTGGAGTAATGGGCAGTATCTGCATTGCTTTGATTGCAGTATTAGGGACTATAACCTATATGACTTTTAAGTATCAGCATCTTACATTCCAAATCAATAATATAGTTGCTGTGGTAACTGCTATCGGAACTGCTTTTGTTTCGTCATTTTTCATTATTCCTAAGATCATTACGAAGTATCTGTTCAATCGTAATGAAGAAGAAAATATGATGAACATTATACAGAATATCCAAAAGCATGATTTGACAATCAGGCAGGACATCAAAGATTTTAGACAAAATAATAATCCAGCAGACTTTTAATAAAGCCTTGACCTAATCGTCAGGGCTTTTTCTATACCCAAAATCATACAAGCCGCCCGAAAGTCTAGCCATAATGACGGTAAATGGACTGGATTTCAGGCACAACAAAGGCTAGGTAGTATTGTATAATTAAATTGTTCGACAGACGAAAAAAATACTTGACTTTTTGGTAATCATAAATTAAAATGAATTTGTGGTAATCAAAAAGTGAGGTGAATAAAATGAGTCCACGAACAGGTAGACCTAAATCTGATAATCCTAAAGTAAAGCAGCTAGGTGTGCGCTTCGATGAAGAAGCACTTGCTAAATTAGATGCTTTAACTGAGCATTATAACGAAACGAGAGTCGAAGTTATAAGGCGAGGCATTGAAAGATTATATACTGATCTACAAAATAAATAAAGCATTGTCCCAGTCCGTCAAAACAAAAGACAATGCTCGTATTAAGAAGGTTTCCCTTCATGGAATATTGTAACATGGGGGGGAACATCTTTCAAGTGAAAATTGGAGGTGTTCCATATGAATGAATTGCGTATTTTTAATAACGCTGATTTTGGAGATATTCGTACTGTTGAGCAAGATGGTGGAATTTGGTTTGTTGGTAAAGATGTAGCTGAAGCTTTAGGATACAGTAACCCTAGCAATGCAGTGATTAGTCACGTTGATGATGAAGATAAGCTGCGTACTCAAATCAAGTATGCAGGTCAAAATCGTGAAGTATCTATCATCAATGAATCAGGCTTATACTCTCTCGTGCTTTCCAGCAAACTTCCATCTGCAAAAGCTTTCAAACGTTGGATAACGTCAGAAGTCATTCCTTCCATACGCAAAACTGGTAGTTATAACAAGCCGTCAAAACAGCCAACAACACAACAGGAGCAGAGGGCGAAAGCTATGCTGCTGAACGCACAGAGCAGGCAGTGTAAGTTGTGGCTGCGTTTGGCAGAAACAACGGATTTACCTGATTATAAACATATCTGCCAGCAAAAAGCAGCGGAGGTACTGGCTGGCTCTCCTGTACTGCCTATGCAGAAGGCAGAAAAGAAAACACTTTCTGCTACGGAGATTGGAAAAATTTTGGGCATCACGGCGCACAAGGTGGGTATGTTGGCTAACAAATTTGCGTTAAAAAGCGATGCTTATGGCAAGTATTTTTATGATAAATCTCCAAACAGCAATAAGCAGGTAGAAACGTTCCGCTATTATGAAGATGCTGTGGAGAAATTTAAGGAGATTCTGGAAGGCGGTGCTGCAAAATGACCGCTTTAGAAGCTTATAAGGCGTTACCGTTTGAACAGCGTGAGCTAGTTGAGCAGATTGAATATAACCTGGATATAGCCGACCAATGCTTTTCAACTATTAAGGCGATGCTTCCAGATAAAGAAGTAGTTCTTATGATGCTTATGGATAAATACGCTGAAAGTATGCATTCGCAAATGCAGGCGAAAGAAGAATTGGAAAAGGCCGGATATAGTGAAGTGCAGATTTTAAACTTGCGTCAGGGATATTGCGGCGAATAAAATAATTTTATGGCGAAAGCCGCTTACAGTAGATGTAGGCGGCTTTTGTCATACATAGATTGGAGTGATGAAATTGACAAATACCTACACAACTACCCAGGGCGACATGTGGGACTTGATTGCCAAGCGCTTGTACAATGACGAAGCATCGCTAAACGTCCTGCTGAAAGCAAATCAGCAATACGCTGACATTGTTATTTTTCCGGCGGGAATTGTGTTGGAGGTGCCGGAGTATACGGCACCGGTAACATCAATGCTGCCACCGTGGAGGCGTTAAAATGTTTAAGATGAATGCAAGGTGCTGTTTGTTAATCATAAAATATAATGATAAGGATATCAGCGCAGACCTGCAGCAATATCTAAAGAATGTAAGCTACACTGATAACATGTCCGGCGAGGCAGATGACCTGCAGCTTACACTGGAGGATAAAGCTGGTCTGTGGCAATCATCCTGGATGCCGGAAAAGGGCGCGATGCTGGACGTTAGCGTAAAGCTGATTAACTGGCAGAGCATCGGTGAGCAGGTTGTACGTTTTGGTTTGTTTGAGATTGACGAAATCACCAGCAGCGGAATGCCTAGCGAGGTGCAAATCAAAGCGGTGAGCGTGCCGGACAACAACAATCTGCGCGGCGCCGAGCGTACACGCAGCTGGGAGAAGGCTGAGCTGAAACGCATTGCTAATGATATTGCAACGGAGGCAGGCTTGACGCTGTATTACGATGTTAAAGAGTATAATCCTGTTATAGATAGGGCAGAGCAGACGGAACAGTCTGACCTGTCCTTTTTATATAAGCTGTGTGCTGATCATGGCCTGGCACTCAAAATCTGCGATAAGCAAGTGGTAATTTTTGACGAAGCAGATTATGAAGCGGCTGAGGCTGTGGCGCTGGTGCCGAAGCCTAAGGCTAGTTATTCTGCCAGCAGCCTAAAGGTGCTGGATATGCTGAAAAGCTACAGCCTGCGCAGTAAAGTGCGTGATGTGTATAAGTCCTGCCATGTTAAGTACCAGGACAGCAGCACGAAGCAAAAAATTGAGGCTACATTTGCTGCTCCTGATAAAAAGATAGGAAAAACACTGGAAGTCAATGAGCAGGTAGCCAGCATTGCGGATGCAGAGCGTCTTGCAAAGAAGAAGCTTCGGGAGAAGAACAGCGATGAGGTTACCGGAAGCTTCAGCTTTTTAGGTAATCCGGAACTGGCGGCTGCTGTGAATATCCAGCTTAGCGGTTTTGGTGCTTTCGATGGCAAGTATATCATCACCAAGGCACAGCATGATATTAGCAGTGGCTATACAACAAGTATTGATGTGAGGAGATGTTTAGATGGATATTAACCAGATAAAAAACCTGATTCGCATTGGTACAGTGTCGGCAGTCAATGGCGCATCGTGTAGCGCTCGCGTGGCATTTGAAGATAAGGACAATATGGTGAGCGCTGAACTGCCAATTATCACTATAGGCAGCCGGCAGACAAAAGCCTATTGGCTGCCTGAGGTTGGTACCCAGGTGCTGTGTATCTTTCAACCGAATGCGAGCGGCAGCGGCATTAGCAAAGGCTTTGTTATAGGTGCTTTTTACAGTACGCAGGATGCTCCGGTAGAAAGTGATGCTAGCGTGCGCAGCATTACGTTTGCCGATGGAAGCTTCATTAGGTATCAAAATGGGAATATCGAGATTAATGCCAAAGGGAACGTAATAATTAAAGGTGCTAACATTTTGCTGAACTGAAGGAGGTGATTACTATGCCAAAGGCAACACGCTTAGGCGACAATGACACTGGCCACGATGCCTGCGCGCCTACAGCGCTTGTTACAGCAAGCACTGATGTTATCATCAATGGTAAAGGCGCTGGCCGCGTTGGTGACAGCTACGCTCCGCATGGGTGTGTAGCGCATCCGACGCATAGCGGTGTAATTGCCAGCGGGAGTTCGACCGTTTTCATCAACGGCAAGGCTGCTGGCAGAATAGGGGACAGCGTAAGCTGTGGTGGGAGTGTGGCGGTGGGGAGCAGCAATGTAATGATTGGAGGTTGATATTATGCTTGTAGGTTTCATGGCGGATATACCATTTATCGTATCTAGCCATTATATTCGTACCTTTGATGATTATGGTCGTGGCAGCGCAGGGCGCTGGGCACAGCATGATATTATCGGCGATAAGCCGGTGCTGGAATTTATTGGTCCGGATGTAGAGAAGATTAGCTTTTCTATGCAATTGCGTGCTGATCAGGGCATAAACCCAGCTAAGGAGCTTGAAAAGCTACGAAAGATGCGCGATACAGGTAAATATTTCCCCTTGGTTATTGGTGGTAAATTAATTACAGATAACATGTGGGTTATTGAAAGCCTGGATGAAAGCGTTTCCTTCTGGGGCAAGTTTGGTAACATTATGAGTGCTAAAGTAAGCGTGACGCTGAAAGAATACGCAGGAGGGTTAAAATTATTATGATTTACGATGTTTTAGCTCAGCCAGTGCAAGGTATTGATTTTGCACCAGCATCAGAAGTTGCGGAAATCCTGCAAAATCTGCGTACAATAATTACTACCACAAAATACTCTGTGCCGTTGAATCGTGATTTTGGCTTTGACGCAGAAATGTTGGATAAGCCAATGAACACCGCTCAGGCACAGCTGCAGTCTGAAATAATCATGGCCATAAAAGCCTATGAACCGCGCGTAACCGTAACCGGTATCACTATTACTGGTACCGATAATGGTGTGTTAATTCCGAAAGTGCAGGTGATGATTAACGATGACGAGTAAACTAAAAAGCTTACCTGAGATAGTCTTCGTTGATGCGGATGCAGCAAAAGTTGAAAGCTACATATTGAGTGAATATGAAAATATAACCGGCAGAAGCCTTGCTAAAGGCGACCCTGTGCGGTTATTTTTATTGACCAATGCGGCGGTAATCATCCTGCTGCTCAATAAAATTAATGAGACCGGCAAGCAAAATCTGCTTAGGTATGCTAATGGCAATAACCTGGACCATCTAGGCGCCTTGGTTGGCGTAGAGCGTATAGCAGCAACGGCCGCAGTGACAACGATGCAGGTAATATTATCTGTTGAACTGGGAAACAGCACAATTATTCCTGCAGGCACAAGGTTTACTGCTGGTGACAACGTGTTCTTTGCACTGGATGCTCCGATGATTATCAAGGCCGGACAGACTAGCGGAACGGGCAGCGCCACATGTTTAGATGTCGGCCCTAAAGGCAATGGATATATAGCAGGGCAGCTCAAAACGCTGGTCGACCCTGTGCCTTATGTAGCGAGCGTAGCCAACATTACAACATCTGAGGGCGGTGCTGATGCGCAGACCGATGATAGCTATCGCGAGGATATCCATGGTGCCCCGGAGCGCTTTAGCACGGCCGGGCCTGATGGCGCGTATATCTATCACGCTAAGCGTGCATCGGCCAAGATAGCTGACGTAACCGTCTGGTCGCCTTCTGCAGGTACCGTGGAGGTTAGGCCGCTCCTAGCTGGTGGCGAGCTGCCTGGCGAGGAACTGCTTAATCAGGTCAAAGTAACGCTGGATGACAAGCGTGTACGTCCGCTGACGGACAAGGTGACTGTGCTGGCACCTGAGGTTGTAAATTATAGGATTGATGTAAGCTATTATATTGACCGTGATAATGAAACGCAGGCGGGTGCCATTCAAAGTGCTGTTAATAATGCGGTAACAGATTTTGTCCAATGGCAAAAATCTAAGCTAGGCCGTGACGTCAATCCGTCTGAGCTTATAGCCAGGATTATGGCCGCAGGCGCTAAGCGTGTTACAGTTACTGCTCCGGTATATGCTAAGCTTACGCCAACACAGGTAGCTATCTGCAGCAATACGAAAGCTGAACTGGGGGGACTGGAAGATGCTTGAGCTTAAAGACGATTGCTTGCAGCAGATTTTACCCGGCTCTATTGCCAGCGATAAAAATGTACAGGATGTTGCTAAGGCTATAAGCGCTAAGCTGCAGCATATCAACCGCCAGACAGAGCTTATCTTGCTTTTGCCTAGGTTAGACGAGCTATCAGAGGCGCTGATTGATGAGCTTGCGTGGCAATACCACGTAGATTTCTACGATTATCAGGCTGATATTGCAAAAAAGCGTGCCCTGGTGCGTAATGCTATTGCCTGGCATCGCTACAAGGGCACGCCTGCAGCAGTGGAGGAGGTATGTTCAGCAGTATTTCAATCGGCCAAAGTGTTTGAATGGTGGGAGTATGGCGGTGTGCCGTACCATTTCCAGGTGCGCCTTATTGAAGAAGGTATACCTGATAAAAGGATTATTGATAACCTGGAGCGCGCCATACAGGTTACTAAAAACACTCGTAGCTGGTTAGATGGCTTGAGTTTTTACCGCGAGCTGTTGGCAATAATCTACTTTGCAAAGGTGTTATGGGTACATAAAACCGTAAACATCTATCCATCAAAATTCAAAATACCGGACGTAAATGCAAAATTTTATGTTGCTAATGCAATGAGACAACAAAGGAGCGTGAGAATATGCCAAATTGGAGCGGATTAATCCTAACCAAACAGGGCAGGCAGCTGCAGGCTAAGGTGGAAGCTGGGACAAAGCTTACTATCACAAAATTAAAACTTGGTAGTGGTGTCCTGCAGGAAGGTAAGCAGATGGAGGAACTTACCGACCTGGTAGAACCTAAACAAAACATAGGCATTGCCACGATTGAAGCACAAGAAAATGGTATGTGCAAGGTCAGTGCTACCATAAGCAATGCAGGCTTATCGGCAGGCTATTATGTGCGTGAGCTTGGTGTGTTTGCTACAGACCCTGATCAGGGGGAGATTTTGTACCTTGTAGCAAATGACAGCGCGCCGGACTATCTGCCAGCAGAAGGCGGTGCAACTGTCGTGAGTCAGGAATTTGCTGTTTACGTATCTGCTAGTAATACAGATAACGTTGTTGCGCAGATTGATGCTGGTGCATTGGCGACCATGGGCTATGTTAATGTGATGCTGCATAAGTACGTGCAGATATTAGACCAAGAATCAGATATTTCTGCGCAGAGTGGATTGATACTGGAGCTGAGCTAACGATGCTGACAATTGAGACGGAGGGGCGCTACCGCAATAAGATTACCCTGACTAAAGGTGATAGTGCCGCCCTAAAAATCAAGGTGCGCGATGCACGCAACAAAGTATTGTCGCTTAGTGATAGTGATACGGCCGTACTGACAATTAAGCATGATATTAATGATGCGGCAGCGGTGCTGCAGCTGCAAATGGATTCTGATTGTCAATTTGTTTTCCATCCGGATGATACGGCAGGTCTGGAATGCGGCAAGTATTGCTACGATGTGCAAGTAACGCTAAGTAATGGCAATGTTTATACGGTTATTCCGCCAGCGCAATTTTTCCTGGAGAAGGGAGTGACCTGATATGCTTAAGGCTGAGCTTTGGGGCCAGCTTATCGAGAGTACTGGTTTAGGCGGTACTCTTACTGCTAATGCCGAGCTTGCCGGTAGCATTGGAAGCGGGGTGGAAAAGATTAATGTAAGTAAAACCCTGCAGGCGGAGACACGCCACGAGCTGCCGACCACCGGCGAGAGCGACGCGGTATATTTTGTGGTTGAGGAAAATGCGGTGTACCGGTGGGATGCTGCAAATCTTAAATATTTTTGCTGTGGCAGGGATTACAGCGAGATAGAGGTAATTAACGGAGGCGATTTAGATGGCAAATAAGACATTGAACGTAAGAATTAGTTTGTTTGGCGCAACAGCTGCAAAATGGACGGAGAAAAATCCTGTCCTGCTTGTGGATGAAATTGGTCGTGAGCGTGATACTGGCAAGATTAAATTTGGCGATGGCATTACAGCTTGGAAAGACCTTGCTTATTTTGGCGGCGATATGGATGCAGCTATCAGTGCAGTACAGGATAAGCTGACTGCGCTGCAGGGCAGCAAAGAGGGCGTAGTTAAGGCCGCTGATAAATTGGCTACAGCACGTAAGATTAATGGCATCACCTTCGACGGAACCAAGGATATTACAATTACTGATGATACCAAGATTGCGCTGACTAAAATGGGTGCTGCCGGCGGTGTTGCAACGCTGGATGATACTGGCCATGTTCCGGCAAGCCAGTTACCCTCCTTTGTAGATGATATTATTGAGGGCTATTTTAACAGCGCTGACAAGCTGTTTTATAAAGAGTTTGCGCATACCAATAAGATTACCGGCGAGAGCGGCAAAATTTATACCGACCTTGCAACAGGTACAATTTACAGATTTGGTGGTACAACCTTTGTAAGCATCTCTAATCCGTTGGATATCGCAAGTGAATCTGAAGCTAAAGCTGGTACTGATGACACCAAGGCAATGACGCCTAAGAAAGTTAAAATCGTTGTAGATAACATGGCAAGCACGTTAGAGCCTAAAATCACCAGCAAAGGTACCGCATTTAACAAAGACTTTGGTACTGAGGCCGGTACTGTAACCGAGGGTAATGATCCGCGCTTAAGCGATGCACGTACTCCCAAAGGTGCTGCTGGCGGTGACTTAACCGGTACTTATCCTAATCCGACCATTGGCGCAGGTAAGGTTAACACAGCAAAAATTGCTGACAACGCAGTTACTGATGCTAAAATTGCAGCCATGAGCGTGATGAAATTGCAGATTAACGCTGGTGACACCTTGATTTTAGACGGCGGAACTATTGAGTAAAGAGGTGCACTATGGCTGTAAAATACATATTTTGCCGCTTTAAGCCTACTCGCGGGCTGGCGCAAGCAATAGCTAACCGTAATCCGACTTTGCTGGATGGCGAATGTGTATTTGAAAGTGATACCGGCAGGTATAAACGCGGTGACGGCTCGACAAAGTGGAATGATTTGCCCTATGCAAACGCGAACGGTACCGAGCCGCGCTGCGTAGTATCTGTTCAAGAACCTGACAGCGAAATATGGATTGATGTCGATATGGAAACCGTAAGCATCGGCAAAGAGGATGATGCTTACGTAGAAATTTCTTAACCAAGGAGGTATAAAAAATGGCCATTAGAAAAGGTATATTCAAAGTCAGAAACACAGCGACTGGCGAGAAAGATGAGGTAATGCTGAAGACGACAATTGAGCAGGTGGCTGACCTTGATAAATTGACTGGCGCAACAGCCAATGCTGCTGGCGTATGGGGCTTAGCTCCGGCACCGGCTAAGGGCAGTCAAAACTTACCGTTGTGTGGCGATGCTAAGTATAAAGTTCTGCCGGTTGAGGGCGGCGGTACGGGTGCTGCGACTCCTGAAGCTGCAAGAAAAAATCTTGGCATTGATAGTATAGGCGTAACAATGATTACCTATACAGAATAAGAGGTATATTATGGCTGATAAAGTAGATGTAGTTACATCGTGGAGTAATGCTGGAACTTATACCTTCACCGTTCCGGAAGGTGTTACTGAAATTACTGTAGAGATTTCAGGAGCTGGAGCTGGCGGTTACGGAAGAAATTACGACAATAGTGGTAGCGGTGGTAGCGCTGGCGAAGGAAGCGGCGGTGAAGGTAACTAAAACGATCATGAAAAACTTTAGTGAAGAAATACATAAGCTTAATGACCTTGGAGCTATTTACCTTCTTCTTGGTGCTGCCTGTAATATGTCATGTAGGCATTGCGTTCAGACCCCTATAAAAAGCTGCTTTAACCTTTCTCCGCAAGGGGAAAACTTATCGCAAGAGGTTAAAGACTTTATAGTTGCGTGGAGTAACCTGCCTTGGAAATACGCTGAAAATAATCCGCGCCGATTATATTTTTGGGGTGGAGAACCTTTGCTTTATTGGGAAACCATTAAGAAGCTTGTGCTTGAATTTAAACAAAGCGGCGTAAAGAATGTCAGCTATAGAATTTTTAGCAATGGATTGCTTTTAAATGATGAAATAGTTGACTTCTGTAATGAGAATGATATTTGGTTTATTATGAGCTATGATGCACCAAATGCAAGAGCGGCGAGAAATGCAGTACCTAGTAAAGAAGCCTGCAAGAAGTTTTTACGTATAAGAAAAAGAACTGTCAATACTGTTTTTAATGCTATTAATGATAATATGGCAGAAGCTTTTGATTGGCTACATTATACGTTTCCTGAAACAGAAATTACTTGCGGTTTTATTAATGTACTGAGCGAGCATACACCTCTTGACCTATATCAATTTAAGCCTAATGTAGTAAAAAAATCGGTTAAGAATTTGTGGCTGATCGCAAAATCTGATAGTAAGATTGCTCCATATATTCGACATTGGTTCTACTCAAAAATTTTGCGTGTAAGGAATTTTGATAAAGAAGAATTTTATGAATATCCTTATCCGCCTTGCCGTCCTGCCGTTGTAAGCCTTAGCGTAAATTTTAACGGAGAAGTTATGCTGTGTCATAATACTGATAGAATTGTTGGGCATATTACAGATAACTTTGTAGAGTTACAAGAAAAGCATAGAAAAATTTTCAATGAACTTCTGCCTGTTAAATGTAAAACTTGTGAGCATTTGGATATTTGCCGTTGCATTTGTCCTATTGCGGTGCAAAAAGATGGCGAATTATGTTATTGTGAATATTTGCGGGAATTTTGGGGAGCAGTAAAAGAGGTGATGTAGAAATGGCTACAGTAGGTTATGGCGAACGTGTAACAAGAACTATCAGTGTTACGCCTGGCACGCAGTACACTGTTACTATTGGTGCTGGTGGAAAAGGTGGCGAAGGTATAACAGCATACAATTCTAATTATATTTATGGTACAGCCGGAGAAGCTTCTTCTGCGTTAGGCGTGACTGCCAGAGGTGGCGTTTATAATGGCAGCAGTAACACTAATTACTCTAACGGCGGTTCTCCTGCTGGCAAGTCGAGCGGAAGTCAAGGCAGTACAGGCGGTGACGGTGTAGACGGATTTTGTATTTTATCTTACAAGGTTGACAAAGATAAGTATTCCCAAAAAATGAGTAGCATTCCAGAAACTGTTTTCGAGGTGCAAAAAAAGGACGGCTCGAAGTATCTGCTGTATAAAGATGTAGTTACGTTGAAGCGTGTAAGGATTATATATAAAACCGTAGGCACATACAGTTTAAGAATTCCTGCCGGCGTTACAAAAATATATGTTACTGGTTGTGGTGGTGGAGCAGGCGGTATTACTGTTGGTGCTTATAATTCCTGCCCCACGTTGGATATGCAAGCAGGAAATGGTGGAGATACAAAAGTTGGCAGTTATGTTATTCCTGGCGGACAAGGTGCAACTGCTACCTTAAGAAGTGGTAATGTAATGACTGTTAATCAGCCTGCTGCTTCTAAAAATGGCGTAAGAGGTCAATATGTTACCGCTAATAACAGAGATTTTTCTGTACATGGATATGGTTTTTTACTTAACAAGAATGGTGTTGCTACTTTAGCAGACGTAATGGGTAAGGTTGGATATTATTATGCTAATGTGCTTGGAACTAAAGATAGTGTAACTTACGCACCTACAGGAACTTTTGAATCGTTTAACATCTATGGTGCAGGTGGCGGTTCGTTTCACTTCTATGACTCTGATGGCACTTCTAATCAAATTGGTGTCGCAGGAAACAGCGGTGCTTATGTTGCTGATGCAGAAGTTGAAGTAATTCCAAACAGCACGATTCAGATTGTTGTAGGTGCAGGAGGTAAAAACACCTTTTATAGTAATGACAACGACCGTGCAGGACGTTTTAGAGTGAGTGACGGAACACAAGGTTTTGTTATCATTGAATACGGTGGAACAACACCATATATACCTACAGTAAATAAAAAAGCTGAATTGGTGTGTAGATGCTATTTAGATGATAATGTTATTATGGGAAGCACAGTTACAGTTAATGGGGAAACACATCATACTAATCAATTAGGAGTATTCTCTTTATTAAATACATGGGGTAGAAAAGAGAAGCTTACATTTGAATATATTGATAGTAGTGGAGTTTTACATACTGCGGTATATAACGTGCAATACGGGGCAATAGAAGTGCTAGAAGTGAAATTTATATCTGTAATAACAGGGGAAAAACACTTTAGTTCTTCTGAAACCACGGCATCTTTTACTGTTCCGATTGGTATTACAAAAATTAAAGTTGATGCAGATTGCCTAATAGCTGATGCACCATTTGAAGAGGATGTTAGCTATGCAATTTCTGTTATAAATAACAGTACAAAAAAAGTATGGGGAAGTGGATATAGTTACTCCGACCTTGAGGATGGAGGTAACACCGACCACCAAGACATGCACAGTATAGTTGCAGTTACAGCTGGGAAAACGTATACTCTGACACTTAATATTTCTGATTCTGTTGATGGAGTTACATTTAGTTGGGGCACTGATATTAATGAGTTGACTGCAACGGTGAGTGATTTATAAGGAGGTAAAAAATGGCAAGTACAACAGGTAAGCTAGAGAAAATTCATGTATTCCCTAGTTATAACAGCTTCAATAAAAATATCTCTAGTGTAGGGAGTGATGATTTTGCTTTTGTTAAGATAGATTTGTTAGATAAACTGGCAGGAAATACTACACCTACCCTTGTAGCGTTGATTGACTGGGATACCATGAAAACAAGAAACGGTGGAACAGATGTAAGAAACATTAACAATACTTCCACAGGCATTAAAGCTTATGGTGGCGATTCTTCTTTTCCAACAACATCGGGTGGAAGTGACAGTAGAAAAGGCACGATAATGCTTAAAGAATCTTATACACTGTATGATAAGATTTTGGTAGTTGGAAATAATGATAGTGGTACTTATTCATCATACACTTTGTGGGATGTTTGGGAATTACAAAAAGCATTTTCTGAGGGGTCTTATCTTAATTTTTTTGGCACTAGTGACCAGTATTGGGGCCTGTATTCTGGGGTACAATCTGGAACAACTACTCATCCTCTTTCGACAGATACTGTTTGGTACACTGAAATCCAAAACTGCTCTATTATTGAAATTTATGGTGTTAAGTATTAAAGAGGTGAAATAAATGTTTTATTTGTTTAAAAACAAAAAAGGTATTGCTATTAGTGCTTCTGAAGATTCTTTGAAAAACTACATTGTAGGCATGGATAATGGTGTTGACGAGTATGTTATTAAAAATATTAGTTCTTCTGCTACTCCTACTGATTTATCCCTTAGTGAAAACGGTGATGTTGTTTTCCCAAAAGATGATGAGGAACTTATTTTAGCGTTTCAAAAGAAACTTAAGCTGAAAGAGATTAACGAGTGGACAGCAAGCAACATTACAGGCGGCTTTGTTAGCAGTGCCAGCGGCGAGGCTGTACGCTATGACAGCGACAAGGAAACGCAGCTTACGATGCAAGGTATAGCCCTCAATGTCAGCACGCCGCTTTTTGCTGCAAAGTATCCTAACGGCTGCCCTGTGCGTGGCGTGGCTGAGGATGCAGAAAGCAAAACTGTATATTGGCTCACGCCCGAACAGGTTATGCAGTGGATGGCGGATTTGTCGATGCATATCGGCACCTGTAAACAAGCAGGCTGGGCGAAGCAGGCGGAAGTCGAGGCTTGTAAGACTGTTTTTGAGGTTGATTCTGTTACCTTAGGTGTATAAAAACGCTGCAAGCCTTGATATGACTGGATTTGAGAGGTTTTTGTATGCTGGGGATATTGTAATAACCTGTTAGCAACGCGCTAAATGCAGTCAAGACAAGGCTTTTAGGGCATCGGTATGGCCGATATTAACAACACGTTAGCAACACTGCCTATATCATATCAATATAATGTATAGCTTATTATTATAAGGGAATGGGAGGTAATGAAAAAATGA
>NZ_CABQHJ010000010.1:0-71172 GCF_902463975.1 uncultured Phascolarctobacterium sp.
CGCTGTACAAATCTTTCACAGCAGTCAGGTTCACATCGCCTTTAGCATTCAACTCTACGTCATTTTTTGCACTCAAAATACCACCAGCAATGCTGATGTCCTTTTTAGCATTCAGGCGGATGTTCTCGCCGCTCAGCGCACTTTGCTGGTGCTGCACGTCATGGATTTCTGCTGAAGAACTGCCATAAGCTACGGCAACGTGCTTTTCATTTGCTACCGTTACGATATCAATATTTATGCTTGTCAAACTCGCGCACTGCACCTATATCTGAATCCTGCCTAGCATTATGTATACTCATATTTCATTGTCAGCTCCCAAATATTTTCTTTTGTCTTTTCCAACTGTAAAATAACCTTAACAGGCTTACTTTGAAAAATTTCTTCTCTATGCATTATAAGACGATTTTGCTTTATACTTTGCACTTTCCATCCTTTTTCCAATCCTTTGGATGCATAATAATTTATGGCATCATCTGCATCCGTATAAGCAAGTTCCATTCTTATATCTGGGTTACGTTTAGAAAACCGTAAGTATTGATTAAATTCATATGCCTGCATTGCACCAGGTTTTAAGAAATCTAGCCGTTTTAAATTCACCAACATAATACATTTCGCCTTATTCTCTTCGTTCTGATCATACATGATCTTTTTACCGAGAAATCCAATTCCAAAAAACAAAAATAAGACTATTATTAAAATATAGCATACTAGATTAGAAAGGTTTGTTTTACTTTTCATAAAAACTCTCCTCCCAAACGGATGCATTATCATGATCAATTAAAACATACTCATAATTACCCTTTGAAAAAAAATAATATTTTTCATTATTTTTTATGATTTTCCTGTCTTCTACCCAACCCATTTTCAATAATGCTTCTTGAATTTGTCCAAGTTCTTTCTTTGTACACGTAAATTCAGCTGAAATGGCACTTTTAGATCGCCTGGATCCACTCTTAAAAAATGTACATTTTGCTTCAGTTGGCAAAGGCACACTTAAAAATGTCTTCGCCATATTCAACTCTGTTTTTTCATTAACCGTAAACATAGGAATCCATAAACATAAGATTATTAAAGCGATACATCCATAAATAAACATTTTTTTATACTTATTCAATCTAAAGTCACACCCCTTCAATAGGCTCATAGTAAGCAAATCCTATTTCATTTGAATCACACTATTCCCTAACCCAGTTCCCATTGCAGGTATTCCTCCAGAATAAGACAAATTATCCTGTATTCCGAGTGCAGTTCTATTAAAATTAAAACTCACCCCAGAATATTCACTTCTTAAATCACTTTTATTTAATGTTCTTCCTGTAATAAGATGAAAGCAATCCACTGCCCTTATTATGCTCTTCAAGCAGGCGCTCATGGTATTCTGTTGCATTAGCGATATTTATATTATTTTCGGCAGCCATGTCTGCTTTTCCTGCTTCACTGGCTACGTTGCAGCCTTTTATATTTATATCGTTGCCACTTGCAGGGAAACGTTTACCAATATCTTACCCTAGCAAAAATATAGAGAGCTGTTAATAATATTAAGTATATTGTAGATATATATCTAAAGATAATCTTGTTTTTATACTTTTCGTGTTTTGAAGCAGCAACAAGAAACATAAATGCTCCTAAAACTAGAAATAAATTACAAAAATCTAATCCTATAAAAGGACTTAAATAAGTTGTTAGCTGTATATTATTTTGTTTTATCACTTCATTTAAAGACAGTAAAATACATCCTACAAACACAAATATGTTACCACGAGCTCCTATCGCAGGTACACTTTTATCTTTTTTATATTTAAAATAAAAGTATAAAAAGAACAAAGCACAAATTAAAGGAACTATAATCTTACCATCATCATTCAAATATCTATACATTATTCGCCTCAATACCCAATAATTTTTTCTTTTATAACTGCTGATGCAATATCAACTGACTAGTGAAAAAGCATGTATACAATAAGCTGCAAGCTTAAAAAACCGGCATCGAGCTGATGCCGGTTCAAAAGCAATTCTTTTAAATTTGTCCCAAAGCCTTCAAAATGCACTGAGCAATAATCGCACTGGCAATATAGGTGCCTACAAAAACAACGATTGCCAGAATAACAATGCGCCAGCCGGTCTTGGCAAAGTCGTCAAGATCCTTGCCTATGGATACACCGGCATAAGCCAGTATAGGCGTACACAGAGCCACAAAGCCAACATTTTTCACATAACCATTGACAATATCACTGCCCGGAACGCCGGGGATAGTCAAAATACAGCCCAAGGTTACAACCCATGCTGCCGCAGGAATACCGCCGGGGATATATTTGGACATCAGCATACCGACAAAAGCAATAACCGCCAAAATCAGCAGACCGGGAATAGACTCTATAATATTTGCCTTAGTTCCCAATACGTTGGAGAACAAGCTCATGAAGGTTACAATAGCCAAAATGATAATTGTATCTTTAATTTTCATTATGCTTCCTCTCCTTTCTTATCAGCTTCTGGCAGTACGCCATATTTTATCTTATAGAATCTCTTATAGAGCCATTCGGTCATCGGCAGGCCCAGCCATACGGACATATACAAACCGTCAAGACCAGAAAGCATATTACTTGCTGCGCCAAAGGCTGCCAGCTGATCAGCCATATCAGGATACATAGCAACCAAAGAGCCCACTGCAGCCGTCATCATGCTGGCAGAGCCTACACCGGAGGCCATAGCCAATGCATACGGATGAATCGGCAATACGGAAGCAGCAACGCTGGCCATCAGGCCGAAGAAAATAGTACCGAAAACAGTACCGGCAATATAAACGCCCATAACGCCGCGGCCTTCACTGCTGTCCAGGCCAAACTTTTCGCCGATAAGCGCTACGTTCGGCTCACGTGCGATAGAATGCGCAGCACCGATGGTTTCGCGTTTCAGGCCCAGGTAAACAGCAACAGGTACGCCCAAAAGCACCGTACCGAGGTTACCGAACTCCTGCAGAATCAGCGCCGGAGAAGCAGCCAGAATCTTCGGCAGGGTAGGACCTACCAGCGTACCATAGCGTGCCATCAAAAGCATCAGCGTTACGCCAACCAGACTGCTGGCATCCAGCATTTCCTTTTTGCCGGACAGGTTCAAAAACTTAGGTGTTGTCAAAATACCCAGAAGCAGAGCGTACAGCATCGGCAGCAATACGATACGACCGATACCGAACTTCAGGGTATGAGTGCCGATCAGCTCGGAAACTATAATCAGCGCCAGAATTATGGCATGTAATTTAATGTTCTTCATTACATTCCCTCCCACAAATTATTTCTATTTTACTTATTAAAATAGCTCTCCAATTTTGCAATGTACTCTTCCTTGGTAAGAATAGGCTTGAAGTCCGCTAGGATAGCCTTAGCCTCTTTCGCATCATCATACAGTAAATCTATAAGCATCATGGCAAAGGCTTTAGCCGGAAGCAGTACAGCAGCATTAAAATCTACCATATGGAAGTCAGGTGTATGCAGCAGTCCGTCCGTACCGCCGATAAACGGATGGATAACGGGCATCAGGTGTGATACATCACCCATATCGGTAGATGCGCTGAAATGACCGGCATCCTTTATCTCTATATCCGGATAAGCAATTTTCGCATTTGCTGCAAACAGTTCATTCATGCGCTTGTTGCAGCTCAGCGGGAACATGCCCGGCAGTGTTTCGATAACAGTTTGGGCACCGACAGCATCACCGCCGGCCTTAAGCGCTGCGTCAACGCGCGTATGGGTAGAATCAATAGCATCCATGGTTTTCGCACGCACATACAGCTCCAGGCGTACATCATCAGGCACGGAATTTACAAAGTCGCCGCCCTTAGTAATAATCGGGTGCACACGCACTACATCTTGCTCGCGGAAGGTTTCACGCAAAGCGTTGATGCCCATCAGTCCCAGGCAGGCAGCATTCAAAGCATTGACGCCTTCATGCGGAGCGTCAGCTGCATGGGCGGTTTTGCCGATATAGCGCACGGTTTTGCCAACAAAGCCATTGCTGCTTTCGCCAATGGAAACCGTAGGCTTCGGCATATTTTTATCAGCATGCATCTGCATGGCCATATCAATATCATCAAAAGCGCCTTCATAAATCAGCTCGCCCTTGCCGCTCATAAAATGCAGCTTGCCGGACTCCACTAATTTCTTGCGGTACGCAATTTCAATATATTCCTCAGCAGGAACACCGAAGAACACAACATCACCGGCCAGCTCCGGCAGTACACCGGATTTTACGATACCGCAGGCAGCAGCCAGCATGGTGGAAATCTGCAGATTATGGCCACAGGCATGCGCTGCGCCTGTGGCAGGATCAGCCTTCGGACTTGTAGGGCAGCCAACCGCGTCCAGCTCGCCTAAAACGGCAGCTGTCGGTCCGGGCTTGCCGCCCTTGGCACGTCCCTTAACGCCATTGATTGCCAGGCCGGTTTCCGGCTGCAGGCCCAGGTCGCGCATAAATTCTGCAACCTTGGCAGCGGTTTTGACTTCCTTGAAGCCTAATTCCGGTTCATCGTTGATGCTGGCACAAATAGCCTTTATCTTATCTGCATATGCGTCAATTGCAGCACACGCTTTTTCTTTTAAAATTTCTTTTGTCATTTTAGTGCGCCTCCAGCGTACCTGTCTTTTCAACAAGTACATAAATAAAAATTTTTAAGTATTTACCTAAATTATAGCATAATTATAGGTAAAGTCAAATCAGGACACTTGCAAAAGAAATCATTGCCTCATAGTGTGTAATTTGATGCATTATCAGCCGTTTTCAGAATTTTGTCCACTAAATAAGCGCAGAAAAATGTTCACCAATCATATTTTTGTTAAGTTTTACAGTTTTTCTGTTTACTATTCACTAATTTCTGTGCTAAAATATAAAAATGGTATTTGTCGGCAGAAAGAGCTTGTCTTAGCACAGCTAAATGCTGACAACTACAGCACATGTTGATATAATATAAAGAAAGGAGTCTTGACATGTTTGCTCAGATGAAAAAAGATATTGATGCCATTATGCTGCGCGACCCGGCCGCAAAAACAAGACTGGAGGCCGCAATGTGTTATCCAGGGCTACATGCCATCTGGCTCCATCGTATAGCGCATCACTTTTATCTGAAGGGCTGGGTAGTATTCCCACGCCTGCTTAATACATTTTCCCGCTTTCTTACCGGTATTGACATTCATCCCGGTGCTAAACTTGGCCCCGGTCTTTTCATTGACCACGGTATGGGACTTGTTATCGGTGAAACTGCCGAGCTTGGCAGCAACGTCACGCTCTATCAGGGAGTTACTCTCGGCGGTACCGGCAAAGAAAAGGGTAAGCGCCATCCCACCATCGGCAACAATGTTGTTGTTTCCAGCGGTGCGAAGGTGCTCGGTTCCTTCAAGGTAGGCGACAATTCCAAAATTGGCAGCGGCAGCGTAGTTCTTAAAGAGGTTCCGCCCAATTCCGTCGTTGTTGGTGTACCCGGACGTGTTGTAACACGTAACGGTGTACGTATTGCCTCCAACAATGATGCTGAAAGCATGATTGACCTGAATCACGATAAGCTGCCGGATCCGGTAGCAGATTATGAAGAGCTGCTCGCCAAGCATATGGAAGAAATCAACGACCGCCTCAAGGAGTTGGAAAATCTTATTTATGATACTCAAAGTAAGCATTATGACTAAAAAGAGGTAGAAAAATGAGCAGAACAATGACCACAGCAGAAGCCATTCAGGAAGCACGCCGCTGCCTGAACTGTGCGCGCCCTACGTGCCGCACCGGCTGCCCGATTGAAAACAATATTCCCGGATTTATCCGTGCCTTAAGCGAAGGTAATATCGGCATGGCCTACGAGATCATTTCCGAACGCAGTAACCTGCCCGCTATCTGCGGACGCGTCTGCCCACATGAGCGTCAGTGTGAAGCGCATTGCGTGCTGACCAAAAAGAAATGCGGTATTGAAATCGGCAGCTTGGAAATGTTCGTTGCTGATTTTGCCCACGACAATGATTTGAAGCCTACACAGCCATCAAGCAAGCTGCGCGGCAAGGTTGCCGTAATCGGTTCCGGTCCGGCAGGCCTTACAGTAGCAGGCGATTTGGCCAAGATGGATTTTGACGTTACTATTTTCGAAGCACAAAGCGAACCCGGCGGCGTATTGCTCTTCGGCATTCCGGAATTCCGTCTGCAAAAGGACGTTGTTCGCCGTGAAATCAGCGAGCTGCAGCACATAGGTGTAGAAATCCGCACAAAGCAGCTTGCCGGTGTAGATTTTACTGTTGATGACCTTTTTGCCCAAGGCTATGATGCAATTTTTATGGGTACAGGCACCTCCCTGCCGCGCACGTTGGATATCCCCGGCAAGGAGCTGTCCGGTATTTTGACTGCCACCTACTTCCTGCGTATGGTTGTATTGGCTGACGGAGGCAAGTTGGATGCCAGCGAAACACTGCTGCACACCGGCGACAACGTTATCGTTGTCGGCGCAGGCAACGTTGCTATGGATGCTGCCCGCACCTCCATCCGCCGCGGTGCCAAAAATGTCACCATCGTCTACCACAAAACCGAAGCAGAGCTTTCTGCCTTTCCTTCGGAATACGAAGCAGCTGTTGCTGAAGGTGTACAGTTCCGCTTCTTAAAGCAGCCTATCGCTTACTTCAACAAGAAGCAGATGCGCGCCTTAAAGAACATCCGCCGTCAGGCTACGGCAGCAGACGAAACTGAATTAGCCGGCTTATTGCTGCAAAACATCACTAAAACTGAAAATGGTGAGTTCATCGCAGAAGGCGGTCAGGAGCTTATCCCCTGCGACTGCGTTATCCTCGCAGTAGGCCAGAAACCCGCAGCACGTATTGTTTCCAGTACCAAAGGCATTCAGGTTGATAAACAAGGCTTCGTCATCACCCGTGACCGTCCCTACGGCATGACCACCCGCGCCGGCGTTTTCAGCAGCGGCGATGTAGTACACGGTCCTGCTACCGTCGTATTGGCGATGAAGGAATCGAAGAAGGTAGCTGCAGGCATCGCGCAATATGTTGATGCCAAAAAGCTGCTGGAAGACTGCACTATGGATTCCACTACTCTGTAATAAGCACTTTTGCATACAAAAACCGTCATTTCCCCAATAATCTGAGGAAATGACGGTTTTATTTCTTTTATTCGCTATATTTTCTATACGCGGTATGATTGGTGCAGCCGACAATGTTATTGATAGCAAAGCCATGCTTAAGCGCAGCAGTGACAAACTTCTTTGCCTGCAGAACCGCTTCCTTCATGCTCAGGCCGTCTGCCAGGCCTGCGGTAATTGCTGCTGAGAAGGTGCAGCCTGCGCCATGGTTGTAGGAAGGATAAATCTTCGGCACAGCCATTTCTGTGAATTCCTTGCCATCGTAGAAAATATCAATAGCGGAATTATCGCTCAGGCGCTCGCCGCCCTTGATAACAACGCTCTTCGCGCCGGCAGCAACAATCTTCTCTGCTGCTTCCTTAATCTGCTCTACGGTAGTAACCTCCGGCATATCAGCAAGATAAGCAGCTTCCACGGTATTCGGGGTAATAATATTGCAACGCGGCATCAGCAGCTTTTTGATAGATTCTGCTGCATCCGGCACAAGAATCAAATCACAGCCCTTGCAAACCATAACCGGATCGATAACCACGTTCTGCAAATCGTACTTATCAATCGTCGCCGCAACCAGCTCTACCAGCTCAGCACTGCCCAGCATACCGGTTTTCATCGCATTGATGCCAACGCCTTCAATCGCTGTCACCAGCTGCTTTTCTACCAAATCCAAAGGCAACGGAAATACGCTGTGCTCCCAGGTAGTCGGGTGCATAGTAACAATGCAGGTCAAAGCAGGCATACCATAAACGCCCAGCTCCTCCATAGTTTTAATATCTGCTTCCATACCGGCGCCGCCGCTTGTATCGCTACCGGCAATAGTCAATGCTTTATTCATTAAGGTCATAAGACACACTCCTTCACTTTAATAATGTAATCATTATAACCTTTTGACTGGCATCTGAATAAGCTCAATTTATAGATATTTAATATGGTCAGTTCAGACTATCGTTTATAAAGGAGCAAAACTGGTGCAAACTTTTTAGAAGGTATAAGTGTAGGTCACATGCACCATGCGTGGCAGGCAGTAATACTTGGTAGTAGAGCCAGGATTGCTTACGATATCATCGCGGTCGAAGATATTCTCCACGCCAAGCTCTACACTGCTGCTCTTGTCGAGCTTATAGCCGGCAATAAAGTTTACCGGCAGCAAATCGCCCCAACCGCTAGCTCTGTCCGTAGTAAACATGCCTGTCAGCGCAGCATTGAATTTAGCATCATGGTATTTGATGCTGGCATTGTATTGCTCGCGTGCAAACTTGCGCTCCCAAACACCTTCCTTGTTTTTGCCCATAGGATTGCAGAAATTAGCGCCCAGAGAATAGCTGTATTTACTGCCAAAATCCTTCTCATAGGTCACTTCCAGGCCTTTGTTTTTAAAGGACATATTACGTGTTATAGATGGATCATCGCTAGTTCCCTTACCTTCATACTCAATAGTGTCTAAATCCATATAATAGAGCGCTGTTTTGAACATACTGGTCTTGGAGCTCTTTTTATAACCAAACTCATAGGTCCAGCCTTCTTCAGGCCTCAAAAAGGGATTAGGAGCAACGTGAGAAGCACCGCCGCCATACATCTGTGTAAATGTAGGCATCTTAAAAGACTTAGCTGCATTGGCATATAAGCTGCTGTTATTATCCAGCTTCTTCAGCAAAGCAAACTGCGGAGTAAAGGCATTATAACGCTTGTTACCCTCAACAACAGTTTCACGGGCACCTACGGTAGCAGTATAACCAGCGCCAAGATCCTTAGACAGCTGCGCAAATACAGCGTAATTCGTTCTGAATTCATTAATCTTCGTGCCGGGATTGATTTTTTTAGCTACGCTAATATCGTTTTTATAGGAATCACGGGAAATTGTTGTACCAACGATAACATCACCAAAATTACCTGTAAGCTGCTTTTGCAAATCAAGGCCTATAGTATCAAAGCGTAAATGATCGAGCTTCGTCCATTTAGAGTCTGTAACACTATAGGTCTGATTTCTGCGATTGCTGCGGTTGTAAAACAAATTGGCACTCACGCTGTCATCCTTATATTGCAAGCGTGAAAAATCATCAATATAGTGGTAATTCGCATCCTCGGTAAGCTTGCTCCAGGTTTCGTCATACTGATCATAGGAATACTTGCTGTCATTGTGCTGATGTGAAAAACTCCAATTATCATCAAACTTATAGCTTGCGGTAAAGGACTTTTTGTTTAAATCATTAATCTGCTTATAATTACTGCTGTATCCCTTCATCGGGTCACTCTGCTCCAGCGCTACTGCAAAATTCAGCTTGTCGGCATTCAATGTCAGTGCTGCCTTCTCCCTGCCGTATTCACCTTTAGTCAGTGACAAGGTATTGGGCATTTTCTTTTTCGTGATGATATTAATAACACCGGTAGAAGCCTCGGAACCGTAAAGTGTAGAAGCAGCACCCTTAACAATTTCTACGCGAGCAATAGATTCCACAGGAATAGAGTCCAGATAATAGCTTTCATTGATGTTGGCAGGCATACCGTCAATCATTACCACAGTGCCCTTATTCGCACCGCGCATCAGGATTTTTGCGTTCATACCGCCAAGGGACTGGCTGCCACCATAGGAGTAGGTAGTCACACCACTTTGCAGACGCAAAGCATCAAAAAGATTAGAAGCGCCTGTTTCAGCAAGCTGCTTCTGTGATACGGTTGTAACGGAAGCAGGCGTATCTACATCACGCTTGCTTTCACGCTGCGCAGTAACAACCATGGTATCAAGATTGTATGTCTGTAAATCATCGGCAAATGCCGGACTCGCCAGACAAATATTTGCAGCCATAAATGTGGCTGCAAAGGAATTGGCAAAACTTTTTCTCATAATATACTCATCCTCTCATGTGCATAAAACATCTACCGAATATAGATTTATAGCACTTTTGATGATGGTTGTCAACAAGGTTTTAATATGAGAAGTGATGTAGAAATAATAAAAATTTCTCCATTACTGCTTTCACCATAAAAGCAGTAACGATTAGTTTTTTATGCTTAATATATTTCAACGCTAAACTATATCTCTAAAATATTGGATTGTTTTTTCCAATCCTACTTCCAAATCAACTTTTGGTTTCCATTTTAAAACATTCATAGCTAAAGAAATATCTGGACAACGTCTTTTAGGATCATCTTTTGGCAAAGCCTTATAAGAAAAATCAGACCTATTTCCACAATACAATCTTATTAAACTAGCAACATCAGAAATTGTTCTTTCATCAGGATTCCCTAAATTAACAGGTCCTTGAAATAAATCTTCCGTTGACATCATTTTTAATAAACCATCCAACAAGTCATCAATATAGCAAAAACTTCTAGTTTGTTCTCCTCTTCCATATATAGTTAAGTTCTCTCCCCTTAATGCCTGAACTATAAAATTAGAAATTACTCTACCATCATCAGCAGACATAAATGGGCCATACGTATTAAATATTCTTACAACCTTTACCAAAGAACCATATTTCCTCGCATAATCAAAAATCAAAGACTCAGCACATCTTTTCCCTTCATCGTAACATGATCTGATACCTGTACAATTAACATTTCCCAAGTAATTCTCTTTTTGTGGAAAAATCAACGGATCTCCGTAAACTTCGCTTGTACTAGCCTGTAAAAACTTTGCACGATTTTTTCGTGCTAAATTTAATAAATTCAATACACCTATCGTGTTAACTTTAGTGGTATATATTGGATCTTCTTGATATTTCAATGGAGCTGCTGGACACGCAAGGTTATAAATCTCATCGATTTTATATGAAGAATCCAAAACATCTAATATATCCAATATATCTCCATTTACTATATTAAATCTCTCAGTTTCTAACAATACTCTTACATTATTTATATTTCCAGTCGTAAAATTATCAAAACATATTACGTGGTTCTGTAAATTATCTAGTAGTCGACGGCATAAATTGGAACCAATAAATCCAGCTCCTCCTGTAACCAAAATAGTACTCATCATTTCCTCCTAAAAACCAAACGCAACAAATCGTCGTTGATAGTAATCATAAAAATCAAAGCACTATACGATTAAAACGAGCTTCATTAGAAAGGCTAGTACGTAAAGCTTTACTACAATAAAACGGATCCAGGTTATATTCTTTCAAAATTTTATCTAATGAATAAAAATAATCAATAACAGTTTCAAATGACGGGACATCACAATCCAAACGATTTCCTTTATCAAGGTGTAACACATTTGCACTAGAGACAATACCTTGAGAAGCTAGGTACTTATTAAATTTAAGCAAATTACCAATAGGTTCTAAGCCTAAAACAAAATTAGTCCAGGAATTACCATAGCCAAATACATCAACACCTTTTTTTAAAGCATCTAAGATATGATTAAATCCGATGTTCTTTTTTCCTGGACAATATTTTGCAAAATCATCTTCATTACCAAGCTCAAAATTAAATACTATTTTTTCAATTCCAGCTTCCTTAAAATCTTCTAGTATATCTAAATCATTGGGCGGCATACAAACTGCTATAATACCTTCAGTAGACTTTTTCTCTACTAATGGCTTTATTGCCCTAACAATATCACAATAAATGTGAGCTTGCATATCTAACACTTGATCAGATAAGTCTCCAGAAATCAGAATTACATGCATATGTTCATCATAACATTTTGACTTAATAGCCGCTTTAACTGATTTCGTGAGATAATTTAGATATGTATCCTTATTTTCATTCCAAAAATTGGGAGAAGAAACCTGATATGCCGTAAAAATACTTGCTTTGTTTTCACCAGCAACAGTGTTTGCACCACAGAAAAGACAACCTGCAGAAATATTGCATCCTTTCCAAGGAATTATGTTCAATTCATCCAAACCACAAGCAGATACAAAATCCTTTGCAACTAAATCTTCTTCTAATTTATAAGAATAGTAGTCAGGTTCTTCAATAAAAGAGATTGAAATATCTTCAACTTTTCTATTATCAACAGTCGCAAATAATTCCCCATTTTTGCAATCAACCACTACTGGTTTTAACTTTCCAGGAGCCACACAAGAAGATACTGTTTCAAATCCATCTGAATGACGTATCAATAATTCTTGAGGACGGAAGTTATCTGCTCCTATCGGAGCATTGTATACCAAATTCTGAATCTTGGCATTTGTCTTACGTGCATATAAAAGAGCTTCATCAGTAAATTGTACCCCATGCGTTAATATCATAGCTTTTAAAAAAGTTTCAGGCATTATCATCATTCTTATCTCCTCTTAGTATATTAAAAAACCAAACGATATGAAATATTGGAAAAAACAACTGATAAACTACACCATAAAATAGTAGTTTATAATCTTTTCTAGTCATAAGTAAAGCGATTGCTAAAATATAAATCATTCCAGCGTACAAATTACAATAACTAATGTATCCAATCATAAGCCAATTGACTATCCAACTAAAATGGTAAAATGCTGCATGCAATAATAATTTGCTTTGATATTCTTTTCGTTTCGGATATGAGAATATTTGATAGAAACCTTTCGCCCAACGCTTACGTTGTCTACATAATCCCCAAAAATTTGTATTAGGTTTTTCGTAACCAAGAAGAAAAGACGATCGTAATATACTATAGTCTTTCCTATTATTACTTATATAAGCGCCAATAGCAAGATCATCTAAAAAAGTATCAATTTGATATAATTTATCTTGAAAAGCTTTTGGTCTAATAAAAAAGCATTGTCCTGGTATACTAATTCCCATATTTAATTTCCACGATAAAGGTCTTATCAAATCATGAGATAAGTGTTTATCCGTCGCCACTAGATTTGATATAAAGCCAGACTGTGATTGGGCATAAATTCGTCCCCATCCAATATCATATTTCCCTGATAATCCTTTTTCTAAAAACTTGAGTATTGTCTCGTCATTTACATTTATATCATTATCAATACTCAAATATAAACAATCCTCTTGTTCTCTTTCAAATAAGTATAGTAGCCTAATATACTTTGTTCCCGGAAAATTTATACTATCGATTTTTATGCCATCAAATTCAAATTTTCTATCATTATCAGTAAATATGATACAAGAGATTTTTGTATTAAGCTTTAACGAAAGCGTAAGTATCTTTTTTATATTATCATTAAAAGCCTCATTGCTTCGCATATATGTTATAATTTTCAAGTTCATATTATATCTACCTTTTCTCCATTCATATAAACATATTCAAGCTTCATTCTTTTGGCAGAAAGCAAAGCGTCTGATTGACTTTCTACAATAGGTTCTCCTTTGCCATTAAAAGAAGTGTTAATCAATACTAATTCCCCATATTTTTTCTCAAGATAATCTAAAATTTTCCAAATCAGCTTTTTATTTTGATTCTCGTATATAACTTGAATTCTAACAGTATTATCTTTATGAACCAAAGCTGGCATATAATCTATCATTTCAGGTTTAATATTTATTGCCGATAGCATAAGCGGACTAGCTATTCTATCATCAGTAATCTTTTTCAGATTACGCTCTAATATTACACCTCCAAAAGGTCTAAAGTTTTCCCGATGTTTTATCTGTAAATTGAGCCGATCCTTCATGTTCTTACTTTTTGCAGAAGCAATAATACTTCGATTACAAAGAGCTCGCGGACCATATTCCGAGCCACCTTCAAATAGTCCTATAATCTTATCATCATGTATATCTTTTATTACCTGAAATAATACAGATTCATCATGGCATATTTCACCATAACTTTTTCCTAATGCATAGTCCCACTCAATTTTACTTTTATCTTTAAATATTTTTCTAATTGCCCAAAGTCCTGCTCCTATAGAAATTCCGTCATCTCCACTTGCTGGAAAAAGGCCCAATGAATTAATCAATCCACTATTTATTAATTTTCCATTGTTAAGGCAATTTAATGCAACCCCACCAGAAAAACAAAAATCTAGGACATTATATTTTTCAGAAAAATATTTAATACGGGTTTGAATGTAGCTTTCTAATTCGAATTGAAGAGCACATGCAATATTTTTTGCTGTTTGCAACTCATATGATAGTGGATAATCTTGTGCATTTAAATAATCTAACCATTCTTTACGAACATGTAATTTTTTATCAAAATACAGACATTCTGGTACATCAGCATTCCCCACACCATATGCTGCCAATGCCATAACTTTGCCGGCTGCATTATAATCCTTAAAAATCAGTCGGCTAACATCAGCATAGGCATATCCTATGGAGTCCATATGTGATCCCCATTTGTATTTATGCTTAGATGCACTTTCATGAACAGCATATTTCTTTTCAGCTTGTAATTCAGTTATTTCGCCATTATCCAGTAGATATAGAGATTCTGCTTCAAATAAATCTTCTTCTGATAAGCTCGAACATCCATTATCAACTGGTCTGCACCCACGCCCATCCATTATATAAATTAATGTCTTGTCAAATTTAGCTGCTAAAGATGCTGCATATGCATGAAATAAATGATGCTCATATCTCACAATTACTTTTGAAAACTTCTTATAATAATCATCATTAATTTCAGTTGAATCATACCAATTTACACGAACAACTAACGAAATTTGATTATACGTAATACCAGCAGCTTTAAGTAAATATTCTATGCATTCAATAGGTTCTCCAGAATCATGTTTTTTTCTAGTTAATCGCTCTCTGGCAATTGCATAGAGTAATTGATTATTTTTATATAAACATGCTGAAGAATCATGTCCACTATGAACGCCAAGTATATAACGATCCACTTGATTCCCCCCTTTACAAACGTGCTTTTTCAATTGCCATACTATGTCTACGTTTTTCTATACAATTCGGACAATGGAAAGAATGAATTATCCCATTATACCCACAGCCTTTTTCTTCGCTAAGATTTATTTCTTTAGTTTTTTCCGGATGCTTATCTCTGTATCTATTTTTTATTTCAACACTACATTTTATACAAGGAACATCATTTTTTTCTTTTACATATACTGCAATTCCTGTTTTATCCCATATATTGAGTTCATCACAAATACTACAATACGCTAAAAACCAAGGAAATCCCCCATATAAATGTGATATTAATTTTTTTGAAAAAACATACTGAAATTCTTGTATTTCAAAATCACCTTTTTCTTGAAGAGCTTCATATACCTCATTATCAAATGATTCGCCTGGCCGAAATAAAAGATAGGTATCAGATTCATCGATGTTCAAATCGCAGCTTTTATATTCATTATACCCCAAAATATCATATACTAATGCCGGAACCCATGGATACAAAATATGAGTATTATCTCTATCAATTGCTTTTAGGTCCTCATAAGTTTTAATCTTTGAAGTATACTTAATCAATTCATCTTTATCAATTTCTATTCCCTGCATTTTCATAGCTAATTTAAATGATTTTATGCAAACACTATCCATCTCAAACCTCATCATGCTTAATATATTGGCTACCGATTAGTAGTCTATCTTTTATTTTCTTATAATACGCTTCTGAGAAATTATCTCCTAAACATATAGCTAATCGATTATTGGCACTAGGATCTAATCTATCAATTCTATCTCCTAATTTTTTTAATTTTATACCCTGTAAATCGTTAATAAGAAAATTATCATTTATTAGAGTTCCCATAGCATTAGGGATAAAATTCAACTGAAAAACATTTTGGAAATTTCCTTTATTAGCTATGGATTTTTCTCCAAACAACACTTCTAAGGAATCCATATATAAATTACCACCATGGTATCTCAGTAATTCTGAAATTCCTCCACCAACTCGGCATGAGAAATCAATCGGAACTAACACATTGCTGACACTAGTAGGTAAAATAAAATCAAACTGTCCGAATGAGATATTATCATAATCAAACAACGCATTGCACCATAATTCTAAATATCTTCTTATGATCTCTGTTGGTTCTTCCAATACATATGCTAATACACACGGAGCATCATCAATAATTGTTTTGTATTTTTTGCATACCCTAACAATAGAAAATTTACCCTGACAGAAAAAAACATCCGCGCTATATTCTATGCCATCAATAAATTCAAAACATATTGATGGCGAAGTTGTAATATCTAATACTTTTTTTACCTTTTCGTCAACATTAGACGCATCAGTTAAATACTTATTTATATTTTGATAATTTAACGCAGAGATTATTTTTACGCCATGTCCTGAATATTGATTATCTGGTTTTATAATATACACTTTTTGTTTATCTGATACTATTTTTTCTATATTGCTCGTTATTTCATATCTATTCGATGGTAATCCATGTTGCATCATGCAATCCGCTAAATATTTTTTAGACCGACTAGCCTTAAATGCTTTAGTAGAAATTCTACACCTTTTTACATTCTTTTTACACCATGTTACCCAATATTCATTTAATGGCACTACTATTAAATCTTCATCTTTAATATCATTTTTAACACTTACTTCTTTTAAATCATCTGAACTAATATATTTTGCCATTTCAGGTGTCTCAACAAACTGCAATACGAAATCTGTATTTTTAAAAGCAGCTTTTATATCTGCCAATCCATATATGCTTGCAGCACCTGCAAATATTATTATTTTTTTCATCTCAATTTCTCCTAGATTAACACCCAGATTAATTATACGAAAATATAAGCCGTTAATAAAAAGAATATCAATAGTGATTTTTGTGTCAAACCTATTGTTCCGAAAAGTAGCGATAACTACATATCAATCCTATTTTAGCGCAATCGAAGCTATTAGTAAATCCTGTTACAAATTTTTAAAGACATGGAACACTTCGCGCATTCTTAAAGTTCTTGCGAATAAGTATAATAAAAACGAGAAATGCCGCACAAATTACATAAGCGTCTAATAAAGTCTCCACTCACAAAGCATACAAATCAATATTACATATCTAAGCAAAAACTAAAACCTCCTATTCCAGAATGTTAATATACCGAAATATACATTCTAAAAAGGAGGCTGAGACAGTATGTCTTCCGAAAATTATATCACTAAATCACTCAACATTAAACCATCTGAGTTGTTATCTTTAACTGGAAGCTCAAAAAAAGGGTATTATTATTTTTAAGATTCGCCTGAAAATTAACGATTAGATCCACTCAATTCCAATAACAATAAATTATTGATTGAATCTTGTTGAATTATTGTTTACAGACAGTAAAGCTTTACTGTGAATATCTCTAAGCATTAAACCAGAAGCAGCGCCTACCGTAAATGCTGCTGCTTTACTTAGGCTAGAAACAGCTAGGGCAGCGGGAATAGCACTCTCACTAGGATATATATTATTAATTAATGGTTTGCTATATTTTTTCATTTTTAATCCTCCAATCTGATAATATTTTTCCATTGTAAATCTCGTGTCAGATTTACTATGTCTTGTTCTAAACTATTTTCATCAATTACGTAATCCTTAAGAAATATTTCTTTTATTTCTTCGATTTTTCTTTCTCCATCACATAATTCCAGAAAATCTTTAGCCGTTTCATTTAAATAAAAAATATCTAAACCATCTGACTCTGCTATTAAATAATCTTCATTTTCCCTGGTCTTTAGGGCTATAACTTTAGGAATCTTATCTTTAAAAAAATCGTATACCACCATAATTCACCTACCTAATTTTTTTAGTTTTACTACAGGGCTCGCTTTCATAGCATGAGCTACTGCTCTTCCAACTGCGTACCCCCCAACTAAAGCTAAACCTACCGCCGGGAATGCACTTTTCCCCATATCAAAACACATAGCTGCCGGTTTTACATAACTTTTCTTCATCACAAACTACTCCTTATTTAAACTAAAATATCTTTATCAACATGATTTTGAATATTGCCCTTTTGAGTCTCCTCGTTTATTGAAGCAATAAATTTTTGAACTTTTTCACTCTTCCATGCATTAATACCATGCGTCAACCACAACTCTTTTAGCGGAGTATCTAAAACATTACCAATAATAAATGGAGCCATGCAATCTAATCGGAATTCCCCATTAGGTCTAATGATACCGCCAGCATTATTCTCTAAGCTATACCTTTTCATTTGATGCCCCAAATCTGCACTTCTTCTAATTTCTATTTTCCCGTTATACTTATTTTGAAGCTGATTAATAACTTCATATAAGTAATTTTTTTGTTCTTTCGTTAAAATAATATCTTCATTAGCAATAGCTCTTCCACTGGGCAAAACCTCACCTAAAATAATTCTGCATGCCCCCATGCTATATGCTAAATCTACCATATCTTCAATTTTTCCTAGATTTTTAGGAGTTACCGTATGGGCAATTACAAGAGGTATTCCAGCTTGTGAAATTTCCAAAGCACCATTTACTGCTCGTTCAAAGCTACCTTTCACACCTCTAAACTCATCATGAATTTCTGCTGTTGAACCATCAATAGATACTTGAAACCAATAATATCTGTACTTACTAAAGCGTTTTACTTTTTCTTTAGTTAGCAGGTAACCATTTGTAATAACTACAAAAGAAGTCCCATCATCATGCAAAATATCCATTATATCAAATAGGCGATCACCTAATAATAACGGCTCTCCGCCAGAAAGAATACATTGAAAAATACCACCATCTTTAACTATCTCTTTAGCCAAACTACACCATTTATCTGGTGTCATTAACGTCTCCCTATCAACATCACCAGATCTATTATAACAATGCTTGCAAGCAAGGTTGCATCGTCCTGTCAATTCAAATTGTAACGTAATCGGATAAGTAAATTTTTCTGGATATAAACCTTGTTTTCTTAAATTAGTAATATTTCCTTCAATAACCTTTAGATATTGATCATCTAACGCCCTGTTTATTTTTATATAATCTTTCATTCTTTTTCTCCTTTTATTATTTTGCAAAAAAAATAAATAATATTATGAAACTCCCGAACACTCATATATGGAAAATAGTTTTCGTAAACATATTTACCATTGCAAGCATTAGGCCTGATAGAATAAATTGAACATCTGTTATCCACATTCAAGAATTTGCAAATACCATCGCCTCTATCAAATCCTAATAATTGTGGTGTTCTATTCACATGTTTACAACATTCCCCACAACAATCGCATGGAAAAGGATAATACTTTTGCACAATCATTTCCCCTTGATAATATTTATATAGTTTAAACCTCTTTATTTTAAAAACGATTAATATTTAATTTCTAGTTATATTGATATGAGCTTTTAATTTTACGCATTCTCTACCCCGTCCATCAGCTCACTCATAGTAATGCCCAGCTTCTCGGCAATCTTCATTAGGGTTGAAAGTGATACGCTTTTTGTATAGCCGCCATTTTCAATCCGCGATAAATATTGCGGCGTAATGCCAACCTCTTCGGCAAGCTTCTCCTGTGTCATGCTCTTCAATTTCCTATAAAAAACTATTTTAGCACCTATTTTCTTATATCTAGACGCAAACATTTAGCTTTCACTCCTCTTACCACTATATTATCGCACATTCTCAACTTCTTATCTTTGCACAATTGTTTCATAACTTTACATATAGTTTAATTTTAGGTATTTGCTTTTTAGAGCGGGGCAATGCATTTACATCATTATTTATTTATGCTGCGTCTCATTCTTTTTCCTGCATAAGCCGCACCGGGTCAACCCCCAAAGCCTGCGCCAGCAAAAATATAGATTCCATATTAAACGGTCCCTTGCTGCATTCAATATCTGAAACGCGCGCTCTTGACATTTTGGCTTTTTCCGCCAGCTCACTCTGCGTCAGGCTCAATGCCCTGCGATAATACATTATATTTAAGCCAATAGTTTTATATTTTTCTTCAAACAAAAAGTACCACTCCTTATCTCTCACCTTATATTATGCACTAAAAAGGTGTCTAGTGCGGTGCTTTAAATTTTATATATGTGGAATATATTTGACACGCACGCTGTAAACCTGCTATTATACCGCCTGCTTTTAGTATAAATTGAAATGAGAAACAATAATACTAGTATAAAATTTCTTCTTTGTGATATTTGCATTAGTCCATTACTTGTGGTTGGGTCGACCTAGTCCAATTTTTGTGCTCGATTAAGACCTGGTACATTTTGTGGTTTCGCTAGTACATTCTTGTGCTCAAGCTAGTCCAAATCTGTGGGTCAACCTAGTACAACTTTTGTGGTCGTAGGCCAAAATACCCTATTCAACAATAAGCAAAAATGGCTTGTACAGACTAAAATTTCTGTACAAGCCACATCTAAACAAATAAACCCTCCTTCGTTAAAATAGTAATTGCCTATATGACTAAGACGAAGGAGGATTTTTATCTATGCGTCAGTTTATCACAAATATGCTTAACATTCAAGAGGATAAGATTGAGGAACTACAAACCATTGCGCAGTCCGACGGCTCAATCATTATTAATCTTAAGCTAAAAGTTACCTCTAAGATCTGTCCGTTCTGTTCCGGACCTGTAAAAATTCATGGATACTACCCACGAACTCTCATACACTCTACACTGGTCAACCGTAAATGTAGCATTGTTTATCGCCAAAGAAGATTCCGTTGTCCCAAGTGTTCTTATTCTTTTAACGAACTTAATCCCTTTACTAAAGCCAATGACGGACTAACTCACGAAACCAAAATTAATATTTTGAAAGATTTAAAGCATCCCGAAGACACTTATACCAGTGTTGCTGAACGATACCATGTTTCCAAAGCTACTGTTCTAAGATTATTTGACAAACACGTAGATATTATGCGTAAGCCTTTACCAATGGTATTATCCATGGATGAGCACTATTTCCCTGAATCTGATATGGATTCTCTTTACTGCTGCCTGCTCATGAATTTTATCACGGGTGAAGTAATAGATGTACTTCCTACTCGCAGAAAGCATTACCTTATTGACTATTTTGCCTCTATCCGTGGAGATATACAGAATTACACTCTCAAACGCAGCGAACTCAATAACGTAAAGTATATATCTATGGATCTGTATGACAATTTTAGGGATGTTGCACAGATATGTTTCCCGGATGCCATTGTTTGTGCAGACAGCTTTCATGTAACCAAACATCTTACAGATGACTTTAATAAGATTAGGCTAAGATGGGCACGAAATACTGAAAACCATACCTATGAGTATCTTCTAAGAAAATTTAATTTTGTATTTAACCATACTACGGACTTAGATAATGAACCAAAATACAACAAAGCCTTAGGCCGTTATGTCAATTTAAGAGATATCCGAGACTTACTGTTTGCTCAATTTCCAGAGTTGGAAATTGCTTATAACTTAAAAGAATTGTATCTGAAATTTAATCAGAGTGGAGAATATTACAAAGCTTCCGGCAGTCTCGAAGAAAACTATGATATACTTAAGAACCGATTTGGTGACTTCGGAATACCTGAATACAATGAATTTTATGGCCTTCTAGTTAATTGGAAACAAGAAATACTAAACTCATTTACAACGATTAATGGCAGGCGCATAAATAACAGTTACATTGAATCGAAGAACAGAATTTTGAAGAAACTTATTATAAATGCCAACGGCTTTAGAAATTTTAAACGAACCCGTAACCGAATCCTTTATTGTCTCAACAAATACGATAAATTCACTCTTTAAAGACGAAAATGGCTGGAGCAATACGCTCCAGCCATTGAAACCCAATAACATGGACTAGGTCGACCACAAAATTTGTACTAGCACGACCCACATATTGTAATAGGTCTACCCACAACTACGGACTAGGTCGACCCACACTCATGTAACAGCCCAACCCCAAAATTTGGACCAATGCCGTGATATTTGAATAACAAAAAAGCTCCCGGATTTCTCCGAGAGCCGATTGGCATAGTTGGCGAAGTGAGTGTAAAAATTGAAGTTATTTATTTTTTACTTCATCCTGCTTGCCTTCGCTTAAAGCCAGCGGTTTCTGACCTGACAAAAGCGTTTGCTGTTTTTGCTGTATTTCCTTTAAGCTTGTCTCTCCACCTTGACTAAGCTCTAACGTCTGCTTCTGTACGCTCGCCAGCAGTTCCTTAGTCAGCATACCTGTTTGTTCTATAATGCTATTTTTACTTTTGATAAAGCCATCAATAACCTGTTGCTGACGTATCGCAATATTGTCCAACTGCTTCATGTAATACTCACCCTGCAATCTCATATCGTCTTCAATACGCTTTTGATACAGCTTATGCGCAGGCGAATCAATCTCATATTTTTCCAAGATTGCTAATAACGCTGGCAGTTTTTCCATATTGTACTCATCGTTATCTGCATTTACTTTATCTCCAAGCTCCTCATAAAATTTTTCAATGTCCTTAATAATTGGCATAGAACCTTTTTCTATAATGTCTATACGCTTTTCGGCAATTTCCGTTAACTTAGCTTGCATTCTGATAATCATCTCTGCTGTCGCAGCAAATCCCTTCACCTTTGCCTGCACAAGTGCTTCGTCACAATCGTGCTGCGCCTGCAAAAACTCCAGCTGCGCCTTATGCATAAGCTCCTGACGTTCGCGTTCCATAGTGGCTAATCTGATTTTTGTGTTCTGCTCAATCTCAGCTATCCTTACCTTATCGGGCTCATATACCGTTGAGCTTGTCGAGCGACTACCACCACTACTAGAACTGCCACCAAACAATCCTTTAAAAAATCCACCTACTGTTCCCCAAAATCCCATATCATCAACCCCCTTATTTTGCAATAACCGTTCTACCTGATGGCTTCTAAACCTGCCCAAGGTACAAACATTAGCAAAGTGCTCACAATTATTAAAAATTACATTATAATCGCCATCACCAATACAGCTACGTGCATAAGCAACTATCTGGTCCGGCGCATACAGGTCCTGAAATTCTTCATCAGTATATTCTTTTACCTCCAGCTCACCGCCTTTGAGGAAAAAATTTAAATCTGAACTGATAACACTGTTTTTCGATGAATCCATAATGCTATCATCATCTGTACCGGTAAAATGAATAACTTCATTATCTGAAACATAGATACCGTGATGCGTATAAATACCACCCATACGTTTTACACGTATATGGTCACCCATTACCGGATTCTTCTGCACCCAAATTTCTTCAGTAAATACTGCATCAGTTATCGGCAGCTGCGGAACAACGCTTTCCATAAACCATTACTTCCTTTGCTACTTAGCCAAATCCTTACGCATTTTGAAAATCAAAGAATTGTACGCCTTTTCACGCCTTGCCTTTTCTTCACTATATGCTTTAGCATCTGCAAGGTAAATATCATAATTCTTTTGTTTCAAAGCAGCAAACTCATCTAAGATGGTGTGTGATATTTTCTGTAAATCATTATTAGCAACAAACTTTAAAACTTCGTCAATTTGAATATCCAGCAAGCTATTTGCCCAATTCAAGATCCAGACTCTGTCTTCAGCATTCTTACAGTTGAAGATAATATCCTGCAGTTCTGACTGAAGCATCGCCACAAATTTGTAAAGACTGCTTTCTGTTTCAAACTTCTCCTGTAAATCGCCACCAACCTGAAAAGCAAATTTCTGATAAATTCCCTTGCGTTCTTCCTTGTAAAACTTATCAATCTGCTTTTTATAATCATCTAAAATATGAATAAGCTGTTCCGGGACAGATGTCTTCACTTCTTTATTCGTTGGCATGGAGCCTCGCAAGCCACGTTCAATAATCGGCTGCATTTTTAATTCAATCGCATATCTTAACTGTTGCCAATCCTGATACCAGGCAGACCATATTTCTTCTTCAATTCCATCATCTTCGCAGTCATGCTTCATATCTTCTTTATAGGTTGTTTTGAAAACTCTATAGCCTTCAGTCCAATTCTCCCAGATATTGATAGCATTCATGACGAAGGTGTGGTTTGCCTCAAAATATTCAATCTTGCGCAAAGCATTTTTGATGATTTTGGCAGTATTTTCCGCCAGGAAAGCAAAGCTTGCTCTCTTTTCCTGCTCCAGCTCGGCCAATTCACGAAGAGAATTTTCACCCTCATCAATTTCATCAATTCTGTATTCCAAAGCATCGGCCTGCTTCTTCACAGCCAAAAGCTTTGTTTTAACGCTGTTCATTCCCAAAGAAAAGTTTTTCTGAAAGAAGTGTTGTCTGTCGCACAGTAAGCTGTTTTCTGCTTCTGTAAGATTAGAATTAGCTTCATATTTTTTGGAAAGCTTAAGACTGATTAAATTGAAATCCTTGATTACTGAAGCCTTTTGTTCTTCGTAATAATCCACTTTTTCCATGAGTTCCCTGCACCACTGCTGCACAGCCTGATAATACCTGATGAGAGAAGCATCAATAGCCTTGATATCATACTTTGCCAGCAACGCTGTGTAATCAAAATCTGATGAAAGCAATGTGACTGTCTGCAACTGCTTAATTTGATTTTCCAGCTCCTGCAGCTGCTCTAATAATTGGGGTTTTTCAAAATACAGCTTTTTATAAAGCTCCGTAATTGCTTCATCATTAAAAATCGGCACTAATTCATTTTGAGTGAACAGGTCTAAAGTGAATTTAAGGCGTTCTTTTTCTGTGTAAACAGGATTTCCCGGTTTAACTTTTTCTTGATAATCCGAGTTCTTAATCAAATGATCAGAACACGGAAATAACGCTACACTATAATCTTCAATATGACTCGTAGCTCCACTATATCCCAAATTTTTTGCTCGTATACAACCATTGTATTCACAAGCCCAATAACCATTACCAAGCAATCTCCATTGATTATCACTATCTCTATGAAATGGTATCGTTGTATCTTCTACTGCTTGCCAAAGCTCATAACAAGTCGGTACTCTAAAGCCATCAACCCCAAACGAATAATTATTTATTATATTATCAAGATATTCATAAGATTTATAATATCCTCCATCTTTGTCGTGATAATTAAACGTATTTAAATTAGCCCAAAGCAAACCTGTATTTTTATCAAAAAGAATTTTGGGTTTATTTTTTATAAAATACCATCTCTGATTCTTGATGGCCTCAAGAATTTTTTCGACACCCGTACCCCCTAATTCCATTATCCCTGCATTTATAGCTGCTAATTTTCCATCTACTACTGCCAATTTGGCAGCGATTTCCTGTCTTTGCGCCGAGTACTGCGATTGCTCCAAATTTAATTCCTGTACTCTCTTGGCATTATTCTCATTTTCTATACCTTCACAAGCTGCTTCTATTGCACGAATTTTTTTCAACAACCCATCTCTTTGCGCTGTTAATGATGCTAAATTACTCATAAAATTTTCCCTCCTGATTTTTACTAAACTCTTTTACAGAATACATATTTCACGCCATTTTTATCAAGTTAAATCAAAAAAGCCAACCGCCAATATGCGTCTCCTTAAGAAGCCTGCTCCACGCAGGAACATTCTTCAGCAAAACTCATAGCCAACGATTGACTTTTACATAAACCTTCCAACTCATGGAAACCAGCCCCTTAATTTATATTAGCTGCATAAGGCTAAATCTGCTAAGCATTTTCGGTCAACTAATTTAATTATAACCTTTAATATTTTGTTCCGGCATAATTAGCGCCACCTTATTGCAACTGAGGTAAATTCCTACTACTTATTATAGCATATTATCAATATAATAAAAACGAGAAATACCGCACAAATTAACATAAGTGTATTTCGTGCGGCACTTCTTCTAACCCAACAACAAATTAATGCTTCTTAATCCTATCAAATTTTATTTCAGCAGTGCTGCTTTGGAATCTCCAACGCCGCTATTCAGCAGTGCTGCTTTGGAATCTCCAACTGCCTTACTCAGCAGGGCAACCTTTTTATCTATTTCCTTTTGGACACGCTCTTTGTAATCCTTTAAGGCCGCATCAATGGTATCGATAACCTGGGAATCGTAATCCACATAATTAATGGCATCCTTCAAATCTCCCATATATTCTTCACAAGCCTTATTTACATCTTTATAGCAATATTTCTCTTCATATTTATCGTTACCGAAGAAGCTAGTGCCTGCATATACTTCTGTATCATCTGTATCCATATAATCCCTATAATCACTACGGGAAGTATAATTGCAGCCATTAAACTCTCTCATTACATCACTGCAGCCACGGTCTTCAAACTCTTTGAGCCTTACATTGAGCATATACACAAGCACAGAATCCTTCTCATTAGCACTGCCGCCGGGGAAAACCTCAAATTCTTTAAAGTCTGCCGGCAGCTTAATTCCGCCTGCAGCTGCCGCTCCGGCAAATTCCTGCAGCACATCTGCATATTGCTTGTTAATCTGTCCCCAGAAGCCACTTTCATCAAAGGTATAAAACTTTCTCAGCTTATCTTCCTTGTATTGCACAAAAACCTCAAGAATGAATTTCTTATACTGCGAATAGCAGATACGATCAAATTCATTTTCCGCAGCACTCATAGCTCTGCTTTCGCTGGAATAATCATAACGATATTCTCCCTGCGGATAGGAGCAGGTCATACGGTAATCCTGTGCGTGCATCTCAACATCTTTTCTGGTAACATTCGGAACAGTAATCTTGGCTAAAGCGTTTTGCAGCTTTTCCGGCAGCTTGCTTAAGTCTGTGCCTGCGCCTCCCGCTATGCTCAAAGCTTGTACAGGGCAACCGGCAACAATTTCTTCAGCCTTAGCTAAAAAATCATCACTAAAATAGCCACCATTGGCAGGCACAGCCTTGCCTTCAGCATCTTCCTGTAAAAGTTCTGTTTCTAATAAGCAGTTGCCACAAGCAATGCATTTGTCACTAACCACAAACTTTTTCATATCGATTCCTCCAAATCTATAAATTTTTTATATCCTGCATACACTGACTGCCAATCGCCAATGCTTCCGTTGTTTCTTGCGTAACCTTTCCTTCGTCCGTAAGTACAGGAGCATCAATTATTTTTTTCAGTGTAACCGCCAGATTTATACAGCTGCAAAAGGCCTTGCGGTCGTTTTCTGTATAAGCAGCTCTGTCCCTGCCCTTAGCAGCAATCAGTTCATCTGAATAGCTGATAGCTTGCATAAACAACCTATTTAACCTTGGCAATAAATCAGACACCTTATTGCAAGAAGCTATCACACCATCTAAAACAGCAGCTAAATTTTCAGCCTGACTATAGACAACACGCGAACTGCGCAGCTGCGCGCCAGCCATTTGCAGCTCTCTTTCAGAGTCATCAATAAAAGCATTGCCTAAGCCAAATACGCCGAAGCCCTTTAAGATACTGACAGCAATTTCTTTATCAGTCATTGGTCTTACCGCCGTCTGTGCCACTGCATTGATAATCTGTATCTCTTTAGGGCTAAAGCTTTGCTGATTTAAAACTGCCAGCATCTTGTCATCACGAAAGTCAATTTTCATGAGCTTGCCATACACAGCAACAAAATTCTGCATTGAAGTAATCAATATCGAACGCTTACGGTTGGAAAGCTTCTTCATAGCATTATCTGCTGCCTGCTGCTTTACTTCCACCAGCCTGTGAGCTTCTTGCTCCATCGCAAAAGCTTTAGCATAACGCTTTCTCGTCCTGCTATCTATCTGCATTGATTTTTCTGCGCCATAAAGGCCGCTGCCCAAAACTGCCCCAAGTACCAGTCCGATCATATCATCTGCCCCCTTCATAATGTCAGCACTGCATCTTTATCGTCAAAAAAACTATTAAACTCCTCCAGTGACTGAAAAGCACATTTTTGGTTAAACACCGCCAAAATATCATTCAAGCCCTGGGTGATTGCTTTATCATCTACTGCATAAACTCCCTGCATAACAAGCTCAAAGCCACCGTCAAAGGCCGCTGTCATATATGCAGCTTTTGCTTTATTGTATTCATCAATCCGCTGCTTTTGCTGCGCCAGACTTTGCAGTGCAGTATTAATAATATGCTTAAATTCCGCCTGACGTTTTTTATCTAGCCTACGTTCCATCTGGTATTTAGTAACCGCCCTGGTAATTTCCCCCACAACCAGGGAAGTAACCACTGCCGCCACCGGTCCGCCCAAGGCAAAAGCCATATTAGCTGCCAATACACCGGCAGTACCGCAAACAATTTGCGCAGAGCATTCTTCGCCGCTGATATTGCCATCTAAATAGTTCGCCACAATGCCACCTATTTCTACAGCCATCGTCAGCTGCATAATCGGCAAATTTTTTCCTGCCAGCTTAGCAAAATCCTTTGCCCCGGCCTTTTTCGCTACTGCGACAACACCATCCTGTACTACCGAAATACCGGCAGCACTGCCAAAGCTCCTTACAGTATCCTTTCCGACATTTTTTACAGCCTGCTTAATGTCATGTTCACCTTTCACCACGCCCACAAGGTTGGTCAAGCCGGAAACTGTTGCAGTTACAAAGGCTGCTTCACTGCCGGCAGCAGTTGCCTTCTTGACCGATGGCGCAACTGCATCCAGCTTAGAACTGATAACTTTGCTGTTTTTTATTTCATTAACCGTATTTTCTATTTTATACTTAGTCGCCTGTGTCCGTATATGCGCCTCTGCCTTCACTTCTTCTTTCAGCATATTAACGCTCGTCACAGCATCCGGGCAGTCAACAGCTTTTTTATTTGTCTTGAAGATTTTCTTGCCAAATAAAGTCTCTGATACATCATTAATCTGCGCAGCGCCTGCTTCAGTATATTTTTTTGCTATATACTCGTGGTTATTCAGCGCACCCTTGGACTTGTTCAGCGAAGCATTGGTATTAGCAAGGTTTGCATCAGCATTAGCCATTGTTCTTATCTGCTCCGGCGTCAAATCACGACCATAACGCCTGATTTGCTCATCTAACGGAACAATGTGGTCAACGTTTGATTGCTTTTCATTAATATGCTTATTAGCATCATAAAAAATTCTCTTACCCGTATATTCGTCAGTTATACTTTTTTTATTGCCAAAGGATCTGTTTTTATAGCTGTCAGCCGCATTATTGCGTCTGTTAATGTCATCTACCTGACTACGCTTTATCTTATCACTCATACGCCACCTCCAAAATTTATTAAGAAATAGATATTGCCGCTGCTATTAGTTCACTCATCGTAATCCTCAGCTTCTTGGCAACCTATTCCTGTATCAAACTCTTCAATTGCCTGCAAGTAAGGCATCTTAGTGCCTATTTTCTTATATCTCGGTGCAAATAATTAGCATTAGCTCCCTTTCCCACTATATTATCGCACATTATCAATTTCATATCTTTGCACAATTTTTTCACAATTTTACATATAGTTTAATTTCTTGCGCTTTACCTATTAAGCTTGGCAAGGTGCTTACGTAATTTATATTTCCGCCATGATTTTGATAATAAGTTATGGTGCATTTTTTTCAAACTCACGTCAAATCACCCATTTGCCATATGAGCATGAATATATTTAAAGTTCAACATATTAAATAAATTTTTAGCAGGACTGCAAAACGCAGCCCTGCCTGTTACCTTATAGCTGTAAATAATCAATCAATACCAAACCAGCGTTATACCCGGCCAGCGAAGCAGTTGTCCTGTCCATAGGATGCCACGAACCATCATCAGCCTGATATTGAACAAGATAGCCTTTACCAGTAAGCAGACCTACAATACATTGCTGTCGACTTTGCTGCCCAGTGCTGCTTGTTACAATCATGTCATATTGCACAATCGTTTGACCATTATTGCGCGACAAAATTTTTGTACTGCGACAATCAACATAACGATGTGCTCCCTGTCGTTGGAATACTTCCGGTATATATTTATCGCCATTCAAAAACGCTTGCGGATGAAATAAATTATACTTCGGTCCACTGCTATTCACACTGCTATTCACATTGCTATTTGCATTGTTATTGTTGTATGTAGTTGCTTTACTATTATTCTCTTCCTGCTGCATGTTTAAAATGCCTTGCACATTATATTTATAGGCACCTGTATTGATGAGCAGATTGCCTTTACCATTATCTAATTCTAACTGAGTCCAATGTAAATTAAAGTCCTTGTATTTACTCTCTAAGAAATATTGGCACTCTACTGTCAAAACTTGCTTAGAATTCAATTTGAAGCCTTTTAAATCATTACGATCGCCAAAAGTAATAACATTAAATTTTTTAGGCGTTAGCAAGTCATTGCCAATTCTCAGGTTAACAGAAAGCTTATCAAGGTCTATTGTTTCATTTTTGCTCATATTAGTAAAAGCTATCGTTACACTATAAACCCAATCATCAAGCTTGCGTCGTTCAAGCACGGCAAAGCCTAGCTTGCTATCGCCAATTTGTTGAACTCGATAAGAAGCGCCACTGCAATCTAAATAAGCGGCTCCCTTATGAAATTCACCATCATTAGCCATGCCATACCAGTTTAAATCGTGCTGCAAAACAGCATTTTGGAATTCTACCTTTTCAAAGGCTTCCATTTCCATTAGTCCACTATTGCCAGAATATTTTTCCATATTAGAGCAGACTCTTTTAAGATAAACATTTTAAGCCTGCAGATAATTCTTCACGCTTTTAGCGTAATTAGCTATTTGGTAGCGTTTGATGGCTTTCTCTCCATCCTTTTTAGAAGGACCATTATCCTTGCTTTCCATCATTTTCTTGTTGAAATCCCTAACGCTCTCATTGGCCTTCGCTTCATCATATTTTTCATCACTCAGCTTGGCGATATTCTTTTCATTTTCTTCAATTAAACTCTTAATCTGCTTGAGCATTTTTTGTTTATCAATATTGCGATTTTCCAGCATGGCCTGAGCCTGCTCTGTTTCCATCTCAGCAACCTTCGTACTGTTGTTAAGATACATGGAATGTATTTTTTGCTCTTCTGACTTACCACAACCGGTAAGCACCACTGTTAAGATAAGCATTGCATAAAAAAACAGCTTTTTCACACTATGACCTCCCTATATAACTTTTCCAATTAAATGTTTTATAAAAAAAGTACTATTGCAAAGGATCTGCTCCGTAGCGATTATCACCTACCGTACCAGGCGCAAACAGTAAATACAACTCAAAAAAGCCATTGAGAAGTGGCACAAAGGTTAATAATACTAATAAGCCATCTTTGTCCAAATCGTGCAAGCGACGAACCGATATAGCACTATTTATCCAAACCAAAAGAGTAAAAGCTATTAAGCCTATGAAGCAAGCCAGATAATCAATTGCTTCCATATAGTAATCATCTACAAACTCGTCGATGATGCAGGCGATAATAAAAAACACCAAACAACTACTCATGCTCTTGAGGAAATAATCCAATCTATTGATGCGTCCCTCAAAACTCAAAAACTGCTCTTTAAAAATTTCTTTATTCAATGCAGGTTTACGTTCGGGATTATTACCAAAAAGTCTGCTGAAGATTTCTTTAAAATCCTTGGGATTATCATTGCTATGAGCTTTTCCCAACTGAAAACCACATTTTGTGCAAAATTTGACACCAATAGGATAAGTTGTACCGCACTTAGGGCAAATAACATTTGTCGGCTCAATCTTTGGTAACTGATCTGTCCCGCACACCGGACAAAACCTTCCCTGGTCGTCAATTTCGGCTCCACACTTAATACAATACTTTGACATAATATCTGCCTCCCTCTAATATTTTTTATTGCCGCTGCTTCTTACTCTCTCTCCTGCATAAGCCGCATCGGATCAACCCCCAGGGCCTGCGCCAACAAAAATATAGACTCCATATTAAACGGACCCTTACCACATTCGATATCCGAGACGCGCGCCCTTGACATTTGGGCTTTCTCCGCCAGTTCGCTCTGCGTCATACTCAATGCTCTGCGATAATACATAATATTCAAGCCAATAGTTTTATATTTTTCTTCAAACAAAACGCATCACTTCTTATCTCTTCCCTTCTATTATGCAGTAAAAAGATGGCTCTTGCGGTGCTTTAGATTTTATATATATGGAATATATTTGACATAAAATCCGCAAGCTTACTTGACCACCGCCTGCTTTTAGTATAAGATGAAGCCAGAAACAATAACACCATGATAAAATTTCTTTTTTGTAATATTATAATGACGAAAAAGCAGATGCCGACAAAGTGTCAGCATCTGCTAGCAAAGTAAGCTTTTATATTTTTGCGAGGTGATATCCATGACGACTATGCAACGCGCCTTTCCAGCGCCAGTGATTCCCAAATTCTTCACCAATAATATCTGCGGCAATTATCAGATTCGCCGCTTTTTTAACGGTCAGGACGACTTTATCTGCGCCCAAGGCCCCTTGCATACGCAAACCATCGCTTCACAAAGCGAGAAAGACGCATCAGCCCCTTCCCTGGCCATTGCCTTCGCCAATATTGACGAAAACGATAAAAAGCAGGTGCTTGCCTTCTGCAATGCCTATGGCCTGCCCTATTCTTCGCAGCGCTGCCTTGAGAAACGTGCACACCTTGATGACGAAAATCATTCTGTGCTCGTCAACGATTTCAGCTTTATCGACACTACCCTTTTTATAGGAGATATCCTTGCAGAAAAAGACTATGCCACCAATGACGCCGAAGTTACCCTGAATTATACCCTGTTCGAGGTAGACGAAATGGATATTATGAGCCTGCGTCTTTTTGCCCGCTGCGTCAAAATCGTCCGTAGCCTGCTTATTGTCCAAAGCTATCTCTTCCGACACGAGGGGACGCAGGCAGGCGTTATCTATGCACTTGCCTACCTGCTGCATTACAGCGCGCGTGGCATTCACTACCTGCTGCCGCGCATCGAAGCACCTACTCTCAGGACCGCAGAATACTTTGCTACACGCAAGCGCATTTCGCACACGCAGCTGCTCAAGAATATCCGTAAAACAGATGCTGACTACGCCTGCCAGCTGCAAAACTTTCTCGCAATTGTAGACAAGCATATGCTGCACACGCTTGATGATTATGACATGGACCTGCTGACGAAGAAACAGCTTACTGCTATAATTCTCGCTGAAGATGTTCCAGGCATAAGCCTTGACCACGCTTTTGCCAGACGCGTCCTGCTCGACATCATCAACGATAATATCTATACCGCCAGACCGCAAATGGACCTGGCGCAAGAAAAATTTACCAGTCTTTGGCAATGCAGCTATCTTATGCAGGCAATTTATCTTGATTTGTATCAGCTGCTGCTCAATCCAGGCGAATACCACCGCTGTGCCAATCCAGAATGCAGCAATTATTTTCTCATCAGTGGTAAGCGGGCGGATAAACGCTACTGCTGCAATCGCTGTGCTTCCAAAATGGGCAAGCAAGGCAAAACATATAGACCGCATAAGGAAAAATGAGAAACAAATTTAAGACACAAAAAAGCTCTCGGATTTCTCCGAGAGCCGATTGCCATAGTTGGCGGAGTGGGTGGGATTCGAACCCACGCACGGGGTAAACCGTCTAACGATTTAGCAAACCGTCCTCTTCAGCCAGCTTGAGTACCACTCCATTAGACTACTTGTTTATTATAACAGATTCTTATCTAAATTGCAAGACCCTATTATAATTTTTTAATGGCGGAAAGGGTGGGATTCGAACCCACGGAGGAGTTGCCCCCTCGCTAGTTTTCAAGACTAGAGCCTTCAACCACTCGGCCACCTTTCCATCAGAATTTTATTATACTTTAAAAACACGCTTACGTCAAGTACTTCTACCGCACCAAGCAATAAAGCCTTATTGCAACGCTTTATCCGTTACTGCAAGCAAACGAGTTTCCAACGCTTCGGCATCTGCCAAAAGCTGGACCAGTTCTGCTGCAACCTGCGCATTCCATTCCTCGTCCTTAGTCAGTCCCAGGTTGATACGCACATTGTACTCCGCACAGCGCAGCGCTGCACGCGCCAGCAGGCCGCTGCAAGCACCATCTGTAATAACGCCAGGGTTTCCTGCCACTACAAGCCTGTCCGCAAGCTGCAATACAGCAAAGGAGCTGCGGGCAATGTTCAGCGGTACGGTTGCCGCCTGCTTTGCAGCAGCGCGGATTGCCGCTGTACGTGCTGCCTTTTCTTCGTCGGTAGTCTTGGGCAGCTTATAGCAGCTCATAAAGCTGTTGAAAACAGCTGCATCCTCATCTACCAGCTCCAAAAGACGCATACGCTCTGCCTCTGCCTGCTGCAGCAGCTCTTTAATCTCCGGCTCGCGGTCAGCGAACTTTTCCTTGCCAATTGTCAGATTAGCAACCATGGAAGCAAGTGCTGCCGCCAATGCGCCGGCCATAGCAGCGCCGCCGCCACCGCCAGGGGCGGGCGCGGCGCTTGCAAGCTCAGTTAAAAATTCGTTACAACTTAAATCGCCAAGCTTATTCATTAATCCATTTCCTCGTTTTTCTTTAACCATCTGCGTACCTGCACAACAGCAGCATATGCATCAAGCGGCTCCGGCGGCACCAAAAGACCTAACGGCACCAGCCTGCGCCAGCCCTTAGGAGGATTTTCCTGCCAATACAGGCTACGAGCTTCCTCCGTACTGTACGCTTCACCGACAAGCTCCGGTAGCAAATCCGGATAAAGCTCACGCAAAACTGCGCCTATAGCCTTATTATTTGTGCCGTTGCCCATAATAATTCCCTGCAGCTTAGCTGAACCGACAAACCGTTGCAGCTCTGCAGCAAGATTATCCGTCATAGCGATATGCAAAGCCAGGATTTTGCCATCAGCGGCAACTAATGCCAAGCCTGTTTTGCTGCGCCCCGGATCTACGCCAAGATAACTACTCATTGACAGGAATCACCTCCAGCCTTACCCTTACAGGTCCGGCTGTAGTAATATCGCCTTTAGCATAAGCACGCAGAATAAAGCTGCCTCTGGTGCGACGCATTGAATTAGCTGCTTCAATCATAGTAGCAGCATCCATACTGCCAACCTTACCCGTCATCGGATCAGGCAGCACACCGGCCTTTACCGCATTATGGTTAATCTGCGTCAAGAATTCCATAAGCACGCTTTCATAGCTCGGGCCGTTATTACCAAGATTATACTGCTCACTGAAAATCAAGGTTCCGTCAGGATAAATGAACTGATTATCTACCATTTCAATATCGCATACTGCCAGCTCGCCAACTATGATATTGGCAACGGCACGGATACGGAACAGCATATTACCCTTGCTTTTATCCAGCCTTGCTACAGCATTATCGACAACATTTTTGCCAATCCAGATAGCCTGCAGAGGCTTTTGCTCATCGTGGATAACACCCAAGCGCTGCAATGCTGCTTCATTTGCATTTTGCAACAGCCAGTTCATCTGAATCATGTTTTCCTCATGCTTCAGACCACCGCGCATAATACCGGCAAAGACAACCTCACCGGCGCGGTAATATACCTGGCCTTCACGCATATTGATGATACCCTTACGCAAAGCCTCGGTGGTTTTTTCCAGCTCGTCAATTTCATTCGTCAGCTGCAGCTTGGAATGTGTAAGAGAATTTACCTCATTCTGTGCCTGGCTGTACATGTCATTAACCTGGGCCAGCTTGATTTCCATCGCATCATTTTCGGCAACTGCTTCTTTGATTTTAGCATCAAGCTCACTGATTTTTTTATTCTGCTCATCAACCTTGCCTTTGGCCTGCTCAAGTGCAGCATTCGTATCTGCCTTTTCTTTGTTTAAAAGCAGCAGCTCCTGCTGAATTTTTTCCATGCCAAACAAGGCTGTACGCGCACTCTGTGATGCTATTGCCATAACACTGATAGTCAGAACAGCAATAATGGTACCGCCGAGTACTGTAAGTAATATTGACGTATGCTTTGGACGCAGGCCAAATACCGACATTCTCTTCTTGCCTATTTTACTGCCCATTTTATCGGCAAGATAGGCAATCAGGCCACCTACAACGGCCATAATGATAATTAATCTTATACCTACCAAGTACTCACCTCCATGACTCACTCATCTAAATTATTTAGGCATTTTTCTTTTTCATCAGATAAAGACCTGCGCCTAAGCAAAGAATATTAGGCAGCATACAGGCCAGCAGCGGCGGCATTGCACCACCCTTGCCCAATCCGGTAGTAAAGGTCATTACTGCGTAATAGATAAATATTACGATAATACTGATGCCAAGGCCAATAGAAGAGCTGGTACGCTGCTTTTGAGTACCAAGGCAGGCGCCAATCATAGCAAAGAAGAAGCTTGCCAGCGGAATATTAATTCTCATAAATATTTCACACCATTGACGTGCAGCCGAGGAATGCTGGGATTCCAGCATACTGATGTATTCGCGTAATTCGCGGATAGTCATTTCCTCAGGCTCCTTTTGCTCCCAGGAAATCTGCTTCGGCGAGAAATTCAAAGGAATAATCTGTTCCTTGAATTTGGCACTGCTTTGTACGCCGTCCTTATCGTCCAACGCAAACACGTTGCCATCTACAATACGCCAGCTCCCATTTTCCCAGTAGCCTTCCTTAGCAGTCTGAATGCGGGAAATCTTGCCCTTATTGAACTCTTCAATAGTGATATCGGTCATCTTGCCAAGCTTTTCATCAAATCTGTTAGCGTATGTTACACGCTGGGTATCACCGCTGATAGTTTTGATAATAATATGGTCCTGCGTTGTCGGACGCGTATTATGGCGTATTTCCTCGTTAAGGATCCGTGACGCCGTCGCCTTCGACGTAGGCACTACCTTTTCTGCCCAAATTACAGAGAACATGCTGACAATAAAACCTACCACCAGCACAGGTGCAACAATACGGTAGTAGCTGATACCACCGGCCTTCATTGCCGTAATCTCACTGGAACCGGAAAGCTTGCCAAAGGCCATCAGCGCCGCCAACAGCATAGACATCGGGAAGGTGTAGTTGATGATCTCCGGCAGATTATACATAAATAAACGTGCTACAGTCTCCAGCGGAGCACCGTATTTAGTCATGTATTGCGTAATTTTAAACAGCATCGTGCTGGCAATAAAAATACTGGAGAAAGCAGCGATGCCGAAAACGAAGGGGTATAAAAGCTCCTTCAGTACATAACGGTCTAATAATCGTAAGCGCACTTTTCTTCCTCCTGTTACATGCTAAAGTTATCGCCAAGATAATATTTACGCGCAACGGGGTCATTAGCGATTGTTTCGCTGTCACCGTGCAGTAAAATATGACCTTCAGCCAAAATATAGGCCTTATCAACGATGCTCAGTGTTTCACGGACGTTATGGTCTGTAATCAGCACACCGATGCCGCGCTGTGCCAAATGCGCAATCATGCCCTGGATATCTGCTACGGCAATGGGGTCAATGCCGGCAAACGGTTCGTCCAGCAGAATGAAGGCCGGGTCGGTAGCCAGCGCACGAGCAATCTCTACGCGGCGACGTTCACCGCCGGAAAGCGCCTTGCCTTCACTCTTGCGTACATGATTCAGACGGAACTCATCCAGCAGAGCGTTCATCTTCGCTTCTCGCTCGGATGCATTCAAATTAGTTGTTTCCAGAATCGCCATGATGTTATCTTCTACCGTCATTTTGCTGAAAATAGAAGCCTCCTGCGGCAGATAGCCGATACCTGCACGCGCTCTTTGATACATAGGCATTGCGGAAATATCCTTGCCGTCGAGCATCACGGTACCTGCATCAGGCTTTTCGATGCCGACAATCATATAGAAGGTTGTCGTCTTGCCGGCGCCGTTAGGTCCCAAAAGGCCTACTACACTGCCCTGCTCTACACTGATGCTTACTCCGTCAACAACGTGACGGGTATTATAAATTTTTACCAGATTATCTGTTGTTATAACCAAAACTTTGCCCTCCGCTTCTTAGGCTAAAGCTTTATCATCTGCGCTCTGCTTTTCCTTGCCAGGCAGCGCAGGCTGTTTTTCCGGAATATAGATAATATCTACATTACCATCAGCAATAGCCACGTTAGTGTTGGTCAGGCGCAGCTTGTCGCCGGCAACGCTGTTGCCATTCTGGGTTGCTTTGGCATTGCCGACAAGCTCTACGTAACCGCTGTTATCAGTTTTGTAGACAGCGCTGTCAGCAGAAGCTGTCAGGCTACGCGCATCGCTACGGATATCAACACCGCCATAAGCATTGGCAACACCCTGTGCCATATTGTAATCAATTCTTGCCGCATTCAACACACTGCCGTCGCTGTCGGTAAGACGCGCCCAGCCGCCGATAGTTTCAGCAAATTGACGTGCCTTGTAGTAATCAACTCTGTCAGAGCTCAGGCTTTTGCCTGCTTTGGTGATCATAGCGCCGCCTACGGCAGACAGGTCATTTTCATTGTGCACGATAAACTCATTGCACACAATATGTGCATCATCGCGGTCAGCAATAACGTTGCCGGTAAGCACACCGCTCTTGCTTTTGCTGTTGAATTTGGCGTAATCGGCAGTAGCTCTGCCGCCATCCTGCATCAATACAACATTTCCTTTTGCCACAGCTTCACCGCTGCCCAGATCGTATTCCAGCTCATCAGCCTTAACGCTGAAGTTTCCCTGAGCAGCAAAAGCAGTTGCTGTCATACCTGCAGCCAGCATAGCTGCCGCCAGTGTCAGCAGTAATCTATTTTTATTAGCCATCTTATTCGCCGCCTTTCTCAACTTTAGCATTGCCCTTAAGCTTAATATGCTTAAAAGCACTGGTAGTTACAGCACTATCCGCAGTTGCGGTATAGTCATCCTTATGCATTTTAAAATGTCCTGTTGCCGTAATAAGCTCTTTCTCCTGATTCCAGCTTATTTTATCGGCATAAAGCTCGCCGCCGGTATTCAGTACAGCCTTAATATTACCCTCCAGGAAAAAGTCATTGCTCTTCATGCCGGCACTGCCTTTATCGGCAGAAATATCGATAAAGCTGCCGTCCGCACGATAAACTTTGCCTTTGATGCCCTTCAGATAGGCTGTGTTTTTAGCCTTATCGTTAACAACCTCTTCTACTGTAAACTCCCACAGCTTTTTGCCATCCTTTTCCCTTTTAACCATACTGTTTTTTAAGGAAGCATTAATCTGCGCTGTAACACCATCACCCGGTTTTACAGTTATAGGTTTATCGCCGCTCAGCATCAGCCAGGCAATAATTGCACCGGCAATTACAATGCCTGCCAATACTGACAGAATTACTTTCTTATTTTTCATCTGGCTGCTTTTCCTCCTCCGGTGGGGTGTATGGTGTATTCCAGCGATGCTGGAACCACAACCAGTTATCAGGATATTCCTTGATGATTTTTTCAACTTCCTGAGTCATTTTCAGGGTAACATTATAATCATCCAGCTTTTGGTCGCCGGTGAATTCATAATGGATAGGGTCGCGTACAATCGCTTTATGGCCATAGCCGTCAGGCTTACGTACTATAAAAATCGGCACAATGGGTGCTTTGAATTTACGGGAAAAATATGCCGGTCCGTTAGGCGTTGATGCCATCTTGCCCAAAAAAGGAACGAAAATGCCATCATAACCGCCATCCTGGTCAGCTATCAGTCCCAGCATGCGTCCTTTCTTCATAGCTCGCGCACAGCCGAGGATTTCACTTGTACCGCGTGAAAAGATTTCCTGGCCAACGCCCTTGCGCAGCTCATTCATAAAATCACTATACACACGATTGGGCTGCGGTTTTTCTACTGCACTCAGCGGGAAGCCGTTCAGCGCCAGCGCCGCGCCCAGCCATTCCCAGTTATCCATATGACAGGCCAGCATAACAACGCCATGCTTCTCCTTGAGCGCATCCCACAGAACCTCCGGACGGTCAAAGGTTACCAGACCGCGGATATTGTCCTTGTTCAGCGCCGGCATATACATAATTTCCATAAAGGTTATGCCAAGCTTTACAAACAGCGATTTGATTGTAGCCTCGGCCTGCTCCTGACTATAGCCTAAACGCTCGCGGATAGTTTCCTCAGCACGCACACGCTGCTTCTTGGCAATTTTATGATAGAGGTGGCCCATACCCTTACCAATAACCACAACTGCCTTATAGGGCAGCCAGGAAATTACGGTACTCATAGTTTTTAATAAATAATAAAGCCACATTATTGTCTATCTCCTTGTCCGGAATTAATGTAGGAATCAATAACAGAATCCAACTTTCCCTGTGCATCTAACAGCAGATCAACAGCCTCTCTTACAGCACCTTTACCGCCATCATTAATCAATACAAAGTCACACATATCAATTACTGCATCAGCAGCATCGGCCGGAGCAAAGGACAATCCGCAAATATTCATAGGTGCAAGGTCATTGAGGTCATCACCTACATAAGCAATTTCCTCTAAATCAAGTTTGTAGGAATCAGCTATTTTTTCTAACGCCGCTGCCTTATCACGCACACCCTCCAGTACGCAGGTAATGCCCAATTCCGCAGCCCTTCTGCGTACAATCTCGCTTTTACGCCCGGTGATGATGCAAACATCTATGCCGTTGCGCATAGCATAGCTTATGCCCATGCCATCCTTAGCATTAAAGCCCTTGAACAGCTCACCGTCATTGCCCATGTAAATTGTGCCATCAGTCAGCACGCCATCTACATCAAGAGCCAGCATACGAATCCCTTGTGCTGCATCAGCAAACTCTTCCATGAACTCATCGAATTCACAGAAATCATCATCCTCGTCATCTTCATCAAATATAGATTCTATCTCATCATCAAAAGACAACATTTCTTCATGTCTATTTTGCTTATTGCCAAAGGGAAATTCTAAGATTTTTTTCATTACACCACTCCCTGTCTTACCAGGTCGGTCATATGCAGCAGGCCGATAACCTTATTATCTTTGTCAATAACAGGCAATACGGTAATCGGTTTCGGTTTGTTGCTTTCCATAAGATGCAGAGCCTGTGCTGCCAGCTTGTCTTCGGTAATTGTTTTCGGAGATTTCGTCATCAGCTCGCAAACAGGACGCTGCAAGAAATCAACACCCTTGCTCAGACCGCGGCGGATATCACCGTCGGTAAGCACGCCCTGCATAACGCCGTCTGCATCAACAACGGATACGGCACCGAGGCCTTTATCGGTAATAACGAACAAGGCATCCTGTACCTTAGTATCTGCCAGTACAGTCGGATTATCCTCGCCCTTATGCATAATGCTGCCTACGGTCAGAAGCAGCTTGCGTCCCAGGCTGCCGCCCGGATGGAAGATAGCAAACTGGCTTGCCGTAAAGTTATGCTTTTTAAGCAGCGCCAAGGCCAGCGCATCGCCGTAGGCCAGCGCTGCAGTCGTGCTGCTCGTCGGTGCAAGACCAAGCGGACAGGCCTCCTTGCTGACACCAACATTAAGTACCACGTCAGCATTTTTGCCTAAGGTAGAATCAGGCTTGCCAACCATAGCGATAATCTTAGCACCAATGCGGCGCAAAGACGGCAGGATATTCAAAACCTCACCGGTTTCACCGCTGTTGGAAAGCGCAATAACAACATCGCTTTCTGTAACCATGCCCAGATCACCGTGAATGCCCTCTGCAGGATGCAGATAAAAGGACGGTGTACCTGTGCTGGCTAAGGTTGCTGCCATTTTGCGGCCAATCAGACCGGATTTGCCCATACCGGTAATAACAGTACGGCCCTGGCAGTCTAAAATCAATTTTACTGCCGCAGCAAAATTTTCATCTACACGCGGTACCAGCTCTAAAATCGCTTCTGCCTCCATGCGCAGAACATCCTGTGCATGCTTTAGCATTGCTTCCATGTTCTCACCCTACCTTTAGCCACGTACAATCTTGTCAATGGCAAGTACGTCGGTCAATAATTTTTCCAGATTATCCAGCTTAACCATGTTCGGACCATCGCTCAATGCTTCTGCCGGATTATCATGCACCTCTAAGAAAAGAGCATCGATGCCAACAGCAGCAGCAGCGCGTGCCATATGCGGAACATATTGGCTCTGACCACCGCTGGAGGTACCCTGTCCGCCAGGAATCTGTACGCTGTGAGTAGCATCCATAACTACGGGATAACCAAGCTCACGCATAATAGCCAGACCGCGCATATCGGTTACCAGTGTGTTGTAACCGAAGCTTGCACCGCGCTCGGTCAGCATAATGTTATGATTGCCTGCTTCCTCAACCTTTTTGATAACATTTTTCATGTCCCAAGGTGCGAGGAACTGGCCTTTTTTTACATTAACAGTCTTGCCAGTTTTGGCAGCTGCATAAACCAAATCAGTCTGACGGCACAGGAAAGCCGGGATTTGCAGAATATCTACAACCTCGGCAGCCTTATCAGCCTGCCAGGGCTCGTGGATATCGGTTACTACAGGAACGCCCAGATCCTTTTTAATCTGAGCCAAAAGCTTTAAGCCCTCTTCAATGCCAGGTCCGCGGAAAGAAGCATAAGAAGAACGGTTAGCCTTATCAAAGGAAGCCTTAAATACATAGGGAATGCCCAGCTTGTCGCAGATAGCCTTAGTGCGCTGACCAATCATCAGGCTGCGCTCATAGCCTTCAAGCACGCAGGGACCAGCCATCAGCATCAGGGGATGGCCCTGACCTACTTCATAATTACCAACTTTAACGATTTGCATAAGTATCCTCCAGCTTATTTATTCATTTTAGCAAACAGCTCATTGACTGCTGCCAAATCCTCGGGGGTATCAACACCGATGCCCTGGAAATCGCTTTCCAGAACTTTAATCTTATAACCATTCTCCAGCGCACGCAGCTGCTCCAGGCTTTCCGCTCTTTCCAGCGGTGTCGGCTGCAGTGCTGCATATTTCAGCAGGAAGCTGCGGCGGTAAGCATAAATACCTACATGCTTGTAAACCTTGTAGCCTTCAGGCTTATTGCGCGGATACGGCATCAGGCTGCGGGAGAAATACAGTGCATAGCCGTTAAGATCGGTTACAACCTTTACGGCAGCAGGATTATTGTAATCCTCCTCGTCCATAGCAACCTTCAATGTTGCCATCTGCAGCTCGCTGTCACCGGTAAAGCATTCAGCCAGACGGTCAATAACCTCAGGCGGAATCATCGGCTCATCACCCTGTACGTTAACAATAACATCAACATCAGGATAGTTCAGCGCTACCTCGGCCAAACGGTCAGTGCCGCTCGGATGGTCGGGAGAAGTCATCATTGCTTTGCCGCCAAAGCTGTCTACAGCCTTTTTGACAAGCTCATTATCAGTAGCTACAACTACCTCGTCCGGCAGCTTAGCCTGACAGGCACGCTCATAAACGTGCTGAATCATCGGCTTGCCTGCAATCAGGGAAAGCGGTTTGCCCGGAAGACGGGTAGAAGCATAACGTGCGGGAATTACGCATAAAACTTTCATTTTTTATCAAGCTCCTTTTTAATGGCATGGTCAATATATTCTTTGAACTTATCCATACCCTCGGTAATGCAGATATCCATGTTCAGGATATACAGAGGAATTTCGCGGGCAGAATAAATAAATTCAGTCGGAATCTTAACAGCATCCTTCGCCGTAGTAACCATCGCTACAGCCTTCAGGCTACTGGCACGCTCGTTGATGTACTGCATCTCCAGCATACCGTAATCGTGATGGTCGGGATAGCGTACAGCCTCCATGATATTCAAACCGATACTGGACAGCGTCTGTTCAAAGGAGGACGGGTTGCCTATTGCGGAAAAGACCATAACATCCTTACCGCGCAGCTCTTCCAGATCCTTGATATTTTCGGAAATACCCTTGTACCAGTCGGCAATTTCCACAAAATTTTTCGGATGGTGAATACTTTCTACTACCGGTGCCTTGTCATTATATTTGGCAATGGTATGACGCAGCTGAATGCGGCTCAGCTTGCTGCTCTGGTCGGTTTTTGTCAGCAGAAACAAATCGCCGCGACTCAGGTTTTCGAGCGGCTCACGCAGAGTACCGCGCGGCAGCACGCAGCCGTTGCCGAACATATTCAGCGTATCTACCAAGACGACATCCAGGTCGCGCTCCAGCTGCCAGTGCTGATAACCATCGTCCATAATGATAACCTCGGCATTCAGCTTTTCAACGGCATAACGGCCGGTAACGGCACGGTTTTTGCCGATGATTACCGGAATACCCGGCAAAGTTTTGGCCATCAGGTAAGCTTCGTCACCTGCTTCATATGCAGTCATGAAAATCTTATTGCCGTCGGAAACTACGCCCAGCTCCTTGCCCCAGTGCGAACGGTAGCCGCGGTTCAGGATAACAACACGATAGCCCATAGACTTGATAATAGCTGCCATCTTCTGGGCAGTAGGTGTTTTACCGGTGCCGCCTACGGTAATATTACCGATAGAGATAACGCAGCAGTTCAGCTTTTCTCTGTGCAGCAGGCCGCAATTATACATAGACAGCTTGCAGCAAACGCCGAACTCATATAAATAAGACATGCCACGCAGAACTGCCAGCAGCAGCCAGCCGAAGAACGGAGTTTCCGGACCATAGGCAACCTGCATAACATATTGGATAATCGCATCACCGTGACGCAGGCGTCCGCCGCCCTCATCCGTCAGGTTACGCGTATTAATCGGATAGCTTTTGTATTCACGGGCAGGCACAGCAGTTAAATCAAGCAGCTCCTTGAGATAACGGATACTGCGCACATCCGCACCGCGGTTCTCTTTGATAACCTGCAAGGAAGCCGCACCCATCTGCGCACGACGCTCATCATTGCCCAAAATGTCCAGCATTTCCTTCGTCAGCTCATCATTGTTGTTCACCATCTTGCAGGCCTTAACCTTGCTTAACAGTGCATAGGAATCCTTGAAGTTCTGCATGCTCGGGCCAACGAGAATCGGTTTGGCATGGGCAGCAGGCTCCAGTACGTTGTGACCGCCGGTATTGCTGAAGGAGCCGCCGACGAAAACAACATCGCCTACAGCATAAATACGTCCCAGCTCACCGATGGTATCAATAATCAGCAAAGGATATTCCTTACGCTCGCCGCTTTCCTCCAGCATTTTGGAACGGAAGCCTGTTTCATAGCCGTAATGGCTTGCCAGCTTGGCAATTTCCTCCGCTCTGGCAGTTTTACGCGGTGCGATAATCAGACGCGCATGAGGATATTTTTCACGGATAGCCTTAAAGGATTCAAGCAGTACCTTTTCTTCACCCGGATGCGTAGAACCGGCAACGATAATAGGATAATCCTCCTTCAAGCCAAGCTCAAAGCGATATTTTGCCAAATCCTCCGGCGTAACCTCGGCGTAGGTCTGGTCAAACTTGGTATTGCCGGTAACAAAGATTTTGCTGCGGTCAGCACCAAGATGCGCAATATAGTCGGCATCAATGCTGGACTGCATGCAGAAGCGGGTTACGGTATTGAGCATATCATCCCAAATACCATAAAGATATTTGTAGTTTTTAACGGATTTTTCGGAAATACGGCCATTTACCATCATTACGGGAATATGGCGTTCGCGGATAGCACGCAGGAAGTTAGGCCACAGCTCGGTTTCTACCGGCATGAATACACCTGGATGAATACGCTTGACCAAGGATTCTGCGACAAACGGTAAATCCAGCGGGAAGTAGATGATAGCATCTGCTTCAGGAATAATTTGTTTAGCCATGTTATAGCCGCCTACGGTAAAGGCAGATACCAGCACCGGACGCTCCGGCATTTCCTTGCGGATTTGTTTAACCAGCGGACTGGTGGCAACAATTTCACCTACGGACGCACCATGAATCCAAACACAGTCCTTGCCGATAACCTTAGCGATTTCCTTTTCATCTACACAGCCCAGACTCTGCTTAAAGCGCAAAGCGAAGCCTTTTTCTGTAAACAGGCGGTAAGTGTAATAGGGGACAATAAAAATTACCAACACTATTAAAATAAGAATATTGTAGAGTATATACATTTACTAACCTCTTTTCGCCTTACTTGTCTTCCTTGCTGCGATACTGAATCTTATACAGATGCGCGTACAGCCCGTCCATAGCCATCAGCTCATCATGGTTACCTTGCTCGATAAGCTGGCCCTTTTCCAGAACCATAATCTTATCGGCATTTTTAATCGTTGAAAGACGATGCGCAATAACAAAGGATGTTCTGCCTACCATCAGGCGGTCCAGAGCCTCCTGTACCACGCGCTCGCTTTCCGTATCTAGTGCAGAGGTTGCCTCGTCGAGAATCAGAATCTGCGGGTTTTTCAATATTGCCCGGGCAATGGAAATACGCTGACGCTGACCACCGGAAATATTCATGCCACGGTCACCCAGCATTGTTTCGTAGCCATCAGGCAATTGCATAATAAAGTCGTGGGCATTAGCAGCCTTTGCTGCGGCCTCTACCTCCTCACGAGTCGCATCAAGGCGGCCGTAAAGAATATTATCATAAACAGAGCCGTTGAACAGCACTGTTTCCTGCGGTACGATACCAACCTGCTCACGCAGGGAATCAAGCGTAACCTTGCGGATATCCTGACCGTCAATCGTAATGCTGCCGTTAATCGCATCATAGAACCGCGGCAACAGGCTGGCTACGGTAGATTTACCCGCACCGGAAGGACCGACAAAGGCAACCATTTCGCCCGGCTTAACCTCAAAGGAAACATGGCTCAGCACCTCTTCGTTTTCGTTGTAAGCAAAGCTTACATCATTGAAGCGTACATCACCCTTCACCTTCGGCAGAGCTTTGGCATCAGGTGCATTTTTGATATCTTCCGGTAAATCAAGTACGTCAAAAACACGCTGCGCTGCAGCCAATGCCTTCTGAATATTGCCGATAACACGGCTCAAACGTTTAATCGGGTTAGAAATATTAACAGCATAGGTAAGGAAGGCTACCAGAGAGCCTGCGGTGATACTGCCGTTGATAACGCTGTTGCCGCCGTACCAGAGAATAATGGAAACGCCGACAGCCGCAACAAATTCAATCGTCGGAGTAAGCGTTGAGGAAAGCTGTGCATACTTCATATTAGCACGGAAGTTGTTCATATTTTCCTTGTCAAAACGGTCCACCTCATAGCCTTCACGCACAAAGGATTTGATTACGCGCGGAGAGGAAGCAACCTCCTGCAGTACAGAGGTAATATCAGCAGCAGCCTCCTGAATACGACTACCGGATTTACGGATGCGTTTGCCAAAGTTGTCGATAAAGAAGAGTACCACCGGAAAGGTTGCAAAGGTTACAAGAAACAGCTTCCAGTCCAAATAAATCATCATGACAATAGAAGCTACTAAAATCACTGTTTCAGTAATCATTTCCACAACGTTGTCTACCATCGCAGATTGCAATGCACTTACGTCGTTGGTCACATAGCTCATAATCGTACCAGTTTTATGCTTGTCGTAAAAGCTCATGCTCAGGCGCTGCAGCTTTTCAAAAACGGCTTTACGGATATCAATAATCACGCGCTGACCAACATAGTTCATCAGATAGCTCTGACCATAATAAGCAATACCACGAATAACAAATACAACAATAATGCTTAATACTATCCAATTCAGCATAGTTGTATTTTTTTCACTCAACACCTGGTCAACCATATCCTTGATAACAAACGGCAAATAAGCTGTACCACCTGCAGCAATAATAGTACAAATTCCAGCTGCCAAGCCTCGTTTCCAATATGGTTTAATATATTTCAATGCTCGAAAGTATAAATTCATTTTCTCTCCTCAGTCATTTTTAAGATTAATTGAGCGACACGGTTTACCGCACCGGGTTCACCAAGTCTGTGCTTCATATACGCCAAATCGCTTTGCATCTGTACCTGACGCTCAGGCTGCAACAGCTCTACTGCAGTTTTCGCTAATTTTTCCGGGGTGAAGTCCTCCTGCAGTAGCTCCGGCATAATTGTTCTGCCAGCTACGATATTAGGTAAGCCGATGTTAGGAATGTTGATTACCAGACGCGCTATAAAAGCGTTCAGTGCCGATGTACGATAGACAATTACACTCGGCAGTCCGCATAAAGCAGCCTCCAGCGTTACTGTGCCGCTGGTTGCCAGCGCCAGGTCCGCCACACTGAACAAATCATAGTTATGGCCTTCAGTAATTTTCACCTCAATACCATACGCCGCTATCTTTTCCTGCAGCATGACCAGCGGAATAGTATTGGCACGCGGCATAACAAACTGCACATCTGGCATTTTCTTCTGTAAAAGCTTGGCGCCTGCCAGCAATGTCGGCAGCATTTTTTCAATCTCCATCAGACGACTGCCTGGCATCAGCAGCACCAGCTTTTTGCCAGGCTGCTTGCCAGCCCACGCTTCAGCCTCAGCCTTTGCCATCGTCGGGTGCACAATATCTACCAGCGGATGACCGACAAATTCTACCGGCGCACCTGCTTCCTTGTACACATCGTATTCAAAGGGGAAGATGCAGGCAACCTTATCCACTATCTTCGCAACCTTTTTGGCACGTCCCTTGTTCCAGGCCCACGCCGACGGTGCAATATATGATACAACAGGAATTCCTTTATCATGAGCCAGCTTAGCCAGCTTCATATTAAAACCGGGGTAATCGACAACTACCAGACAGTCCGGCTTGCGTTCGTCCATAATGCGCGCAAAATCACTGCGCAGGCGGAATAAATCCGGCAGCTTGCGGATAACCTCCACAAAGCCCATTACGCCATGGTCCTTAATGTCCCACAGCACCTCGCCGCCAGCCTGACGCAGAGCGTCACCGCCCATGCCAAAGACCTCAGCCTTGCTATCAAGTTTTTTTATAGCAGCAGTCACAGCAGCTGCATGGATATCGCCAGAGGCTTCTCCGGCAGATATTAATATTTTCGCCATGATGTCTCCTTGCATTTACCTATATATATTCAGTATATATTATAACACAAAAAGCGGCTGACATAAGCTATCAGCCGCTAAGAAATACGAAATTTTTACGATATTTATTTTACAAGAATGGTAATATTGTGCTCATCTGCCAGCGCAATCACTTTTTCGCGCTCCGGAATGATAGTATTACCTGCTTCAATAACAGCTCCGGTAGCACCGGCATGAATCATAGATTCAATCGTTGTCGTACCAAAACCGGGAATATCAAAGCGTTGATCCTGCTTCGGCTTGGCAGCCTTGGCTACAATCACACCGCCCTTGCCTAAAAAACCGCCGCGCAAAATGCAGGCATCAGTGCCTTCAATTGCTTCTACTGCCATCACAGCACGATTTTTTACAACTACGGTCTGACCAATATCAAGTCCGCCGATAGCCTTCGCCATCTCAAAGCCAAATTCCATATCCGCAAGCTCTGCCTCTGTAGGCTTACGCTTTGTCAGAACGCCAGGCTGTGGCAAAAGCGGTTTGATCAGCAAGGTCTGATCCATGACCTCAATGCCTTCGTCCTCCAGCTCCTTAACAATCGCATTCATGATAGTATCATCCTTGCGGTCCGGAATAGTAGCTAAAATTTTTATCGCCCGCAGATCAGGAACAATCCTGCCTGCTTTGTACAAAACTTCCTTTGTTACCTTACCGATCATGGTGACCTTGGTAACCTTATTTTTTTTCAGCGTAGAAATAATCTTGCCAATTTTGCCGATGTTGATATCGTAATAAGCATCAACACTGCCGGGCAGCTCCTCGTCAATCCCGGGAACAACACCTACAGCGACAACATGGTAACCCAGCTCCTTTGCCGAGCGTGCTACCTCTACCGGCAGATGTCCGACACCTGAAAGTACGCCCAGCACCTCCATAGCCTTAGCCTCTGCGTGTACGGATAATACCGCGTTCAACATTGCGCAGGAAACGCAGCAGATGTTCCATAGGCTCGGAGCTTGTCAGCTCCTGCTCCATAGTGCTGATTGCCTCCTGCAGCGGCAGGCCGCTGCGATAAAGAATGCGGAAAGCCTTTTTCAGCTCGCTGCGCTCTTCAACCGGCATACCTGCGCGGGAAAGACCAACGCTGTTCAGGCCGGAAACAAAAGCAGGATCACCAGCGCAGATCATGAACGGAGGAACATCCTGGGTTACACGTGCCATACCGCCAATCATTGCGTTACGGCCAATCTTGCAGAACTGGTGTACTGCAGACAAGCCGCCGATAACGGCACGGTCCTCAACGATAACGTGGCCTGCAAGTGTTGCAACGTTAGACATAATAACATTGTTACCCACGATGCAGTTATGTGCTACATGGGTGTAGGCCATCATCAGGATATTGTTGCCGATACGGGTTTCGTTGCCTTCGCCGCATGCACGATGAACAGTGCAGCATTCACGGAAGCTGCCGCCGTCACCGATAATGGTATAGCTTTTTTCACCTACAAATTTTAAATCCTGCGGTACTGCGCCAATAGAGCAGCCCGGGAAAAAGTGGCAATTCTTGCCGATTTTAGTATATGGATGGATAGTCACATGTGCGCCAATCACGCAGCCGTCGCCAATCTCCGTATCTTCGTCGATAACAGCATAAGGACCTACGCTAACGTCCTTGCCGATTTTAGCAGACGGATGAATAATTGCAGTTTCATGGATACCACTAGTTGGCATAATAACCGAACTCATTATTTTCACTCCCCAAACAAGATGTTAATCAAGCAATTAAATATAAATATAATACTATAATCACAGGTATCCACGATTTTTAACATTACAAAAATCACAGTTAAATGAAATTAGCATTAATTTTAGCTGTATTGCTCGCTTATTCTACCAATTACAGCTTTTTTGTATTTTGCTGATTAATTTTCTTTCGGGTCCATAATAGCAAAGGTGCAATCGCATTCGCAGGCAACCTTGCCGTCAACCTTACCCTCGCAATGAATGATACCCATGCTGCCGCGCATAATTTTAGTTACCTCAGCGGTGGTTACAACCTGGTCACCGGGCACAACCTGCTTGCGGAAGCGTACATTGTCTATTTTAGCGAAAACAGCAATCTTGCCGCGGTTTTCTTCCGGATACAGCATAGCAACGCCGCCAACCTGAGCCATAGCCTCAATCAGCAGAACGCCGGGCATAATCGGTTCATTAGGGAAATGACCTAAGAACTGCATTTCATTAGCGGTAATATTTTTAATACCTACTGCGCGCTTCATAGGCTCAACTTCCAGAATGCGGTCAACCAAAAGCATCGGATAACGATGCGGCAGAATCTTTTTAATTTCGTTAATATCTAATACTGTCATTTATTACTCCCCCTTTGTTCTGTAAGCCTGTATTTGCTTAGCGATTGCGGAATTAAAGGCATGGCCTGTTTTTACGGCAATAACATGCGCTTTAATCGGTCCCAGCAGATACAAGTCGCCGATGGCATCAAGTATCTTGTGTCTGATCAGTTCATCGTCAAAACGCGGCACAGAAAGAATTTTTTCATCATCAAAAACAACTACATTCTCTAACGAACCGCCAAGGCCCAGTCCCATCTTACGCAGCATTTCCAGCTCGGAAGTAAAAGCCACTGTTCTGGCAGCCATAATATCCTTTTTAAAGCTCTCCTTATCGAGCAGGATATCGAAATACTGGGTTCCCAGCATCGGATGACTGTTGATGGATGTAAAAGAAATTCTGTAGCCGTCATAAGGTAAAATAACGATATAACGGTCATTGTCATAAACGGAAAATGCTTTATCAACGGCATATATATGACGTTCTGCCTCCTGCTGCACCGGTTCTGCTTTTTCAATCAGCTCGCAGAAAACCTTAGCACTGCCGTCGGTTACCGGCGGTTCCGGGGAAGACATTTCAATACGGATATTGTCAATCGCCATCATAGACAGCGCACCCATAAGATGCTCAACTGTAAAAACCTCAGCACCGTTTGCACTAAGTGTTGTTGCCTTTACCGTGGAGCTTACATTCTCCGGCAAAGCTTTTATTTCCGGTCTGTCAGGTAAATCGGTACGGATGAAGATGATGCCTGTATCAGGTGCTGCAGGCTTCAGCGTCATCAGCACATCCTTGCCGGAATGCAGACCAATGCCAGAATAGGATACCTCTTTAGCAATTGTATGCTGGTATTCCTTTTTTTGTTCGGTCATTTTGCTCCTCCTTTATCAAATTTATTTTTTTCTGCCAAACCGCTGGCGTCCGTCCTTCCAACGGTCATGCACCCAGAACCACATTTCCGGATGCGCAATAATCTCATGCTCCAGAATTGTAACCAGCTCACGGGTTACTGCGTAAAAATCCTGCTCCTTGTTTTTAGTTTTCGGGGTGTACAAGGGAGGATAAATTTTAGCAGTACAGCTGCCATCTGCATTATTGTGCAGAAAGATTGGTAAAATCGGTGAACCGTAAATACGCGAAAGCGCCGCCGGTCCCATCGGAATAACAGAATCCTTGCCGAACAGATCAATGCGCACGCCATCATCATTCGTATCCTGGTCGTAAAGAATACCCAGAAGATTTTTTTCACGCAGCATACGGCTGATTGCCAGCAAGCCATGCTCACCACGGTTATAGGTAACCTTTTGTCCTACCATCTGGCGGAATTCATTGATGAGCTTATCCATATGACCATTATTCTGCTTACGCGTAATAGAAAGCATAGGATAGCCATGCAGCGCTACAGTTGCGCCTAAAAGCTCCCAGTTACCGTAATGGCCGGTAGCCATAATGACGCCCTTGCCCTGTGCATAGGCAGCCTCCAGATATTCCAGGCCTTCTACCCTTACTTTTTGGTCAATATTATCCTTATTCAGCAAGGGGAAGCGCATAACCTCCACGACCATGCGACCAAAGCGATGCAGGCTTTCTTCAGCGATTTGGGCCGCTCTTGCTCCATCTACTCCCAGACACTCGCGAATGTTGGCCTCTGCCATCTGCATACGCCAACGCGGTACAACCATTACTGCTACGCTGCCCAGGAATTTTGCTACCAGCTTACGCAGCCACATGGGTGAAACACACATAAATTTACTAAAAAGCTTGACTATATAATAACCTAACAAGCCTTCACCACCTACTTATTTTTTCAGCTCTGCCAGTTCCTTTTCCAGAGCCTTGACGCGCTTGAGCATATCGCCCATCTTGCGCATATTTGCTTCCTGACGCAGCCATTCCTTCATCGGCATAGCAGGGAAGCCACCCATAACGGAATTGTCTGGAACATTATTGGTAATACCGGTTCTACCACCAAATACGCAGTTGTTGCCAATGGTAATATGACCGACAGTACCAACCTGGCCAGCAAAGGTAACATTGTTGCCTACGGTTACGCTGCCGGAAATACCCACATGCGCAACAACCAAGCAGTTTTCACCTAAGATATCATTATGGCCGAGATGTACCAGGTTATCAATTTTGGTTCCCTTGCCAACGATAGTGCTGTCAACAGTAGCACGGTCGATACAGGTATTGTTGCCAATCTCTACATCATCCTGCAGCACTACATTACCGGTTTGCAGCACCTTGCTGTGCTTGCCGTTCTGGGTAATATAGCCAAAGCCGTCGCCGCCGATTACAGAACCGGACTGCAGAATAACTCTGTCGCCCAGCACGCAATCCTCACGGATGGTGGTATTAGGATAAAGAGTGCAATCCTTGCCCATTTTTACGCGTTTGCCAACATAAGCGTGCGGATAAATAACGCAGCCGTCACCAATCTCAGCATCGTCCTCTACTACCGCAAAGGGTTGGATAGCAACATTGCTGCCGATTTTTGCTTTTTTGGATACATAAGCATAAGGACTGATAACGCGCTCTACCTTCTCCTGCGGGCGGAACAACTCCAGCAGGGCAGCGAAAGCTGCACGCGGGTTAGCAACTCTGATAACCGGACGACCATCAAGCTCCGGATCCTCAGGGCTCAGAACCATTACACCGGCCTTGCTGAGATGACAATGCTCTACATGAGGCGGCACCGCAAAGGAAATATCCTTCGGACCTGCCTCCACCAATCCATTGACACCGGTAATGAGCAATTCGGGGTTATCATGCTCTACTGTACCTTTTAAAAACTCAGCTAATTCTTGTACACTCTTCTCCATTTCATACCTCCACCATAAAGCTGCTTACGCAAAAAGCGGACGGACTACCCGCCCGCTTCAGGGTGCTGCTTATTTCATTTTTGCAATTACATCACTAGTAACATCAGTGCCGCCTTGTGGAACAGCGCGCTTATCTAAAATAGCGCCCAGCTTTTTCTCATCGGAAACCTGCTTCAGTGCAGTATCCAGGCTGGCCTTCAGTTTATTTTGAGCCTCGCTTTGAATCAGCTTAGCCTTAGCGCCATAATCTTCGGCAACCTTTTTTGCATCATCGCCGGTTTTGCCTGCCATATCCTTATCCATCTGGGTTTTCAGGTCAGTCATTTTTTTAGTAACATCTTCCTGAGTTGTTTTTACGATAGGAGCTTCAGCTTCAATCTTGCTCATATCAACAGTACCAAAATCAGCATTGCGTCCGCTGCAGCCAAAAGTAAACATAGATGCTGCAATCATCAAACCAGCAATAATTTTTTTCATAATTTTTAACCTCACTTAATTATAGCATGAATCAGGCCCGGGCACGTGAACGTATCACGTCTTTTTTAAGGCCTTGATTATGGCATCGGTAATATCCTCCGCCTTCATATTAACTCTAAACTTATTAAAAACAATAGTATAACCGCGTTCATGCGCCAGCTTCACAGCCTGACTTTCGATATCCTGATTGATTTGCTTCTTCAAGCTATCATTCTTCTCCTGCTGCTTATCAATTTCTCTGTCGATAACACTCAGCGCATTGTTTAATGCCTTCGGTGCCGTATCAAGCATTTCCTTGTCGCGTTCCTCCGGCGATTTGAGCTGCTGCATAGCCTGAGCATGATGCTTCTGTGCCATCTCACGCATCCGCTGCTCAGCCTGCTCTTTATAAGGCAATACCTTGGCATCAACCAGGCGTCGTTTTTCCGCCTGCAGCTCACCAATCTGCACACCACGCTCCTGCTGCAAATGCTGCAGCTGCTTTTCAACCGCCTGACGTTCATCAGGCTTCATTTTTACGGTCTCCAGCAGCGCGCGTAAATTAAACAGCTTCAGCTTATAGGCTTCTTCAACCTCTGTTTTGCGTGCAGCCAGCTTGCTGTCTGCTTCTGCCTCAGCCTGTGCTACAAACTTCTGCAGCTTAGCATTTTCAATCTCCCTCTGTTCTACCATACGGGTATTGAAATCAGCCTCCATGAAGCTTTGCTGGCTGAGCTGCCGCAGACTGCGCAGCTTATTCAAGCTGCTTAGCTGCGCCTTGGCCAGCTCCTCCTGACCTTTACGCTTGTTCAGCAGATCCTGCAGGATTTTTTCGCCCTGCTCCAGCTTAGCATACTGAGGATGGGCGCTTACCGCCTGCTCCCAGTTGATAACAGCAATTTTTTCCTGCGGTCCCCGGACATTGGTACTGCATGCCGAAATCAGCAGAGCAGCTGCAATAATAGCACTTATTTTTACCAGCTTGTTCTTCTTCATTCCTGCCTCCAATAACATTGCTGTACATCCGTAAATACCGCGATTAAATTGACATTGCGCAAGGCAATCTGCCAACTTCAGAGCAGCAATGCGCTGAAGAAGCTGTTATTTGCCTGCTTGCATAGCCTTGGCAACCTCATCGGTAATATCTACACCGCCGAAAACAACAGTGTTCTTATCTACTACAACTGCCAGACCTTTTTTGTCGGCAATCTTTTTGATGCTAGCTTCGATTTTCTTCAGCACAGGGTCCATCAGCTCTTTTTGTTTGTTGGCAAGACGTTCCTGAGTCTGAGTATAATACTTTCTCTTTTCTGCCTCGTTCATGGTCTTGCTTTTCTCATTGAAATCCTTTTGGGCAGATTCGATTTCTTTGTTCATAGCTTCGTTAACTTTGCTCAAATCCGGGCTTTGTGCTACCAGCATCTGATAGTTAACTACACCGATAGCAGATTCGCTGGAGGCTGCAAAAGCACTCTTGCCAACACCGCTCTGCGTTACAGAAAGCGCAAAGCAGCCCAGTACAAAAATGGCTGCTATAAACAAGGAGATCAGTTTTACATTTTTAGGGTTACGCAATTTCTGCATCATAATCTAAATCCCTACCTTCTTTTCCTCATACAAAAATTCAGAAGCGGCAAGAACAGAAAACAACAGTCAGCTGCTGTCATCTGCTTCTGTCCCGTCTGTTGCAATAATATATCTTATTATATCAGCCTGCGCTCATTCTTTCAAGAATTGCTACAGATTTCCTATAAGACGCAGGTAAAATTCCTGCCCGCCATAAATATATTCCGCACTTAGGAACTCATGAATGCGGTAGCGCACCGCAAATTCATTACGGTTATCACCGGAAAAATGCTCGGCCCGCAAACGCCATTTAGGACTCAGGCTGTATTCCAGACGATAATTGTTGTCGCCTGTCGGTATCCGCCGTACATAGCTCCAGCCACTCTTGCCCCAATAATGCGTATAACCGGTGCCGAAGCGCCACTGGACATCATCCAGGATAACCTCCGCCTCGCCAAAAATCTCGTCACGCGGTGAAATAAATTTACCAAGATGCGCCTTGCCTGAAAGGTTATCCTTATCACGGCCGATATCGCCATAGCCTTCAAACCATATTTTATAATCATCCGATTCAATCATAATGCTGACACCCAGATCCGCACCCGGGGTGATTTTCACCTGTGGCCGCAGCTGATAGTTTTTTACCTCCGGCTCATTCATAAGCTTCTCTAAAAGCTGCTGCTCCAGCTCCTGTCGGTGCCGCTGCACATAAGCCACCGGCAAGCCGCGCAGCTTGTCGCACTCACCGGCATATTTGTACTTCATCTGCATCAAAAGCACATTGGGAATATCCTCACTACGCAGCTCATAGCGAATGTCGCGCACCAACTGCCCTACGGGATAGATAACAACCTGCACTACAGTGCGTCCGTCCTCCTGCAGCACGTCAACAGCCGGCTTAAATTCCGGCAGCTGTGCCTGCACCTCGCTGCGTACCAGCTTGCGCAGTACGCCGCCGGCCCAGTCACCTGCATCTACCGAGGCACCGCTGATAGCCTGCTCCAGCTGAGCCTGCAGCGCCGGAATGCGTTGCTTGAGCAGCACTGCTGTCTGCGTCTCTACTCCGGAAAACTGCAAATCAATAAAGGGCTTTTCGATAACCTTGTTCCAGGGACGAGCATACAAGCGCACCTGTGTCGCTTCGCCTACATCAAGCTGAACATCAGTCAGCTCGTAGCCGGTAAATACCCTGTCACCGATTTCTGTCAGCAGCCTGGCATAATCCTCCCTGGCTGCAGCAATTTTTGCCGCATCCTTATCAAGAAACAGCTGGTCCGCCACCACCTGCATACTGCTGCTCATCTTCTGCAGCAGCAGCTGGCTGGTGCCGCCGTTTGTATCTATAACCTGCACCTCTACTCTGTTAACCGGTGCAGAAAAAGCATGCTGCAATGGCAAGATGCTTGTCATTGCAGCACAGAACAGAATCTTATTCAGCTTCATAGCCTAAATATTCTCCGCAAAATCAGAACTGTCCACCAAAGCTGAAGTGGAATTTGCCGCCATCTTCACCATAGCCATAGTCCAGCTTAACCGGACCAAGTGGGGAGTTGATACGCAGGCCTACGCCGTAGCTGTTCTTAAGCAGGCCCATATCAAATTCATCCTCATGGCGTTTATCCCATGCATAACCGTTATCGGTGAAAAGCACGCCCTGTACTTTCTTGACAATCGGGAAGCGGTATTCCAAAGTTGCCTTCAGCATGCTGTTGCCGCGGAACTGGTCATCCTCATAGCCACGCAGGGTATCACTGCCGCCCATGGTGAAGCGTTGAGACAACGGCATATCGCCGCTGGCATAGCCTACACCCAGGTTCAGTGCCCAAACGCTTTCGCCGCCTGCACGATAGTAATAGCGCCAATCAGCGGTCCATTTGGTGAAGTCAAAGTCACCGCCCATGCCGCCGGCCCATTCTACGCTGTAGCCGATGCGCTTGCCTTCATGCGGATCATAGATGTTGTCGCGGGAATCATATACGCGTCCCAAAGTGATACTGCGGGTAACACCAAAGTTTTCCTTGCGGCGTTCACGATAATCTTCAGGCATCCAGTCCTTCTCAAATTTATCACTTTTGTTAAATCCAGGTTCGTAATATTGGTTAGAGTCGCCTTCGTAGCCGTCAGCTTCGCCCTTGTAGATATCATCACGGTTTTTAAGCGTAATGTAGTTGCTGACGAACTCATTATGGGTTTTGCGGCTGAAGGTAATTTCCTGACCGCGACGTTTTTTGTCGTACCGGGCAATTTCATCGCCGTCGATATTATAATCGGCATACTCGTTGGTGATATCATAAAGGTTAAGAGTAGCACTGGTCTCTTTATCATCCAGCCAGGGGCGAGTATAGCTGAAGTCATAGTTCTTGTTATCCTCACCGCCAAACTCCCAGCGGACATTAATCTTGTCGCCAATACCGCGGAAATTCTTATCACCGATAGAAACCATGCCGACAAAGCCATCAGCATTACTATAGCCTGCGCCAATGCCAAAGGTACCGGTGTTCATTTCTACTACCGAAATTTCCACCTCAACGCCGTTAGGCTCACGGCCAGGATTCAGCTTGATGTTAACATCTTCGAAATAGCCCAGGTTATAGACACGCTGCATGCTGCGGCGTGCAGCCTTGGCATTAAAGGGTTCGCCCTTTTTCAGCTTCATTTCACGGGTAACAACATAATCCTTTGTCTTAACATTACCCTTAACCTTAAAGCCTTCTACGATGCCCTCGTTGGCAGTAACCTTCAAGGTACCGTCCGGCTCCATATGCACGTCAGTAACACGCGCCAGGATATAGCCGTTGGAACGGTATTCCTCCTCCAGCTTCTGTACGCATTTATTGATATCCTTCAGGTTAGCAATCTTACCCTGCTCCAGGTCAAAGAAGCCTGCCACCTTCTGCTTATTCAGCACGGTGTTGCCCTCAACCTCAGTTTTCTGGTAAACGGGGTTTTCCATCACATGATAGATTACCTGTACGCCTTCCGGAACCAGCTTGAATTCCGGGCGCAGGTCATAGAACCAGCCCATGTCATAAATAGCACTCAAATCCTCGCTCAGGCCAGCTTCAGTAAATTGCATGCCAGGCTTGGTTTTCAAAGCAGCAGCAATCTCTGCCTCAGGCACAGTCTTATTACCGGCAATAATCTGCTTGGTAATGGTCTTTCCCAAATATGGTGCCAGGCTTGTTTCTTGCTGTCTTTCCGGTGCAGTCTGCGTTACAGAGGTACCAGCACCTGCAGCAGGTGTCGGGATTTCTTCGGCGTAAACAGGAGCAGCCAGCAGCATTGCTGCCAGGCCTACTGTCAAAGGCCGCCATAAGTATTGTTTCTTCAATCGATATTCCTCCTCATGATTCATTTAGAGTCACTCAACTCAACTCGCGCTGACTGCACTAATTTGTGCATATCGGCTTTAGATATAGTAACACGGTCGGGAGCGCCTTGCTTCTCCCGTACCGGTGTATCCTTAGCAGGCTGTTTCTGTATAGCTGCAGGCTTGGGCACAGAATCCTGTACCGGCATTTTCTGCTCCGGCTTAACCACGGGTGTTGCCGCAGGTGGCGGCAACACGGCCTGCGCCTTGGCACGGTAATGGTTTCTGGCAAAGCACCAGCCGCCAAAACCGGCAGCTACTAACAAAAATGCTGCACAGACTGCCAGAACCTGACGGTTCCAGCTCCAGGGGCGGTCCTTTTTCCGACGCAGGTTTTTCAGCTCGGCCTCCGCCAGCATCAAATCAAGCTCGCCCCTGATATCCTTATTATCCATAAAGCTTTGCTCCGCCTTATCCAGACTGCTTTTTATGCAGCGAATGCGATGGAACAATGTGCGGCTTGGCTGCGTCATGCTTTTACCCCTTTCTGTACATAATTGTTTTTAATAACTATGTCTTATATAATCAGCTGACGTCCTGTATTTTCACAAGCCATTTAAGATGATTACAGCAGATTTAGTAAGGCTAACTGGCATTTTCGCTATTTTTCGTCATATATTGACTTATATATTATTCCTTGTTAAATTCATGGATAAAGCGTGAAAGCATGCCGCGGATGCGACGCACTCCCTGCTTCTGCAGGCGGTAAACATGACCGAGGCTTATATCAATAGCGTCGGCAACTGCCTGCGCCGGCCTGTCCTCCAGATACATGCCCTGCAGCACCTGCTGCTCCTTCAGCGGCAGGCGGTCCATAGCCTGCGCCACCTTTTCGCAAAGCAGCTGCTGTTCGGCAACCTCGCTGGGCGAAGCCAGCTCCGAAGGCAACGCATCACTGAGGGTAAAACCATTGGACAATTCACTGTCCAGGTAAAGCATGCCCTTTTCTGAGCTTTTCCTCAGATAATCTACCATGCTTCCCTTAATGCGATAGGAAGCAAACAGGCTGAAGGCTACCTGCCGCTTGTAATCGTAGCTTTCTGCAGCCTCCAGCAGGCCAACCATGCCCTCCTGAATCAGCTCCATTGTTTCTGCCTCCGGCAGCCTGAAGCTGGCAGCAATTTTAAAAACTAACGGCTGATAAGCCGTCATCAGGCGTTGGTGCGCCGCTTCGTCACCGTCAGCATCACGCCGCCAAAGCTCCAGCTCTTCCTCCGGCTCCAGCAGCGAAGTCTTTCTCAGCTCTTCCAAATAGCCTTGCAGCATCTGTTCACCTCCCTTCTTATCTACATTTGCACAGCAATGCTCAGAACGAAATCTTATATTCCAGGCCATACCAATCCTTGGGATCCTTGGACAGGTCATAGCTGCGGGAATATGTTATATTCATATGCTTACTGATATCATACTGTCCGAAAATACTTCTGTCGACAGCATCGAAGCTTGTTGTATAACCAATCATAAAGTTATTATTCAGATATTTGCTTACTAGAACATTATACTGGTTTTTCTCGTCTGCCGTCAACTCTTTATTACGTTCGTAAACGCTTTCAAAGCCTATGCCAGAGCGCGTTTTACCGGTATAAATGCGGAACTGGTCAAGTCCCAGTGTCTGCTTGACAAACATTTCTACGTCACCGAGCACCGTCATCTGCAGGCCAACTGTCATCAGATTTGCCATATCATCACTGGTAACCTCATTGCTGCCGGCACTTTCGCGCTGCAGCGTCAGCATACGCACAATCGTATTTTGTGTCAGCGGAGGATCACTGGTAAGCTGCAGATTCATCTCACTTACCGGGCCATTAATCTTCATAAAAATGTTATAACGGCTGAAGCGCGCCGTGCTGTCGAGGCTGACATTCGGCAAAAAGCTTCCCGGATCAACCCATACCAGACTGGCATTATTCAGCTTAAAGTCGGTACGTAAATATTTAACAGTGCCCTTATCAGCTTTAATCGTACCGTCAATCATTGGGAAGAGCGTGCTGCCCTTGATATCAATACCGCCCTTAAGCCAGATATCATACAGATAGCTGTTATAAAGGTGCACCTTCGGCCCCAGTATTAGCTTCATATCCAGGCCGATATTGCTGTCCCCCTCGCTCAGCTCGGGAACTGTCGGCATATTAATCAGCACGTCATCCAGACGCAAACTGCCGGCAAGCCGCGGGCGGAACGCCATAGGCGGCGCAGCATTACCCTTGCGTTTTTTCATATCGGGGTATTTTTCCGGCTGCAGAGTTACGTCACTGGTAATCGTACCGGTGAAAATCTTGGAGGCCAGCTGCGCCTTATCTGCCTTGATATGCAGACTGTAGGCTGTATCAGCATCGGTATGCAGTGCATAGCTGCCTTCGGCACTGAGCGTGCCCTTGCCTAATTTAGCAGAAAGATTCTTCAGCTGTACAGTATTACCGTTAAACAGTACGTCCAGATTGATATCATCAAAAACTGTATTGATATATTTAACCTTAACACTGCCGCCGGCAATTCTTACCGAACCGAACAGCAGTGGCTCCTCCAGCGTGCCTGCCAGACGGATTTTGCCCTGCGTGTCGCCTACGCCCCATTCAACCATTTTGGTAAGCGCCGGCAAAATTCCCAAGCGCGCCTTATCCAGATCCATCACAATGTTCATCTGTGCATCAGGATTACGGCGTTGCTTTTTATCGCGGAACAAATCCAGCGGAATATCACCGGAAGCACTGACGCCATAAGCATCCTTCGTCGCAATCAGCTGCTGCAGCTTAATGTTGTCGTCTGCCAAGGCCAGCATCGCCGTCATATCGTCTACACTTACGCCTGCAACAGAACCGTTGGCAATTTCCAGCGAAGCAGTACCCTTGGGATTGTCAAAGCTGCCCTGCACCTGCACCAGCATATCGGTTTCGCCCTTAATTTCCGGCGGATCCTTCATAACTGCCGTAACAATCGCCGGGTTAGCCTTTACTGCTGCAACCTCGATATCCAGCATTCTTTGCTTAAGATCTACCGAACCGCCGACAGCAATAATTCCTCTATCGCTTACGCCATCCTGCTCCTGCAATCTGACATTGTCAAAATGCAGCACGCCGCCCTTATCAATGCGTCCTTCAAAACGCATATGTGCATAATTAAGGTCGTGAATTTTTACATTATCGGCCGCAGCCGTAATTTTTACACCCTCGCCATGGCCTTTGTAGCTGAACAGCAGCTCACCCTGCATCAGTCCACTGATATCGTAATCCTGGCGCGCCATGCGCAGCAGGCCGCCAATATCGCCCCAAAGGTTTTCTACCTTGCCTTCAATATAGTGCTGAACCAGGTTAATATTAAGATCCGCACTATACAATCCGTAGTTGACCGGATCATCACGATAAGGCTGCTTAAAGGAAGCGTTCAGCTTATTCACATCACGACCATTGCTGGCCAGCGTACCCTTGAGCTCCGTCAACGGTTCATCGTTAATCGTTATTCTGTCACTGCTGACTTCACCATCAAAGAAGGGAGCTGTCAATGTACCGCTCAGATGTCCCTTGGCGTTAACCTTGCCGCCTAAAGCAACTGTGTCGTCACTGATTGGTAAATGCTCCAGGTCAACATTTTGAGCATCCATAACAAAGTTCAGCCTGCGGTCGGCAGTCATCGTGCCATCCAAGGTAAGACGTCCATAGAAGGCATCTACTACAAAATCCTGCAAGCGCAGCAGGCCGTCCTCATAAGCATAATGACCGCTGATATTATTAAACAGCTGCTTGGCGGCACTGCCATCGGCAGCATGCACCTCGCCATGAATATCAGGATGGCTGAGGCTGCCCTTTACCTGCATCACATTATCAAGATTACCGGTAACTATATCAGGCTTGCCCACAAGCACCATCAGCGGCTCAATGCGCACGTTCTTCGTTGTCAGTGTAAGCTCCGCCACAGGCTCTGCACCCTGCAGATTAATCGTACCGTTAAGAATATGCTGTCCCTGATCCATATGCGCGGTAAAATTCTTAAAGCCCAGGATATTATCCCTCATGCTGATAATGCCATGCGCTTCGTTAAGCTTCTGCGACATAAATTCTGCCTGCGTCAGCTGTACCATGCCGGAAAACTCGGGTGCATCCAGCGTGCCGCCGACATCAAAGCCGGTAGAGCACAGACCACGTCCATCCTGACCGGCTGCTGCCAGCACAGGATCAATCGGGAAATCGGCCATACGTCCGTGAACAGCCAAAGCGCCATCCTTGGCAACACGTCCTTGGGCAGCCAAGGTACCGCCGCCGTCGGCAAAAAAGCTGAGGTCGTCAATATTAAGGCCCTTGCTGTCATAGCTGCCGTCAAAGGCTAAGCGTTTAAGCTTCAGGCTGCGCCAGCCGATATCCATTGTATCGGCAGCAGCGTGCAGCGTAAGCTTGTCCTGCACCAGCTTGGCCAGAACAGCCAGCTTGCCGTTAATATGCACCTGCTCCTGCTGTTTGCCGGGCAAGCTCTGCGTAACCTGCTGCAGCTGTGCGTCTGCCGTCAGCACCTGCTCCTTAAGGTCATACGTACCGTTAGCGGTAATCGTACCGCCGCCATATTGCGCACTCACGTCATGGAGCTGCACAACGTCCTTAGATACATCAAACGGCACACGCAGCTTTTCCGCCTTATAGCCTTTATAGGCCAACACATCACTGCTCAGCACGCCAAAGCCTGAAGGAGAATCGGTGTTGCGCAAATCCGCTTCACCCTCCAGGTGCAGCTTCTGACCGTCAACTAGAGCGTCAAGACTGCTGACGCTGATAAGGTTTTCATCCGCGCGTACCAGGCCGTCAAGCTGCAGACTGTGCTGCTCGCCCGCCAGGCTCAGCTTACCGCTGAGCGCTGCCAGCTTCACTTCACCGCTAAAGCGCTGCTTGCCGTTCTTATTCACATAAAGCAGAGCGAGCTTGCCTAAGCCGCCCTGCAGCTCATCAACATTACCGTATTGCTTAGCCAAAGCAGCATAGGGTGCCAGCGCCAGCTTGTCGCCGGTCAGCTTCATGCGGCCCTCGCCCTTAGTAGTCATCGTGCCGGCCAGCTTCAGCTTGTCGGCGCCGCTTGTCACAGCCAAATCTACCGCAAAATCAGGATTGGCACCGCCGTTGATATTGCCTTCCACGCCAAACTGCCACTTGCCCTGCGGCATAGTTACCACCAGCTCGCCCTTGTCTACCGCCAGCGTACCGTAAAACGGCGTTTCCTCGGAATCCGACGGCTTCAGCAGATTCTGCATATTCCATTTATTTTTGTCATTCATTGTGAGATATATTTTCGGGCGCATCACATCAATCCTGCTCAGCGCACGCTCAGGCTTCTGCATTGCCAGCCAAGGTCGCAGCGTAAGCACAGTACGCGGCAGCTCGGCCACTTTCTCGCCCTTGGCATCCTTTACGACAACGTCCGTCAGCTCGGCCGTCAGGCCGCCTTCCCATTTCAGACCGCCAATAGAAACACTGCCGTTGATGTATTCCGCTGCCAGCTGCTGCATTTGCGGTATCGCCTGCTTAATGTACTTAGGCATCACCGTATGGACTAAAAAGATATAGCCTGCCGCAAGCAGTATGATTAACGCTCCAACAAATTGTAGATATTTTTTCATTACACTTCACCATTCAATAGTTTAACAAAATTCTATGACAAAAATATGACAAGACTGTTTTTTTATATACTCCGACTTTTATTTATTCGACATCAGCAGAAAACATCCTCTTATTGAGAAGAAATTTCTTTAGTAGCAGCTTTTAGAGAATTTGCGCATACAAAAAAGCTGGCTTGGCCTACGCCTCACCAGCTTACTTGTATCATCAAATATTAAATTAAGCCTTAATTATTTGTTGGCTTCTTCAGTTGCTTTTGCTGCTTCTGCAGTTTTGGCAGCTTTTTCGGTTGCTTTAACAGCTTTCGCAGTTTTGGCAGCCTGCACCTTTACGGCAGTCGCCGGATTGATCATCGGCACGCCGATAGAGGTTTCCAGAGCTGTCTTGGAGGTATTGTAATCATACAGAGCCTGCGTATAGTTGGTCTTGGCCTGAGTCAGGGCAACCTGAGCATCAAGCACGTCAGTGTTGGTGCCAACGCCGGACATATAACGCAGCTGAGCGATGCGGTAATCCTCATCAGCCTGCTCTACAGCCAGCTTAGTGGTGCTGATGCGTTTTTCTGCTTCGCGCAGTCCCAGATAATTGCTGCGGACATCCAGATTTACAGCATTCACAGTATCACGATAGGTTTCTTCAGCCTTTTTCAAATCAGCCTCAGCGCCGTGAATCTTGGACAGAGTTACACCGGTATCGAAAACATTCATGCTTACGCTTACACCGACACCCCATTTACCGTTTTCATCACCGGGCCAGCTGGTATCGCTCCATTGCTGGGTAGCGCTGGCAGCAACCTGCGGCATATGACCGCTGCGAGCAACCATCAAGGCGCCCTTAGCAGCGTCAACACCGTATTTAGCCTGCATCAGCTCCGGACGATGCTCGGCAGCATAAGCCAGGCAGTCATCCATATTTTGATCATAGGCATTATAAACCAGCAGATTGTCGAGCTTCAGAGTGGTGTCCATCGGCAGGCCGACGATTTTGTTCATATTCGCTTCAGCAACCTGATAGGAATTTTCAGCCTGAATCAGGGTTTGCTTAGCATTGGCCAGCTCCACCTGAGAACGCAGCACATCTACCTTGGCTACCACGCCAACGTCATACTGTGCCTGAACATTTTTCAGATGGTCCTCCAGACGGGTAACGGATTCAGCACTAAGCTTTTGCATATTATCAGCCTGCAGCATTTTGAAATAACCGTCGGTAACGGTAGAACGCATCTCGTTATAGGTACGCTGTACGCCTACCTCGTTATATTGATAGTTAGCCTTGGCCTGTTTAATGGTACCGCTTAATTTACCGCCGGTAAAAATAGGCAGAGAAGCACTCAGACCGTTGGCGTGATTATTGCCGATGCCCTTGGTCCAAAGACCGGGAGCAGCTTCATGAAGATCATCATAACCGCCGCGCTGGGTAGTATGGCTTGCGCTGATGCTGATACCGCGGCTCTGACGAGCAGCGTTGTAGCTGGCACGTGCGCTGTCAAGCTCGTATTGGGCAATGCTTACAGTCGGGTTGGTCCGGAAAGCACGCAGCATAGCGTCATCCAAGTTTAAAGCAACGGTTTCGCCGGCAAAAGCACTTTGGCTCAGTGCCATGGTCAGCGCTGCAGATAAAAGCAAGAAACGTTTTGTTAATTTATTTCTATTCATCCGAAAAACCTCCATTTTCTAAAACTGACTAACCAGTCAGTAGTAAAATTATATATTTATTTAGGGCTGTTTGTCAAATATTTTTTAGAAATAAGTACGCACACCCATATAAGTATTAGCTTTATTACCGCGCACATCCATGGTTTCGCCGTAAAGCGACAGGTTATCATGCAAACGGAATTCACCGCCCAGACGCACCTTGAGATCATCAAAGTCATATAATTGGGAATACAATCTGAAATCCCTGCCTAAATCGTAGCTGGCGCCGACACCGAAATCTCCCTGCATCGCACCCATGCTGAAGGCTGCGTTGCCATACTGACGGCCTACAAGAAAATCAAATTTATTGGCATTGCCGATGTCATAACCGCCCATATAAAGGAAGGTATCGTCCGCAGGGTGCAGCGTTACACCCAAGCTGCCGCGCCAGTCGCCGCCCTTGGCGGCAAAGCCGGCGTCAGTCGAAACCTTTGCCTCGGTGAGGGTTCCCAAAATCCTGTTGGCGCGCTCACTCGTTTCCTTGACGTTAACCAGCGTTTCCTTCAGCGATTTCTGTGTTACAGGATCCTTGGCTACCGTTTCCAGCACCTCGACAATATTTTCCATACGCTGGCTGGTGTCTGCCATATTCTGGGCAATCGCAGCCACATTCTGGCCCGTCTTGCCGTTATTGTCCACACCGGCCATAATGCTTTCGATATGTGCTGCCGTGCCGTTCATGCGATGGCTCAGCTCATTAATCTGATGAATCATCGAAGTAATATCCTGCTGGTTGGCTACTGCCACATCAGCCATAACCTTCGTGAAGGTATTCATGTTCTCAGCGATATCATTCATATTCTTAAAGCCGGATTTCATTGACTGCTGGACTTCCTTGTCGCCAAAAACATTTTCAAAGGCATTGGCGATATTTTCCATACGCTTCACCAGATCACCGGAGGAAGCAAAGAATTCATCAATACCACCGCCGGCAACACCATTAATCGTGCTGCCTTCAGCTACATAACCCTGTCCCTGCTTGGCAGGCGGGATAACGCTGACATATTTTTCACCCATAATACCGTCAGAGGAAATCGTAAAGGTTGCTCCCTGCGGTATTTTGATATCGTCATTAATTTCTGTGATAACCTCTACCTTATCCGGTGCCACATTAATCTTTTTGACCGTGCCCACCTGCACGCCTGCATAGCGCACAACATGTCCTGGCATCAGGCCGCTGACCTGAGGATAGTTAATGCGCAGCTCATAGCCCTTTTTGCCAAAGCTGAAAGCACCCATAAAGGTAATAATGCCTGCCAGCACTACTGCGCCGCCTAACGCAAAGGCACCAACCTTAACCTCATTGCTGCTCATTTTTCTCCTCCTCTTTCAATTCCATGCCGTTAATAAAAGCCTTCACGACTGGATTAGTACTGTTTTTTATCTCCGCCACTGTGCCCAGCTGCACAATGCGTCCATTATATAGCATAGCGATACGGTCTGCAGCATAATAGGCTGATTCCATATCGTGTGTTACCAAAACCGAAGTTACGCCCAGCGTCTGCTGGGTTTTGCGTATCAGCCTGCTGATGGTCATTGTCATCACCGGGTCCAGACCGGAGGTCGGTTCGTCATAAAAAACCATCTGCGGCTGCATGGCCAGCGCCCGCGCCAGGCCAACGCGCTTTTTCATACCGCCGGAAAGCTCTGCCGACATCATCTTCTGCGTATCCGGCATGCCCACCATTTCCAATAATTGGCTGACGCGCTGGCGGATTTCCTCCTCCGGAAGCTTAAAATGCCGCCGCAGGCCGAAGGCTACATTCTCGCCTACGCTCAAAAAGTCGAATAAGGCGGAATACTGGAACACTACGCCCATATGCTGGCGCAGCCCGTCCCATTCATCCTCTGTGAAAGCGCTTGCTTCCTGCCCGTCAATCACAATACTGCCGGCAGTAGGTGCCAGCAGTCCTGTCAGCAGCTTGATAATGGTGCTCTTGCCGGTACCGGAAGGACCGATAACCGCCAGCGTTTCCCCCTGACGTACATCAAGATCCAGATTATCAAGAATCACCTTGCTGCCAAAGGCCATTTTAAGTTGTCGGAGCTGAATCATTGCTTCGTTTGACATTTTTCCGGCTCCTTACACATACAAAATAATCGAAAGAAAATAGTTGGTGATAAACACCAGAATAATCGAAAGCACTACCGAGGCTGTAGTCGCCAGGCCAACGCCTTCCGCGCCATTCGGCGCGTTCAGGCCCTTATAGCAGCCCACGATAGCAATTATCGCACCAAAGACACAACTTTTGACCATACCGCCAAACACGTCATAGAACTCCGCCAGTGTCCTGATAGAATTTTCATAAGTAAAGCTGCCGATGCCGGCGTAATAATGCGCCACCACCCAGCCGCCGATGTTACCGATAAGGTTAGCAAAAAGCACCAATAAAGGCATCATCAGCACCAGCGCAATAAAGCGCGGCACCACCAGATAGCTCACAGGATTGGCAGCCATAACACGCAGCGCGTCAATCTGCTCGGTAACCTTCATCGTACCAAGCTCCGCTGCAATCGCCGCACCGATACGGCCGGCAACAACAACGCCTGTCAGCACTGGCACCAGCTCACGCGCCATGGCGATAGCCACAATGCCGCCTACGGTAGAAGACGCCCCCAGGCGCACGAACTCCTTAGCTGTCTGTACGGAAAAAACCATACCGGTACAGAGAATCGTCATCATCACAATCGGCAGCGAATCTGCTCCCAAAAGTGCCATCTGACGCACAACCTCCTTAGCATTGGCGTCCTTCAGACGACGCAGCGTTGCCAGCAGCAGCAGCGTCAGCCTGCCGCTGGCCGCACAAAAGGCCAATATTCTGTTGCCCATTGCTTCACAGATAGATTTCAGCATTTTTATATCCTTATCTTCAGCTTTTTCTACTTAATTATTATACCGCCAAAATATGGCGAATGTATGACGCAAAGAGGCCATACCGATACAGTAACTGGAAAATTTTTGTTTAGCGAACGAAATTATCACTCTGCAAGTTTACTTTTCAACGGTAAGCATAACTTCGCTCTCGCCGTCAATAATAAAATCAAAGGGATACTTCTGCTTGAACGGAGATCCCTGCAGCATACCCGCAAGGCCTGCATCGTTAGCCGCAGCCTCCGGATTTGGCGGCTGCATTTGTCCCATCGCCACATCAATAATCAGCTCGTTATTCTTATCAGCCGTATTCACGCTCTTGATATAATCGGCAAGCTTATGGCGGGTTTCCTTCTTCTTGGCTGCAGGAACACCTTCAGCCTGCTGCTTGCGCAGCAATTCGATAGCCCATGCCATGCTGCTGCCACCGCGTACGTTAAGCGCCAGCTTGCCGCCCGGATGATCCTTAGGCACCTTGAAATAAACCGTCTTGGTAAATTCTTCGCCACGATAAGGCTTCATAGTAACATCAACAGCTACCTTATCACCGGGCTTAACCTTGGCATTCTTGATGCGCACGTTAAGAATTTCCGCAACCTGTACCGCATTGCTGACCTCAACCTCTACGTTGATGCCATAAAGCTGCACCGGCTCAAACTTATTCTGCATCAGAATCGTTATCGCCTCCGTCAGCTCTGCATCCAGATTTTTCAGCAGCGCGTCATTGGAGTAATACATATTTTCGCGGTCAATCGTCAGCATTTCCTTCTTGCTGTCCACGCCGGTGATGGTAAAATGCAGTTTGGCTGTGCCACCGCCATTACGGTCCACAGTCTTGCTCACAGTATTGACTACTGCTGCATCGACCATTGAAGGCACCAGCTGCGGATCATCAATCAGACGCATACGCATGCTGTTGGCCTGACCGCGGCTGCTGTCGTTAACCGTAACAAACATCGGAATAGAATCGGGCTGCTTGCCGACTACGCCGCCGATACCGCTGGCACGGTCCTGCGTAATGCTGCCGATAGCCTCACCCAGATTGCCTACCTTATAGCTGCTTTGCAGGTTAGGCACTACGCCCAACACCCACACCTTATTCATAAAGAAGTTGCTGCTGCCGCGCTGCATAAAGGGATGGCCGAAGGCCAGAACCTTGCCGCTGTCATCAGTCCAGGTAACAGTACCCAAAGCGCCCAAAGTCATGTCACCCTGCATCAGAGCCACGCCGACACTGCTGCCAGGCTCCAGCGGCTTAGCGCTGGAAGCGCCGGCAGCACCGCTGTTGATTGCTGTAAGACCGAAGGGCTGCAGCTTCTCCTGCAGATATTCCAGACCATATTCCGTAAAACCGCCTGCCATCAGCGACGTTCCCTTAGGAATCCAGTCTGCCGGCAGTTCTCTCGGTTCGTCCAGCAGCGGCAGCATTTTGCCGATTGGTGTCAGAAAGCAGTAATGCGGGTCGTTGAAGGTCTTGCCGAAGGCCACAGCACCGACAAGTCTGCCGTCTACATAAACAGGACTGCCGCTCATGCCCTGAGCAACACCGCCTGTCTTTTCAATCAAATCGCCGTAAAGGCGCACAAAAATATTATATCCCATAGCTTCACTGCCGTTGACGCCTAATATTTCTACGTTAAAGGTTTCAATAGTATCACCGCTGATAACGGTTTTGCCTATGCCCTGCATGCCTGCACGCAAATCACGCACCGGCATCAAAGGAACATTGGCGGCAGCTGCCGTCAGCAGCTGGCAGCAAAACAATAATGCTAATAAAAATACTCTCATACTCGCTCCTAAAAATAAAATATTTACCGGTCCGCTTCCGGTATTTGGCTCTATAAATCGAGTAGGAGACTGCTCATTATTTGAGCAGTCGTCCTCTCACACCACCGTGC
>NZ_CABQHJ010000011.1:0-67377 GCF_902463975.1 uncultured Phascolarctobacterium sp.
TATTTAAAGTCATATAATAAATCGAAAAATGTTTATAATAAAAGTTAATTAGTTTAATATTATAAGGTTTCAATACTTAAGAAATGATTTCTGCTTTGTACTGTATTTAGAATGTTTTTGCAGATATATAGTGAAGTGGATTAGCAATTTGAAAAGCCAACATGTCAACGCGCACCTTTTTTGCCATGCTCTTTGCAGGCTGGCAACTTATAATTAATATATCGAAAGCATTGAAAACGAAAGGAACTGATAACATGATCTCTATTACTGATTACATTTACATGAAGGCTCAAAATCTCAAAGAAAAGCTGGGAAAAGGTTCTAGCCTGTGCAGCTGCCGTTCCTTGCGCTTTAATGGCGGTAATTTGCCGGACTACACTAACGAACTTCTTCAGGATGTGTATGCTATGCGTTATAGCCTTGCTTATGCCTACGAGTATAAAGAAATTTATCAAAAACTGCTTGAACGCATGACTCTCGGTAGAATGCTTGAGGTTACTTCGATTGGTTGCGGCAACATGGTTGATTACTGGTCCTTAAAGCATGCTCTGCCAGGTGAATGCCATGTCCGTTATCACGGTGTAGATGTTATTGACTGGAATGACAAGTTCGCTGCCTGCGATGGTGATCATATTGATTTCGCGAAGCAGAAGATCGCTGATTATTTGTCAGAGTGTGATGCTCTGAATTCTGACGTATATGTGTTACCTAAGTCCAACAGTGAAATCAATGATGACGAGATAGAGGCCATTTGCCGTACGATTGGTGAAAAGGGCTTTACTAAGAATGAGGTACACTTCCTGTTCTCTATGCGTGCCTACAAAGATAACTTGAAAGACGATAAGAGCAAGGCCAAAAAAATTTGTGAAGCAATTATGGAACTGGGCATGGCACCAGATGCAGATAACGGAATTGTATATGAAGGTGAGAACAAGAAAATCTACTATAGCGATCGTGACTTTTGGATTGGTAAACTGATGAATGGAACATATGATATGCTGTACAATTTCCCGATGCTGTGCGAAAATTATACTAAGGGAATTTGCTCCTGTGCTATGTGCAATAATAATACAAATAGACCAATGTTGAATGCCATGTATATGAGATACCAAATCTTTACTTTCAGAAAGGTGGCTTAAAGCCGATGATTATAAGTGCAAGCAGAAGAACAGATATACCGACATATTATTCAGACTGGTTTATGCAGCGCATCAAAGAAGGCTATGTGCTGGCGCGCAATCCGATGAATGCGCATCAGGTGAGCCGCATCAGCCTCAATCCGGAGGTGGTGGACGGCATTGTCTTCTGGACAAAGAACCCGCTGCCGATGCTGGATAAGCTGCCGCTGCTCAAGGATTACATGTACTACTTTCAGTTTACGCTCAACGGCTATGAGCAGGACGTGGAGGCAGGCGTGCCTCCGAAGGATAAGTTCATTGTGCCAGGCTTTCAGCGTCTGAGCGACATGCTGGGGCCGGAGCGCGTTATCTGGCGCTATGATCCGATTTTGCTCAACAATAAATATACCTTTAATTATCATGTGCAGCGCTTTGCGGAGCTGGCCAAGCAGCTGGCGCCGTATACGAAGCAGTGCACCATCAGCTTTTTGGATATGTACGCCAAAACCGAACGCAACATGCAAGGGCTGGCAGTGCAGCCGTGGAGCCTGGAAAAAATGGACGCTATGGCGAAGGCGCTGGCAGAAATTGCGCACAGCTACGGCTTGGAGCTGGCGACCTGCGCCGAGGGCATCGAGCTGGATAAATATGGCATTAAGCATGCGCATTGCATCGACGGCGGCCTGTTTGAAAAGCTGCTCGGCTGCCCGATGAAGGTGGGCAAGGACAAGAATCAGCGCCAAGAATGCGGTTGCGTGGCAAGCGTCGATATCGGTGCCTACAATACCTGTCGCAACGGCTGCCGTTACTGCTATGCCAACTTCAATAATGCGATGGTGCAGAAAAACAGGCAGCAGCATCATCCCGGTTCGGCGTTGCTATTGGGCGAAGTAGGTGAGGAGGACAGAATTACTGAGCGTAAAATGCAATCCTGTCTGGAGAGACAGCAGGGCCTGTTCGCCTAACCCCCGTCTTCCTCCAAAAAACTGTAATATGCGTTACAATTTTAAGTGAATTTAAAAAATTATGAGAAATTTTTCACAAAAAGCAGGATAAATAGGTAATATCAGCGAAATACTAGTCATAACAAATGCCTGATAAAGGGGGATTTATCATGAAAGAGTACACTGGAGATAAGATTAGAAATGTGGCCATTGTGGGTCATGGTGGAGCAGGAACCACGTCCGTTACCGAAGCCCTGCTGTATCGCAGCGGAGCAATCAGCAGAATGTGCAAGGTTGAAGACGGTGCTACCACCACTGACTATGAACCCGAGGAAATCAAACGTAAGGTCTCCGTTAACGCCACTTTGGCACCTGTTGAATGGCGTGATACCAAGATTAACTTCATCGACACTCCCGGCTTTGCTGACTTCGTTGCCGAGGTTAAAGGAGCTTTTAGAGCAGTAGACAGTGCGTTGATCGTGGTTTGCGCAACCAGCGGTGTACAGGTTGGTACCGAACAATGCTGGAAGCTGGCTGAGGAAGCCGGTTTGCCGCGTATCATTTTTGTCAACAAGATGGATCGTGAGAACGCTGATTTTGATAGCATTTTGGATAACCTGCGTGGCAAGTTCGGTAAGCATGTACTGCCGTTACAGCTGCCTTTGGGCAAGGAGGACAACTTCCAGGGTATTATAGACCTTTACAAAATGAAGGCCTATCGTGCCAACGGTAATGGCTCCGATGAAATAGAGATTCCGGATGAGTATAAAGAGGCTGCTGCTGCTGCTCACGAAAAGATGGTAGAGGCTGCGGTTGAAGCAGATGACGATTGCATGATGCGTTATTTGGAAGGAGAAGAGATTAGCGACGAGGAAATTATGAAATGTCTGATTAAGGGCATTCGTCAGGCTATCATCTATCCTATGCTTTGCGGCAGTGCCTACAAGAACATTGGTCTTGGTCGATTGATGAACGCTATCATCGACTTTACCTATCCGGCAATTTTGAACGACTATATCGTTATGGATAAAGAAACCGGCGAAGAAGAAGTGCGTGACGCCAATGCTCCGATGGCAGCGTTGGTATTTAAGACAACTTCCGACCCCTTTGTTGGCCGTCTAAGTTATTTCCGTGTATTCTCAGGCTCAATTAAAGCAGATAGCGTAGTTTATAACTCCCGCCGTGAAGAAGAAGAGCGTATTGCTAACATCTTCACAATGCGTGGTAAGACTCAGATTCCTATGAAGCAGGTTCCTGCCGGTGATATCGGTGTAGTTGCCAAGCTGCAATATACCTCTACCGGTGACACCCTCTGCGACAAGAACTCTGAGGTTGAATTCCCGCCCATTAACTTCCCGCTGCCGATGTACACCAGAGCAATTTACCCGAAGAAAAAGGGTGATGAGGACAAGATCATGTCCGCTCTGAATCGTCTGATGGATGAAGACCCGACGATTATCGTTACCAAGAACCCTGTTACCAAGGAAACCTTAATCAGCGGTATGGGCGACCAGCACATTGATATCATCATGGAGCGTATGCAGCGTAAATTTGGTGTTGAGGCTATTTTGAAAGCACCGATTATCGAATATCGCGAAACTATTCGTGGCTCTGCCGAGGTAGAAGGCAAGCACAAGAAGCAGTCCGGCGGTCATGGCCAGTATGGTCACGTAGTTATTAAAATGGAGCCCCTACCGCCCGGAGGTGGATTTGAGTTTGTAGATAAGATTTTCGGTGGTGCAGTACCTCGCCAATATATCCCTGCTGTTGAAAAGGGCATGCGTGAAGCTATGGAAAAGGGTATCCTTGCAGGCTATCCGGTTGTAGATATGCGTATTACCCTGCTTGATGGTTCGTATCATACTGTCGATTCCTCTGAAATGGCATTTAAAACTGCTTCCAATATCGCCTTCAAGAAGGCCATGGAACAATGCAAGCCAGTGTTGCTTGAGCCTATTTACAGCTTAAATGTAACCTGTGCCGATTCTATGATGGGCGATGTTATCGGCGATTTGAACTCTAAACGCGGTCGCATTCTCGGTATGCAGAGCGTAGAAGATGGCTTGAGCGTAGTTAATGCTCAGGTACCCTATGCAGAGATTTCGGAATATGCCGTAGACCTCCGCGCAATTACCCAAGGCCAGGGAACATTTGAAATGAAGTTTGACCATTACGAAGATGTTCCGCCTAAGATGGCAGAAAAAATTATCGCTGAACATAAGGAAGCATAATTAAAACTGCGACAACTGAATAAAGCGCTAACGGGCCTGCCGCCTGACGTGAGTCAGCCGGCAGGTTTGTTGTTTGTTTGCAGTTAGTATGTGGAGTGGGAAAGTGAAGTTTTTTCTTGATGTGCTGGTATAAACAAAGTATATAAGAAGGCAGGTTTAAATCTCTGCATCTTAATGATTTTAGTAGGCATGGTTACTGCTTAAGGATGAGGTTAATGTAAGTATCGGACAAGAGGATTGTAGGTTATTTATCTGTATATCAGCTAGTGCTTTTATGATAGACGTTTTTTGTTGCTTTCTTTCTTTAAGTAATGTATAATTAAAGGAAAACGAAAGGAACGAAAGCTAATGACAAAAGAAACACTTGCGTATGAGAATATCGACAGAAAGTTTAAAGAGCTGTATGTCAGTGACATCAAAAAAACAGTAGTTGCTTTTGCCAATACAGAGGGCGGAATTTTATATATAGGTATAAATGATGCAGGAGAGGTTGTCGGTCTGCAGAATGTAGACGAGGTAATGCAGCAGACAGCCAACACGCTTAAGGACAGCATTGCACCGGATGTTATGCCATTTGTTAAAATACGCGCAGTTACCAGGGAAGGCAAACAGATTATTGAGGTTGCGGTGCAAAACGGCACGAGCAGACCGTATTATATTCGTGAAAAAGGCTTAAAGCCAAGCGGTGTTTATATCAGGCAGGGCAGCAGCAACCAGCAGCTGAGCGATGAAGGCATTCGCCGTATGCTGATAGAGGTTAACGGCAAAAGCTACGAAAGCATGCGCAGTATGCAGCAGGAGCTGACCTTTACTGCTTTACGCAAGCATTTTCAGCAGCGTGAGCTGAAATTGGACGAGGCGCAGCTGCGCACTCTTAAGCTCATCGGTGACGATGGCTTGTACACGAATCTGGCGCTGCTGCTTTCCGAGCAGTGCGAGCATTCACTGAAGGTAGCGGTTTTTCAGGGCAGTACGAGAGCGGTTTTTCGCGACAGACGTGAGTTTACCGGCTCCTTGCTGCAGCAACTTTACGATGCTTACGCATTTATAGATAATTATAATAAGACTAAGGCAACCTTTCACGGCTTGGAGCGTGTAGATACGCAGGATTATCCGCCTGAGGCTGTGCGCGAGGTGCTGCTGAACTGCCTTGTACACCGTGATTACAGCTTCAGCGGCAGCACGTTGGTCAATATTTACGATGACCGCATTGAGTTTATCTCTTTGGGAGGACTCGTCACTGGCTTAAAAATGGAAACAATTTTCATCGGTGTATCGCAGACGCGCAATCCTGCATTGGCTGCTGTGTTCTACCGCTTGCGTTTAATAGAGAGCTTTGGTACGGGGATTGAAAAAATTCAGCAGAGCTATCTGGATACTGCGGCAAGGCCGGAATTTATTGCGGTTTATGGTGGCTTTAAGGTTGTTTTGCCCAATATTAATGAGGTGCAGGCCAAGGAGTTTAGCATCAGCGAAACGCAGGAAAGCTATGGCTTTGCGGATGAAAAGGACAAAGTAATGCAGCTGGCTGATATGCAGGGCTATGTTACCCGCAAGCAGGTAGAGGATGCCTTGCAGGTGAAAACAACTAAGGCCTATATGCTTTTGCAGGAGCTGTGTGATGCAGGCAGGCTGGCGCCTATCGGAGTAGGGAGAAGCAGAAAGTATATTAGCAGGTAAGCTTAACGCTCTGCGTATTACTGACGGTAGTACGCAGAGCGTTTTTTGTTATGGTTTTATAGAATTTTCTATTGCGTTTTATGGAAGAGTTTTGTTAGATAGAGATGAAGAAGTAACGCTATTTAAGGATATAAAATAAACTTGTAGATAGAAGAAGTTTTTACTGTTATTTCATGGTATAATAAAATTAATAATCCTGCAAAGAATTGTTGTGATAGATTATTCTTTGTGCAAGTGAGAAGAGGAGAAACGTAATATGAGCAATAAAATCAAAGGTAACGAATACACTTTATCAAAAATATTTAGCTCAGATTTTGAATATCATATTCCTGGATACCAGCGACCATATGCTTGGACAGCTGTTGAAGCAGGAATTCTTTTTGATGATTTATATGATTTTTTTCAAAAAGAGTCTGTTGATGATTATTTTCTTGGGAGTATAGTGCTGATAAAGGAAGAAGATAAACCTTATGCTGAGGTTATTGATGGACAACAGCGCTTAACTACTTTATCAATTTTATTTTCTGCTATGGGCAATGCTTTCGTTACAGAAAAATATAAAAATCTCTGTAAAAAGTATTTGCAAGAGGAGGGTAATGAATTAGAAGAAATACCTGCTCAGCCACGTATTTTCTTGAGAGAATGGGATCAGGATTTTTTCAATAAGTATATTCAAAATGTGCAGCTAAAAGACCTGATGAGCAAAGATCCCATGACATTGAAAACAGAATCTCAACGTCATATACTTATTAATTGTAAGGTGTTAAGTGATAAAATTGCTGATGCTTTTTCAGAGGATGAAGAACTCTTAAAGTTTTGCAAATTCTTATTAAATCGTTGTTTTTTAGTGGTTGTTTCAACATCAAATCAAGAATCTGCATTCAGAGTTTTTTCTGTAATGAATAGTAGAGGCCTAGATCTTTTGCCGACTGATATTATTAAATCTAAAACTATTGGTAGGCTTCCTATAGATAAGCAAGAGGCGTACACTGATAAATGGGAAAAAATGGAAAACAGTATCGGTAGGGATGGATTTAATGAAGTATTTACCCATACTCGTACAATATTTTCTAAAGAGAGACCGAGAACTAATTTACTTAAAGAGTTTGAAGAATATGTAATGAGTACAACAGAACCAAGAGTTTTAATTGACTCATATTTAATTCCATATACAACAGCCTATGAGCAATTAAAGAATTGTACATTTTCGTCTACAAAGAATGCTGATGAAATTAATGATCTCTTATATTGGTTAAACAAAACTAATAACTATGATTGGATGCCGCCTGCAATAAAGTTTTTAGCAGACCATATTGATGATTCTGATTACATCCTCTGGTTTATTCGTAAATTGGAGCGTCTTGCATCATACTTACTGGTAACATCGCAAGATGTTAATCATCGTATGGATAGGTATAAATGGATTTTAGTTGAAATGGACAGTAATCCTCATAGCTCGCTTGCTAATCCGTTAAAAAGTATTGAACTTACCAAATGGGAAAAGCAGAAATTTGCTGATGCTTTAGCTGGGGAAATTTATCCAATGACTGCTCAGCGTCGCAATTATATAATTCAGCGTCTAGATTCTTTTGTTAGTGATGGTGCAGCATCTTACAATTCTAAAGTATTTACTATAGAACATGTACTTCCGCAAAATCCTGCTAAAGATAGCGAATGGATGAAATTATGGCCTGATGAGCAAGAGCAGAAATACTGGCTTAATCGTATAGCAAATTTGGTGCCATTAACTAGAAGACATAATTCGGAAGCTCAAAATTTTGATTTTCCTACGAAGAAGATTAAATATTTTAAGTCAAAGAATGCTACTAGTTCTTATACACTTACAACACAGGTTATTGGGATAGATTCTTGGACACTTGAAATTGTTAAGGAACGACAAAAAAACATAGAAAAGGTATTTGCAGATAAATGGGAACTTCATTTGGATGATTATTCGGCTGCAGAAAATGATACATATGAGTTAGCAGGAAGAGGAGCAAGTGCTACAGGGTATTTCAGTGAATCCGATGCATTTATTGTTTTAAAAGGAAGTAAAATTTCCCAAAACGAAACAGAAGGTATTCCATTGAATATATCCGAAAAAAGAAAAGAGCTAATTACTAGTGGAGTTATTAGTGATTTTTGCTTTGTAAAAGATTATGAGTTTACCAGCGTGTCAACAGCAGCTGCAGTTATTCTAGGTCGCTCTTCTAATGGAAGAAAAGAATGGACCAAGATTGATGGTCGTACCGTGGCACAAACTGGTCATTAATAGTATAAAATATTTGCAGGAATAATAGTGAACCAGTTCACTGACGGTAGTACGCAGAGCGTTTTTTGTTACAAATCTGTAACCTGCTTTACAAAATCACGGATAAATAAAAAAATCCGCAAGTTTTTGTACAAAGTTGTTGACGAAAGATATCCGCAGTGGTAAACTAGGCACAACTTAAAAAAAACCACAAACCGTTGAGACGGAGATCAAGTCAGCAGATGCGCTTACAGAGAGTCCGGGAGGCTGGAAGCCGGATAGAGATGCAGGCTGATAAATGGACCGTTGAGGGTGCTGTCAAATCGCGCAGGCGAGAGTATTCAGCAACGTAACACCAGCGTTAAGGGTGAGGAGTGTGATGGCACTCTGCGAGAGCGCGTCGCAATGGCGGCGAAACAAGGTGGTACCGCAGGTATAAGTATTTACAGCCTGTCCTTGGAATTGCTTAGAAAAGTTAAGCAGCTTCAGGACAGGCTTTTTTGTATAACAAAACTGTGATAGACCTTCTCGTAGAATGTTAGCGTAAACTATGGGAGGAATTAAAATGATTAAAGAAGCTATTGTAAAAATCGTCGGTAAAGAGGACTTAACCTATAACGAAGCATATGACGTAATCAACGAGATTATGAGCGGTGAAACAAGTGCAACGCAGAATGCAGCCTTTCTGGCAGCGCTTTCTACCAAGAGCACTACGGCGGAGACTACCGATGAAATAGCCGGCTGCGCCGCTGCAATGCGTGACCACGCACTGAAATGCGAAACCGGCATGGACATCTTTGAAATAGTCGGTACCGGCGGTGACGGCTCCAACAGCTTCAACATCTCCACAACCTCCGCTCTGGTTGCTGCGGCAGGCGGCATGAAGGTTGCTAAGCATGGCAACCGCGCGGCTTCCTCCAAATGCGGCACCGCAGATTGCCTGGAGGCGTTGGGCGTGAACATTCAGCAGGACCCGGAAAAATGTGTGGAGCTGTTAAAGGAAGCCGGCATGTGCTTCTTCTTCGCACAGAAATACCACACCTCGATGAAATATGTAGGACCTATCCGCAAGGAGCTGGGCATCCGCACCGTATTCAACATCCTCGGACCTTTGACGAACCCCGGCAGCCCGAAGATGCAGCTCTTGGGTGTGTATGACGAGTATCTGGTTCAGCCGTTGGCGCAGGTACTGATGAACCTTGGAGTTAAGCGTGGCATGGTGGTTTACGGTCAGGACAGACTTGATGAGATTTCGCTGAGCGCACCTACTACCGTTTGCGAGTTCAAGGACGGCTGGATGAAAAATTACGTGATCAAGCCTGAGGACTTCGGCATGGAGCGCTGTACCAAGGCAGATCTGGTAGGCGGTCTGCCGGAGGAAAACGCTAAGATTACGCGCGACATTCTGGCAGGAGCGCAGGGACCGAAACGCAATGCAGTTTTGCTGAACGCCGGCGCCAGCCTGTATATCGGCGGCAAGGCTGCAAGCTTTGCGGATGGCGTGAAGCTGGCGGCAGAGCTGATTGACAGCGGCAAGGCGCTGCAGACATTGGAAAAGCTGATTGAGCTGAGCAATAAATAAGCTGATTAAAGAGGTTAGATTATGATTTTAGATGAGATTGCGGAATATACCAAGGAGCGTGTGCGGGCGCTCAAAGCGCACAAAAGCCTTTACGCGGTGCGTGATGAGGCAGAGGGCAGACCGCAGGGCAAGGATTTCAGGGCAGCTCTTGCTGCCCCCGGCCTGAGTGTCATCGCCGAGCTGAAGAAGGCATCCCCCTCGAAGGGCATCATTGCCCCCGATTTTGCGGACATCTACCTGCGCAAGGCTGCAGAGTACGAGGCAGGCGGCGCAGCAGCCATCTCCTGCCTGACGGAGCCGAAGTTCTTCCAAGGCAGCGATGCTTACCTGCAGGCGGTGCGCCAAAGAGTGGAGCTGCCGCTTCTGCGGAAGGATTTTACGCTGGACGAGTACCAGATTTACGAAGCAAAATGCATCGGAGCCGACGCTGTTCTGCTTATCTGCAGCCTGCTGAGTGCAGCGCAGCTGGGCGAATACTTGGCGCAGGCGCAGGAGCTGGGGCTGAGCGCTCTGGTGGAGGCGCACACCGCAGGCGAGGTGCAGATGGCACTGGCGGCGGGCGCGGAAATCATCGGCGTGAACAACCGCAATCTCAAGGATTTCAGCGTGAACCCGCTAAACAGCCTGCGCCTGAGGGATGCGATTCCCGCAAGTAAGATTTTTGTAGCGGAAAGCGGCATTCAATGCGTAGCTGATACGCAGGCGCTGAAGCAGGCGGGCGTGCAGGCGGTGCTGGTGGGCGAAGCATTGATGCGCAGTGCGGATGCTGCGGCGATGCTGAAGGAGATGCGTGATGCGTAAGGTAAAGGTTAAAATCTGTGGCTTGAAGCGTGCGCAGGATATAGAATGCGTGAACAGGCTGCTGCCCGATTATATAGGCTTCGTTTTTGCCAAGACCAAACGCGAGGTGACGGAGCAGCAGGCAGCACAGCTGAAGGCAATGCTTAACCCGCAGATTAAGGCAGTGGGCGTTTTCGTCAACGCCGAGATATATAAGATTGTACGCCTGGCCAAAAGCAGGATTATAGACATCATCCAGCTGCACGGTGACGAGGATGCGGCCTATTGCGAAAGGCTGCGGCTGCAGACGGAGCTGCCGATTATCAAAGCAGTCCGCGTGAAGGACGCAGGCTCCTTTGAAAATCTGCAAGCCTATCCCTGCGATTACCTGCTCTTTGATACCTATACCAAGGGGCAGTACGGCGGCACCGGCAAGCGTTTTGATTTAGCGCTGGTGGCAGATGAAAAAATAAGCAAGCCGTATTTTATCGCAGGCGGTCTTGAGGCAGCGAATGTTGCAGATGTATTAAAAAACAGTAACGCCTTTGCCGTAGATGTAAGCGGTGGCGTAGAAACAGAAGGGTTGAAGGACCCGGAAAAAATTGCCGCATTTATAGCGGAGGTAAGGGGAGATAACGATGACAAAAGGTAGATATGGTATTCACGGCGGTCAATACATGCCGGAAACTTTGATGAACGCAGTTTTGGAATTAGAGGCTGCATATGAAAAATTTAAAAACGATCCCGAATTTAAGGCTGAGCTGGCGCGTCTTTATCGCGAATATGCCAACAGACCGTCCCTCCTGTATTACGCAGAGAAGATGACCAAGGATTTGGGTGGCTGCAAGATTTATTTGAAGCGCGAGGATCTGAACCACACCGGCGCCCACAAAATCAACAACGTATTGGGACAGATTCTGCTGGCGCAGAAGATGGGCAAAAAGCGTGTTATCGCTGAAACCGGCGCAGGCCAGCACGGTGTTGCGACTGCTACCGCAGCGGCGCTGATGAACATGGAATGCGTTGTGTACATGGGCAAGGAGGACTGCGAGCGTCAGGCGCTCAACGTGTTCCGCATGGAGCTTTTAGGTGCGAAGGTTGTGCCTGTAAGCAGCGGCACCGGTACCCTGAAGGATGCAGTAAACGAAGCGCTGCGCGTATGGACGGAACGCGTTGAGGATACCTACTATGTATTGGGCAGCGTTATGGGCCCGCATCCGTATCCGGAAATTGTGCGCGACTTCCAGAAGATCATCGGCGAGGAAATCAAGGCGCAGATGCTGGAAAAGGAAGGACGCCTGCCTGACGTGCTGGTAGCCTGCGTAGGCGGCGGCTCCAATGCTATGGGTATGTTCTATGACTTTATCGAGGACAAGGACGTGCGCTTAATCGGCGTAGAGGCTGCAGGCCTGGGCGTAGACAATCCCAAGAACGCTGCAACCATGGCAAACGGCAAGCTGGGCATCTTCCACGGTATGAAGAGCTACTTCCTGCAGGATGAATACGGTCAGATTGCTCCGGTTTATTCCATCTCCGCCGGTCTTGATTACCCCGGCATCGGCCCCGAGCATGCTTATCTGCACGACATCGGCCGTGCGGAATATGTTCCTGCTACCGATAAGGAGGCGGTTGACGCCTTCAACTATCTTTCCAAAACAGAAGGAATTATCCCCGCAATCGAAAGTGCCCATGCCGTAGCCTACGCTATGAAGCTGGCGCCAACTCTGCCGAAGGATAAGATTATGGTTATAAATATTTCCGGCCGCGGTGATAAGGACGTTGCCGCAATCGCACGTTATATGGGAGTTGATTTACATGAATAGAATACAAAAGGCATTTGACGAAAAGAAAAAGGTATTTATCGGCTTTGTGACCGCAGGCGATCCTAACCTTGCTGTAACCAAGGAGCTGGTGAGAGCCATGATTAAGGGCGGTGCAGGCTTAATTGAGTTCGGCATTCCCTTCTCCGACCCCGTGGCTGAGGGCGAGGTTATCCAAAAAGCAGATATGCGTGCGTTGGCTGCAGGCACCACTACCGATAAAATTTTTGACCTCGTAGCGGAGCTTCGCGAGGAAACACAGGTACCGCTGGTATTTTTGACCTACGCTAATCCGATTTATGCCTATGGTGCGGAAAAATTCTTCACCCGCTGCGAAGAATCAGGTGTAGACGGCGTCATCATACCGGATATCCCGTACGAGGAGCGCGAGGAGATGCGTCCGTTCAGCGAACCGCATCACGTTGCCTTGGTGCCGCTGATTGCGCCTACCTCCAAGGACCGCATCCAAAAAATCGCCGCTATTGCCCAAGGCTATGTATATGTAGTTTCTTCCTTAGGCGTTACCGGCGTGCGCAGCAACATTACTACCGATATCGACGGCATTGTCGCAGAGGTGCGCAAGGCTACCGATATTCCGGTGGCTGTAGGCTTCGGTATCGCTACTCCGGAGCAGGCTTATAAGATGGCCAGGGCCAGCGACGGCGCTATTGTCGGCAGTGCGATTGAAAAAATCGTGGCACAATACGGCGTTGATTCTCCCGAGCACGTTTACGAATACGTCAAGAGTATGTCCGAAGCAGTTGCGCAAGCAGCTGCGGAGGCTTAATTACAAAAGTTTGGGCACAAAAAAACTCCGTTCCTTACTGCACAGGCAGCAGGGAGCGGAGTTTTTCGTTTTAAATTATTGCAGCGGCATGGGCTCAGCGCCACCGTTTACTGCGTCCGGCTGTTCAAAAATGAAGGCAGGGGACGGATAGTAGAATTTGCAGTGCTGGAAGTTGATAACTTCGGTGGAGAAGCGTTTCAGCAGAGCATAGGAAGCGCGCTCTTCGAAATCAATCAGGTTGTCCTTGTTGATATCAGCGTCTTTAACGATTACCAGCAGATAAGCCGGTACTTCCGGTGCATCTTCAGGAACCTGGCTGCGGTCGAGAGGAATGTTCGGAATGATTTCCAAATCGCCGATAGGCTGTTGGTTTTCATTGTACAGCATAGCATGATAAACATTTTCGTACAGGGTACGTGCAAGTCTTAAAGAATAAGCTCCAGAACTCATATTATTCACTCCTTAAAAAGTTGTTTTTGATGACTCTCGCTTTATCGAAAAAAAGCAATAAACATAACGCTATTATTGTAACATAGATTACGGAAATAAGCAAAATGAATCTATAATGAAATGATTTCACAACGATTTATGCAGAAAAGTTGTATTAATAATCAAAAAACAGGCGGAATTTTTCACGTAGTCTGCATTTTTATTCCAATGTATTCTGTATACATGACGTTTTTATGAATTTTTTAGCAGGAATTTACGCAATGTTGACGAATAACAAAAATAACAATATGTTGCTGCATGAAATTTGTTATCTTAGCACATATGTATATTAAAGGAGGGGAACTCTTATGAAAAAACTCTTGGCTTTTTTACTTGGTATCATGGTGATGGCTACTATGATTGCCGGCTGCGGTGGTGGAGACAAAAAAGATGATAAAAAACCTGCTGCACAAAAATTCATTAACATTGCTACCGGTGGTACCTCCGGTACCTACTTCCCGTTAGGCGGTGCTCTTGCTGATATCCTGAATAAAAATATTCCGGGTACCAATGCTTCCGCACAATCTACCGGCGCTTCTGTAGCTAACGTAAACCTGCTCAGCCAAGGCAAGGTTGAAATCGCATTCATTCAAAATGATATTGCTTACTATGCTGCCAATGGCACTGAAATGTTCAAAGGCAAACAGGTTGCCGGCCTGCAAGGTCTCGCAACTCTGTATCCGGAAACTGTACAGATTGTAACTTTGAAAAAATCCGGTATCAAATCTGTTGCTGATTTCAAAGGCAAACGCATCGCTGTAGGTGCTGCAGGCTCCGGTACTGAAGCAAATGCTCGCCAGATCATGGAAGCATATGGCATTAAATATGATGATATTAAAGTTCAATACCTGTCCTTCGGTGAAGCTGCAAGTGCTTTGAAAGACGGCAACGTTGATGCTGCTTTCGTAACCGCAGGCCATCCGACCGCTGCTATTCAGGATATCGCAACTCAGAACGACGTTGTACTGGTTCCGGTTGACGCTGACAAGGCTGACGCTCTGATCAAACAATATCCGTTCTACACCAAGCTGGTTATCAAAGCTGGTACTTATCCGAAGCAGGATGCTGACGTTACTGCAGTAGCAGTAAAATGCATGCTGGCAGTAACTGATAAAATGGATGCAGATACCGCTTATGCAATTGCTAAAGCTCTGTACGGCAACCTTGACCGTATGAAATCTGCTCACTCCGCAGCAAATGCTATCAGCAAAGATACTGCTAAAGACGGCATGTCCATTAAGCTGAACCCGGGTGCTGAAAAATTCTTTAACGAAAAATAAGGATTTTAAATGATGCCGAACTTCAAAGACCGGAAACCGGCGTTTGCCGGTGGCCGGTCTTTTTTCCCAGTAAAGAATTTAGTAATTATTGTAAGCGTTGTTTTAATGCTTTTGGGGTGGTATAGTACGCGCCTGGTGGTGGCGATTATACCTGAGGGAGCTTCGGGAGCTGTTACTTTTGCCACAGCGGCAGGTGATGAATGGTACATCAGCCTGACGCATTCGGTGGAAAAAACTGCCTGGAATGATTATTTCAGGGTTAACGGCGCAAATAACATGACCATGACGCACACCCGCTTTTCCTCGCTGGGCTGGGGCTATCCGTATTCCGCTGCCGACGGCAAGCTGACGCAGACTGCCGACGGTAAGTTTGATATGGAGATGAACCGTCCCTATAAGGAGGTTGCCCTGCGTATATCCGAGCAGGCAATGCCGCATATTGTCCACGGCGGCGACAACTACGACCTGATTGCTATGTACGGGCAGGGGACTGCGGTAACAGTGAAGGTCATGTATCGATATCAGTACTGGTTGGAACGGTACTTATAGGTTTTATTATATTAAATGAGAGGAGCTGATACCCATGTCTGAAAAAGAAAAGAAAGTAAGAGAGCTTTCAGCAGAAGAGGTATTGCAAAAATTTGACAAGGAATCAGACAAGCGTGAGCTTACAGGTGTGTGGGGGAAAATTATTTCCGCAATCTGTATTCTGTTTGCACTTTTCCAATTATATACAGCCACCTTTGGTGTGCTGGACGCGCATCTGCAGCGCGCTATTCACTTAGCCTTCGGCTTTTTATTGATTTTCCTGCTGTATCCCAGCAGACATTCCTGGTCCCGCAGCAAGATGCATCCCTTTGATGCTTTTCTGGCACTGCTCAGCGCAGGTACTGCCATGTATCTGGTTGTGAACTATCAGGAGCTGGTGCTGCGTGCCGGCATGAATACGGAAACAGACTTCATCGTCGGCCTTATCGGTACGATTATGGTTTTTGAAGCAGCGCGCCGCGTAGTAGGCTGGCCGATGATTATCGTTGCCTTCTGCTTCATGCTGTACGCCTTCTTCGGTCCTTATATTCCCGGTATTCTGGCGCATCGCGGCGTTGGCGTGCAGGAAATGTTTGACCATCTGTTCTTCACTACCGAGGGTATTTTCGGTACGCCTATGGGTGTATCTTCTACCTTTATTTATCTGTTCATCCTCTTTGGTGCTTACTTGGAAACCACCGGCCTCGGCAAATTCTTCATTGATATTGCCAACGCTATCGCAGGCTGGGCAGCAGGTGGACCGGCGAAGGTTGCCGTACTGTCCTCCGGCCTCATGGGTACTGTTTCCGGCAGCTCCGTTGGTAATGTTGCCGGCACCGGCGCTTTCACAATCCCGATGATGAAAAAGCTTGGCTATCGTCCGGCATTTGCAGGCGCTGTTGAGGCCGCTGCTTCTACCGGCGGTCAGCTGATGCCTCCTGTTATGGGCGCTGCTGCCTTCCTGATGGCAGAGTTTGTAGGCGTTCCGTACTTTGATGTTGTTAAGGCTGCCGTTATCCCGGCAATGCTGTACTACATCGGCGTATGGCTGGGCGTTCACTACGAAGCTAAAAAGTTCGGCCTGAAGGGCACTCCGCGTGACCAGCTGCCGAAATTCAAGGAGCTGTTCATGGAAAAAGGCCATCTGGCTATTCCATTAATCGTTATCGTTTACCTGCTGGTAAGCGGTTATACTCCTATGCGTGCTGCTTTGGCAGCCATCGTGCTGACCATCGTTTGCGCCTGCCTGCGTAAATCCACCCGCATCGGCTTCAAGCAAATCGTCCAAGGTCTGATTGACGGCTCCAAGGGCGTGCTTGGCGTACTGATTGCCTGTGCAACCGCAGGTATCATTATTGGCGTTGTTACCAAAACCGGCGTTGGCCTGAAGATTGCCACTGCTCTGCTGGACTTGGCAGGCGGTAATCTGCTGCCGGCAATGTTCTTCACCATGATCACTTCTCTGATTCTTGGCATGGGCGTGCCGACAACTGCTAACTACGTAATTACTTCTACCATTGCAGCGCCTGCTTTGGTGCAGATGAATGTACCGGTTCTGGCAGCGCATATGTTCGCGTTCTACTTCGGTATCGTTGCCGACGTTACACCGCCTGTTGCCTTGGCTGCTTATGCCGGCGCTGGTATTGCCGGTGCTAACCCGATGCGTACCGGCGTTATCGCTGCTAAGCTGGCGATTGCTGCGTTCATCGTTCCGTATATCTTCGTACTGGCACCTGAGCTGCTGATGATCAACGCAACTCCGTTTACCATCTGCTACAGCGCCTTCACCGCGATTGTTGGTATGTGGGGCGCTTCCATGGCGATGATCGGCTTCTGCAACAATCTGCTGAATATTCCGCAGCGTATTCTGTTCCTCGTTGGCGGTATCTGCATGATTATCCCTGGCGTATTCACTGACGGTATCGGTGTTGCGCTTGTGGCTGTTGCCTATGTATGGCAGCGCATGAACAAGGTTAAGGGTGCAATTCAGCAAGATAGTGAAGACCTGTAAACCGAAAATTTCATAGTCCTGCGTGCATTTTAGATGCTGCGCAGGACTTTTTTATTGATTAACATTGTTTATTTTCCTTTTTATGTTTTCTGAAATAATCCTAAGGCTTTTCAACTTTTTACCGCAACCATAAGCCTTGACGGCAGTGCTTAGCCTTTGCCTCAAATTTAAATAACTTAAGATTTTACGCAAATGAAAAGACCTGAGGTCCGCAAGAATCCGGACTTCAGGTCCTTTTTTGTATAAAATCGCAAGCCTCAAGAGAGCCTATCTTGGGGCATTCTTCGAATCAGGCTTGGTCAGCTTTTAAGGCTTCAACCTGCTCAATAGGCAGAGAAGTAAGCTCAGCAATATTTTCGAGAGAATAGCATCCCTTGGCTAACATGCGTTTAGCAGTAGCGAGTTTCTCTTTAGCTTCACCTTTGGCAATACCCACAGCTTCGCTCTCACGTCGTTCATCTAATAAACGTGCTTCCATAAGCATAAATTCTCGACTCACTTTCGTATCGAGTTTCAGATAGCAGATTTCATCGTCAATCTGCTTGGTGAAATCAGTAGTTACAATGTGGTTGTTTACATAATCATAAAAGCTCTTGATGTCCTTAGAGATATCGCCATGCGTACCTTTGGTGTTCAAAAAAGATTTAATGACGAGCTATATTGTTAAAAATAGTGTTTGTAGTATTGTTTAAAAGCACAGCTTGCAACAAATGCAATATTGGTGTTGTATTTGATTTTCTGAGAGTAAAGAGGAGTTCCGGTTCCTGCAAATTCACCATTGAACTTATAATATTTTACTGTTTCATCCGAATAACTCATGCCGCAATCTTTTTCCAATTCGGTCAAAAGCATATTATTTTGTTCAGAAAAAGATCTTTTAGAGTTTTCTTCTACTATTTTGTTTAGTAAAGATAAGGTACTGCGGTTATCGTCATAATTAAAAAAACGAGTGCTTTCAGCAATAGCAACCGTGTCATATAATACACTATAAACTTTTGCTTGTAATGTATAGTAAGGAGGACTGTTACGAAGTGATTTTATTGAATTGAGTTCAAGATAAATTGTTCCTGAAGGTGCTTCAATTATCTTTTCATATTGTTCAGGGTTGGATTGTAGTTCTTCCAATGAGATTGCCGAACATGATAATGGGATTAAGAACAGCATAAATAATATTGTTATCATTCGTTTCATTTTGAAAGCCCCCTTTGTTTTTTTTTATTACATTTCTAATTATATTATAGCATAGAAAAGAGTTAAAACAAACTGATTGGTGAGAACCCGGCTTGTTTTTATATGAAAAAAATTTTCTCGCAAAATCATCCGTTTGGCAACAAACTTTTCACAAAAAATATGTATCACTATTTGTCAATAGCCCATATTTAGTGTATAATAAAGTAGAGAGTATGTGTGCGGACACAGTATCAAATTCAATTTCTACATTTGTACGGAAGAATGTAAAATAAAAAATGGAGGTGTATTTTTTTTGGGTAAATTTCAACATAAGGTCCAGATTATCCCGCTGGGTGGTTTGGGCGAAATTGGTAAAAATATGACGGTATTCCGTTACGGGGACGACATGATCCTGATTGATGCAGGCCTGATGTTCCCTGAAGACGATATGCTCGGCATTGACTTGGTTATTCCCGATATTACATATTTGGTTGAGAATAAAGATAAAATTAAGGGTATCTTTCTGACACATGGTCACGAGGACCATATCGGTGCGCTGCCCTATGTTATGAAACAAATTGATTGTCCCGTTTATGGTACCGCACTTACTCTGGGTATTTTACAAGGCCGCTTGAAGGAAAACGGTGTAGGCAACGAAAACCTGCACGTAGTAAAACCCGGTGACAAGATTAACGCCGGTGCCTTTAAGCTCGATTTCATCCGCGTAAACCACAGCATTCCCGACGCTGTTGCTATCGCGATTACTACTCCTATCGGTGTTATTATCCACACCGGTGACTTCAAAATCGACCACACTCCTGTTGACGGACAGGTTATGGAATTCAATAAATTTGCCGAATACGGCGACCGTGGCGTGCTCTGCCTGCTGGCAGACAGCACCAACGCCGAGCGCCCGGGCTTCACTCCCAGCGAAAAAATGGTTGGACAGACCTTTGACGAGGAGTTCCGCTATGCTAAGCACCGTATTATAGTAGCAACCTTCTCCTCTAACGTACATCGTATCCAACAGGTTATTGATACTGCTGTGAAGTACGACCGTAAGGTAGCAGTTATCGGCCGCAGCATGGTGAATGTTGTAAATATCGCTAAGGAGCTGGGTTATCTGAAGGTTCCCGAGGGCGTTTTGATTGATATTGATGAAACCCATAACTATACGCCGGAAAAGGTTGTTATTATCACCACTGGCAGTCAGGGCGAGCCGATGAGCGCGCTCACCCGTATGGCTATGAATGACCATAAAAAGGTTGATATTATGCCTGGCGATACAGTAATTATTTCTGCTACACCGATTCCGGGCAACGAAAAGCTCGTTTCCCGTACTATCGACCATCTGTACAAGCTGGGTGCGGACGTTATTTATGAAAAGAGCAACGGTGTCCACGTTTCCGGCCACGCCAGCCAGGAGGAAATCAAGATGATGCACAATCTGGTGCGTCCGCGTTTCTTCATGCCTGTGCATGGTGAATACCGTCACTTGGTTAAGCATGCTAACCTGGCAAAATCCCTGGGCATGCCGGCGGACCACATTGTTATCGGTGAAAACGGCAGCGTTATCGAGCTGACCAAGAGCAGCATTACCATTAACGGCAAGGTGCCTGCAGGCAAGGTGCTGGTTGACGGCCTTGGTGTCGGCGACGTAGGCAATATAGTACTGCGCGACCGCCGTCAGCTCTCTCAGGACGGTATCATGATTGTTGTTGTAACCATTGACAAGGAATCCTGCCATGTGGTTTCTGGTCCGGATATCGTTTCACGCGGCTTTGTTTATGTACGCGAGGCCGAGGACCTGATGGATGAAGCACGCGATAAGGTACAGGCTGCCTTGGACCGCTGCGAGGAAAACAATGTTTCCGAATGGTCGGCAATCAAGTCCACCGTGCGTGATTCTCTGGGACGCTTCCTGTTTGAAAGAACCCGCCGCCGTCCGATGATTCTGCCGATTATCATGGAGATTTGATAGTTTTCAGTGACTAGTGATTAGTTTTTGGTGAGCGGTTGTCAGCAGTCAGCTGGTAAAGGATGACTGCCGGCAGCTGCGATTTTAGGAGTTGTCTTATCTTGCGCAAGGAAAGAAGAAGGAAGCAACAGAATAGAAGCTACTCGCGCCCTGTCGGCGTTGTCTGCCTGCTTATTGGTCTGCTGTTTGCAGCCGCTCTTCTTATGACGGCTGAGGACGGCGTAATGCATTATGCTTATCTGGTGGAGCAGAATCTGCTGGGGAAGGGTGTCTTTTTGCTGCCTTTGGCTTTCTTTGCTGCGTCCTTTGCTTTGCTTAAAGGACAATTTGGTGTTTTTAACAAGAGAACATTAATTTTTACTTTGGTGACGCTGTGCCTTACAGGCACAGCTCATCATGTTTTTGTGCCTGTTGGCTCTGAGCTGGAGCCTTCGCTGATAGCGGAGGGCGGCGGTCTTATAGGCGGCCTTTTGCTGAAGCTGCTGCGTTCCTTTGCCGGGGATGTAACGGTTTACGTCATTCTGGCTTTAGGATGGCTATGGCTGCTGGGCCTGGTGCTGCCGCTGCGCAAATGGTGGGAGCTGTGGCAGGATTACCTGACCTCTGACGAGATTACGCTGATGCGCCCCGATGACAAGGTGAGGGAGGAGCGCAAGCGCACGGAGCTTGCACCTAAGACTGTGTTCAAGCGCAAGAGTGCCGCACCTCAACAGCATCCCGCTCCTGCGGATAACGTTATCAGCAATTATACCAGCCCCGAGTTTGACGCCTTCAACGAGGGCGTGCAGAAGAAAAGTGCTTTCAGAAGTATTTTGGGCTTTGCCAAAAACAAGAGCGTTTACGAAAAATCACCTTTAAAAGAGGAAATAGAGCGTGACCCGGTGCAGCTGCCCGAATGGGAGCAGTCCAAGCCCGAGGTCATTGTAAGACCGATTATCAATTATGACGATGATTACGAGCCGGACAGCCGCTTTCTGGATGATGCCGAACCGCCGGCTGCCGAACCCGAGCCGGAGCCGGAGCGTCCTGCTTCCGTAATCCGCAACACCTATCGCGAGGAGCAGCCTGCAGCGTTTGCAGCGCCTGTTAAGGCAGAGCCGCAGCCTGAGCCTGAACCGGAGAAGCCGGCCGTAACGATTTTTGACAGCGCAGATAAAATTGCCGCAGCGGCGCCTGCTCAGCAGTCCGCAGCAGCATATGAGCCTGAAGCGCAGGTAGCGAGCAGCTATCAGCTGCCCCCGCTGGAGCTTCTGGATACGCCGAAGGCCAGCGACCCGTCCACCTATCAGAAGGACATCATGGACCAATGTGCGGTGCTGGAGCAGACCTTGGCAGACTTCAAGGTGCGCGCCAGAGTTGTTGCCGTAACGCGCGGACCGTCGGTTACCCGCTTTGAGCTGGAGCCTGCGGCAGGTGTCAAGGTAAGCTCGGTGGTGAACCTTGCGGATGATATTGCCCTGCGTCTGGCTGCGCCCGGTGTGCGTATCGAAGCGCCGATTCCCGGCAAATCCGCCATCGGCATCGAAGCACCGAATACGAAGAACGATCCTGTGTGCTTCCGTGAGGTTGTGGAGGCAGGCAGTGTGCGCAATGCGAAGGAGCATCTGTGTATCGGTCTGGGCAAGGATATCAGCGGTGATATTATTTCCGCCGACCTTGCGAAAATGCCCCACCTTTTGGTAGCAGGCTCCACAGGCTCCGGTAAATCGGTGTGCATCAATACGATTATCGCCGGTCTTTTGTACCGTGCTACCCCGGACGAGGTTAAACTGATTCTTGTCGACCCCAAGGTCGTGGAATTATCTAATTACAACGGTATTCCGCATCTTTTGACACCAGTTGTTACCGAGCCGAAAAAGGCAGCCAGCGCGCTGCATTGGGCGGTAGCGGAAATGGAGCGCCGTTATAAGGCGTTTGCCGACAGCCGTGTGCGTGATATCAAAACCTATAATGCACAGGCCGCAGAAAAGATGCCCTATATCGTAATTATCATCGACGAGTTATCCGACCTGATGATGGTAGCCAAGGTTGATGTGGAGGATGCCATCCTGCGCCTGGCACAGAAGGCCCGCGCTGCCGGTATCCATCTGATTCTGGCAACCCAGCGTCCGTCCGTAGATGTTATTACAGGCATCGTCAAGGCGAATATTCCTTCGCGTATTGCTTTCGCCGTATCCTCGCAGACAGATTCGCGCACCATTATTGATATGGGCGGTGCCGAAAAGCTGCTGGGCAAGGGCGATATGCTCTTTTACCCCATGGGCTACAACAAGCCCGTGCGTGTGCAGGGTGCCTTCGTCAGCGATGATGAGCTGAATAAAATAGTAGATTTCATTATAAAGCAGTCCATTCCTGTAAATTACAGCGAAGAAGTAACGGAGCAGGAGCTGGAATGTGATAATAAAGGCCATAATGCCGAAGATGCAGGCTCGAATGCGCCTGCGGAGGATGAGCTTTTTGAGGATGCCCTTAGTCTGGTGCTGGATATGGGCCAGGCATCAAGCTCCATGCTGCAGCGACGCTTCCGCATAGGCTATACGCGTGCGGCGCGTCTGGTAGATACCATGGAGGAGCTGGGCATTGTCGGTCAATCCGTAGGCAGCAAGCCACGAGAGGTTATAATGTCGCGTAAGGAAGCAGAGGAACGCTTCCTGCGCCGTGAATAAGCGGAGGTGCAGGCGAAATGGATGATAAGGAAAAGACTGTTGGCGCAATTTTAAAAGAAGCAAGACTGGCCAAGGGTATTTCCCTGGCTGATGCCGAAAAGGCTACCAGTATCCGCAGCCGTTATCTGCAGGCTGTAGAAAATGACGAATATGACAAGACTCCGGGCGAGGTTTTCCTGAAGGGAATAATCCGCAACTACGGCAATTATCTGGGCTTGAACGGTCCGGAGCTTGTTAATGAATATAAAGCAAGTGCTGCCGGTATGGCGGCAGAGGCTGTACGCAGCCAAGGTATCCGTGAGGTGGAAAAGGTCCGTCTCAACATCCAGCTGAAGGATAAGCGTGATATCGGCAGCGGTACAGGCCGCTTTGAAATGCCGGGCTTGCCGAAGCTGCCGATGAAGCAGTGTTTAGCAGGCTTAGCAGCGGTAGCGGTGCTCACGGCAGGCTATTTTGCCATTCCCGCTACGATTAACTATTTTAAAAATATGCCTAAGGATGAGGCCAAGCAGACCGAGCAGGTTAAGCCTGAAGCTAAAGCACCCGCAGTGCTGGATAAGGTTACCGTTGACCTGGAGGCCGAGGGTGACTGCTGGCTGGAGGCAAGTGCCGACGGCAAGGAGCTTTTTGCCGGCATTCTGCATGCTAAGGAAAGCAAGCATTTCGAGGCTAAGGATAAGCTGATTGTCAAATACGGCAATATCGGCGTTGTACGCATCAAGGTGAACGGCGAGGCTGTTGACCTGAAGGGCGAGCATGGCGTAGCCGTCAAGACCTATCTGCGCAACGCTCCCGCACAGCCTGCAGCCGCAGCTAAGGCAGAGGAGGCTGCACCGCAGCCCGAGCCGGAAACCAAGGCCGCACCTGCTGCCGCAGTAGAGGAAGCAGCACCGCAGCCGGCTGCAGCCGCACCTGCGCCGAAGGCAGAGGAACCGAAGCCGCAGGCTGAGGTTAAGCAGGCTGAGCCGCAGCAGCCACAGGCTGCCGGCGAAGCGAAGGCCGATAAGAAGAAATAATAATTTGTTCAGGAGTTTTTAATGAAACAGTTTTTACCGATTTCCGCTCAGGAAATAGCCGAGCGTGGCTGGGAGCAGATTGACTTTCTGTTTATCAGCGGCGATGCTTATGTAGACCACCCCTCCTTCGGTCCGGCAGTAATCTGCCGTGTGCTGGAGGCGCAGGGATACAAGGTAGCTATGCTGTGCCAGCCGCGTTGGGATAAAGCAGAATATCTGGCAGAGCTGGGCAAGCCGCGACTGGGCGTGCTTATTTCCGGCGGCAACCTTGACTCCATGCTGTGCCGTTATACGGCAGCCAAGAATGAGCGTTCTGTCGACAAGTATACCGCAGGCGGTGCGGTGGGACAGCGTCCCGACCATGCTACGGCCGTTTATGCGCAGCTCGTCAAAAAGCTGTGGCCCGATATGCCCGTAGTTATCGGCGGCATTGAAGCCAGCCTGCGCCGTTTTGTGCATTTCGACTACTGGGAAAACAAGCTGATGCCCTCTATTCTGGAGAGCAGCGGCGCGGACCTTTTGGTTTACGGCATGGGCGAAAAGCAGATTATGGAAATTGCCGATTATCTGGCAGGCGGTGCTTCTGCCGAGGATATGCATTATATCCGCGGTACGGCCTATATGTCCGACACTTTGCCTGATGAGGAATATGTGGAGCTTCCCGACTGGAAGGCTATCAATGGCGACCGCAAGGAATTTGCCAGAGCCTTCAAGCTGCAGAGCAAGGAGCAGGACCCGTTCTACGGCAAGCCGGTAGTCCAGAAGGGACAGAAGAAATATATCGTACAGAATCCGAATATCTTTCCGCTGACGATGGAGGAGATGGATGCTATCTATGATTTGCCCTATATGCGTAACTGGCACCCGAGCTACGATGCCAAGGGCGGTGTGGCGGCGCTGGAGGAGGTTCAGTTCAGCTTAGTCAGCAGCAGAGGCTGCTTCGGCAGCTGTTCCTTCTGCGCTATTCATGCGCATCAGGGACGTATTATTCAGGCGCGCAGCCATGAATCTATTCTGCGTGAAGCAAAGCTGCTGATACAGCTTCCCGGCTTCAAGGGTTATATCCATGACGTCGGCGGCCCTACGGCCAACTTCCGCCATCCTTCCTGTGCCAAGCAGCTGAAATACGGCGTGTGCAAGGACAGGCAGTGTTTGTTCCCCAAGCCGTGCCCCAATATTGATGCCGACCACAGCGATTATATAGCACTGCTGCGCAAGCTGCGTGCGTTACCGGGTGTCAAGAAGGTGTTTATCCGCAGCGGTATCCGTTATGATTATCTGCTGGCGGATAAAAAACAGGAGTTTCTGGACGAGCTGTGCCGTTATCATATCAGCGGCCTGCTGAAGATTGCACCGGAGCATATCGCACCGCAGGTTCTGGCGCGTATGGGCAAGCCCGGCAAGGAAGTTTATCTGAAGTTTATGCGCATGTTTACGCAAAAAAATAAAGAAATCGGCCTGCCGCAATATCTGGTGCCGTACTTTATTTCCAGCCATCCGGGCTGCACGCTGAACAATGCTATTGAGCTGGCAGAGTTTTTGCGTGATATCAAGCACAATCCGGAGCAGGTGCAGGACTTTATTCCTACTCCCGGCAGTGCGGCGACGGCGATGTATTATTCCGGCATCGACCCGGAAAGCGGCGAAACCGTATTTGTTGCCCGCAATCCGCATGATAAGGCAATGCAGCGTGCGCTGATGCAGTACCGTGCTCCGCGTAACCGCAAGCTGGTGCTGGAGGCGCTGCAGAAGGCAGGACGTATGGACCTTGTGGGCAGCGGACCTAAATGCCTGCTGCATACGGAGCAGGAACAGCGAGGCGGAGCGCGTGGCGCGAAGCGTGATGCATCTCGCGGCCCGAAGCGTAATGCAACGCGCAGTGCTGCAGGCAGTGGAGCGCGTAATGCAACGCGTAGTACCGGTTCAAGCAGTACCGGTGGAAGAAGGCGCGAGGATAAGCGCCGCAGATAGTAACGGAGGGATAAAATGATCCGTTGTATCTTTTTAGTGTTAATTCTGGCCGGAATGCTGACGGGAGGCTGTGGTGAGCAGCCTGCTCCTGTACAGAACGCAGGGGCAAAAACCATTATCCTGTATTCCGAGCTTGATAATAAATTTACTGAAAATCTGGTGGATGCCTTTAACAAGGATAATAAGGCTAAGCTGCAGCTGAAGGCTGTTTACGAGCTGAAGCCCGGCGGGGAGCTGCCGGACGTTGTGCTGGCCGAGCAGCGCACGCTTGCCGGACTGAAGCGTCAGGGAAGGCTGAAGCCTGCGGCCTTTGCCGATGGCGACAGACTGCCGCAGAAGTTCCGTGACGCGGATTTAAGTTGGTACGGTGTTTTCTATGATCCGATAGTTTTTCTGGTCAACCAGCAGTACGCCCGTACTGTCGGCCAGGCCAATATCTGCAGCTGGCAGGATTTGGCAGGAAAAGAGCAGCTGCGCATTGCTCTGGAAAATTTATCCGACAGCAACAGCACGCAAAACTTTCTGGCAGGTCTGGCAGACCGCTTCGGCGAGGATGAATCGCTGGAGTATTTAGGCAATATCAACCGCTTTATCGGGCAATATTCCAAGTTTCCCTTTACACCTGTGCGCATGGCGGCGGTAGGTGATGCGGATGTGGCTATTACCAGACAAAGCTACGTTTTTAAATATCTGGAAAATAAATTTCCCGCTTATGTTGTCTATCCCAAGGAAGGCACGCCGGTAAATCTTTTCTGCGTAGGCCTGTTTAAGAATACTGCAGATGATTTGCAGGGCCTGAAGGTTATGGAATGGCTTTTGACAAGCGAGCAGGTGCAGGCGATAGCGCAGGAAAATGCTACAGGCTATCTGTTCCTGTTCCCGCGCGGCTTTGATGCGGCTGCCGCCGATGCCGATAAAATCTGGCTTAACAGCAGCTATCTTGAGCCTGTTAAGCAGGATAGCCTGACAAATAAGTGGCTGAGTAAGGTTCGTTTCAGTAAATAGTGGCTGGTGATTAGTGAACAGTGATTAGTCATTAGTCATCAGTGAATAGTGATTAGATTATAGTGATTTATGCTCTTGCTTGCTGTCCTGACAGCTAGAGTGAGGGCAGCAGGTTTTGGAGGTAAAGAATGAAAATAGGTATGGTCAGCCTCGGCTGTCCCAAAAATCTGGTAGATTCTGAAGTTATGCTGGGTATTATCAAGGATAAGCAGCTGGAGATTACCAATGATCCCGCAGATGCCGAACTGATTATTGTTAATACCTGCGGTTTTATCGAAAGTGCGAAGGAGGAATCCATCAGCACAATTTTACAGATGGCTCAATATAAGGAGGAGGGTAGCTGCAAGTATCTGATTATGACAGGCTGCCTCGGCCAGCGTTATGCAGACGAGCTTTTCGAAAGCATGCCGGAGGTTGACGCTATCGTTGGCACCGACAGCTTTACCGATATCGGCTGGGTTATCGACCAGGTGCTGGCAGGCAAGCGCGTAAAGCATTTGCAGAAGCTGGCAAGCAAAAATGTGCAGGCTCCGCCCAGAATGCTGACTACGCCTGATTACATGGCGTATCTGAAAATTGCCGAGGGCTGCGACAACTGCTGCTCCTACTGCATTATTCCGCAGCTGCGCGGTCCCTACACCAGCCGTCCTTATGATGAGGTTATGGCAGAGGCAAGAAGCCTGGCTGCTCACGGCACCAAGGAGCTGATTGTCGTGGCGCAGGATACCACCCGCTACGGCGAGGACCTCACCGGCAAGCTGCTTTTGCCGCAGCTGCTGCGTGACCTCAACGAGCTGGAGGGCATCGAGTGGATTCGCGTTATGTACCTGTATCCCAACAATTTTACGGATGAATTGATTGCAGCCTTCGCTGAATGCGACAAGGTGTGCAAGTATATTGATATTCCTCTGCAGCATGCCAGCGACAGATTGCTGGAAAGCATGAACCGTTACGATACACGCGCACAGGTAGAAGAACTTCTGGCCAAGCTGCGTGAGCGTATTCCGGGAATTACTATCCGCACTACCTTTATCGTGGGCTTCCCCGGTGAAACCGATGAGGATTTTGCGGAGCTGATGGACTTTGTTGAAAAGCAGCGCTTTGAAAATGCAGGCGTGTTCCAGTATTCCCAAGAGGAGGGTACTGTGGCCGGCGCTATGGAAAACCAGATTGAGCCTGAGGTTAAGGAAAACCGCTATCATGAGCTGATGGCGCTGCAGGCAGGTATTTCCGAAGAAATCCATCAGGAGCGCGAGGATGAGGAGCTGGACGTTATCGTCGAAGGCTTTGATGAAGAAAACCCCGCTCTTGCGGTAGGACGTTCCTATCACGAGGCACCTGATATCGACGGCAACATCTTTATCGAAAATGCCGCCGGTCTGAAGGTTGGCCAGATGGTAAGAGTGCGTATTCTGCAGGGCTTTACCTATGAAATGGTGGCAGAGCTGGTTTAAGAGCGGTGCTGTAAGAGTCAAAATAACCGGTGAGAGGGTGACAGCAGGATGAAGGTTGAAATCATTACTACCGGGACGGAGCTGCTGCTGGGTGAAATTTTGAACACCAATGTGCAGTATTTATCCCGCAAGCTGAATAATATAGGCTTTGATGTTTTATATCAAACTACGGTCGGAGATAATCCGGAGCGTATGCGCGCAGTGCTGGAGCAGGCTATGCAGCGCGCCGATATCATCATTACCAGCGGCGGTCTGGGGCCGACGCGCGGTGATATTACCAAGGAGATGGTGATGGAGGTTTGTCATACAGAAGGCTATCTCGATTTGGATACATGGGGACGCATAGATGCATATTTTGCCAAGAAGGGACTTTGCCCTTCGCAAAATAACGAAAAGCAGGCGTATGTTCCCATCGGGGCCGAGGTACTGCAGAACGATGTGGGTACCGCTCCCGGACTGTGGCTGGAATATAAGGACAAAATCTTCATTATGCTGCCAGGACCTCCGAGCGAGCTTATGGATGTGTGCGAAAAGCAGCTGCTGCCGCGCATGCTGCAGCGCTTCAGCGAGCACGGCATTATCATGTCGCGCACCTTGCATCTGCGCGGTATTGGCGAATCCATGGTTGCTGCCAAGCTCGACGAGCTGATTATGGCGCAGACAAATCCGACGATTGCGCTTTATGCCCGCTACGGTGAAATTCTCATCAGGCTTACGGCGAAGGCTGCCAATGATAAAGAGGCAGTCAAGCTGCTCGACGCTATGGAAGCCAAGGTACGCAAGAGCGTTGATAATTATATATACGGTGTGGATGATGCCACTCTGGCGGCCTGCTTAGGGCAGGAGTTGCTGAAGCAGGGCAAAACTATTGCCTTTGCGGAATCCTGCAGCGGCGGTCTTGCCAGCAGCCTGGTTACGGATGTGCCGGGCAGCAGCGAGTATCTGCTGGGAAGCATCGTCAGCTACACTAACATGGCCAAGCAGAAGCTGCTCAATGTGCAGGCAGATACGCTGGCCAAATACGGTGCTGTCAGCCGCGAAACTGCCTGCGAAATGGCGTTGGGCGTGCGCAAGCAGCTGGGCAGTGATTATGGTGTGAGCATTACGGGCAACGCCGGACCGGGAGCCAGTGAGGGCAAGCCGGTAGGCCTTGTATATATTGCCGTTGCCACTGACGACGTGGTATATTGTCAGGAGCACCGTTTTATGTCGACAAGAACAGAAAATAAGCTGAGAATAGCTCAGACAGCTATTTCCATGGCTATTGATAAATTATTAGAAGAAAAAAACAATATGGAGGATAAACATTAATGACCATTCAAAAAGAGATGTTCGGCAACTTAGAGCTGGACAAAAAAATTGTAACCGCCTTGACTGACATGGGCTTCGAAGAGCCTTCTCCGATTCAGGCCGCTACTATTCCCCTGGTGCTCGAAGGTAACGACGTTATCGGCCAGGCACAGACCGGTACCGGCAAAACTGCTGCTTTCGGTATTCCTCTGGTGCAGGCAATTACCGACTTCAAGCATATTCAGGCGCTGATTATGACTCCGACCCGTGAGCTGGCTATTCAGGTTGCGGAAGAGGTAGGCAAAATCGGCCGTACCCGCCGCGTGCGTGCACTGCCTGTTTACGGCGGCCAGCCGATTGAACGCCAGATCCGTGCGCTGCGCAACAATGTGCAGATTGTTATCGGTACTCCGGGCCGTCTGATTGACCATATCAACCGCGGTACTATCCATCTGGACCATATCAAATTCCTCGTACTGGACGAGGCTGACGAAATGCTGGATATGGGCTTTGTTGATGATATCGAAGAGATTATGCGCAGCCTGCCGGTTGAACGCCAGACTCTGCTGTTCTCCGCAACTATGCCACGTCCGATTCTGAGCCTGACCAAGAAGTACATGAAGGCGCCGAAGAATGTAACCATTTCCAAGGAAGAGCTGACTGTACCTCTGATTGAGCAATACTATTTCGAAACCAAGGATAAGATTGAAGGCCTGTGCCGTCTGCTGGACGCAGAAATCGACGGCAAGCTGATTATCTTCTGCCGTACCAAAAAGGGTGTTGACGACCTGTCTATCGCACTTTCCAGCCGTGGCTACATGGCTGAGGGCCTGCATGGTGACCTGAGCCAGAACCAGCGTGACCGCGTAATGAAGAAATTCCGCGAGGGTGCTGTTGATGTACTGATTGCAACCGACGTTGCTGCCCGCGGCATCGACGTTGACAATATTACCCACGTTATCAACTTTGATATTCCGCAGGATCCGGAAAGCTACGTTCACCGCATCGGCCGTACCGGTCGTGCAGGCAACACCGGCGTAGCTATGACCTTCATCACTCCGCGTGAGTTCCGCCAGCTGAAGCTGATTGAGCGTACCGTCAAGACTAAAATCCAACGCCGTCAGCTGCCGACCGCTGCTAACGTTATCGAGCGTCAGCGCGACCAGATTATCAGCAAGATGCAGACTGTGCTGGAGCTGAACGCTTACCATGACTATATGCCGATTGCCGAAAGCCTGCTGGATGATTACAGCGCCGAGGAAGTTGCTGCCGCAGCTCTGAAGCTGATGCAGGAGGGCATTAAGGCTCTGGAGGCTCCGCAGGAGGATATCCTCTCCAAGGACCTGCGCAACACCGGCGGCCGTCCGGGCATGGTGCGCCTGTTCATCAACATCGGCCGCAGCCAGAAGATTATGGTTAAAGATATTGTCAGCACCATTGCTATCGAAGCAGACATTCCGGCGCGCGATATCGGTCTGATTAATATTTATGATAAGTTCACCTTTGTTGAGGTACCGGAGGATGTAGCCGAAAAGGTTATCGGTGCGATGAACAAGAACTTTATCAAGGGGTATAAGGTTAATATTGAGCCGGCGAAGGCAAGAAGATAATAAAAAGGGCGACCGAGTATAATGCGTCATTTGCGTCGTCATGGCTCCTAGGAGTACCTGTGTGTACGCCGTTGTCGCCATTCCTTGCATCTGACGCATTCTTCTCTAGTCGCGGAAGCATACATCCCCAATTATTGGAGGTGAATACCCATGGCTAATGAAATTTACGGCAACCTGAAGGGTATCCGTAATTCCGTTATTGAAGAATTAAAAACCTTTTATAATATCCGTCTGGAGGGCGGTCAGCTGCTGACAAGCGAGCTGGCTTTGCGTATGGCGGATGTTACTGATTTTATTAACCGCGAGGTGAGCGTTTACGTTGCGCGCAACGGTCAGGTGCTTGCCGTATCGGTGGGCAATGATCAGAGTGTGGAGCTGCCTCCGGTTGAGGGCAGACGCGGTGCCAGCCGTTTGAGCGGTGTGCGCTGCGTGCATACCCATCCCAACGGCAATCCGCTGCTGAGCGGTGTGGATATTTCCGCGCTGAAGAATAACCGCTTTGATGCGATGATTGCTGTCGGCGTTACTTCGCCGGATATCAGCCAGTCGCAGATGAGCTTCGGCATGATTACCGGTATTGACGACAACGAGCAATATCAGGTGGAATGCTACGGACCGCTGACGCTGCAGGAGGCGGAGGGAGTGTTCTTCCCGAATCTGGCGGCGATGGTGGAGCGCATCCTTGACAAGCAGACGGGCAGTGCCAGTCTGGCGCAGGGAACAGAACGGGCGATTATCGTAGGCATGGAATACGGTGCCCCCAACAGCAGCGGCTGGACGGCCGAGGATTCATTGGAGGAGCTGAAGCAGCTGGCAGATACTGCCGGTGCGGAGGTTGTGGCACGCTTCCTGCAGAAGCGCCCCAAGCCGGACCCGGCATTCTTTATCGGCCGCGGCAAGGTGCAGGAGCTGGCGCTTTATGTGCAGCAGGAGAACGTAGACCTGTGCATTTTTGACGATGAGCTGTCGCCGGCACAGCAGCGTAACATCGAGCAGTCAATGGGTGTGCGTGTGCTTGACCGCACGGCGCTGATTCTTGATATTTTCGCTCAGCGTGCGCATACTAATGAAGGCAAGCTGCAGGTTGAGCTGGCGCAGCTGCAATATACGCTGCCGCGTATTATGGGCAAGGGCCTGGCGCTGTCGCGTCTTGGCGGTGGCATCGGTACCCGTGGTCCCGGCGAAACTAAGTTGGAGGTTGACCGCCGTCGCATCCGTGACCGCATTGCTTATATTAAGGAATGCATCGGCAAGGTTAAGAGTGTGCGCACTCTGCACCGAGCAGGACGTGCGAAGGCAAGTGTGCCTACGGTAAGCCTTGTTGGTTATACCAACGCTGGCAAATCTACGCTTTTGAATACGCTGACTAATTCGGATATCTACGCGCAGGACCAGCTTTTCGCAACGCTGGACCCGACTACGCGCCAGTTAGACCTGCCGAATAAGCAGCAGGCTATTTTGACAGATACCGTCGGCTTTATCCAACGCTTGCCGCATCAGCTGGTTGCAGCCTTCCAGTCTACGCTGGAGGAGGTTGTGCAGTCCGACGTGCTGCTGCACGTTATTGATGTCAGCCACGAGCTGTATAAGGAGCAGGCTGCTGCTGTTTATCAGGTTCTGGATGAGCTGGGTGCCAAGGATAAGACGATTATCACGGTTTATAACAAAATTGATAAGCTGCCGCCGGATTCCGGTCTGGCAGAGCGTTTGAGCAAGGAAGAAAACAGCATCTGCATTTCCGCCAAGGCACGTTATAATCTTGACGGCCTGCTGGCGCTGATTGCAGAAAACCTGAAGCTGAAGGCGGTAGAGGAGAGCTTCCTCGTGCCTTACAGCGATTCCGCTGCGGTAGGACGCTTGCATGATGCAGGCACGGTACTGGAGCAGGAATATCTGGCAGAGGGCACACTGCTGAAGGTGCGTCTGGACGCGGAGCAGGTGCAGCAGTTTGCAAAGTATCTTGCTGCAGACGCCAAGGCTTAGGATGAATTGGCGCAATGCCAAAAAATATAAAAATATCAGGTGAGAATTTTGGTTGATTACAATGCATTAGAGCAGGCAGCCTTAGCTGAGGTTGCCAAACACACCGCAGAGCTGGAAGCAGCAGCTTTGTACAATACTGAAAAGGTTATTGCGGCTTTCCGTAATAACATGGTTTCCGACTATTACTTGAAGCCTACTACAGGCTACGGCTACAGTGATGTGGGCCGTGATACTCTGGATCTGATTTATGCCGAGCTGTTCAAAACTGAGGCAGCATTGGTGCGTTCTCAGTTCGTCAGCGGTACTCATGCGCTGGCAGTTGCTCTGCTGGGCAATCTGCGCGCAGGCGATGAGCTGATTGCCGTAACAGGTGCTCCTTATGACACTATGCAGACTATTATCGGCTCTCCGGTTAAAACTCCCGGCTCTTTGGTTGACCTGGGCGTAATTTACAAGGAGCTGCCGATGACCGGCGACCATGTCGACCTGGAGGCTGTAAAAAATGCTGTTACCTCCAAGACTACGATGATTCATATTCAGCGCTCCTGCGGCTACAGCAGCGAACGTAAGACTATTGACGTTGCGGAAATCGGCCGTATCTGCAGTGCTGCTAAGGAAGCTAACCCGAATGTTATCTGCTTTGTCGACAACTGCTACGGCGAGTTTATCGAGAAGCAGGAGCCTACCGAGGTTGGTGCTGATTTGATGGCAGGCTCTCTGATTAAAAACCTCGGCGGCGGTCTGGCTCCTACCGGCGGTTATATTGTCGGCCGTGCCGATTTGGTAGAGAACGCTTCCTACCGTCTTACCGCTCCCGGTCTGGGCGGCGAGATGGGCGCAACCTTGGGTGACACTGCTCGCGAGTTCTATCAGGGACTTTTCCTGGCTCCGCATATCGTGGTGCAGGCTGTTAAGACTGCTATTTTTGCGGCTGCTGTTTTCAAAGGCCTGGGCTATGCTGTTAAGCCGCTGCCGGAGGAACGCCGCAGCGATATTATTCAGGCTATTACCTTGGAGAGTAAGCAGCGTTTGTGCGATTTCTGTGTTGCTATTCAGGGCAATTCTCCTGTTGATGCGCATGTTGAGCCGGTTCCGAGTCCGCTGCCGGGTTATCAGGATGAGATTATTATGGCTGCTGGTACCTTTGTACAGGGCGCTTCTATTGAGCTGAGTGCTGATGGTCCGTGCCGTGAGCCGTTTAATGTTTTCTTCCAGGGCGGTTTGACTTTTGAGCATGGTCGTCTGGCGATTATGGCGGCGGCTAAGCGTGTTGGGCCTAAAGAGGCGTAAGAATTTAATTACTCAATTTAGTCTGGCATCGAATTGACGTCAATTTTGATGGCGGAGTTGTTTAAGGATGATTTATATGAATAACATGGCAGTATGTAATTATATAGTGGGCGTGCTGGGCGCGGTTATCGGCGGTCTGATTATGCAGGCGGCTGCAGCCTTTCCGCTGGAGTTTACGGAGAACGGCCCCGGCCCGGGCTTCTGGCCTTTTACGCTGGGCGCGGTGCTGGGCGCTGTTTCGGTTTTGCTGCTGCTTTATACCTTTATCAATAAAACTGATTTACATGGCGTGAAGGTGCAGCTTTCTTCGACAGGCAACAAGCGCGTTTATTTAATGATGGGACTTGTTGTTTTGTTCTGCGTGCTCATCAGCATTCTCGGCTTTTATCCGGCAGCGGCACTTATGATTCCGGCTGTTATGCGTCTTATGGATTATCGCAATTATAAGGTAATCGGCCTGACAACGGTGCTTAGTCTGCTGTTTATTTATCTTGTTTTCGGCATGCTGCTGCATACGCAGATGCCGCAATCTGTATTCATGGAGTAGGAGGTCATACTGATGGTTGATATAATGAGCGCATTAAATATGATTTTCGTCCCCATGAATCTGCTGGGACTTTTCTTCGGCGTGCTGGTGGGCATTGCCTTCGGCTGTATGCCGGGCCTGAGTGTTAACATGGGCCTGGCGCTGCTGTTTCCGCTGGCCTTTACGTTCCATGGTATCGGCGGCATTCTGATGCTGCTGGGCATTTACTGTGGTGCGATTTACGGCGGCAGTATTTCGGCAATCCTGTTGAAAACTCCAGGTACGCCTGCTTCCGTAGCGACTACTCTGGACGGCTATCCGATGGCGACGAAGATGGGGCAGCCCGGACGTGCTCTCGGCCTTTCTACATTGGCCAGCACCTTCGGCGGTATTTTCAGTACCATCTGCCTGATTTTGCTGGCACCGCAGCTGGCGAAGGTTGCACTGCAGTTTTCCAAGCCGGAATATTTTGCTCTGGCTATTTTCGGCCTCAGCATTATTACCAGTGTTTCCTCCGGCAGTGTTATCAAGGGCATTATGGGCGGTCTTATCGGTCTGTTCCTGGCAACAGTCGGCATTGACGGTATGAGCGGTGCTATCCGCTTTACCCTGGATACTAACTATTTTATGGGCGGTGTGTCCTTTATCCCTGTGCTGATTGGCGTATTCGCCTTTGCGCAGGTGTTGAGCAGTATTGAGGATTATTATCACAATGAACGCAAGGAGCAGCACATGATGCTGGACCGTCTGCTGCCTTCGTTTGAGGATATCAAGAGAGTATTTACCACGCTTTTGCGTTCCTCCTTCATCGGTACCTTCATCGGCTGTGTGCCCGGTACCGGCGGCGATATCGCTTCCTTTGTATCTTATGATCAGGCGAAGCGCTGGTCTAAGCATAGCAAGAACTTCGGCAACGGTGAGCCCGAGGGCATTGTAGCCTCCGAGGCAGGCAACAACGCTGTTTCCGGCGGTGCCTTCATCCCGGTACTGACGCTGGGTATTCCCGGCGACGGCGCAACGGCAATCATGATGGGTGCGCTGATGGTTCAGGGTCTGCAGCCCGGTCCCTTGCTTTTTGTGGAGAAGGCACCTGATGTTTACGCTATCTTCATCGGTCTGCTTTTAGCTAACGTGATTATGGGTATCATGGGCTTTTCGTTAATCAGACTTTTTATGAAGGTTGTTAACGTGCCTGTACACATTCTGCTGCCGATTATCGTAATGATGACCTTCGTGGGAACTTATTCCTACAATAATTCGCTGAACGATGTTTATCTGATGGTGGCAAGCGGTTTCCTGGGTTACTTTATGAACAAGCTGGGCTTTTCCATGTCGGCGATTATCATCGGCATTATCCTCGGCGGTATGGCAGAGCAGAACTTTGTCGGCTCGCTGATTATGAGCGACGGCAGCTTCAGTATCTTCTTCCAGCGTCCGCTGTGCCTGTTCTTCCTGGTGGCAGCTCTTTTATCCCTGCTTTCACCGCTTTTTGGCAAGCTGTTCAAAAGAAACTAAATTTTACTTGACAAACTCCCTGCGTTTAGCTAAACTAAGCATATAAAGGGAGTAGCTTGCACGCATGGCGTGTTCACTCTGTCGTCAGTACGATTGCTTTGGCAATCCGGCTTTGTGACTAAGTAGCGAGACTTTGTTGTAATTTTATTGCAGCAATGTCTCGCTTTTTTGTTTTTAGGGACGGCTGCAAATCAAGGAGGAAGAAAATGGAAATAGCTTTACAGTTTGTTTTATTGGCTTTAGGCTTTGTGATGCTCGGTAAAGGTGCGGATTGGTTTGTAGAGGGCGCTGCAGGTATTGCCATGCGCTTCGGCATTCCGCAGCTGGTAATCGGTCTGACAATCGTGGCGATGGGCACGAGCGCACCGGAGGCAGCGGTAAGTATCGCTGCTGCAGTTAAGGGTAATGCGGATATTACTATCGGTAATATCGTAGGCAGTAATATTCTTAACATACTTGTTATTTTAGGCCTTGCGGCTTCTATTGTGCCGATTGCGGTAGCGCGTTCTACCGTACGCATCGAAATCCCCTTCATGATCGGTGTTACCGCACTGCTGTTTTATCAGGGACGCGACGGCAGCATCAGTCTGGCGGACGGCGGCGTGCTCATGGTAGCGTTTGCCGCATATATGATGTATCTGTACACCATGGCGATGAAGAGCAATGTCGACAGTGATCTGGAGGAGCCCGGCCTGCCGCTGGGACGCTGCCTGTTGGGTGCAGTTGGCGGTCTGGCGCTGATTATTGCGGGCAGTAATGTAACCGTAGGCGCAGCAACCTCTATTGCAACCTATGCAGGACTCAGCGAGCGTTTTATCGGCCTGACGATTGTGGCTTTGGGCACCTCGCTGCCGGAGCTGTTCACCTCTGTAGCGGCGGCACGCCGCGGTAATGCGGATATTGCGATAGGCAATATCGTCGGCAGCAACATCTTTAATATTCTTTTCGTAGTAGGCTTATCCTCGCTGATTATCGACATTCCCTTCTCATCTGCCTTCAACTTTGATACTTATGTAGCGCTTGGTGCGGCAGTGCTTCTGTGGCTGTGTGTGCTGCGTACACAGAAGCTGCAGCGTTGGGCAGGTGCGCTGATGCTGGTGTGCTATGCGGCGTATTTGGGATATATTTTGTAAGCATTAAGTAAAGTTAAGATTTTTACAGCTAAATAATATGTCATTAGGAATTATCAGAAAAAATATGATATAATATGTAAGTAACGAATGTTTTTTACTTACGTAGTTCTCTTATTATATTTAATGGCGAAGGAGTTTTGTTTATGGTTAAACAGGAATTAACAAAAGATGCGCTCGCTAAGCTGGAAAATCTTCGAAGGCAGTTTGCTGATTTTCAGCAAAACTGCTCGAAGCTATTAGAGAGTATCCAAAATGACAAATTTTTTGACAGTAAAATAGCAGCTGGTGTGCAAAGCTCATTGGCAAACATAACAACAATTCAAAGTCAGCTGGGAATTATATACCAGGATTTGGCGCTTGGTTCCTTGCCGCATAAGCTCACTGAGGCTACTGAGAATATCAGCAACCTGCAGCATGAATTGTCTTTAAAGGCTGATCTTATTGATGCTGTTGATTTCTTTAAGGCTTTACACTGCAATGTAGCAGAAATCGAAGCGATTCTTGCTGCACAAAAGGAAGCTCTAAAGGATATTTGTATAGAAAGTCTGCCTGTTGCACAAGCGAAGGAGCAGCTGCAGAAGTTTGTTGAATTTAAACAGTTTTATGATGGGAAGAAGTGCTTGTTAACCAACGTATCCATTCAATTCGGTTATGAGTTAATTTATAATCTGATTGAGAATAAAGCTGGTTATTATACTGAGACTATAGTTGCAGCAGCAGAGGATAAGCCTGAACCTTCTACCAATATAGTATTAGCAGATGAGGTTAAGACTGCTACCAGCGAAGTGATAGTAGCAGCAAAAGTTGAGAACAAAGCTGATGCAGTAGCAGAAGCAGAAGCAAAGGTTGAACCTGTTGTTGATGAAGTGGCAGAGGATAAGCCTGAGCCTTCTGCAAATGAAGTAGTGGCACATGATGTTAACCATGCTACCAACGAAGCGATAGTAGCAGCAACAGTTGAGGACAAAGCTGATACAGTAACAGAAGCAAAGGTTGAACCTGTTGCTGATGAAGTGGCAGAGAATAAGACTGAGCCTTTTGCAAATGAAGCCAAAGGTGACGATAAAGACGGCAACATAGATAATGCTTTTGAAGACGAACCAGCCTTTATTATGCCAACTGCACCCATACCCAGGGAAATCTTTTCGTCTGTTACCATAGAACCGGAAATAAGCAGGGCTGCTGATAAAGAGAATAAAACGATGACAGCGTCTATTGCTGCTAGAGAAAGAAAAAAATTACTGCAAATAGGTTGTCTATTAGAAGGATTAGTTGAATTTAATGCTAATGCATTGGTAAATGCAAAATGGCTGCTTGCGTCAAGTGGCAGAATTCCCAAGAAAACAGACGCGGACTCCTTAGGTACTTACACTTTTGCTCTTGATAATTGCAAAAAATACGGTTATGCGGTTAAGTATGACTGTGGCAATGGCAGATGCTTTTATACGATAACTCCCAGGGGCTCAAAAGCCTTCAGCTATATAGCAAAAAGAGATCCTAGGGCGGTAGCTATCCAGCAACATTTTATTGACAGAATGAATCAGGTTAACCATTTGGTAGACCTGAAGGCATTTGACCTGATGCTCTTGTACATGAGCTTTGCCGATATTATCAGATGCTTGTCTGTTGAAAGTGGTGTGCAGGTACTTGGTGATTCGTTTGATCATGATGGTAAATTCTGGCTTGGCGCATGTACTATAAAAAAAGCCAAAAGTAAAGTATCTGCCTTGGTGATTGCATTCAATTTAGCTAATGAGGTTGATGTAGTACGCTTCTATAAGGGTTTGATGGAGCTTAAGGCTACGTGGCAAAATGCTGCCTCTGTAATTTTTATTGCCTTTGGGGAAGCCTGCGTAAAAGGATTAGGCTCCTGGCTTGCTGAAGCTATGGGCGATGATTTTACTGCTAAGGCTAAGTATTATTACACATTAGACAAGGAACAATTATGCTCCTATGATGATGATCATGTAATTACTGAATTTGATGAGCTTGCAGAAGCTGCTGCTAATGTTATTGCCAGTGATGAACAAAGTGCAGAAAGCAAGTCGGAAAAGATAGTTGCAGGCGATGATGCTGCCAAAGCGCAGACAGACGAGACAGTTACAGGCAGTGATGCTACTGAGGCACAAGCAGGCGAGACAGTTGCAAGCAGTGATGCTGCCGAAGCGCAGACAGGCGAGACAGTTACAGGCAGTGATGCTGCTGAAGCGCAGGCAGACGAGACAGTTACAGGCAGTGATGCTGCTGAAGCGCAGGCAGACGAGACTATTGCATGTAGTGATGAAATTCAGAAGTTGGAAACAGAAGATAAGTCTGCATTGTCAGTTGAAGCCGAAGCTGCTTTAGAGCCTGCAATAGCACCAGCTATTGCAGAAAAAGAAAAGGATTCAGTAATTGATAAAACTGCAGCAGACGCAACTGAAACTGTTGCAAGCGACACAAATAAAAAACAGACTGGAAGTGCAGCAGATGATTTTGTTCTTCATCCGTTGACACAGCAGGAAAAGGAAGAGTATTATGCAACATATAAAAAAATACTCATGACCGGAAAAACCTACTGCGCGTGTGCCTATCTCAAAAGATTAGCTGAGCTTGATGCTTCATTTAAGGATGAATACCTGCAATTGGCATATGCAGTAAACGATCCGCTTGCTGCCTGCACCTACAATTCTGATCAGATAGCAAATACCTACCTGGCTGATGGCTACGAGCATAACAGCTATTATCTTGCAGCAGCTATTCTGCGTAATTTCTACTCTAACCAATGCTTGTACGATTATGCAATTGATTCGATGATGGATTCCTTTGCTGAGGATAAGCTTTTGGCAAGCAATGACAAGCTTAAGCATCTTATCGATATTCTGCGCATGTTCAAAAAAGAACATCATTGCGGTATGGGTAAATTTGCTGATTATAAGAAAAGCGACATTGCAGCGCTGAAAGCCAAGCTGGATATTTTCGCCAAAAGGGCTATGGAGCAGAGTAAACTTGCTTCCGAGCAATCCTATAATGTAGCCATTACTAATGCCAGATTTGGCAAAACGCTGGAGTATCTCTTTAGAGGAAACAGCGATTTAGCCAGCTTCCTGGATATGATTGCCGAAAAGGAGAAGGATGAAGCTGCCATAGAGCTTATGAAGCAGTATCTGCAGGAGCATTTCATTAAGGAAAATGCCCCCGTAGCAGTAGAAAACATCAATAGTAATAAAATTGATGAGCTTATTGATATTGCCTGGGATGTTGCCGGTAATCTGATAAGAAATAAAAAGAAAACCTCTAAGCTGGTAAGCGGACCGCGTGTTAATCTGCGCCATCGTCTGGAGGAAATTGGCAAGCTGATTAGTGAATATCTGGTAACAGTTGAGCAAATCAATAATGCTGATGAGGATGACAAGGCTTACCCGGCTTATCAAAAGGCGTATAAGACAACCTCCAGACTGTTCCAGGAAATTATTGCAGAGTACGAAGCGGAAGCAAAGCAGGCAGATAAGGATTATGGCTATAAGCTTGTGCTTATTCAGACCTTGAAAGAGATTTATGCCAAAATGAAGGGCTATAACCCTGAATTTACAGGCAAGTATTTTTATCTGCCCTTCTTAGGTGATTCTCACGTTCTGCTTAATGCAAACTATCAGCCTGAATATCGTGACATAAAAGAATTGCCAGCTATGGGTACTTTGGCGCGTATTGAAAAGCACGCCTTTGAGGGCGGTGATATGTCAGTAGATTTGCAGGTGCGTCTTAAAGGCATTATGGAGAAGGATACTGATATTGTACAGAGTATCATCTCCGATGATAATTATGGCAGTCTGCGCCTGCTTACTGGTTATATCAATGATCAGCAGCCTGGCTTTGAAGCCGAATTTATGAAGAATTTTAGGGTTGCAATGGCTTTGGACTTTGCCAAAAAACAGGCGAAGAAGGAATTTGAGGATTTTTCTGATGAGCTTGCATTGTTCCAAAGCTATGGACAAATTGATAATACAGAGGAAAACAAAAAGGAAATAATTCTTCAGACTGCAGGACTGCTTTATGAGGCAGCACAGGAGGATGACAATTACGGCTTCTTCGAAAAGGTATTGGTTGAATTTAAAAATAAAATTCAAAGAGATGCTGTTGTTCAGGGTGATGCCCTGAAGCAAAATCTGGAGAATTTCCTGCTGGCACATCAGGAGCTCAAGGAAAACGAAGCTGCCAATAAGCTTATTGAACGCATCAGACAGTGCATTGACAGTCAAAAGTATTCTTCGGCAGAAGAGCTGCTTAATCGCCTTGAAAATGATGATTATGAAAGCCTGCAGGAGCTGGAGATGAAGGATTATCTGCAGGATTTTCTGAATCATTATAATAACTATATCAAGAGTGTAGCAAACAATGATAAAACGCTGCGCGCTCAGGTAAAACCGTACAGAACTGCCAATAAGGATACGAGAGCTGCTGAACGCCTACTGAATGCCTGGCCGAAAGGCAACAATGATATCAGACCGGATGAACTGCTCAGTTCACTAGGCTTTAAGCTGGCAAGTGTAGACAAAATGGATAAAGTTGACGGCAAATTCCCAAGTTTTTTTGTTAAGCTGCAAAAAGCTTTGGGTGGACGTGTCAATAATTACAATTATCCTGTACCGGCCTTTGGCTCTTTGGGTGAGACGGATGGCTTTAGAATAGTTTATATCTTTGGCGCATATGATGCTGAAAGACTAGTAGAGATTTTCAACAATATAGGTGATGAAAAGCATACGCTTATCATTCTTGATTATGCCTTGAAGGAGAGTGCTAGAAGAAGATTGGCACTGCTGGTCAAAGGAAAGGCAAATTGCAAAATTTTTGCAGTGCTTGACCGTGTTGTCCTGAAATATCTTTATGACAATTATTCCGAGCAGACGATTACCAAGCAGCTGCTGCATATCATCATGCCGTTTGCTTATTATCAGCCTTATGTTGCTGATTCTTCCAAGCCAATGCCATCAGAGCTTTTCATCGGCCGTAAGGAAGAATTGAAAAAGATTAAGGATGTCAACGGTGTAAATATTGTTTATGGTGGCCGTCAGCTTGGTAAATCTGCTCTGCTTATGAAGGCTAAAAAGGATATTGATAAGAATGAATCTGGTGACCGTGCTGTTTATATCGATATTAAGGGCCGTAATTATAGCGAAACTGCTTTGAAAATCAGTGAGGAGCTTGTTATTGCAGATATCCTGGAAAAGAAGGAGATTACAAGTGATTGGCGCGAGCTTGCTATGAGTATCAGAATGCGTCTGAAGGATGAAGATAAGCCGATTCACTACTTCCTGTTATTGCTTGATGAAGCAGATGCTTTCCTCGATAGCTGTAAAGACGTACAGTATAAGCCTTTTGATGCTTTAAAGGATATTCAGGCTGTGGGAGAAGGACGTTTTAAGTTTGTTGTTGCCGGCTTGCGTGATGTTCTGAGATTTGAGCATGAGGCTGCGCTGAATGATAATTCTGTTTTACCGCAGCTCAGCAGCATGACAGTTAAGCCCTTTAAGTATGCAGAGGCTAAGGAGCTGTTGGAATATCCCTTGTCCTATCTTGGCTTCAGGTTCCGCGATGATGTGGAAACAGATACCCTGGTTTCTGCAATTCTCAGTCATACCAACTCTTTCCCAGGCATGCTGCAGCTTTACTGTACTAAGCTTATTGAGGCTATGAAAAATGGCTATGCCGGCTACAAGGAAGCAGGTACGCCGCCGTATTATGTTTCAGAGGATCATATCAAGAAGGTGCTGGGCGAGGATAATCTGCAGGAGGAGATTCGTCAGAAGTTCTTTATTACTCTGACTGTAGGCAGTGATAATTATTATCTGCTTATAGCAATGATTACTGCATATCTGTATAAGAATGATGAGGGAATCTGCGTTACTCCTAATGATGTCCTGACATTTGCCAAGGACTTTGAAATCAAGGATATTGCAGCTCTGAGCCCGGAAAAGGTGGCAGCCTTGATGGAGGAAATGCGCGAGCTTAATGTTTTGCAGCATAATGGTGAGCATGGTTATCGCTTCACACATTTCAGCTTCTTCCAGATGATGGGAACCAAGGCATATTTGGAGCAGGAGCTGGAAAAATATATGGGGGATAGCGATGAATAACTTATGGTGGAAAGAAATAAGTGGTGCGCGGAGAATAATTGACTTCATTTTCAAGGCTGTAGAAAACGAGAAAAATGTTATCCTGAAATTTTCCCCTTCGACACCCTGGGTTGATGATTTTCGCGAGGTTCTTTCGGAAAAAATCGAAATAGAGTTAACGGAACAGGAATTAAAGCAAATCAATTATTCTGAAGCTGATGTCGGAGATTATATGTTGCAAAATTTTTGCCGTGAAGCGGTGCGCGTGTATTGGCGTCCGCCAGAAACTGTTGGCGCGTTTTTAGGGAAATGCGAGGATTTGACGTTAAATGACAAGATTCTCTGGGTAAATGTACAGGATAAAAAACAGCTTGAGGATTGGCTGAGCTTTATCAGCGAATACGATAAGGCTTCTGGCAAAGAAAGCAGGAAAGCTGTATTTTTGCTGGAAATTGATGATTCAGTTGAGAATTTGCCTGAGAAAAAGTATTTTGAAGTATACAATATCGGCGACGAAATTCCCGAATATGTCAGGTATACCTACGCATCAGTTTTAGCTTCAGAGGCTGATATCAAGGATTCACTGGTTATGTATTTGTCCCAGCTTGCTACCTCGTGCTGCAATGACATTGAGCTTATCCCGTTATGCATAAATGAACAGCGTCGCTTTATGGAAAATCCTTATGATACTATGGTGCAGCTTGTTGCAGACAATTGCCGTAGTGATGGCAGTGATTTTGTTTTAGCAGAAGACCGCAGCAGAATCGATTATTTTGTCTGGCAGGCACAGCTCAAAATTCTGTTCCCCAGCATTGAACGTTATAGAGTTTATCTTATTCAAAAGATGAGCAAGCAGATTAAGGATAAGCTTCAGTTTCCCTATAAAACCAACTTCGGTGACCTTGATTTGCCGGAAGAGCTGGAGCTGAAGGATTTGACTTATGCAATAGGCAATGGGCGCTTGTTGATGGATGATTCAAAGGAATATAATCGTCTGGAAAGGTTCCGGGAGTATCGCAACAGTCTAGCGCACGGCAAGCCGTTGAGCTTTGAAGATGTCAAGTTCCTTCTCGGTAACGTTATGGGTTAAAGCAGAGTTCATGACATGATGGAGAAGGGTGCCTACAGGCTTATGTAGGTGGTTGCAATCACGCTTTATTATCACACCTGATTTGTAAGCAAGCATTATAATGTAAAAAATTTAACATTTACCCTCTGCAAGCAGTAAAAATCTCTTGCCTGCTTGCGGAATTTATGGTAAAATATTTTGGTGTAAAAATAACACACGCAGGAAAATTCATCTGTTGCTACGTTTTGCCGCGTAGAGAAGAATTATAACCCATTCCTGCGGAGGAAAAAACAGGAGGAAACAAAAAATGGCTATTATCTCTATGAAACAATTACTTGAAGCTGGTGTACACTTTGGTCACCAAACCCGTCGTTGGAACCCTAAAATGGCTCCGTACATCTTCACCGAGCGTAACGGTATCTACATCATCGACCTGCAAAAAACCGTAAAAAAGGTTGACGAAGCTTACAACTTCATCCGTGAGGTTGCTGCTGCTGGCGAAAACATTCTGTTCGTTGGTACCAAAAAACAAGCTCAAGAAGCTATGAAAGAAGAAGCTACCCGCTGCAACATGTTCTTCGTTAACGAGCGTTGGCTGGGCGGCATGCTGACCAACTTCAAAACCATCCAAACCCGTATTGCTCGTCTGCGCAAACTGGAAGCTATGGAAGCTGACGGCACCTTCGACCTGCTGCCGAAGAAAGAAGTTATCGGCCTGAAACATGAAATGGAAAAACTGACCAAATACTTGGGCGGTATCAAAGACATGAAAAAACTGCCGGGCGCTATGTTCATCGTTGACCCCCGCAAAGAGCACATCGCTGTTCTGGAAGCTCACAAACTGAACATTCCTATCGTTGCAACCGTTGACACCAACTGCGATCCGGACGAAATCGATCATGTAATTCCTGCAAACGACGACGCTATCCGCGCTGTAAAACTGCTGACTGCTAAAATGGCTGACGCTGTTCTGGAAGGCCGTCAAGGTATGCAAACCGAAGAAGCTGCTGCTGAAGAAGCTCCGGCAACCGAAGAAGCTGAATAATCCTAACGTTAATATATTACATTTTGAGGAGGAATAACTGATGGCTCAAATTACTGCTGCATTAGTTAAAGAACTGCGCGAGCGTACTGGCGCTGGCATGATGGACTGCAAAAAAGCACTGACCGCTGTAGAAGGCGATATGGACAAAGCAATCGACTTCCTGCGTGAAAAAGGTCTGGCTGCTGCTGCTAAAAAAGCTGGCCGCATTGCTGCTGAAGGCGTTGTTGGCTCTTTCGTAAGTGCTGACGGCAAAATCGGCGCTATCGTAGAAGTTAACTGCGAAACCGACTTTGTTGCTAAAACCGACGGCTTTAAAGAACTCGTTGAAAAAATTGCTGCTCATATCGTAGCTACCAAACCGGCTGACGTAGAAGCTCTGCTGGCTTCCGAGCTGGACGGCCAAACCGTTGAAGCTCTGGTAACCGCTAGCGTTGCTAAGATCGGCGAAAAGATTTCCGTTCGTCGTTTCGCTCTGTACGAAGCTCCGGAAGGCGTTGTTGCTGCTTACATCCATGGCGGCGGCAAAATCGGCGTTATTGTTGAATTAAAAGGCGGCAATGCTGAACTGGGTAAAGACGTTGCAATGCATGTTGCTGCTGCTAACCCGAGCTACCTGGAACGCTCTCAAGTACCGGCTGCTGAGCTGGAACACGAGAAAGAAGTTCTGTCCGAGCAAGCTAAAAACGAAGGCAAACCGGAAAAAATCATCGAGAAGATGGTTATGGGCCGTATCAACAAATACTATAAAGAAGTATGCCTGGTTGACCAAGAGTTCGTTAAAGATCCGGACCAAACCGTTGGCAAGCTGGTAAAAGCTGCAGGCGCTGAAGTTCTGGCATTCTCCCGTTTCCAACTGGGTGAAGGCATCGAAAAGAAACAAGAGGACTTTGCTGCAGAGGTTATGTCTCAAATTAAATAATTCGTTTAGTTTGGACTGCAACTGAACATTTAAGGCTATCACAAGCAATTGTGGTAGCCTTTTTTGCATTGCAAAACTTTTAAAAAGTGTAAAATAGTATACATTTTTCCTGCTTGACTATACTCCTGCAAAAGAATATAATAACAAGGTATTTTGTTTTAGCAGTTTATTGAACTGCTGGGGAGGTTAATGTATAATGAATAAGTTTTTAAAATACGCTCTTGTAGGCGTACTGACAATGTTTGCTATCGTAGCTGCAGGCTGCGGCGGTTCTAAGGATGACGGCAAGGTAGATATGAATAAGCCCGTTATCGTAGGCGTAAACCCCGGTCCTCATGCTATTATTATGGATAACGTAAAGAAGATTGCCGAGAAAAAAGGCCTGAAGATTGAAGTTAAAGAGTTCAGTGATTTCGTAACTCCTAACTCCGCTCTGGCTTCCGGTGAAATCTGGGCTAACTGCTTCCAGCACGAGCCCTTCCTGAAGGCAACCATGAAGAAGGAGCCTTCCTTCAAGCTGGCTAAGGCCTTCAACACCGCTTTATTCCCGATTAACATCTATTCTAAAAAATTGAAACCCGGCGACACCATTCCTGACGGTGCGAAAATCGGTATTCCTAACGATCCGACCAACGGCGGCCGTGCCATTCTGCTGCTCGCTGCCAATAACCTGATTAAGGTTAAAGACCCGAAGGATGTTACTACCAGCGTTAAGGATATCACCGAAAATCCGCATCATTTCGAAATTGTTGAGCTGGAGGCTGCAGCAATTCCCCGCAGCCTGGATGACCTGACCTGCGCAGCAATCAACACTACCTACGCAATCAGCGCCGGTCTGGACCCCGCCAAGGATCCTATCCTGCGTGAAACCAAGGATTCTCTGTATGTAAACATTGTTGCCGTACAGGAAAAGGACCTGAACGATCCGCGTCTGAAGATTTTCCAGGAAGCATATCAATCTAAGGAAAATGCAGAATTCATCGAGAAGAAATTTCCCGGTTCTGTATACTTAGGCTGGGATAATAAATAATGAGCTCATGGTCAACGCGCAAACTCCTGCGGGAGCTTTGCCGTTGGCCTTTTCTCTATGCAAAGGTGGTTTTTATTATGGATATTCAAGCACATATTAATGAGGTATGGCCCAAGCTGCACGCTCTGGCGGAGCCTGCCTTCAAGGAAGTCAGGTCTGCCGCTTTTCTGGCAGATTTTTTGCGCAAGCTGGGTTACGACGTAACCGAGAACGTCGGCGGTACTACCGCACTTACCGCTGTGCTGGACAGCGGTAAACCAGGCCCTACGGTAGCAGTGCGTACCGATATGGATTGCCTGCTGTTCAAAAACGAAGACGGCTCGCTGGAGCCTATTCACGCCTGCGGCCATGATGCGCATATGACTATCGCTTTGGGCGTAGCAAAGCTGCTAAAAGAGCAGGGCCTTGCCTGCGGCCGCGTAAAGCTTCTTTGCCAGCCTGCGGAGGAAATCGGCAGAGGCGCGCTAGCAATGCTGGAGGCAGGAGCGCTGGATGATGTGCAGTACGCTTTAGGCTATCATGTAATGCCTAAGGATATGGCACGCAGCGGTCAGATTATCGCGCAAATCAACTGGACGGCCTGCACCCTGATGGAGGGCGAAATCCATGGGTTGGCAGCGCATGGCTCCCAGCCGCATCTGGGCGTGAACGCTATCGATGCCGGTGCCGCTATCGTAAATGCCATCAACGCGCTGCACAGCAACCCGCTTTTGGGCGGCAGCATCAAAACTACCCGCTTCATGGGCGGTGCAGGCTCGCTCAACGCTATCTGCGACAAAGTAAGCATAGGCTTTGACCTGCGCAGTACGTCGAACGCCGAGATGCTGGAGCTGCGTCGCAAGGTAGAAGATATCGTCGTGAATACGGCGAAGGTGTACGGCGCGGAGGCGGATTGTCATATTGTCGGCACCTGCCCGGCGGCGGAGGCGGACCCGTCACTGTTGGCGCTGACGCAGGAGGTAATTTCCGCAGAGCTGGGAGCGGGGGGACTGATTCCCGCTGCCAATATTACGGTAGGCGAGGACTTCAACTTCTTCAAGCAGGAGCGTCCGCAGCTGAAAACTGCCAGCCTGGGCATAGGCTGCGACCTGGAGCCGCGTCTGCATGACCGCGATATGCACTTTGACCACAGCGCATTGGCTAATGCCATCAACGTGCTGACAAATCTTACGCAGCGTATTTTATGCGTAAAGCCGTAAGCATATCCTGAAAAATTATAAAGCAAAAGGCTTCTGCAGCAAGGTGTTGCCAAACTGCGGAAGCCTTAATTTTACGCTTAGGATTCTTTTTATGCTTCTTCGATTGCTGCGGAAATGGCTGCAACAGCCTTATCTTTAAGGCCGGTTGCTTCAATGCAGGGCTTAAATGTTGCGTCCTTGCAAACTTTAGTCATAGCCTTTTCACTGCTGCCCTTACCGCTGCTGCCGTAGGTGCAGACAGGGATAACTGTTTTGCCGCTCAGGTCATTTTCCTCCAGGAAGGTGAGGATGATATTGGGGCAGGTGAACCACCAGATAAGGAACATCACCACAATGGTGTCATAGTCCTGCAGGTTCTGCGGCTTAGCCTTAATCGCAGGACGGGCGTTCTGCAGGTTTTCGATTTTAGCCTGACCTACGCAGACAAGATAAGAGGAGGAATATTCTTTTACCGGCTCGATGGCAAAAAGGTCGGCACCGGTTTGCTTAGCAGTGTCCTCGGCCAGCTTTTTAGTAATGCCTGTGCGTGTAAAATAGGCGATGAGAGTTTTCTTCATAATGGGAACCTCGCTTTCATATAGTAATATTATAACACAATTTTGGACAAAGGCTGAATTTTCTTTACAGTTTTACTCTTAGCTTGTATATTTAGCTGATTTCATGTATAATAGAGTTAGTTTTTTCAAATGGAGGGATATCGATGAAAAAATACTTTCTGCCTATAGGCAAACGACAGGAAGAGGTACTGCTCCCCGAGGAGCGCGTTATATATGATATACACGGCAATGAATCTACCGTCTGCGAGGATGTTGTTGCCGCTACTACCGAAGCAATCCGTAACCCGATCGGTACCAAGCCGCTGCGCGAAATTGTGCATGCAGGCGAAACTGTAACCATTGTCATCAGCGATATTACCCGTCTGTGCGGCACGTCCGAATTTCTGCCGGTCATTGTGGCTGAGCTGAACAGTGTGGGCGTAAAGGACGAGGACATCACTGTTATTGTTGCTACCGGTACCCACCGCGGTCATACGCATGAGGAGGATATCACCGTTTGCGGCGAGGATATGGTGCGCCGTCTGAAAATTGTTCAGCATGACTCCCGCAAGAGCGAGGACATGGTGCTGTTGGGCAAAACCTCCTTCGGTAACGATGTTGCCATCAGCAAATATGTTGCCAACGCTGACAGAGTTATTCTGACCGGTGCCGTAACACTGCATCCTTTTGCAGGCTTCGGCGGCGGACGCAAGGCTGTTATGCCGGGCGTAGCAGCGTATGAAAGCATCATGAAGAACCATTGCATGACTATGTCCCCGGTAGAAGGCGCAGGCTGCAACAAGTCCTGTGACGCAAGTCTGCTCGAGGGCAATCCTATTCATCAGGATATGTATGAATCCTGCAAGCTGCTGGATCCGGATTTTCTGGTGAACACTGTATTTACTCCGGACGGAGAAATCAGCGAGGTTGTTGCCGGTCACTGGTACGAGGCATGGCAGAAGGGCTGCAAGGATTTGCTGGCTATGGCAGGAGTACACATCAAGCAGCTGGCTGATGTAGTAATTGCTTCCGCCGGCGGTTATCCCAAGGACCTTAATCTGTATCAGGCTACCAAGTGCCACATGAACGCACAGTTTGCGGTTAAGCATGGCGGTATCATGATTTTCACTCTGGACTGCCCGGATATTAAGGAGCCTGCTATTTTTACGGACTGCTTCAGCCGTAACGATATGGAGCAGTTTGAAAAGGATATCCGTGCCAATTTCACTATCCCGGCCTTTGTTGCCTTTAAAGCACGCTGCATTGTCAACGATGTAACCGCTTACCTGGTAACACGTCCCGAGAACTTCGATTTTGTCCGCAAGACAGGTCATATTCCCTGTACATCCTTGCAGGAGGCCTGGAATCTGGCGCAGGAAAAACTTGCAGAGCAGGGCAAAAAGGATTACAATATTACCATTATGGGCCATGCTTCAGCTACGCTGCCTATTTTGGACAAATAAAATATTAAAGAAAAATTTGGGGGGAACTTAATTATGAAAACAAGAAAAGTTGGTATTATCGGTTTAGGTCACGTTGGTGCTCACGTTGCGTACAGCCTGGCTATTCAGGGCATTGCTGCCGAGCTGGTGCTGGTAGACCCGAAAGAATCTAAGCTGGCTGCCGAGGTGCAGGACCTGCGCGATGCAATTCTGTATTGCCCGCATGATGTAAAAATCAACGGCGGTACCTACGCTGATCTGGGCGACTGCGACGCTATCGTCAACTGCATCGGTGATATCGATTTGGTTGCCAGCGGTGACCGCTTAGATGAGCTTACCTTTACTGCAGCACAGGTTAAAGGTTATATCCACAAGGTTATGGCCAGCGGCTTCAAAGGCTTCATTGTTAACATCACCAATCCTTGCGATGTTATCACCAACATCCTTTATCGCGAAAGCGGCCTGCCGAAAGGTCATGTAATCGGCACCGGTACTGGTCTGGATACCTCCCGTCTGGTATCTGCTTTATCCCTGCAGACCGGCGTTTCTCCGCAATCCATCAGCGCTTACATGATTGGCGAGCACGGCGCTTCCCAAATGGCTGCATGGTCCTGCGTTAACTTCAACGGCATTCCTTTAAGCTCTCTGGAGCATGAGGATCCTAAATTCGCTTTTGACAAACCGGAGCTGCAAAAACGCGCTATCGGCGGCGGCTGGGTAACCTACAGCGGCAAGCACTGCACCGAATACGGCATCTGCTCTACCGCAGCACGTATGGTACGCTGCATTTTCAACGACGAGCAACGCATTATGCCTGCTTCCATGCTGCTTGACGGCGAATATGGCGAAAAGGATGTCTTTGTAGGCGTTCCCGTACTGCTGGGCAAAAACGGCGCAGAGCGTGTGCTGGAGCTGCCTCTGACTGCTGAGGAGCTGGCAAACTTCCACAAATGCTGCGACGATGTACGCAAGAACATCAAAACCGCAGAAGGCATTGCTGCTGCAGAATGTAAATAATTTTTAACGTATGTCTTTGAAAGGGCAGGCCGACAACGCTGCAGGGCGGTGTTAACGGCCTGCTTTTTTGTTGGTTATGCTACAAAGTTAACAAAAAAAGTGCCTTAGCAAAGATAATAGTTGAAAGTTTTGCAAATGAGTGGTAAAATATTTAGGTGATTCATAGCTGTCACTAGTTTTATGGAAAGAGGGTAATATCATGACGCGTATCAATAGAGTTTTGGAGCATATGGCCAAGCTGCAGGTAGACAGTGTCATTATTAAGGATGTTACCACAATCCGTTATCTGACCGGCTTTACAGGAGATTCCAGTCTGCTGTATCTGGACAGACAACAGGGCGTGCTGATTACGGATGGCCGTTATACAGAGCAGGCCAGAAACGAAATGAAGTTCTTCAAGGTGCTGGAGTATACTCCGACAGGTGCGCACAGCATCTGGGCTGCCGCCGCTGATTTGGCAAAGAATGCCCAAGCGCAGGTAGTAGGCTTTGACGGAGCGTATTACAGCTATGATGATTATACTGTGCTGCACGAGCTTTTGGGCGAAACCTATATGCAGAGCATTGATTTCAGCGATATCCGTATGATTAAGGATAAGAAAGAGCTGGACATGCTGCTGAAGGCTGCTAGCATTGCTGACGAAGCCTTTATCCATCTGCTGGAGGATATCAAGCCCGGATGTACCGAGCGCAGTCTTGCAGGCCGTCTGGAATACTATATGCGTGCCTTGGGAAGCGAAAAAACTTCCTTTGATACGATTGTAGCCTCCGGCGTACGCAGTGCTTTGCCGCATGGCATGGCATCCGACAAGGTTATCGAGGTCGGTGATTTTATTACCTTTGACTTCGGCGCTGTCTATAAGGGATATCATTCCGATATGACGCGTACATTGGTAGTGGGCCTGGCAAATTCCTGGCAGCAGGAAATTTATACTATAGTTGAAGAAGCACAGCGCAAGGGCTTGAAGGCTGCCGAAGCAGGCATGACCGGCAGAGAACTGGACGCTATTGTGCGTGACAGCATTACCGCCTGCGGCTACGGCGATTATTATGTGCATGGAACAGGTCACGGCGTAGGCCTGGAAATCCACGAAATGCCGATGATCAACAAGCGTGGCGCTACAGTGCTGCAGACAGGCATGATCTTCACTATTGAACCCGGTATATACATTCCCGGTAAAGGCGGGGTACGTATAGAAGATACTGTTGTTTTGACAGAGGATGGGGCAAGAGCCTTGAACGGTGTCAAAAAGCAGCTTATTGAAATTGTCTAATATTTAAATTTATAGGAGGGCTTCCAATGATATCCACAAACGAATTTAAAACCAACGTAACTGTTACCATCGATGGCGACGCTTGGCAGGTTGTTGAATTCCAACACGTAAAACCTGGTAAGGGTGCTGCTTTCGTACGTGCAAAAATGCGTAACCTGTGCACCGGTGCTGTTGTTGAGCGTACCTTCAACGCAGGCGAGCGTCTGCCGAAGGCTCATATCGACCGTCGCGAAATGCAATATCTGTATGAATCCGACGGCATGTATGTATTCATGGACAATGAAACCTACGAACAAACCGAGCTGAGCAAAGAAACTCTGGGCAGCGCACTGAACTTCCTGAAAGAGAACATGGACGTTAAAATCATGATTTATGACAACCGTGTACTGGGCGTTGACCTGCCGAACACTGTAGAACTGACCGTAGTTGAAACCGAACCCGGCATCAAAGGCGATACCGCTACCGGCGGCAGCAAGAATGCTACCATGGATACCGGCTATGTTGTTAAAGTTCCTCTGTTCATCAACGAGGGTGACGTTCTGGCTATCGATACCAGAACCGGCGACTACATTTCCCGCGCTTAATTTTAATTAAGAATTTTGCAGCAGCTGCTGCAGGCTTGTTTTGTTACTTACGGTGACGGAACCTGCCTGCGGCAGCTTTTTTGGTTCTATAATAAGTGTTGGGGTCTTGACCTAATCAAGGACAAGGTTTCTTGCACTTATTTTTTTGCTTGAATTGTGACGTTAAAAGCGTTACGATTATCTTGGGAGGCGATAATAATGGAAAAAAACTGCAACTTTAAATTTACGCGTTAATCCTGATGTTAAGGAAAAGGCTGAAGAAGTATTAAGCAAACTTGGCGTACCAATGTCTACTGCTATAACGATGTACTTGAATCAGATTGTTCTTACGGGCGGAATACCGTTTTCTGTTACGCTGCCTAAAGCACCTGTGGCAGTTAATGCTGATATGATGACTAATGCGCAGCTACATGACAAGTTGGCAAAGGGTTATGCTGATATAGAAGCTGGCAGAGTTTATAAAGCTGCGGAAACGTTTGCTGGCAAGAATTAGATAATATGTTATAATATAGTGTCAAGAAAAATTATGGAGGCGTAAGCACAATGAATTATACAGAGAGCCTGGCGTATTTAGACAGCCTGGGCAAGTTTGGTATTAAATGAGGTATGGAGCGCATTGAAGGTCTTTTGCGCTAGCTGGGCAATCCTGAGCAAAAAATCAAAACCGTACATGTTACGGGTGCGCATGGTCTGCTGGAGTTTCTTGTTGTCTGGTGGGGGATTTTTCTGCCTGCCGGCTGGAGGCTTGCTTATTACGGACGCAGCCTTTGGCTGAAGGCGATGGGACGCGGCTATGTGCTGGCGACGGTGGGCATTATCGTCGGCGGTCTGACTGACCACGTATATTTTAATACGCAGATGGGCTTGTGCTTCTGGACGCTGGGCGGACTGACGATGCTATGCAAAAAGCTGAATGAAGAAGATGATTAAAGAATTTAGAGGAGAAAGATGAGTTTTTTAAGAGCGCATGGAGAAAAACAGAAACAGGAAAGAGTGCAGCAGATAATAGATGCCACGATAAAACTGTATGATGAGATTGGCTATGATAAGATTACTTTTAGTAAAATTGCCTTAAATCTCAATTTCAGCAGAATAAATTTATATAATTACTTTTCTTGTAAAGAGGATATTTTTTTACTGATTCTCATGCAGGAAATCAGGCAGATGGTGGCAGATGCAGAGGTAAGCTTTACAGCTCCTATTGATGATCTGGATGCTTTTTGTCAAAAATGGGCGGCTATGCTGCTAAGGCATGAGCGCCTGCTGTCTATTTTTTCTATTACGAATACGATAATTTTAGCAGGAGCGAGCGATGAACAGCATAAGGAATTTAGGCAGCAAATGCATGTTGATTATTGTCGCTTGGCGGCTGTAGCAAGGGTTGCTTTACCACAGCTTGATGCAGAGCAAGCCGTTCGCTTTATAAATTTAGAGAACAGCTTTGCTTTGGTACTCTATCCTGCAAGTTGTGAATATAAAAAAGCTAATAACATAACTATTTTCTATGAAATTGGCTATGGTACAAGAGAATTTATACCGCAGTTTGTTGCCTATCTCAAGGTTGTTTTGGCAGGTCTTTTGACTTGAAAGATTTTATAGCAGCGTTCTTCAGCTGCTATATTTTTTTGGCAAAAATCTAAATTACATCTTGAAATTTAGAATCGCAAGTGCTATAATGATAATGCAATAAAAGTTCTAATAGCATAGATTATTATTTTTATATCTATCTTAGAATGAATGTTTGAAAGGAGTATGTGTATGAAGTTAACTTGGAAAAATTTTTCAGCAACGGCTCTTGCTGCTGTTATGGCGTTGTCTTTAGCTGGTTGCGGAGGCAGTAAGTCTGATGATGCTAAGGCGTCTGGTAATAAGGTTTTAAAATTTGGTGTGGTAAACTTTGCCGATAATCTTGAGCCTACGAACCATGCTGTTGGCTGGGCGCTGACGCGTTATGGCTTAGGCGAGACTTTGATTAAATTTGATGAAAAAATGAATGTGAAGCCTTGGATTGCCGAAAGCTGGTCGGTTGCCGACGACAAGCTTACCTGGACCTTCAAAATTAATGATAAAGCAAAATTTTCGAATGGTAACAAGGTTACTGCTGAAGCCTGCATGTCTTCCATTCAAAGAACTATTGATAAATCTTTAGAAGCAAAAACCTGGGCGCAGATTGCTTCTATGAAGGCAGAAGGCCAGAATCTGATTATTAAAACCACGAAGCCGACTCCTGGTCTGCCTGGAGTTTTAGGTGATCCTTATTTTGTTATCGTTGATACGAGCGTTAAGGATAGAGACATTTTGCGCATGGGACCTATCTGCACAGGTCCATATATAGTGGAATCTTTCAACCAGAATAAGGCTGTCATGAAGGCTAATCCTAATTACTGGGATGGCAAGGTACCCTATGATACTGTGGAGATTCCTTCTGTTAATGATCCCAATACCAGGGCTATGGCGCTGCAAAAGGGAGAGATAGATGTTGCTGTTAATGTAGCTTATGGTGATATGCCGCTCTTTAGAGATAAAAAAGGTTATCATGTAAGTGAAATGGCGTCTATTCGTGATTGCTTGGCTAGAATGAATGTTAATGAGGGCAGGCCTTTAGCAGATCTGCGTGTAAGACAAGCTCTGTTATCTGCACTGGACCGCCCTACTTACTGCAAGACTTTGCTGCATAATACCTTTGTTCCTGGTGGGCCTGCTATGCCGCCGACTTTGGATTTTGGTTATAATGAACTAAAAGATCCGAACACTTATAATGTTGAGCGTGCAAAACAGTTGCTTGCTGAGGCTGGTTGGAAAGATAGTGATGGAGATGGTTTTGTAGATAAGGATGGCAAAAACTTAGAGCTTGAGTATGTTATCTATACCAGCCGTGCCGAATTGCCTATTTTTGCAGAGGCAACTCAGGCTGATGCGAAGAAGGTTGGTATTAAAATCAATATTAATGCTGTAGACTATAATGTGCTTGATGGCATTGGTACAAGTGGCAAATATGATTTGCTTATTTCTAATATTTTGGCTGAGCAGGCTGGCTCACCCATAAACTTTATGAATATGTATTGGCGTACTAATGTGAATGGTTCCAATCCACAAAATGGCTCTGGCTATAGTAATGCTAAATATGATGCCTTGGGTGATCAATATATTAGTGAATTTGATGAAAGCAAGCGCCGCCAGTATATCATTGATATGCAAAAGATTTTGCTCGATGATGCGGCAACGATTATCTATGGACATCCGCAGACTAATATTGTAAGCTCTAGCAAGGTTGCTAATGCCAACATTCAGGCTTGCGATTTCTATTGGCTCACGAAAGACTGGCAGCCTGCAAATTAATATGAAGTGCAGATTTTTAGGAAGCAACAGGCTATGTTCTCCATGTCGATTTTATGATAGTGAAAAGAACTGCACCAATTAAGCGCATTACTAAGGGTGAATATCTTGATGCAGATGCTTCCTGGCGATGGTATGCCTTTGTGTCGCGTGAGGACAAAGTGCATAAGGGGCAGAAGCTGGGTGAAATTCGTGATTTGTTTGGCAGAGTGCTGCATGAGTATTACGCAAAATATGATAGTGTGGTGCTCATGGTAGTAGCGACATTAGATATAAAAAAAGAAAATCCAATTCTAGCCTATGGCGATTAATTTTTCTACGGAAAGCACGCTGCTGCTTTCCGTATTTTTGTAATATCATTTACAAAAATCTTGGTACTTTCTTTTCCCACGAGAAATGTAACAATTTTTGTTGACAACTGAGCATGTATGTTGTATCATTTTGCACATAACTTAATAACGGGCGATGAAGAGAAGAGTAAATGTACGAGCTTGGCAAAGAGAGCCTTCGTGATGGTGCAAGAGGGAGCAGGTGGTGACATTGAAGATGGTCTTGGAGCTGATTGGCTGAGATGCATGCATTTAGGCCGCCCGGGAGCACCCGTTACAGTGCTGGAGTATTAAAGGGTAAACAATCCCTGCGTACTTGATGAGGTCCGTGTGGTGACATATGGATGAATTAGGGTGGTATCACGAAGCAACGCTTTCGTCCCTGTATTTTTACAGGAACGGAAGCTTTTTTGTATATTTGCATGCGTGTATTGTGCACTGAATTTGTTCAAAATTTACAAAAATAACAAGTGTACTTTTCAAGAGAACAGTGGTATAATATTAAAAGAACTTTGTATGAAGAAAGGGGACACTAGTATGTCTGAAAAATCCACATTCTATTTGGTTCGCGAAGAAATTCTTCCTGAAGCAATTAAAAAAACTATAAAGGTTAAAGAAATCCTCAAACGCGGCGAAATCAAAACTATCAACGAAGCAGTTGAAAAAATGGGCCTGAGCCGCAGTGCTTATTACAAATATAAGGATTTCGTTTTCCCGTTCTATGAAGCAAGCAAGGAAAAAATTATTACCTTGTCCTTACTGCTGGAGCACAAATCCGGCGTGCTGTCCAAGGTTCTGAATACTGTTGCCGATGATTCCGGCAGCATCATGACCATCAACCAGGGTATTCCTCTGCAGGGCGTTGCCAACACCACTATTTCTATCGAAACCAAGCATCTGACGGTAGATTTGGAGGCTCTGCTGGACAAGCTGCGCATGATTGACGGCGTAAAACGTCTGGAAGTATTGGGACAAGTATAACCGATTACTTATTTAGGTATTGGAGGGGTACTAAATGAAGGATTTTGTAAATGTTGGTCTGTTGGGCGCCGGCACTGTCGGTGGCGGCGTGCTGAAGGTTTTAGAGAAAAATGCAGAAAAAATAGCCAAAGAGGTAGGCAAGCCGGTAAGAATCACCAAGGTGCTTGACCGCCATGTAGACCGCTTGAAACAGGAATACGGTGATAAATATGTTTTCACCGATAATGCCGACGAGGTGCTTGAGGATAAGGATATTGATATTATCGTTGAGCTGCTGGGCCGCGAGCATCCTGCCAAGGAATTTATCGCCAGAGCCTTTGCCAACGGCAAGCATGTTGTTACTGCCAACAAGGACGTTCTGGCCAAATTCGGCTCCGAGCTGTTCCCGCTGGCACATGAGCACAACTGCGACTTTATGTTTGAAGCCAGCGTCTGCGGCGGTATTCCTATCATCGGACCGATGAAAACAAGCATGGCAGCCAATCAGATTACCTCTATCATGGGTATCGTGAACGGCACCACCAACTATATGCTGTCCAAGATGGCTAACGAACACCTTGATTACGATGAGGTGCTGAAGGAAGCGCAGGCCAAGGGCTATGCAGAGTCCGATCCTACTGCCGATGTAGGCGGTCTGGATGCTGCGCGTAAAATCGTTATTCTGGCATCTATTGCCTTCAATACCCGTTTTAATCTGGACGATGTACAGGTTGAAGGCATTGAAAGCATTGAGGCCTGCGATATCAAATATGCAACCAACCTCGGTTACGCAGTAAAGCTTCTGGCAATCGCCAAGAACGATCCCGAAAACGGTGTAAGCCTGCGTGTTAACCCGACGATGATTCCGCTTTCCCATCCGCTGGCAGGCGTAAACGGTGTTTATAACGCTGTATTCGTCAACGGTGACGCTATCGGTGAGGCTATGTTCCTGGGCCTCGGTGCAGGCCGTCTGCCGACTGCAAGCTCCGTCTGCGGCGATATTATTGATGTTGCCCGCAATATGCAGCATCAGTCTACCGGACGCATCAGCTGCACCTGCTTTGAGGAAAAACGCCTCTGTCCGCCGGATAAGATGTCCGCACCGGCTTATATCCGTCTGCAGGTAGCAGATAAGCCGGGCGCACTGGCAGCCATCGCTGCAGCCTTCGGCGCACAGAATGTGAGCCTGCGCAATGTTGTACAGACTAATGATGTTCTGAGCAACAAGGCGGAGATTGTTGTAATTACCCACAGTGTTTCGGAGGCTAATCTGCAGATGGCGCTGCAAATTTTACGCGTGCTGCCGGTAGTAGAAGCAATCAGCTGTGTGATTCGTGTAGAAGACAGCCATTTGGCATAAAGAGGCGGCAGCATGAAAAAAGTATTTATTCAGGTTCCCGCAACCTCAGCCAACTGCGGTCCCGGCTTTGACACCCTCGGCCTGGCCTGCAATCTGTATAACGAAGTAAGCTATGAAATAACCGATAAGAAGGGCTTCCAGCTGGAGGTAGAGGGCGAGGGCGCAGATTATCTGAAGCCGTTTGGCCGTAATTTGGCTTTCGCCAGCTTTCTGCGTGTGTGGAACGCCGTAACCGACGGCCAACGCATCGGTCTGAAGGTGAAGATGCTCAACCGCATTCCTATGTCCCGCGGTCTGGGCAGCAGCTCCAGTGCTATCGTTGCCGGTCTGTATGCAGCTAACGCTTTGTGTGATGACCATTATACCAAGGATGAGCTTCTCGGTATCGCTACGGAAATCGAGGGCCATCCCGATAATGTAGCGCCTGCACTGTACGGCGGCTTCACCATCAGCTATATGGAGCAGGAGAAGGCGCATTCCCTGCGTCTGCTGCCTGCCAAGCCGTTGAAGTTCATCGCCGTTGTTCCCGACAGCAAGCTTCCTACGTCGCTTGCGCGTCAGGCTATTCCCAAGACTGTACCGCACAAGGACGCAGTTTATAATACCTCCAGAGCTTCGCTTTTGGTCGGTGCGCTGCTGAGCGGCAATTATGAGTATCTGGGCATGGCGCTGGAGGACAAGCTGCATCAGCCGTACCGTGCGCATTTGATTCCGGGCTTGCCCGACGTTTTTGCGGCTGCCAAGGAAGCAGGCGCTTATAACGCTATTATCAGCGGTGCAGGCTCTACGGTGATGGCCTATGCTTCGCCGGAGGCAGACTGTGAGCGCATTGCCAAGGCTATGCTAGACGTTTTTGCTGCCAATAATGAGCATGCCTGCTATCATATTTTGGACCTGGATACAGACGGTGTAAAAAAAGTTTAAAATAATTTATAAAATAGTGTTGACAAAATCCAAATAAACCTGTATAATACTCCTTGTGATTCGGGGCGTGGCTCAGCTTGGTAGAGCGCTTCCTTGGGGTGGAAGAGGTCGTGGGTTCGAATCCCGCCGCTCCGACCAATGTCGGACTTATAGCCTTTACGTTTTAACGTAAAGGCTTTTTTCATGTTTAAAAGGAAGTTGGGGCACGCGGGAAAATATTATAATGCTCTCGATAAGAGCTCGGGAAAAACTAATCTTATAAACTTAGAACCGATTTTGGTTCTTTTTATTTGCGTAAATTTACATAAAAGTGTGATTCAGAACACAAAAAATCCCATAAAAATGTGAGTAGTAAGCATTTTATACAATTCGCTCTGCGATACGTCCCAAACAACCCTCATTTTAAGAAAAATTATTAGGGAAAAACAAGCTGATATGTTATAATATAGAACGTGTAAATATATTTTGCGCAGCTGCCGGGCAGCAGAGGTGAATACAATTGCTGCTGGCGGTATAATAAAGCAATTTGAACAGTAATTGACAGCAAAAGCTGCAAAACATCAGGCCGAAGCCATCGTTAAAGAGCATAAGCTTACTTACGGTTATGACGGCTATTGATTACTGTTATAGCAGAGCGCCTTGCATTCGAAGTAAGGGCTTTTTCATATTATATTGGGAGGTTTTGACCGATGATTCGTACATTGGAATTCGTCTGCAGCGAGTGCGGCGAACATTTTGTGCCCGGAGAAAAATTGTATTATCGTGATAATTACATGAATAACAGCATTCGCGATACCAAATTTATCTGCCCGGACTGCATTGCCCGCTGGCAGAAGAAATGGCAGATTAAAACAGCCAGCTTTCATGAGGTTGACTATGTGCTGACAGTTGACCTTGAGCTGGAGGACGGCACAGTCTACAACAACATGGACTGCACGCCGATAGATGAAACCGAAACCGTTGTCCTGGGCGAGGACGTGCCGGTGGAGGCACAGCAGGAGCTGTACAAAATTTATGCAGCCTGGGATAAGGAGCGCAAGGCGCACATCCTGAAGGACTGCACCTTCAAGGATGAATTTATGCGCACCTCCTTCACCTGCGAAACCTACAGCGGTGAACGCTATGAGAACGTTGCCTTCCGCGTAACCATGCGCGGTGAGCTGCAGACGGAAATCCCTGTTCCCGACTACATCAAAATGCAAATTCTTGATGCCTACAAGCTGTACGAGGAGCAGAACGCCGATTATCCGGCAGTAGACGAGCTGGTTTCCGATGAGGATGAAATTGCCAGGATTACCAAAAATTTAAAGAAATAGGAGAGCATATACATAATGACAGAATTGATGGATAAAATTAAGAAACGCCGTACCTTCGCTATTATTTCTCACCCTGACGCAGGTAAAACTACCCTTACCGAAAAGCTGCTGCTTTACGGCGGAGCTATTCACCTGGCAGGCTCTGTAAAGGCTAGAAAGAGCAACAAGCACGCTGTATCCGACTGGATGGAGATTGAAAAGCAGCGTGGTATTTCCGTTACCTCTTCCGTACTGCAATTTGATTACGACGGCTTCCGCGTAAACATTCTGGATACCCCTGGTCACCAGGACTTCTCCGAGGATACCTACCGTACATTGATGGCTGCCGACAGCGCTGTCATGCTGATTGACGCTGCTAAGGGCGTAGAGCCGCAGACCAAGAAGCTGTTCTGGGTTTGCCACCGCCGCCGTCTGCCTATCTTTACCTTTATCAACAAACTGGACCGCTACGGCCGTAATCCCTTCGACCTGATGGACGAGCTGGAAAAGGTGCTGAACATCCGCGCATATCCGATTAACTGGCCTATCGGTATCGACGGCCACTATAAAGGGGTATATAACCGTCTGGAAAACACTATCGAGCTGTTTGAGGACGACACCAGCCATGGTGCCAACAAGCTGAAATCAACTACCGGTTCTTTGGATGATCCCAAAATCAGAGAGCTGCTGGGTGACGAACTTTACGAAAACCTGTGCAACGATATCGAGCTGCTGGATATGGCAGGCGATGAGTTTGACATGGAAAAGGTTAACACCGGCGAGCTGACTCCGATGTTCTTCGGCAGTGCTATGACCAACTTCGGCGTACAGAGCTTCCTGGAAAAATTCCTGGAAATGTCTCCCATGCCACAGCCAAGAATGTTGCAGGATGGTACAATATTGTCACCGGAGAACGAAAAATTCTCTGCTTTTGTTTTTAAAATCCAGGCTAATATGAATCCTGCTCACCGTGACAGAATTTCCTTCATGCGTATTTGTTCCGGCGTTTTTGACAAGGGAATGAGCGTTTACCACAAGCAATCCGGTAAGATGGTTAAGCTGGCACAGCCGCAGCAGTTCCTGGCTCAGGAGCGCACAATAGTGGAAAAAGCATATCCAGGTGACATTATCGGCGTTTTTGATCCGGGTATCTTCGGTATCGGTGATTCCCTGAGCGACAGCAGCCTGAAGCTGCAATTTGAAGACTTCCCCGTATTCCCGCCGGAAATTTTTGCCCGCGTACAGCCTAAGGATTCCCTCAAACGCAAGCAGTTTGAAAAGGGTATCATCCAGCTGTCGCAGGAGGGTGCTATTCAGGTATTCCGTCAGGAGGGCGTAGGTCTTGAAAGCTACATCGTCGGCGTAGTCGGCGTACTGCAGCTGGAGGTTCTGGAATACCGTCTGCTCAACGAGTACAGCTCTAAGCTGCTGATGAATCAGCTGCCGTACTCCGTTGCACGTTGGGTATATGCAGAGGATAAGAAGCTGATCGAGAATATTAAAGGCTTGGATAACGGAATGCTTGTTTATGATAAAAAGGACAGACCTGTTATTCTTGTAAATAACGAGTGGTCCCTGAATTGGATTCTGGAACGAAATCCTGGTATTCAGTTCCTGACGGTACCTGCTGATGTGGAGAAAATCTAAAGATAATTACAATTACAAATCAGGAAAAACGCTTTCACTTTTACAGAAAATAGTAGTACTTATTACGCTCGTAGTGTGTATTGCACTGCTGCCGACATCTTTGTTTACAACGCAGAAGGTGGCGCGGGTAATTTATGACCGCGTAAGTATCAATGCCGTAAGCATCAACAACATTCTCTGTAACTCTCCGGAAATAAGGGAGAGCCTGGAGAAGCAGAACAAGAGGCCGGAGGATTCCGTAGACAGCTTTATGGCTACCTTTGTTAACGATGTTGACCATTCGGATGAAGCTGGCGTAGCGATTTACGACAAGAACCGCCATCTGCGCGTGTTGTACAACCCCGGCAAGCTGCCTGACTTCGAGCATAGCGCGCGTAATCTGGTAGACAAGTATGCGGGACGCAGCAATATTTCCTATAAGGAAAACTACTCGATTCCCAATAAGGCTATAGGCTTTGTTAAAGATGACAACAAGAAAACTATCGGTTATGTTGTTACCGGTTATTCCGACGAAATCGTTAATAACTCAACAATCGACGCTGTTCTCTTTTTGCTGTCTATGACGCTGCTTGGACTGATAGTCGGCATCTGGGGTGCGATTTATCTGGCGCAGAGGATTAAACGTGTTCTTTTCGGCTATGAGCCTGAGGAAATCGCCAGAATGCTACAGGAGCGCGACGTTATTCTTAACTCTGTACGTGAAGGAATTATCAATATCAACAGCAACGGCTGCATTACGCTTGTCAACTCCGAGGCCCAATTGCTTTTGAAGCAAGCAGGTATTGAAGGAGTTAATGAACTATTTGGAAAATCTGCAAAAGATGTCTTGAAACGTGTGCCGTTGGATGATATTATAAAAGAAGGTAAGACTTTAGTTGATGCCAGTGTCAAGATGGGTAATACTGTCTTTATTATTACTGCAGTACCGTTACTGGAGGATAAGAACATTATCGGTGCCGTAATTACCTTCCGCAAAAAATCTGTAGTAGAAGAGATGGCTAACCAGCTGACAGGCTTTAAAAATTATGCTACTGCTTTAAGAGCACAGACACATGAGTTTATGAACAAAATGCATGTGATTATGGGCCTGATAGATATGAAGGCCTATGACGAGCTGAAGAATTTTACGCAGGAAATTGCCTATAACAGACAATCTGAGGTTTCTTATGTAGTAACCCGCCTGAAGGATATAACATTATCAGGCTTTATCCTCGGTAAAATAAGCCGTAGCCGTGAACTTGATATCGACTTCTCTCTGACAGAGGAAAGTGAGCTGCATAGCGAGCTGGATGTGCCTTCGGTACATGATATTGTACTGATTGCCGGCAATATTATCGAAAACGCCTTTGATGCGTTGAAGAATTTTGACGGTGAACGCATCGTTAATCTCTCGATTCTGGATTTTGACCGCGAAATTGTTATTGTCGTGGAGGATTCCGGACCAGGTATGAGTGACGAGATACGCGAGCATATCTTCCAGCGTGGCTTCAGCAGCAAGGGTGAAAGCGGGCATGGCTTTGGCTTATATCTGGTTAAGCAAAGCATCAATAACCTTAATGGCACCATTACTGTGGAGTCTGCTCCGGGTGAGGGCACTACCTTTACCGTAAGGCTTCCGACCAGGAAAGAGGGGGATTAAGATGATTAACGTGTTAGTTGTAGAAGATGACCCGATGGTTGCCCAATTACATGAGCACTATCTTAGCCAGATCAAGGGGTTTCAGCTGTGCGATATCGCCGGTAACGGAGATACTGCACTGAAGCTGTTGCGTCAGAACAAATACGACTTAATCATTCTTGATGTCTTTATGCCTACTATGGATGGTTTACAGCTTTTGGCTAAAATACGCGAGAATGGTTATGATGTAGATGTTATCATTGTTTCGGCAGCAAACGATAAGGATAAAATTAAGCTGGCGCTGCGTTTGGGCGCTGTCGATTATATTATCAAGCCTTTTGAGTTTGAACGCTTTAACCTTGCACTGAATAATTATCTGAAGCGCTATCAGATTGTTGAGGAGCAGGGCATCATTAAGCAGGCTGACCTTGATACTACTATTATGCGTCAGGAAAATCAGGTTGCGGTAACTTTGCCCAAGGGCCTTGATAAAAATACTTTGGGCACTGTTTGGGAATGCATCTGCGGTATTGACGGCATGTTTACTACCGAGGAGGTTGCAGGCATGGTGGGAATCTCCCGCGTTTCTATCCGTAAATATCTGGAGTTTTTGAAATCCCTGCACCTGCTGAAGCTGGATTTGCACCGCGGCAGCGTTGGCAGACCGGTCTACAAGTATCTGTGCCTTGACAAGCAGAGCGATGTGCTGAAGGCGTATATACAGTAAGACTGTTTTATGTTTAGAAATTTACACTGAAACTCTTTGCAAAAATATAAATTTGTGGTAAAATCATCCTATTAATATTTTAATTCTGTTCAATGATAGAATATATTTTTAGGAGTGAGCTGCATGAAAAATTTAGCAAAAGATTTACTTATTATAATGTTGACAGGTATTGCTTTGCCGGCATCTGTTTATGCAGCACCCGTAGATACACAACAACATATAATTGCTCAGAAAGAGCAGGAGCAAGCTTCCAAACGCGCTGAACAGGATTTGCAGCATCGCGTTAGTCAGTCTATGGCTAAATCGCAGCAGCAAAGCAGCCGTTTGGAGGCTTTTGTTTTACCAGCGGAAGAGAATAGCTTTAAAATCAAACAGTTTGTACTTTCTGCGCCTGAGTATGGATATAAATTTAGTTGGATAGATGAATATCTGGGACAGTTTAATGGTCAGGAAATCGGTGTGAACGGTATCAATGAATTGCTGAAACGAATTAACCAGGAAATCATCAACCGTGGATATGTAACAACGCGAGTATATGTTGGTGAACAGGATTTATCAAAAGGTAAATTTGTTTTTTCGTTAGTACCAGGCATTGTGGGGGATATTAAATTTAGAAATGAAAACACTTGGGGAACTTGGCATAATGCAGTTTGCATGAAGCAAGGTTCAATACTTAATATACGTGATATAGAACAGACCATAGATAATTTCAACAATGTGCCTTCGCAGGATGCAGATATCAAGATTGAGCCGGGCAGTAATGAAGGTGAAAGCAATCTCGTTATAGATATTAAGCGCACAAAGCCGTGGACTTTAATGACTTCAGTAGATAACAGTGGCACTAAGACAACAGGCAGGGCACAGATG
>NZ_CABQHJ010000012.1:0-66802 GCF_902463975.1 uncultured Phascolarctobacterium sp.
CGCACGCAGGTTGACGATGATTTCCAAATCAAGAAACTGCTGAATTGAATAATTGCGGTAGCCGTTTTCACTGACAAAGTCCGGTGAAAGCAGGTTAACCTTATCGTAGTAGAGCAATGATTGCTTAGATATATTAAAAATTGCTGCCAATTCGCCGGCAGTAAAGTACTTTCGTTTGTCTTTATTAATCATAATTATTCCTCATAAGCTTGACTATAATACTAGTATATAGTTTAATATTAAAAGAAGTAGTATCACTCCTTTTTATCTAGTAAATTATATCATATTTTCTTACTATTTGAATAGGAGTTTTTTAGTATAGGATGGAGGTCAATATCTAATGAAAAAAATTGCGATTTATGGTAAGGGCGGTATCGGCAAGTCCACAACAACTTCAAATCTGTCGGCTGCATTCAGCGAAGAAGGACTTAAGGTTTGCCAGATCGGCTGCGACCCGAAAAATGATTCTACCAGACTTTTGCTGGGACGCATCTGCAGCCAGACTGTGCTGGACATGGTGCGCGATAATGATGAGGTTGCGGCAGAGGATATTGTTCATACAGGCTACAATGGCATCAAATGCGTAGAGGCCGGCGGTCCTGAACCGGGCGTAGGCTGTGCGGGCCGCGGCATTATCGTAGCTTTGGAAAAGCTGCGTTCATTGGAGGTGCTGACGGACGAGGACCTGATTATGTATGACGTTTTAGGTGACGTAGTATGCGGTGGCTTTGCCGTGCCTATCCGCGAGGGCTATGCAACCGATATATATATTGTTTCTTCCGGCGAGCTGATGAGCCTGTATGCTGCCAACAATATCGCCAAGGGCGTTAAGCGCTTTGCTTTGCGCGGCGGTGTGCGTTTGGGCGGTATCATCGGCAACGGTCGTAATACACCTAACGAACAGCAGCTGCTGCAGGAATTCGCCAAACGCCTGCACACTCAGCTGATTGCCTTTATACCGCGTGACGTTATTGTCAATAAGGCGGAAAACAATCGCCAGACAGTGCTGCAGTATGCACCGGAAAGCGCTCAGGCCGGTGTTTACCGCCAGCTGGCGCATGATATCTGGCATAATGAAAACATGGCTATTCCTACGCCGATGAGCTTTGAGGAGCTTGAAAAGCTGGTGGCCGAATATGGCAATTAAAACAAGACGTTTTTACAGTGCACGCAAAAGCTGCAGCTGCAGCATGCCGGGCGTGTGGCGCGCTGTTGCCTATATGGACGGTGCTGTAGTAGTTTTTCACAGCCCGCGTGCCTGTGCTCATGTAGCACGCACGATGGATATCAATTCCCAATACCGCACGCTTTCCGAGAATGAACGTGAGCAATGGGGCTCCGTGCCGCTGCTCAGCAGCCAGATGCAGGAAAAGGATGCGATTTTCGGTGGTGCGGCGCGTTTGGAAAAATGCCTGCGCTTTGCTATTGAAACCTACAAGCCCAAATGCCTGATGATTGCCAATTCCTGCGTTGCCGGTGTTATCGGTGACGATGTGGAATCGGTGGCACGCGAGGTGGAGGAGGAATACAATGTTCCTATCCTTACTGTGGAATGCTGCGGCTTTTTGGGTGCGGAATATTATGACGGCTATTTTGAAATTACGCAGAAGCTGCTAGAACGCTTTGTGAAGCCTTGCGCCAAGCAAAAGGACAGTGTATTGCTTTTAGGTGATAACGGCGGCCCGTGGGGCCATTATGCGAAAGAGGTTACCCGTATTCTGCAGGAATTCGGCGTAGAGGTTATCGGCCAGTTTCCCGGCTATATGGCTATGGATGAGCTGGAAAAGGTGGCAGCCGCCGAATATGCTGTGGTGCTTGGCGGCCGCGGGCAGACGCATATCGGCCTGCGTAAGGTTGCAGAGCAGCTGCAGGAAAAATACGGCACACATTATCTGGCCGATGTTTATCCTGTCGGCTGGCAGGAAACACAGGACTGGATTATCAGTATCGGCCGTATGCTGGGACGTGAGCAGTTGGCGCAGCAGGTGTTGAGGCTGGAGCAGCAACGCTTAGATGAGCAGCTGCAGCATTTTCTGCCGGTAACGGAAGGCAAGAAAACAGTGCTGTGCATCGGCCGTATTCTGAGATATTTTCATCCGGGGAATATCCTGCAGACTATCAGGCTTTTGCGCTTGAATCTTACAGGCATTATTCTCTTGGATTCCTATGACGGTGATGAGCGCGAAGCGATGCTGAAGGTTGTGCAGGAAAACAGCGATGTGCCTGTATATACTACGGCTGAGGGTGAAAAGCTGGTAGCAGATGCAGACATTGTGCTGACAACGCACGAGCTGCAGAATAAGGAGGCACGCCAGATTTTCCTGCCGATGCTGCCGCAGGTTGCCGTTGCCGGTGAGGTCAAGATGATGCAGGGAATCTATCAGAGCCTGTGCAGCAGGCTGAAGGGAGGCGTGCGCTATGTCTGAAAAGCAAGGCTGGGGCAATATTTGCGAGCGAGTGGATACCTGTGCGCTGACAGGTGCAGGTGCCTTTTTTGCTGCTATTGATAAGAGTGAGGTTTTGATTAACGGACCATTGTGGTGTTATTTTTATGCTTTACGCCATCTGGAAAAGGCGCGTCCTGATATGTATACGCGCTTTTACGGCTCACAGCCTGATAATAACGCTGTTATTTACGGTTCCGAGGAATATGTGACGCAGGAACTGCGGCGCATGTTGGAGGATGGTCATAAGCCTTCGGTACTGCTTTTGGAAAGCAGCTGCTCGCTGAGCTTAATCGGTGATGATTTGGCAGGCATGGCACGCAAGCTGGAGCTGCCGTTCCCGGTAGTTACGCTCGACAGCGGCGGTATGGTCGGCGGTTTTGCCGCAGGCTACGCCAAGGCTGCCAAGAAGCTGTTTGCGCAGCTGCTGCCGCAGACTGCGACAGCAAAGCCCTTGGCAGTAAATATTTTAGGACAATCGGAATTTTATCTGCAGGGAGCTGCCGATACGCAGGAATTAAAACGCTTACTGCAGCTGGCAGGCTATGAGGTGCTGTGCACTCCCGGCTGCGAATGCACGCTGGAGGAGCTGCAGAAGCTGCCGGAGGCTTCGCTGAACATTGTTACGAATGCGGAGCTGGGTTTGCCGCTGGCTGAATATCTGCAGAAAAAATACGGCACGCCGTATATTTTTGTCGGACTGCCTTACGGTGTGCAGGGAACGCTACGCTGGCTGCAGCAGATAAATGCACAGCTGCCTGCTCCCGCTATGGATAAGGTAACGGCAGAAGCTCAGGCGCAGGATAATTATCTGTTGAGCCGTAATAATGAAGCAATTGCACTTTGGGGCAGCATGTGGTTTGACAACGTACTCGTCAGCGCGCCTGCTACACAGGCGCTGTGCCTCGCACAGACGCTGCGCACGGAATGGACCGATATCGGCAAGCTGACGGTTATTTGCCAGCAACCGCTTAAAGATGCGCCTGCCTGCGACACTGCAGAGGCGATTTATACTGTTGGTGTGGACGATGCTGCCATCAGCGAATATTTTAAAACCTGTGACAATGTACTGCTGCTGACGAGCAGTAGCGAAAGCTCGGTTCTTTATCGCAGAAAGCAGTGCAGCTTTGATGCCTGCAATATCTGCTATCCTACAAATGATGAGGTGTTTATTACCAATCAGCCGATGGTAGGCCTGCGCGGCAGTGCCTATATGCTGGAGCGACTGTGGAATTGCTTTATCCGCAGGAAAAAGAATAAAGTAGAGTAGGTGGTCTATGAAAAAGCTATTGATGATTATAAGCCTGTTGCTTTTGGTATTTACTGCAGGCTGCAGTAAGCAGCAGGCTGCCGATGTTCCTGCTTCGCCGGCGGCGGATGTGGCCTATAGCGTTACGGACGATGCCGGAAGGACGTTGCACTTTGAGCATAAGCCGCAGCGGATAGTTTCGCTTACCTATGGTACGGATGAAATCCTTACCGATTTAGTTGACATAAAACGTATTATGGCCTACAGCCGTTGGGCAGGCGACAGCGAAATCAGCTTTATTACCAAGGAGCAGGCCTATACTGTAGGACGCAAGGTGCCGGAAAATACCGAAGCTGTTTATGCATTGCAGCCTGACCTTGTTGTTGCTTCAACGGCTACCTCCAGCGACTTGGTACGCAGTCTGGAGGGGTTGGGCGTGCCGGTTTATATAGCGCGCAGTCCGCATAATTACAAGGAGATGTGCGACAAAATCCGCGGTATAGCTGCAGCGGTAGGCGAAAAGCAGCAGGGGGAGCTGATGGTGCAGAAGATGGACACGCACCTGCAGCAGCTGCAAAAACGCTTGCGTCAGATTCCGTCAAGCGAAAGGCGCGTTGCTGTAGCCTTTAATTTTACCTCTGCCATGGGGCGGAAGGGCGATTTGCTCGACAGTATGCTGACGATGGCGCATGTTATCAACGGCGCGGCTATTGTTGCCGATGAAAACAAGAGCGAGCATGGTATGCCTGCTATCAGCAAGGAACAGGTGGTACGCATAAATCCGGATATTTTTATGCTGCCGACCTGGAATTATAATAATAAACAGGATGTGCAGGGTTATGCTTATGCCGTAATGAATGACCCCGCTTATCGCGATGTTAAGGCTGTACGCAACAAGCAGATTAAGTTTGTTTCGGACAAATACCGCTATGTTGCCAGCCAGCATATTGTCGATGCTATTGAAAACATCGCGCATGCTGTATATCCGGAAATTTTTTGAGGAAGTGTGTTTGTAGATGATTATTAAACGTGAACGGAGTCCTTTGGCTATTATTCTATTAGCAGTTCTCTTAATTGTTATTGCCTGTGTATCTCTGACCTTCGGCCAGATAGATGTGCCTGTAGGCAAGGCGCTGGCAGTTATCGGCTCTCAGTTGAATCTGCCCGGCTTTACCGAGGCTGATTACAGCAGAGAGCAGCTTGCCGTTATCTGGTATATCCGCCTGCCGCGTATGCTGGTAGGTGTGCTTGTAGGTGCGGCGCTAGGTATTTCCGGCGCTGTAATGCAGGGCATCTTCAGCAACCCGCTGGCAGATCCCGGTCTTATCGGTATCTCCTCCGGTGCTGCTACCGGTGCGGTGCTTTCTATTGCTTTGGGTGCTGCCTCCGGCAGCATGTTTGCTATGCCGGCTTTTGCTTTTTGCGGCAGTATCTGTGCTGTGTGCCTGACAGTATTTTTGGCGATGCGTAACGGCAAAATACCTGTTATGACATTGCTTTTGGCAGGCGTTGCCGTAGGTATGCTTTTGGGTGCCATTACTTCCGGTCTGCTAACCTTTATGAACGAGCAGAAGCTGCAGCAATATCTGTTCTGGATGGTCGGCGGTCTTGATTACCGTCGCTGGGAGCACGTATATCTGGCAGTGGGACCTGTGCTGTGCGGTATTGTGATTATGTGCATGCTGGCACGTCACCTGAACATTCTGGTGCTGGGCGAAACGGAAGCTAAAGCCGTTGGTATGCCTGTTACCGCCTTCCGCATGGGCCTGCTTTTCGTAGCGGCCATGACTACTGCTACCTCCGTTTGCGTCAGCGGTAATATCGGGTTTGTCGGCCTGGTTATTCCGCATATGATGCGTATGCTGATTGGTCCTGACCATCGTGTACTCTTGCCGGCCAGCGCTCTTGGCGGTGCAGCCTTTCTGGTATTCTGCGACTCGCTGGGACGTGTTATTATGCCGCCGGCAGAGGTGCGTGTAGGTATTATGACGGCGTTCTTAGGTACGCCGTACTTCCTGTATCTGCTGCGCAGAATGCAGAAGCAGTTCTTTTAAGATGAGGTAGAAATTATGAAGGTTATTTTCTTGACGAATGTTATTCGCCGCATGGGTATGATGCAGCAGACTATGGAAAAGCTGCAGCAGGAAGGCAAGCTGAATAATGCCTGCGCCTGCCGCTGGATTACAGATGCGACGGTTTGGGAGGATAAATGGCAGAAGGAGCTTGCCAGCTCCAAGCTGGTGATTATGAAATGGATGGGCACAGGTCTGGATACACCGTTTCTGCAGCGCTGCGTCAGCCTGCTGAAGCAGCTGCGCCTGCCCTTTTATATTGATGCTGCCGGTAGCAAGGAGGGTGAGCTGTCACAGGGACTGACACCTGAGCAGCTTGCTGTTATCAAAAAATATTGCATGTTCGGCGGCGAAATCAACTATAGCAATCTGTGGTTATATCTGCAGCAGCTGTTGCAAGGTGAGACTATTACAGTCGATGAGCCGAATCCTATTCACTGGTGCGGTATTTATCACCCGCGGGCAAAAAAGGTATATACCGATTTGGCGGAATACCAGCGTGATTTTTGCGTCAGCGACCGTCCGACAGCGGGCATTCTTTTTTACCGCGACGAATGGGTATGGGGCGATTTGACCTACCAGACTGCGATGGTTGAAGAGCTGGAAGCACAGGGCGTTAACGCTGTCTGCGTTTTCAGCAACGGCATGCCGCTTGAGGAGATGGGCATGCCCAGCCTGACGCAGGTTTTCAACAGCTTCTTCTGCACTGCGGACGGTGTACCGGCAATTGACGTGCTGCTGAACGTGATGAAATTTTCCATGACTACCGGAGGTTCGATTAATCTTGATTATCTGAAAAAGCTTAACGTACCAGTTTTGGCTGCCTATACTACGATTGCGCCCTTTGAGGAATGGAAGGACAGCTTTGAGGGCATGAACGCCATGGAGGTTTCCATCAGCGTTTCCTTGCCGGAATTTGATGGTATTATTCACGGCGTGCCTATAGCGCATAAAAAGGTGCTGGAAAACGGCGATGTACGCTATCTGCCGAATACAGAACGTGTAAAACGCATGGCTTCCAAGGCGAAGAAGTGGGCGATGCTGCGCCACAAGGCCAACAGCGAGAAGAAAATCGCGATTATCTTCCATAACTATCCGCCGCGCAATTCCAATATCGGCAGTGCTATCGGTCTGGACACCATTGAAAGTATCCGCCGCGTGCTTGCTGCTATGCGCGAGCGTGGCTATAAGGTAGATTGGATTCCGGAGGATACGAAGGAATTTATCAAACAGCTGACAGCTAATGCCACCAATGACCGCAGTATGCTGACGGAAAAGCAGGTTGATGCTGCCTATAAGCTGACGGGAGCAGAATATAAAGAATTCTTTGCGCTGATGGACAAAAAGGTGCAGGAGCAGCTGGTGAAGGATTGGGGCGAAGCGCCCGGCACTGTCATGGAATATGACGGCGATATCCTGGTACCGGGAACGATGAACGGCAATGTTTTCGTAACCGTGCAGCCGCCGCGTGGTTTTGGCGAGGACCCGGAGAAAATTTACCACGATCCTTACGTTGCACCGACGCATCAATATCTGGCCTTCTACCGTTGGGTACGCGATGTGTGGCATGCAGACGCTGTTGCGCATATCGGTACGCATGGCAGCCTGGAATGGCTGCCGGGCAAGAACGCCGGCCTTGATTGCAGCTGCTACCCGGATTTGGCGCTGGGAGATTTGCCGAACATTTATCCTTATAACATCACTATTACGGGCGAAGGTATTCAGGCGAAGCGCCGTGGCGCTGCCTGCCTGATTGAGCATCTGCCGGCACCGCAGACACAAGCGGGAGTGTACGACGAGCTGGAGGAGCTGGAAAAGCTCATGGATGAATACGTGCACTTCAGCAGCACGCAGCCGGATAATCTGCCGCGCTTGCAGGAGCTTGTGCTGGCGAAGGTTGCCGAGGCCAACCTGCAGGATGAGGTTACTTATGATGAAGAAAAGCCCTTCGACGAATACGTGATGAATCTGCATAATTACATTACGGATTTGAAGAATATGGAGGTGCACACAGGCCTGCATATTATGGGCCAGCCGCCGGAGAATCAGCAGCTGGAGGATTATCTGTGGCTGCTGCTGCGTCTGGATAACGGCGATATCCCCAGCCTGACGCAAGCAATAGCAGCGCTGTATGGCTTTGATTATTACTATCTGCTGGAAAACAGCAGCCTGATATATGAGCCGCTGAATATCACCTATGGTATGCTGATCGACCGTATCGCCAATCAGTGCCGCGAGCTGATTCGCTGCCTGCAGCAGCGTGACTTTGTGAAGGAAGCGGTTGCTGATGCTCTGCAGCTCCCCTGGGTGCAGCAGGCACCGGCGGAAAGCAGAGAAAAGCTGGAAGTGGTATGCAACTATATTGTAGATACACTTTACCCCAATCTGCTTTTGACGAAGCAGGAAATTACCAATATGCTGCGTGGCTTTGAGGGAGAATATATCGAACCTGGTCCGAGTGGCGCGCCCTCCAGCGGCGGTGCCGATTTGTTGCCGACAGGCCGCAACTTCTACGGTGTAGACCCGCGCTGCCTGCCGACACCGGCAGCATGGGAGATTGGCAAAACGCTGGGTGACCAGGTGGTAGAGCGCTTCATTGCGGAGGAAGGCCATTATCCGGAAAATATCGGTATGGTCTTTTGGTCCGGCGCGAATATGCGCAGTCATGGACAGTGTATTGCTGAATTCCTCTATCTCATGGGCATCCGTCCCAAGTACCAGAGCGGCAGCCTGCGTGTTAACGGTCTGGAGGTTATTCCGCTGATGGAGCTTAAGCGTCCGCGTATTGATGTTACGGCGCGTATCAGCGGTCTCTTCCGCGATACCATGCCTTCCGTAATGCAGGTGATGGATAAGGCTGTGCTGTTGGCAGCAGAGCAGGATGAGCCTGAGGACTTAAACTTTGTACGCAAGCATATTCAGGAGGATACCAGGGAGCTGGAGCAGCAGGAGGGCATGGAGCACGATGCTGCATGGCGTCAGGCGGCCTTCCGCGTCTTCGGCGATGCACAGGGAACCTATGGTGCAGGCGTTGCGGCGCTTTTGGAAAGCAAAAATTGGGAAACTATTGATGATATTGCCGATGTTTATGTGCGTTGGGGCGGTCATGCCTACGGCGGCAAAACCAAGGGCAAATTCCTGCCACAGCAGTTCCGCAAGCGTATGGGCAGTTTGGATATTACGATTAAAAACGAGGATAACCACGAAACCAATATGCTCAGCAGTGATGACTACAATGCTTATCATGGTGGCATGATTGCAGCAGTACGTTCGATTAAGGGCAGTGCGCCGCGTTCCTACTGCGGCGATAGCACTGATAGGACGCGTGTGACGATGCACAGCGTACAGGAGGAGGCAAAGCGCCTGTTCCGCAGCGAGGCTATCAATCCTAAGTTTATCAAGGGCATGATGCAGCATGGCTATAAGGGCGCTGCCGATATGGCCAACATGATTGCGCACAGCTTCCAGTGGGATGCGACGAGCGCCGTAATGGAAGACTGGATGTACGAAAAATATGCCGAAAAATATACCTTTGACCCGGCAGTACAGGAATGGCTGCGCGATGTTAACCCCTGGGCGCTGCAGCGCATGACAGAAATTCTGCTGGAGGCAGAGCAGCGCGGACTGTGGCAGGCTAAGCCGGAGACCAAGGAGGAGCTGCAAAAGCTCTACCTTGATATGGAAGGCGAGTTGGAGGACAGAGCAGATGAGCATTAAAATGTTAGTGCTGAGCCTGACCGGCCAGTGCAACTTTGCCTGCCGATACTGCTATGCTGCCGAGCATGAACGCAGTATGATGTCACCGGAAACAGCGTTGGCAGCAGTTAAGCTGGCAGCGGACGGCGGTGAACGCTTTGTTATTCAGTTCAGCGGCGGTGAGCCGCTGCTGAACTTTGATTGCCTGAAGGCAGTGGTAGATTATGTGCATCAGGAAAAAATTCCTGCCGTACTGCAGCTGCAGACTAACGGCTCTTTGCTTACTGATAAGATTGCGAAATATCTTTATAAAAGAAAGGTTGCTATCGGCGTAAGTCTTGACGGCAGACCGGCGGTCAATGATAAGCTGAGGCTGAAAAAGAACGGCTACGGTGCGACCGGCGAAATCCTCAAAGGTATTGAGGTTTTACGCCGTAACAATATTGCCTGCGGCGTGACCTGTGTAGTGACATCGGAAAATGTAGATACGCTGGAAGGCATTGTGGATTTTGCCTACTTTTTGGGCAACATCCGTAAAATCGGCTTTGATATCCTGCGCGGGCAGGGACGTGGATGCAATCTGCAGCCGCCTGCGCCTGCAGCGATGCAGCAGGCTATGCAGCGCGTTTTTGCGCGTTGCGATGAGCTGGCGAAGCTCACAGGAATGCGCATAGCGATTGCGCAGCAGGAGAGGGCGCAGCTTTTATGTAAGGATTGCAGTCTGACCTTCGGACATTGCTATGCTATGAACGGCGAAGCAGCCTTTGTAGATGCCAAGGGTGATATTTACGCCTGCTCTTCGCTGGTAGGCAATGCGGATTTTTACCTTGGTAATGTATATAACGGCTTAGAGCCTGCTTTGGTAGAAAAAACTAAGCAGGTGATTGCCGAGTCTATGGACTTTTGCCGTCATTGCGACGATTTTAAATTATGCGGCGGCGGTTGCTTCGCGCGTTGGTATGGCTTCGAGGATAAGTCTGCCTATGGCGCGGAATGCAGCATGAAGCGTGAAGCGATAAAACGCATACAAAAGTAAAAAAACGTCAGCGTCGGGTGCTTAACAAAGTATTTCGCTTCGCTGACGTTTCTTTATTAATAAATAATGCGTTGAGTACTGCTTCTGACGGCTAACAAGTATTTTCTATAAGTTTTTTGATAGAACTAAGCTGATTGTTAGTATCTTTTGCTTGACTATATTCTTAGTATATACAATAAAATAGAAAAAATGATTGTTTAGAATTTTCGGAGGCAATAGGGTGATAATTGCTTTATGTCATTTAGAGTTAAGTTGCGGTCCTCAGGAGCGCAATCTGCAGATATTGGAGCAGGCAGTGCGTATTGCTGCAGAGCAGGGCGCAGACTGGGTATTAACACCTGAGGTGGCAGTACAGGGATATTATTTTTATCGTATAGATGAAAATGCTGTGGTAGCACCCCAACCGTCACCTGAATTGGAGCCATTGCGTAATTTATGCCGTGAATACGGCATTACCCTCTTTTTAGGCTGCGGCGAATATGATGCTGCCTGTGATAAAAACTTCAACAGCTGTCTTGTCTTTGGTCCTGATGGTGAAATCATCGGCCGTCATCGCAAGTTGTTTGGCGAGTGCTTGGGAGCAGAGGCCTGGGCGCGCAAGGGTGACAGCTTTACCGTGCTTCCCTGCAGCGGACTGCAGACAGGCGTGCTGGTGTGCGCTGACCTGTGGTTCCCGGAATATTACAAGGGGACGAAGGCACAGGGGGCTGAATTTATTGTTGATATTGCAGCCTGGCCGCCGACACAGGTGTGCGGTAATCCGCTGCCTGCATGGCTGCATGCATCTAAGGTAACTGATGTGACGATAATTGTCTGCAATCAGACCGGTTCCCCGCAGTGGATGGATATGAATGTGGGGCAGAGCGTGGTTGTCGACCAAGGTGAGCTGAAGCTGGCGTACAGCGGTGAGCCTGCGGTACTGCTTTTTGATTACGATGCAGAAGCTAAGCGTGTGCAGTCGATTGCCTATGATGTTCATTATATAAAGTAAGTAAATAAATACTCATAGCGGTATAACACTTTTGTTCTAGCCGTTGACGAGTTGATGATGAAAAGATAAACTGATAGTTGAGAGAGAAAGCTAGTTTTGCTGTGCGCCTGTCTTGAAAGTATAGAGGTGTATGGTATGCTATAAATTTTATTCAAAGGTGGGTTTAGAGTATGAAAAAGATTCAAAGATTACGTAATGCTGTAATGGTGTCCTTGTTTGCAGGTACAACTGTAGTATGGGGGGACACAGCGTTTGCAGCAGAGGATTTGCAGGAGTTCGCGCTTGATGATATGGTAATAACTGCCAGCCGTGTTCCGACACAGAAGGTTGATACACCTGCTGATATCAGCGTAATTACCAAGGAAGAAATTGCTGATCAGAATTATGCCAATGTTTCTGACGCTTTAAGAGCAATTCCCGGTGTTAACGTATTAGGTAGCGGTGCCAAAGGCTCCTCCATGGGTCAGGATAAGATTCTGCTCAATGGCGATGAAAGAGTGCTGGTATTGGTTGACGGACGCAGAATGAACCTTGGCAGCAGTGGTAACAGCAGTGCCGATTGGCTGCCTCCTGTTAATGCAATCGAACGTATCGAAGTACTTAAGGGCGGCGGTTCTGCTCTGTATGGTACCGATGCAGTTGGCGGTGTTATCAACGTTATCATGAAAAAAGGCAGTGACATCGGTAATCATGTTACTGTTAAGGCTGCAGGTGGCAGCTGGAATGCCGAGCAGTACGCAATTTCTGCCAGCGGCAGTAACGACAGCGGCTTAGGCCTTATTGTTTCTGCGACCAAAGAACGCAGAGGCGAATATAAATTTAAAAATGCCAACGGCAAATCTCAGATGCTGAAAAACTCCGGCTATGATGATACCGGCGTAATTGTTAAGCTGGATCAGAAGGTTGGCGAGGACAACCGCATTGGCGTTAACTTTGAGCATATCAATGCTGAAGGCGGTTCTCCGTTCGGTTATTCCGGCTTTGGTAATACTGATAGTCATAAACGTATCAGCAATAACGTTGCTTTACGTTATGATTGGAACGAAAGCAGTGATGAAAGAGGTTATGTTCAGGTATATAAAAACTACCAACATGCTCATTTCAGATCTCCTGTCGCAAGTAGGCAATCTAATTTTACCGATTCTACAATCGGCCTTGAAGCACAGCAGAATTTTAAATTCAGTGATACTGATGAATTAACTGTCGGTTTGGAATATTACAAGACTACGGTTGATAATACAGCATTGTATACTGGTGAACGTGATATTAATAACAAAGCAATTTTTGCAGAAAACAGATGGGAGTTTGCTCCAAGCTGGCAATTAAATACAGGTCTGCGTTATGATCATCACAGTAAGTATGGCAGTGAGGTTACTCCTAAGGTTGCTTTAAACAAAAAGTTTGATGAGAACAGCAATGTTTACTTATCTTGGGGACGTGTATTTAATGCACCTACTACAGATGACCTGTTCTGGTATCAGCCGGGCATGTACCCGACTTACGGCGATCCTAACCTTAAACCGGAAAAAGGTTATGTTTGGACCTTTGGTGGCAATACAAAGCTGAATGATAAGACGGATATTTCTGCCAGTGTATTCTATAGTGATATCAAGGACGCTATTGACTGGGTATGGGATGGCGGAACAACTACCCAAGCTATTAACGTTAATAAAGAAAAACGTCGTGGTTTGGAATTGAGCTTGAATCATGATTTTGATGATAACTTATCTGCGTATGCTTCTTATACTTATGTACAGGTTAAGCAGGACAAGGGCTACGGCTTTGCCAAGGATTTGACTACTAAGCCGAATATTTATCGTGCCGGCTTGAAGTATAAGAATGCTGATTGGCTGTTTACCCTGAATGCTAATGCTGTTACCGGACAATCTGAAAAGAATTTTGTAGACAGCAGCTATTTCACCTTAGATCTTGGTGCACAGTATAAGATTAACGATAATGCTAAACTGTTCATCAATGGCTACAATCTTACCAATGCACGCTATGCTGAATTTGGCGGCTTGTACAAAAACGGCGAAGCAAGATACCCGATGGCAGGACGTTCCTTCATCATCGGCGCAGAATACACTTTCTAACATCATAACAGTTTAACTCTTAAGGCGGCGCTTGGCGCCGCCTTTTTGACGTGTGGAAGAGGAATGCAAAAGAAAAAAACCGTGCGCTTTAGCGCACGGCAGTGAAGGTAAATGCATATTTAATGTTTAAGCATTATTAAGCTCTGCTTGCAGTTCCAAAATCTTGCTCATAGGCAGGTTAGTAAATTCCGCAATATCTTGAAGCGAATTATTTCCTTTTAAAAGCATACGTTTTGCTGCAGCGTAGTTGGCAATAGCTTCGCCTTCAGCTTTACCTTCACTATAAATTTTTTCAGTAAATTCACACATGGCGGCTTTCCCCTCCTTCGTAGCCTTTAGGTAATTGACATGTTTAGATAATTTCCCTTGACTCAAGTCATCTGCTTCTGCTGTTTTAAAATACTGCATTAATTTTGCAATTGAAGAGCCATCATTAACTTCTGCGTTAATGTAATACATATGCAGACCATCATCGTATGTCATTGGTAAGTTATTAAGGCGCTTGGTTACATTGTAACAGGTACAACCTAAATGCCAAATATCAGGCTCGGTTATGTAAAACATATATAAATCGGGAACGCTTTTATATTTTTTGTCCTTGCCCTTTGGCAAATAGCTACCAATGATGCTCGAAGAATAGTACAGCATGCGTCTAGCATGGTCAATTTTACCATCGCTTTTTTGAATTTCCATTTCGTAGAGCTTATTGTTTGCATCTTCTACAAGAACATCCATAATAATATCCTTGGATGCAAATTTGTTAATGACCATTTGAGTACGATTTTCCTTAATGACCAGTGAATCGATGCCGGAAAGGATACGTAAAACATGTTCGCAGGCACCTGAATCAGTAAAGACCATTTTAGCCATTGCATCACTGAATAGGTTCAGTTGTTTGGCCTTTTCAATAAGCCTTTCGCGATTGCGGATGAGGCTTTCCGGGTATTGTTTGGAACTCATACTTTCCTCCTTTAATTATAACACACAAGTAATGAAAAATATATAAGATGGTAGGACTGGCTTAATTTGCAATAGGAAGAGATATAAAAAAAGGCGTTTGCCGAAAGCTCGACAAACGCCACTGGTTCTCACAACCAGGCATGACCTCCGTTGGAAAACGGCTACCCATGCAACTAGAATAATTATAACATACAGTTAAAATAAAAACAAGCGTTTCCTTTTCTTTGTTCTTGACTATCATAGCGCTATATACTTTATAATATAAATTGTTGTATTGTCGGTATTGTCGCATATATGTCAATACTGCAAAGGTAAAATGATGAGAATAGAGGCATAAAGCATGAAGAAAATTTTTTGTTTACTGCTGTTGCTGCTGCTTTTAGTCACAGGCTGCGGACAAGGCAGCGGCGGTAAAGACGCTGCCGCAGACGGCAGCTACACTGTAACTGATGAGCATGGAACAGTGACTACGTTTAAGCAGGCACCGCAAAAGGTACTGACGCTGGCACTCAGCAGCGATGGCATAATCATGGGCCTGGGTATGGAAGATAAATTGGTTGCCGTCAATTATCTTGCCGATGACCCGGTAAGCTCCAACCTTGTAGAGCAGGCTAAAAAAATTCAGCACAACATCAAAAACCCTTCGGCAGAAGAGGTGCTGGCGCTGAAGCCGGACGTAGTCTTTGCTTACGATTGGAGCGACATGAACCGTGTCGAAAATTTGCGTAATTTGGGCATGAATGCTATCGTACTGAAAGGGCCGGCGACTATTGAGGATATCAGGCGTAACGTGCGCACCGTCGCCAAAGCCATGCACGCCGACAGTAAGGGAGAAGAGCTGGTAAAGCTGATGGACAGCAGGCTGGCGCAGGTGAAGCAGCAGGTAGCGGCGCTCAGGCTGCAGCAACCGAAGAAAATCGTCCTTGTTTCGCTGATGAGCTCCTACGGCGGCGAAGGCTGCATTTTTGACGATATGTGTAAGGAAGCAGGCGTTATCAACGGCGTTTCGGCTGCAGGAATCAAAAATGGCCAGCAGGTTACTAAGGAAATGCTGGTGAAGATTGATCCAGATTTACTGATAATGCCGGTGTATAACGACCATGGCAATTTTGATATCAAGAAATATAATCAGGAATTTTTAGAGGATCCGTCGCTGCAGACCATGCGCGCCATCAAAAACAAGCAGCTTTTTTATCCCAATGAAGGCTATATCTACAACTGCTCGCAGGACGTTGTTTTCGGCGTGCAGGAAATTGCTCATGCTGCCTATGGCGAAGCCTTCGCTATGCAGGGGGCACAGCATTTATGGTTATAAGACAAAAACCAATACCAAACGTATTACTGACCAGCTGTCTACGCAGTTAGGTAATCATTTGCTGACCGCAGGCTTTGAGTTCAGCCATGATAAGGTTATTACGTTTAATGGTAAGAAGATGATGAATAGAGCCTTCTTCCTGCAGGATCAGTTTGATATTACCGACCAGCTGAAGCTGACTGCCGGCGTGCGTCATGATAATAACTCCGGCTTTGGCAAGCACACTACTCCTAGTGCTAACCTAGGTTATACCTTTAATAAAGACAGAACTAATGTCTATGTAAGCTACAGCGAGTATTTCATTCCGCCTTCTCCGAGCAACCTTTACAGTGCAGCATACGGCAATCCTAATATCAAGCCGGAAACCGGTAACACTAAGGAAATAGGCATTAACCATAAATTTGATGATACCTTTGTATTATCTGCACATGCTTTTAAACGTTATTCTGAGAATAGAATCGGTTATGTATATCCTAAATATGCGAATGTTGGTGATGAAAAAGCGCGCGGTTGGGATATCCAGCTGAAGAAACAATTTACACCGCAATTCTCTACTTATGTTGGCTATACACATACCAATGTTGATGCAACCGCTCAACGTGCAAAAAATGTTGACGGCTATGTACCGAAAGGCGCATGGGATATCGGCCTTGATTATGACAACAAGGACTTTAATGCCAGCCTGATCGGTAAGGGCGTTATTGACCGTATGGGACCTCAATCTGCTGATGCCGTTGATGCTTTCTTCCCGGCAACAACCTACTTTGTTTGGGATGCATCTATGAACTACAATGTTAATAAGAATGCGAAGATTTATTTCAAAGTCAATAATATCTTCGATAAATTCTATGCAGAGCATTCTAATGCCCGTTATAACTGGAGTGCAGATCCTGACGGACAATGGTGGCGTGCTCCCGGCCGTTCCTTCCTGGTAGGCATGGAATATGCATTCTAAGCATATTTTATAAAACTTAACCTTTTTCATAATTCACATTCCTAAAAAAGTGGGGCGGATTTATTCCGTCCTGCTTTTTACTATGCAAGAACGGAATAATTCTCAAAAAGTCAAGAAAATAAAATAAAAACACTTGACTGTATGAACACTTTACAGTTTATACTGATGCATGTTTCAAGCGATAGCACAGGACTATGAAAGACTAGCTGTGTCTGGACGGAAACAAAAAATAAAACGATGGCTATGAAAGGATTGAAAATCAACAATGAACAAAGTCAAGGCATTAAGTAATGCGGTATTGATGTCAGTACTTATGAGTACAAGTGTAGTTTGGGGTACAACCGCTTTTGCTGCTGATAATCTGCAGGAGTATTCTTTGGATACGATGGTTGTTACTGCAACTAGAACAGAGAAGAAATTAGTTGATACACCGGCTAATGCTATGGTAATTACTAAGGAGCAAATTAAAGATCAAGGATATAGTAGTGCTTTTGAACTCGTTACAAGTATGACGCAGGCTGGTGCTATGGGTTGGCAGGATGATGGTACCGATTATAGCGGCATGTTATCCAGAATTCGCTTGCGTGGTATGGATAATGGTACATTGGTTTTAGTTAACGGACATCCTGCAAACTTTTTAAATGCTTCTGCCTTGAATCAAATTCCGCTTGATCAAATTGAAAAGATAGAGGTTGTAAAAGGTGCTGGTTCCGTTTTGTATGGACCACAAGCTATGGCTGGCGTTATTAACGTTATTACCAAGAAACCATCTAAAGGCCAGCAAACATCCGGTAAAGTTTTTGGCAGTATGGGCAATAGATACAATGATTACGGATTAAATGTTGACTCTGAAAGAATCAGCATAGGCGGGCAAAAATCTTTCTACAAGGATTTCCCTGATTTAATAAGACCTGCACAGGGTGGTGGCGGAGCTTTAGAAGTAGCAGATAAAAATTTAGAGCAACTCTTCGGCACAGTTCGCATTACAGATGACCTGACTGCTTCTTTAAGCCACAAAAAATCTCACAACAGATGGTTGAGCGGAACATTTAAAAACGGTGTGAAGTCCATAACTAAGGATTGTGATTCTGATGCAACCTATAATACATATTCCTTGAATTATGATAATGCTAATAATGGCTGGAGTGCAGGCTTGTCCTATATGGATATTTCTATGATTCAAACATATCGTTATGGTGCTGCAAACAGTTTATACAAAGGCCATAACTGGGACTTGGATGTACACAAGAAAATTAATTTCAATAATGGTAATGATACTTTAGTTCTTGGCGGTCAGGCAACTAAAGAGTATTGGAAATCCGTTTTGGTATCTAGCAATACAGATACCGATTCTGAACGTAAGAGCTATTCTTTATATCAATCATATGACCATAAGTTTAGCGATGCCTACAATATGATTTTTGGTATTAGAGAATATTGGATGGGTTCTTCTAAATTTTTGGGCAGCGAAAGAAAAATTCTTCCTCAAGTACAAGGCCTGTATAAGATTAATGATACTTCAAGTGTATACTTTAATGTTGGTAAGTCTTTTGAAATGCCGCAGCTTTCTTCTAACTTTTATACTGGTCCCAAGTATGCAGTTAATCCTGATATTAAACCGCAATCTAGCTGGTCTTATGAAACAGGCTATAAATACGATAACAATAAGACTTTCTTCTCTGCAAGCATTTTCTATGTTGATGCTACTGATAAAATCATCTGGGGTAAGACAACAGACAATAAGAGCATCCAGATTAATGCCGACAAATGGAAAAACTATGGTTTGGAGCTTAACTTAAAGCAAAAAGTTAATGACAAACAGGATGTTTACATGGGTGCTACTTTCCAAAATCCTAAGTCTAAGTCAGATTATGGTGATTGGAAGACCAAACCAGGAGAATGGTCTCAAGATGAATCAAAGGTTCTGTTTAATTTAGGCACGACCTATCATCAATCAAAGTTAGTATTTGATACACGCATTACTGCAACTTTAAAACGCGAGCCTTCATCTTATTTGTATAACGGTGCTTCTGCAAGCGCAAAGAATGGTACAAATCCTGACCATAATTTGAAAAACAGGCTTGATTGGTCTGCATCGCTTTCCTATAATCCGACTGATAAAGATACTTTGCGCTTAGTTGGACGCAATTTACTCAATCGTAAGGATGTAGTAAACTATAATGAATACTACTGCACACCGATTAACTTCTATGTAACTTATGAAAGAAGTTTCTAACTTATAACTTTTCTCATAACTCACACTCCCGAAAAAGTGGGGCGGATTTATTCCGTCCTGCTTTTTCATATCACAAGGAAATGAGGTGAAACAATGTGGAAGAACTTACTGATGCTTTTGCTGCTGTTGGCATTTTGTACAGCAGGTTGTCAAAAGCAGTATGTTGAAAAAACAAGCGGGGCAGCCTATCAGGTAGTTGATTCGCAGGGGAATGTAATAAAATTTGCGCAAAAGCCCCAGCGGATTATGACAACACATTTTAATCTGGACAATATTGTAATGGGACTTGTTGATGAAGAGCGTGTTATTGCTCTCTCTAAATCAATGTATGATGCTTCGGTATCTTATATCAGTACTGAGGCAATCAAAAAGCCTACAAAATTAAACTATGATTTTTCCTCAGAGCAAGTTCTGGCACTCAAGCCGGATTTAATCATCGCCCGAGAAAGCACAGGTGAAAACCGCATACAGACCTATCGCGCCATGGGGATACCTGTATACGTGGTGAGCAATGCGAATAATGTGGAAGAGATAAAAAAGCAGATTCAGGAGATAGGTCAGGCTGTGGGGGAATCAGAGCGTGCGGAAAAGCTACAGCAGAGAATGCAGACACAGCTTGACTATATCAAAAGCAAGGTTGATAGCGCTAGCATGAAGCCAAAAAGTGTGATGCTTGTTTCTAAAATGAACCATAATTACGGTGGTAAGGGCTCTTTTTTTGATGATATGTGCCACTTTGCCGGGGTGAAAAATGCACCTGCAGAGATAGGGGTGCTCAACGGTCAGCTGATGGATAAAGAAATAATGCTGCGTGCAAATCCGGATTACTTCTTGCTTTCTCTGTCCTGGGAGCTTAAGCATGATAACAAGGATGGGTATAAAAAGGAATTTTTGGAGGATCCTGCGTTGGCTAATCTGGAGGCGGTCAAGAATAATCATGTCTGCTATTTGAAGGACAAGTATTTATATGCTTCCAATCAAAACTGCGTATGGGCGATTAAGAAGATTGCCAATCTTGCTTATGGAAATATATTTACTGATGAAGAGGAAGTTTTTCTTAAGGGATATTAGCAAATAAGGCTGAAGTGCTTGACTGTATGAGAACTATATAGCGTAATATTATTTTATTGTGAGGGCGATGGTTGTTCGTCCTCATTTTTATGAAAGAATAGGAGTATCGATAATTTTCGGAGGTGAAAGAATGCAACAAATTTTATTTCTCACCAATATGGAGCAGACTGCAACTTATCTGCAGGATGCATTGAAGCTGGCGCAGCAGACTCAGGAAGCTGTAGCAGGACAGGTGCTGTATGTCCCAAGCGATACAGAATGGACGAGGGATATGGAAAAGCAGCTGCAGCAGGCGGAGGTTGTCATTTTCCCCTGGATGGGCACAGGACTTAGCACCAAGTTTTTGTCGGAATCTTCATCCTATCTGCTGGCCAACAAAAAGAAGCACGTCTATCTGATGACCGGTAATCCGGAGGATATACTGCACGGCGGTCTGTCTGAGGAGGAGCTGAAGCGGATAAATGATTATTATAAATTCGGAGGTTTGCAGAACTGGATAAATTTGTGGCTGTGGCTGGCGCAGCAGTTTTTGCAGGCAGGATGTAATGTGCCTGCTCCCGAGCTTTTGCCGTGGGATGGTATTTATCATCCGCAAGCAGCCAAAATTTATCATGATGTGGAGGAATATCGCCGTGATTTTTGCAAGGCGGACAGACCTACGCTGGCTGTTGTTTTCTTCCGCAGTGACTGGCTGTGGGGCAATACCGTTTTTGCAGATGCGGTAGTCAGAGAGATTGAAGCGCTGGGGTGCAACGCCTTATGCTTCTTCTCCACAAGCTCGCCTGACGCCGCAAGCGGCTGCGGCGGCTTTAAAGAAGCCTTAAGCAAGTATGTTTGCGCGGACGGCAAATGCTATGCCGATGTTTTCATCAATACTATAAAATTTTCGCTGTTCAGTATCCGCGCCTGCGCGCTGAATGATTTGACAAAGCTCAATATCACGGTACTGCAGGCCTATACCCTGTACCGTTCGTATCAGGAATGGTACGACAATTTTGACGGCATGAGCGCGGTAGAGGTGGCGTACAGCGTGAGCCTGCCTGAGTTTGACGGCATTATCCATAGCTGCCCGGTGACGACAGTGGAGCGTGATGCTGAAGGCAAGCAGGTTACGCAGGAGATAGCAGAGCGCATGAATATGCTGGTGCGCAAGGCGAAAAAGCTGGCACTTTTGCGTACCAAGCCGAATGCGGAAAAGAAAATCGCCATTGTTTTTCATAACCATCCGTCAACCAATTCAAACATTGGCAGTTGCGCGGCAATTGACAGCATTGAAAGCGTGCGTTTGCTGCTGCAGGATTTGCGGGATGCAGGCTATGTCGTTGACCATATTCCGGCGGACAGGCAGGAATTCATTGACGAGCTTATTGCAGGTGCGACGAATGACAGGGACTACATGAGCGAAAAGCAGATTGATAATGCCGATGCCAAGCTCCTCGTCAGTGCATACCGCGATTATTATAAGACCCTGCCGGAAAAGGTACAGCAACGCCTGGCGCAGGATTGGGGCGAAGCACCCGGTGAAGTATTCTTTTATGACGATTTTCTGTTGATTCCCGGTACGATGAACGGCAACATTTTTATTACGATGCAGCCGCCGCGTGGCTTTGGCGAGGATCCTGATAAAATTTACCATTCGCCTGACTGTGCGCCGACACATCATTATTTAGGCTTTTATCACTGGCTGCGCGATATCTGGGGCGCAGATGCGATGATGCATATCGGTACGCATGGCAGTCTGGAATGGCTGCCGGGCAAGGGCGTGGCGATGGGCAATGAATGCTATCCCGATATCTGCACCGGTGATTTGCCAAATGTTTATCCCTATTGGGTAGTTGATACGGGCGAGGGCATTCAGGCCAAACGCCGCAGTGCTGCCTGCCTCATCAGCTATCTTTCAGCACCGTTAAGCATCAGCGGTGTGTATGATGAGCTGGCGGAGCTGGAGAAGGCTTTGGAGGAATATGTACACTTTAAGGCTGATAAGGATGCCGATTTGAGCGAACCTATGGCACAAATCAGAGAGAAGGCCGCTGCTGCTGACCTTACGGACGAGGTGCGGGAGGAGGATGCTGCCGATTTTGACGAATATGTCAGCCATCTGCATACTTATCTGACGGACTTGAAGAATATGCAGATGACTACTGGCCTGCATATCATGGGTAATCCGCCGCAGGGCGAAAAGCTGACGGAATACCTTTATGCGTTGGTGCGCTTGGAAAATCCTGATATGCCGTCACTGCCAAAAACCTTGGCGCAGGCTTATGGCTATGATTATTATGAGCTGATTGACAACAGCAGTAAGCTGCTACCGGATGGCATTTTGAGCTACGGTATGCTGCTTGATAAAATTAACGGCCAATGCTTGGAGATTATCCGTCTGCTGCAAAATGATGGTTTCGTAGTCCACGAAGATAAATTGCGGGTGTTGGAGTGCGTAAAGTGTTGGGATGAGACTGTGCAGCAGGATATTATAAAAATTGCCGGCTTCATCTGCGACAAGCTGTATCCCAGCCTGGCGCATACTACCTGGGAACGCAGCAACTGCATCCGCGCGCTGCAGTCTGAATATATCGAGCCGAGTGCCGGTGGTGCGCCTACAAGTGGCGGCGCCGAAATTTTGCCAACCGGACGCAATTTTTACGGCGTTGACCCGCAGCTGCTGCCTACACCTGTAGCGTGGAAAATTGGTTCACAGATGGCGGAGGATGTGATTAACAAATTTGTAGCGGAGGAAGGCCGCTATCCCGAAAGCGTAGGTATTTTGCTGTGGGCGACCTATAACATGCGCTCTAATGGTCAGTGTATGGCGGAATTTATGCGCCTGATGGGCGTGCGTCCTGTTTGGCAGAAGGGAACCCTGAAGGTGACAGGCATCGAGATTATTCCGCTTAATGAGCTGAAGCGTCCACGTGTTGATGTTACCGGACGTATCAGCAGCCTGTTCCGTGATACACTGCCTGGAGCGGTTTGCTGGCTGGATAAAGCAGTACAGCAGGTGGCAGCGCTTGACGAAAGCTTCGAGGACAACTTTGTGCGCAAGCATGTCATGGAGGAATCTCAACGATTGGAAAGCGAGGGCGTGGACAAGGAGCAGGCCTGGAGACAGGCATCCTACCGCATTTTCGGCGATCCGCCGGGAGCGCATGGCGCAGGCGTGAGCGCACTTTTAGCTTCCCGCAATTGGGATGACCTAGGCGATATTGCTGATGTGTATGTGCGTTGGGGTGCACATGTTTACGGCGAGGGCGAAAAAGGTCAGTACAGGCCGAAGCTGTTCACTAATCGTATGGCGAAGCTGGAGATTACCGTCAGCAATATTGATAACCGCGAGTCTAATCTGCTGAATTCCGATGATTACAACGCTTATCGTGGCGGTATGATTGCCGCAGTGCGCAATTTCAGCGGCAAGATGCCGAAGAACTATTGCAGTGACAGTTCCGACCGTCAGCATGTTGTGATTCGCACGTTGGCGGAAGAGGTCAAGCGTCTGTTCCGCGGTGAAGCGATTAACCCCAAATATATCCGAGGCATGAAGGAGTTTGGCTATAAGGGAGCAGGCGATTTGGCAACCTATGTTGATAACTGCTTCCAATGGGATGCTACCAGCGCCGTTATGGAGGACTGGATGTATGAAAAGTTTGCGGAAAAATATGCCTTGGATACAGATATGCAGAAATGGTTTGCTGAGGTTAATCCCTGGGCGCTGCGCAGACTGACGGAGGTTTTGCTGGAGGCAGAGCAGCGCGAGCTGTGGAACGCTAAGCCGCAAACCAAACAGTCGCTACAGGAGCTGCTGCTGAATATCGAAGGCGAAATAGAAGAACGCGGCGATGAATAAAAATTTTCATTAAACCGCTTGCGTGTATACCTAGTAGACACTGTATAATTAGATACATATTTTATTGATAGCTCGTTTTAATAAATGGAGGAATATAAATGAAACGTACTGCTGTGTATCCTTTTACTGCGATTGTCGGACAGGAAGAAATGAAGCTGTCCCTGATTTTAAATGTTATTAACCCGGCTTTGGGTGGTGTTTTGATTAAAGGTGAAAAGGGTACGGCAAAATCTACCGCTGTGCGCGCTCTCGCCGAGCTTTTGCCGCCTATGGCAGCTGTGCACGGCTGCCGCTTCCATTGCGACCCGCACAGCAGCCAACTGTGCGATGACTGCACTGCGAAGCTGCAGGCAGAGGGCAGCTTGCCTGAAGAAACCATCAACATGCGCGTAGTTGAACTGCCTGTCAGCGCAACCGAGGATCGCGTTGTCGGTACATTGGATATTGAGCATGCGATTAAGCATGGTGAGAAAAAGTTTGAACCCGGTATTTTGGCGCAGGCTAACCGTAATATTTTATATGTAGATGAAATCAACCTGCTGGATGACCATGTTGTCGACGTACTGCTGGACGCCGCTGCTATGGGAGTAAACACTGTTGAACGCGAGGGTGTTTCCTACTCCCATCCCGCACGCTTTGTGCTGGTTGGCACTATGAACCCTGAGGAGGGTGACATCCGCCCGCAGCTTTTGGACCGCTTTGGTTTGAGCGTTGTTGTTACCGGCGAGCATGACCCGCTGCAGCGCGTAGAGGTAATCAAGCGCCGTCTGGCTTACGAAAACGATGCGGAGAGCTTTATTGCAGGCTATAAAGAGGCGCAGGAGGAGCTCGCAGAAAAAATTATTGCTGCCGGCAAGCTGCTGCCTGAGGTAACTATTGATGACAAGCTGTTGGAAACCGTAGCTAAGCTTTCTGTTGAGCTGGGCGTTGACGGTCACCGTGCAGATATTACCGTTATCAAGACAGCGCTGACTTTGGCTGCCTTCAACGGCCGCAAGCAGGCTAATTTGGACGACCTGAAGCAAGCAGCTAAGCTGGTGCTGCCGCACCGTATGCGCCGCCGTCCGTTTGAAGAGGGCGAGCTGGATTGGAATAAGGTAGAAAGCTTTTTGGCTGCTGAAGCCTAAGGAGCGTTGACTATGCTGAAAAATAATCTCTATCCCTTTACTGCGGTAGTGGGGCAGGAGGAGGCTAAAAAGGCCTTGCTGATTGCTCTGGTCAACCGCAGAGCAGGCGGTCTGCTCATAGGCGGTGCCAAGGGTACGGCAAAATCCGTGCTGGCGCGCAGTGTGCAGAGCCTGATTGGTGCGCAAAAGCTGCTGACGTTGCCACTGAACGTAACGGAGGATATGCTTTTTGGCAGCATCGACCTGGAGGCTGCCGTAAGCTTGGGCGAAAAGCGTTTTTCGCCGGGCATTCTGGCGCGTGCGACAGATAATATTCTATATATTGATGAAGCTAACCTGTTGCGTCAGGAGCTGCTTACTGCAGCACTTGATGCCAACAGTGCAGGCATCAACAATGTGGAGCGTGACGGCATCAGCTGTAGTCATGAGGTGCGCACGACCGTCATTGCTACGATGAATCCGGAGGAGGGCACTCTGCCCGGACATATTCTGGACCGCTTCGGCATGTACGCCGATATGCAGGCGTTGCAGGATATCGGCCAGCGCGTGGAGGTTATCCGACGTGCCTTAGCATATAGTAGCAATACCCTTACGTTTTGCGAGCAATATGCGGAAGAAACCGCTGCCCTGGCAGCGAAGGTGCAGGCAGCGCGTGAGCTGCTGCCGCAGGTAGAGGTGAGCGACGCGATGCTCATGCTTGCTGCCCAACTGTGCTCGCAGGCCTTCTGCGCCGGTCACCGTGCGGAGATTTATCTGCTGGAGGCTGCGCGTGCTATTGCTGCTCTGGCTGGTCGCACCTATGTGCTACCGAAGGATGTGGAGGAGGCAGCGCAGTTTGTGCTGCCGCACCGTATGCGCAAGCCGCCTGAGCAGCAGCCCGAGGAGCAGGAGCAGCAGGACGATAACCAAAACGAAGAAGAAAACGAGCAGGATAACGAAGATAATTCTGACGATGATAATAACAACGAGGATAACGAAGATAATCAGCTGCCGCCACCACCGCCATTGGATAACGGCGATGATGACGAAGATGACGATGCCTCCGACGATGAGGATGAGGACGACGAAAGCGACGAGGACGAGCAGCAGCAGGAGCACAATAACAGCAACCTGGCACCGGAGGAACAGCTTGCCGATATCGACAAGAGCTTCCACCTGCCAAAGATGCTGTTGGATTTGGGTAAGGATCGCAATGTGCGCCGCGGCAGCGGCAAGCGCAGCGTGACCAAGACTGACCTGAAGCAGGGACGTTATGTGCGCGCCGAGCAGCCTAAGAGCAAGGTTACGGATTTGGCATTTGACGCAACCATCCGTGCTGCAGCGCCTTATCAGCGCCTGCGAGAGGACAACGGCTGTGCGCTGAACATCAAGGAAGAGGATTTGCGCCAGAAGGTGCGCGAAAAACGCATCGGTAACACCTTCCTGTTTGCGGTGGATGCCAGCGGTTCTATGGGTGCGCGTGAGCGTATGCGTGCCGTTAAGGGTGCTATTTTCTACATGTTGCAGGAAGCGTACCAGAAGCGTGACCGCGTAGGCATGATTGCCTTCCGTCGCGATAAGGCAGATATGCTGCTGCCGATTACACGCAGCGTGGACCTGGCGCAGAAGCGTCTGGCAGAAATGCCGACCGGTGGCAAAACGCCGCTGGCTGACGGTTTGGCGCTGTCGCTGCAAACGCTGGCAATGATGAACAAGCGTGACAGCGAGCTGGAGCCTATTCTGATTGTTGTAACCGACGGACGTGCGAATGCCGTGCACGAAGGCGAAAAGGATCCTGTCGCTGCTGCAATCAGCATTGCCGAAAAAATCGCTAAGGCTAAAATTACCTCGGTGGTTATTGATACGGAAAGCGATTTTATCAAGCTGGGCCTGGCAAAGAAGGTTGCCGCCGCTATGCAGGCCAATTATTACACGCTGCAGAAGCTGTCTAAAGAAAATATAATTCGTATTGTAAGAAATTTGAATTAAAGATAAGAGTATAGTATACTAATAGATATATTAGCATACAAAGGAGTGGAGCTTTTATGAAAAAATTGCTTATTTTATTGATGACTTTATTTTGCTGTGCAACCGCATTTGCTGCGGATGCAGACAAAAAGCCTGCAACCCAAGAGGGTATGAACTGGGAAATCAGCATGATGCCTAAACCGAGCGAGGAAGAGCAGGAGCAGGCACGTTGGTCTATCGTTGTAGAAAATAACGTAGGTATTTATGCTTACGATATGGATTCCCTGACCTTCAGCAAGGTTACGAACGGTGTAGCAGATAAAAATATTATTTCCGTGCTGACGAAAACCGTTTTTACCGATAAGGATATGCTGAAAAAGCTCAATGAAAAATACAAGGCTTCTCTGAGTAAAAAAGAGAAGGTGCAATACTGTGAAATCGTCATGACCTTTAATCTGCAGGATAAAACCTACGGCGTAGAGGTAATGGATGTTTATGGCAGCAAGAAAACTCTGCTGAGCCATCAGGCAAAGGAGCTGAAGTTTGTTCCAGTTCCGGCAGGCAGTTTTGCTGAGGCTATGCTGGAAATCTGCCAGCAGGCAGTAGCTGCTGATGCGCAAGCAGCAACGAAATAATGCTGCGCCCCGATTTTACTCAGGCAAAAAATTATATATTACAACACAAACTCCTTAGTCTGCTTGCTATCTGTGTGATAGGCATTACTTTGACACTGGGCCTCAGGCATCTCTCCAACCAGTCTACGTCAAAAAAAGCAGTAATGAAACCTATTGTGCACACGCAGACAGTAAGCAGGCGACCATTGTATAAAAGCATTAATCTTTTTGGACAGCTCAAGGCCAAGGCACAGATTGATATCGTCAACAAGTATGCCGGTATCGTCGACGAGGTTAATGTTGATTTGGGCAGCAAGGTGCAGGCAGGGGATATTCTGCTGGTGCAGCATCTTGATGATGCCCGTGCCGAAATGCTCAAGGCCCAGGCACGCTATGCCGAGGCCGGAGCTAATGCGGCAACTACGGATGTGAGCTATAGCACCAGCCTTACTCGCTATGAGGCTGATTATAAGCTGGCGCAGGTCAACGCGGAGCGTTACCGCAAGCTGTATGCGCAGGGCGCTGTTTCCAAGTCCGAGCTGGACAGCATGGAGCAGACGCTGGCTAATAAAAAGGCGCAGTACGATGCTTTGGCGCAGCAGGTGGATTATGACGGCACACCGTCGCAGGTTTACCGTCAGGAGCAGATTGCTGCCAGACGCGAGCAGGAGTACATTATTGCGCAAAACAAGTATCACGATCTGATTTTTAAGGCACCACGCGCAGGTATTATTACCTACCGCGATGCAGAAGTGGGTGGCTATGCGCCTGCAGGCAGCAGGCTGCTTACCCTTTTGGATGACAGCGGTTTTACAGTGGACTGCGATATTACAGAGGCTGAGGCTGCTTCTGTTACCGTTGGCACGCAGGTCGAGCTGAAGCTGGAGGCGATTGGCGAAATATGCCGGGGTACTGTTGTTTATGTGAGCCCTGTAAGAAGCAGGGAAACAAACAAGTTTACCCTCCGCATCAGGCTGGATGAGCCTGGCTCCAATGTAAAGGCAGGCTTGTTTGCCAAGGGTGAATTGCGTTTTCTGCAAAAGCCATCCACTATATATTTACCTAAAAATGCCGTTCTGGAACGGGATGGCAAATATTTCGTCTATGTGCTGGGCAAGGGTAATAAGGCTCTGAAAAAGCCTGTTACTACCGGTGCAAGTAATAATGAAAGCATTGAAATAGTGCAGGGTGTGAAGATAGGCGAAACGGTTATCCTTGATAATCTTGCGCGTCTGCGTGACGGCATGGTGGTTGAGGTGGCCAAGGAGGAGGCGAAGTAATGAATATTACACGCTTTTCTATTAAACGGCCTATCGGTATCTGCATGATTTACATATTAGTCTGCGTCCTTGGTCTTATCAGCTTCTTTCGCATTGGCGTGGAGCTGCTGCCGGACGTGGACTCTAAATTTATCAGCGTTATTGTCAATTATCCCGGCGCCAGCACGGAATCAGTCGAGCAGCAGGTGACGAAGCCGATTGAGGACGAGCTGTCCTCAATTTCGCACTTCAAGCAGGTGCGTTCCGCTACACGTCCCGGACGTGCGGAGATTTTTGTCGAGCTGGACAGTCAGGCCGATGCTGATATGGTGGCTATCGAGGCAACGAAAAAAGTCAGCCGTATCCGTAAGAATCTGCCGGAGGATATTGATGAGCCTGCAGTGCTCAAGCGTTCTTCTGAGGAGTTTCCTATTATCCAGATTGCGGCAACCTCCAAGGATAACCTGGACGATATTTTTGCCTTGGCTGACAGCAGCTTTAAGGAACGGCTACAGCAGGCTGCCGGTGTAGCTGATGTTGATGTCACAGGCGGCCGCGCCAAGGAAATTGCCATCGAGGTTGACAAGGATAAGCTCAATTATTACGGACTGACGCTGCAGGATATTATTACAGCGGTGCGCAAGGAAAACGTTATTGTTTCTTCCGGCTCCGTCTATACCGATGCTTTGGAAAAAACCGTGCGTCTGCAGGCGCAGTATAAGGCTCCGGAGGAGATTCAGCACCTGCAGCTTAAGGGTGCGGGCGGCAGATATATCGAGCTGGGGCAGGTGGCTAACGTGCAGGCCAAGGATAAGCGTGCCGTGGCCTATAGCCGTGTAGACGGCAATGAGGCGGTATCGCTGGAGGTTTATAAGGCCAGCGGCGCCAATATCGTCGACACAGCAGACGGCGTGCTGCAGCAGCTGGAAACTCTGCGCAAGGATTATCCTGACTACGTTTTCACAGTTGTTTATGACCAGTCGCATTTCGTGCGCGATTCCCTGAGCAACACGCTAAAAACGCTGCTCGAAGGTCTTGTGACTACAGGACTTGTTTTATATCTGTTCCTGCGTGGCTGGAAGTCGTCCTTGGCAGTTATGATTGCCATTCCGACCTCGCTGATTGCTACCTTTTTCCTTATGTATCTGGCAGGCTTTACCTTCAATATGATGTCACTTATGGGTATGGCGCTGTGTATCGGTATTCTTGTCGATGACTCCATTGTTGTGCTGGAGAATATCCATCGCTTTCTGGCGATGGGCAAAAGCGCCGACGTGGCAGCGGAGGAAGGACGTAATGAGATTGGTATGGCGGCAATCGCTATGACGCTTTGCGACGTGGTGGTATTTTTGCCGATTGCCTTTATGCAAAGTGCGACAGGCCAGTTCTTCAAGCAGTTTGGCATGACGATTGTTTTTGCTACGCTGATGTCGCTTGTCGTATCCTTTACGCTGACACCGATGCTGGCTTCGCGCTTTTATAAAAACGGCGTGGAGGAGCCTAAGGGCAAGCTGTGGAGCAGGCTGGATGCTTTGGAAGCTCAGACGATTGCCAAATATGATGTTCTACTGCGCAAATGCATAGAAAAGCCGAAGAAGCTGGTGCTGGGAGTACTGGCAGCCTTTGCGGTGGCGGTGGCGCTGGTGCCGCTCGGTATAGTTGGCTCAGAGTACATGCCGCGTACCGACGAAAGCGCGATTCAGGTGAATATTGAGCTGCCTACGGGCTTTAACGCTGACCAAACCAACGAGGCCTTGCTGCTGTTTGAGGATTATTTGGCCAAGGTGCCGGAAATCGAGCACTATATGACGAATGTAACGACCACGCAGAGCATGGGCAAGCTTGTTATCGCACTCAAAAACAGCGATGACCGCAGCAGGGACGTGTGGCAGGTAGCACAGGGCATCCGCAGCTTTGCCAAGCAGAATCTTGGCGAAATCAAGGTGCGCGTCAATGAGATTCAGTCATCCGTTACCGGTGTTTCGGGCGGTCGCAACCTTGTGCGTTCACCGGTACAGGTGGAGCTTAAGGGCAGCGATATGGACCAGCTCGTGGCTGATTCCGCCAAGGTAGAGCAGATTTTTGCTTCGACTGCAGGCCTGAAGGATATCAAAAATTCCTATGTTAAAGGCATGCCGGAGCTGAAGGTGACGGTAGACCGCGACAAGCTGAAATATTATCACGCGACAGTAAATGATGTGGCGCAGTCCTTTAACGCCGCTATCGGCGGACGCAGTGCCGGCGTACTGGCGAACGATGTGCAAAACCATGGCAATGACACCGATATTGCAGTACGCTTTGCCGGTGGCAGTGGCTATGATATTGAAGACGTGCGCGCTATTCCGGTGCAGACAGGCAGAGGAAGCGTCTTTCTTGGCGACCTTGCCGACGTAGAAGAGGGCGTAGGCCCTATTACGATTCGTCGCGTGAACAAGGAGCGCATCATCAACATCCAGTGCAACCTGACGGACAGACCGCTGAACGAGGTAGTTAAGGAGCTGACGCAAAAGCTCAATGCCGCAGGTCTTAAGAGTAGCTATGCTTTTTCCGGTCAGGCGACCACGATGAACGATTCCTTTGCCGAAATGGCTATGGCATTGTCGCTGTCACTGCTTTTGATTTATCTGCTGCTGGCAGTGCTCTATGAATCGGTATTTACGCCGTTCATCCGTATGTTCTCGTTGCCGCTGGGCATTATCGGTGCCATCTTCTGTTTGCTGTTGACGCATAATACCATCAACCTGTATTCTCTTATCGGCATCCTGGTTATGGACGGCCTGGTAGCGAAAAACGGCACGTTGCTGTTGGACTATACGCTCACGCTGATGCATGAAGGCATGACGGCGAAGGCAGCGGTAATCGAGGCAGGCAAAACGCGTCTGAAGCCTATCTTTATGACAGCACTGACGATGGTGGTGGGCATGCTGCCGACAGCGCTTTCGCTGAGCGCAGGCTCGGAGACGCGCGTGAGCATGGCGTGGGTAATCATCGGCGGTATGATAACATCAACGGTGTTTACGCTTTTGGTGCTGCCGATACTGTTTTTGTGGTTGAAAGAAAAATTTCCTAGTAGAATTTAGCTTAATAATAAGAATATATATTGAATATATAAGACTTGTGTAGTATACTATAGATATGAAAAAAGAAAGATTCTTAAAGCGAAACTAAATTTTGCCAGAAAGCTTTCTCATAGGATATCAGAAGAGCAACTTGCGCCTTTGCTGATTATAAAAGCAAGGGCGCTTTTTTATAGCTATATTGCCGTATAGCTTACAATTTTGCTTGATGCGCTTGATAGCCCGTGACCATGCAAGACTGGGCGGGGGAAGAGTGGTCAAAATATATTTTTTAGGAGTATGAGTAAACATGAAGAGTAATTTTTCCAAGGGTTTATTGATGACGGCCCTCATTACTGGTAGTGTAATGTGGGGGGGTACAAATGTATTTGCTGAAGAGCTGCAGGAGTATACGCTTGACCAGATGGTTGTAACGGCGACGAGAACGGAGAAGAAAATTATTGATGTTCCTGCAAGTGTCGAAGTGATTACTGCAAAGGATATTGAGAAATCTGGTGCAACATATATTGATGATGCTTTGAAGAAGGTTACAGGTATTGCCGTATCTAGAACTGGTGGCTTAGCAAACTCTAAACCCGTTGTTACTATGCGTGGTGTAAAATCTGGCAGTGACGTCCTTGTATTAGTGGATGGACAACCTATGGTAAATGCGTATAGCGGTACTGTAAATTGGAATGATATTCCTGTTGAAAGCATTGAAAAAATTGAGGTTGTAAAAGGTCCTGGTTCTGCAATTTATGGTAGTAACGCTATGGCTGGTGTAATTAATATTACGACTAAGGATAGCGAAAAGATGCATGCTAAAACTTCCTTAACTTACGGCACTAACCATACATGGATTAAGAAAGTAAATGTTGGCGATAAGGTTGGTAAGTTTGGTTACGATTTATACTATCAGGGAACTGATAGCCATACATATAGTGATATGGCAACAGCAAGTTTGAAATCTGGCAGTGGTACACCAAATGGTGAAGGTTATAAAGTACTCCCTAATAGTAAAGGTAATGGTCTGCAAGCTATTGTAGGTAAGAAGGGTAATAAAATCTGGGATGAAGATAATTACAAAGGAAAGTTGACCTATAAATTTGATGATTCCAAGACATTAAGTGTTGGTTATATGAAAACCAAAAATGAATATTCTTATGATTATAGCTCTCATGAGAATTGGCTTGGCAAAACAGGTACCATTTTTACTCCTGATGGAAAGAAATTTAGTGTGCTAAAATCAACATTTGATGGAGCACCTGGCGGTGTAGATGAGAGAATTTATACAGTTGGTTATTCTGATAAGGACGCTAAATTGCATGTAAATGCAGGCTTGACTGATAACAGAAGTTGGAATGGTGGCGTATATTCTGGTGGCACTTCTAAGAGCGATTTATCTCAATATGATAGCAAGCGCTATACTTTAGGCGTTGTTAAGGAAGCACAGTTAGGCGATAATGACAATGCTGTTTTTGGCGTTCAATATCAACATGATATTATGGATAAGGTAAAGCTCAAGAAAACTGATTTTAAAACTATCAGCCAAGCCGGTGCAGGCAAAACTGATATGTATGGTATTTTCTTCCAAGATGAGCATAAGTTTAGTGATAAAGTATCTTTAATTGGTGCTCTTCGTTATGATCATTGGACTGTTAAAGACGGTCATGCTTATGATATTAATGGTATAGATGATAGACCAGGTTCTCGCAGTGATTCTGCTGTAAGTCCTAAATTAGCATTGAACTATAAGTTTGATGATACCCAAAGTGCTTATGTTTCTTGGGGTAAAGCATTCTCTGCACCTTCTCTTTATGATATGTTCTCTGGCACGGTTAATGGTTCTGCAACTGGTACAGCGGCTTCTAATAAGAACGTTGTAATTGCTAATCCTAGTTTGAAACCGCAAATTATTACAACAACTGAAGCTGGCTATAAGAAAAATATTGGCGAAAAGACAACTGTGCAGATGGCAGTTTTCCATAATAAAATAAAAAATATTAATTATCAGGCATCAACTGGTAATTATCAAAATCTGCCTGATAATGATAATCTAAATGGCGATGGTACTAGTCCCTATCAAGAAAAGCAGTTAACCTCTGAGGGTGAAGGTAAGACAATCGGCTTTGAGATTGGTGTAACGCATCAGTTTGACGATAAACTTTCTGCTTATGTGAATGCAACTATTCAAAATCCACAAATTACTAAGGGTGCTAATGTTGATGAAAATGATAAAATTGTTCGCATGACTCCGAAACGTTTGCTGAATATTGGTGTTGATTATGTTGACAATAAATTTAGTGCTGAATTAGCTGGTAATTATTATAGTAAAAAGTTTGGTCAAGCTAATAACAGTGATACTATCACTGGTGTGCCTGGAGCATACGATCCTGTATTCCTCGTTAACTTTACGTCTAAATACAATTTTGACAAACATCATGGTCTGGAATTCAGTGTATTCAACCTGTTAGACAGAGAATATTATAACTATTCATTAGGACAAGGTCGTAACTTCCTGTTGACCTATTCTTATACTTTCTAATTTAATAAAATAGCTGAGGCGGCGCGCTTGCGCCGCCTTTTTTTCTAAAAAAACTTGCGTTCTTAGAAAAAAACGGCTAATATATTATTAAAAAATAAATTAGTCGAAAGGAGCACCTTATGTATATTCATCGTCACTTGGAAAGCATACTTGAAAAAGCTTCAAAAATGTTTGGCGCAGTTTTGGTAACAGGTCCGCGTCAGGTTGGTAAAACAACTTTGCTACGCAGGTTCGCCAACAGTGCTAATTACATAAGCTTAGATGATCCCATGCAGCTTCATGCTGCAGTTGAACAGCCAGCTACTTTTTTTAAAGATAATACTCCACCGGTTTTTGTGGATGAAATCCAGTATGCGCCTAATCTGTTTCCTTATATTAAAATGCAGGTAGATGAACAGAACGGCAAAGGGATGTTTTACCTTTCCGGGTCACAACAGTTTAAACTGATGAAGAATGTGGGCGAATCGCTTGCCGGCCGCTTAGGCATTTTTAATCTATTGGGGCTTTCGCTGCGTGAGTATCAGCAGATTAAATTTAATGATGCATTTTTGCCAGTTGAAGAGTATTTTACTGCACGCAAAAAGGAACTAAAGCCTATAACCTATGAAGATTTATGGAAAGTAATTCATAGGGGCAGCATGCCGGATTTATTGCTTAATGAGGATTATGACTGGCAGATTTTCTACGCTTCTTATGTAAAAACTTATATTGAACGTGATGTGCGTGAATTGACACAGGTTGGTGATGAAGTGAAATTCATTACGTTCATGATTGCTGTAGCAAGTATTACCGGCCAGTTGCTTAATATTTCGTCACTTGCCAAGAATGTGGGAATTAGTGTATCAACCGCCGAACGCTGGCTATCTATTCTTGTTACTTGCAATATAGTGTATTTGTTGCGTCCATATGCGAATAATGTGTTAAAAAGGGTGGTCAAAACGCCGAAGCTTTATTTCATGGATACTGGCTTGGCAGCCTATCTGACGAAATGGACTACTGCTGATGTGCTGAAAAACGGAGCCATGGCAGGAGCGTTTTTTGAAACGTTTGTCATTGCTGAAATAGTTAAGAGTTATTACAATAAGGGGATAGCAGAGCCGCCTTTATATTTTTATAGAGATAAGGAGCAAAAGGAAATAGATTTACTTATCGAATGTAATGGAGTGCTCCATCCTTTGGAAATGAAAAAACATGCTGATCCTAAAGCAGCAGACATCAAAGCCTTTTCTGTGTTGGATTCTATCCCTGGAGTTAAGCGTGGCAGTGGCGGTGTTATTTGCACGTATGATAGAATAGTTGCGTTGAAAGATAATGATAAGGTTATACCGATTTCGTATCTGTAATTTTTGCAGGCGTATGGTTTTATGGCGGCGCGCTTGCGCCGCCTTTTTGTATACAAGAGCAGCTGTTTAGCACAAAAAGTACGATTTGCAGTTATTTGACTTTGCATTTTACGTTTGTTATTATAATATGTAAATAATTGTTGCTGAAAAAATTAGATACTTTAAAGAAGAGAAGGAGGGCTTGGATAAAATGGGCGATGTAATGGAAAAGCTTATAGCAAAGCGTGAAAAAGAAGCTATGAGAAAAGCACAAAAGGAAGCACGTATCAGCGTAGCTAAAGAGATGCTGGCCGATAATGAATGCATAGATAAGATTGTTAAGTACTCTAAGCTTTCAGTAAAGGAAGTACGTGCGCTGGCTGCTAAAATGAGCGCCTAGGGATACAAATTAATAATAATATTGATCACCGCTGAGATTGAAGACGAATCTGGCGGTGATTTTTACTTGCAAAAATTTTCATAAAAATATTGACTATGAAGTAGCTATATACTTTAAAATAAGATATAATATTATCTAGATGAGCTGATATACAAATATTTTTTGCCGATTGTGAAGCTTGTTGCATATGACCATGAAAGACTGGGTGTGCTGGGGCTTTTCAATAAATTTTTTTGATAGGAGTATGAGTAAACATGAAGAGTAATTTTTCCAAGGGCTTATTGATGACGGCCCTCATTACCGGTAGTGTAATATGGGGGGGCACAAACGTATTTGCTGAAGAGCTGCAGGAGTATTCGCTGGACCAAATGGTTGTAACAGCAACAAGAACAGAAAAAAAGGATTTGGATATTCCTGCTGTTGTAGATGTTTATGGCAAAGAGCAGATTGAAAAAAGCAATGCTGCTAATGCTTATGATGTGTTGCAAAACACATTAGGTGTTAATACGCAATCTCAAGGTTTTAATGGTACCGGTATGGGAACAATGACCAGTAAGGTTATGATTCGTGCCGTAGAAAAAGGTACATTGGTTTTGGTAAATGGTGTTCCTATGAACCAAGATGGTAAGTACAATCTGGAGGATATTCCTACAGAGTCTATTGAAAAAATTGAGGTAGTAAAGGGCGGCGGTTCTGTATTATATGGCAGTGAAGCTACCGGCGGTGTAATTAATATTATTACCAAGAAAGCAATGAGCAATACTGTTAAAGTTGCTGCAGGTAATTTTGGTAAGCAACGCTACAATGTAAGTGTCGGTGCAGATAAATTTAATATTGTTGCCGGCTATGAGAAGCGTGGTAAAGCCGATAATATGAGTGGCTATGTTGGCAAACCTACTGCTAGGACTACTGTATATGATTATGGTAAAGGTGATAGAAAAAGTGTTTTGTGGAACTGGAAAATGCTTGATGGCTTAACCTTTACGCATAGTTATTCAAATAACAAGCATGAATACTGGCAGAAAAAAGCGTTGTCAGGCGAGCGTACGCAAAATAATTATTATGAAGATACCGACAATATGTTCTTACTTCAATACGATAAAGATGGTTTAAAGGCTAATGTATCTTACGGAACTCAGGAAAAATCATATGATCGGTCTAATTTTTCGAAGGGCGCATGGTCCGCAAAGACTCCTTATAGCTGGCGCAAAGGACATAATACAAATATTGATTTACAAAAAACATTTGATATGGGAGAAAACAAATTATTAATCGGTGCCGGTTATCAAAAAGAAGATATGGATTTATTCTCTTCAAGCAATAATAAAAATAGCACCTATCAACGTGATAACTATTCTGTCTATGCTTCTTATGATTGGAAGGTATCCGATAACTCCAATTTAATTTTTAATGCCCGTGAAACGTGGGCAACAGGCTGTGACGGCTATCAGAAGGATAATAAAACCGGTACTAGCAACTATACTCATAATGACAACTTAAGCAAATTTACTCCTGAACTGCAATATATTTATAAGGTGAGCGATGATAGCAGTTTTTATGCAAAGATTGGTAAATCATTCCGTTTGCCTAATTTGACTCAACTTTTCGGTAACGGTAATATGAATCCTTCGCTTGATCTGAAACCTGAACAGGGAACACATTATGAAATCGGTTATAAATCGAATATCGGCAAAGGCAACTTGCGATTTGCTTTGTTCAATTATAAAATCAAGGATTCCATAGACGCTAAAGTAAACTATGATAACGACGGCTTTGTTGATGGAGTAGACTATTTCAACGAAGATGTTAAAAACACTGGTGTTGAATTGTCTTATGCAATAACGCATGATGATAATTGGTCAACACGTTGGGGTGCTACCTACCAAAATCCTAAAGCTCAAAATATTCATAACTATGGTGATATGGATTGGCATCAAATTTATAATAAATATCAGCTGCAAGGAGCTGTTGATTATACGCAAAGTAAATTTGCTGCTAGCATGTCTGTAAACTTTGTAGGAGACAGGATGTCTACCAGAGCCTCTATAGACAAACCGCAAAGAGAACTCAAGCCGCAATGCTTTACTGATTTGCATTTCACCTATGCACCTGAGAAAAATCAAAAGGCATTTTTGCACATTAACAACATATTTGACAGATTAGATATTACGAGTAACAGTACATCGAATTTTTATTCCTTGGGCCGTAACTTCATGGTTGGCTATGAATATAGCTTCTAACACTTAACCCTACGGCGGCGCCGTTAGCGCCGCCACTTTTATATAGCTTTTTATGAACTTGCAGATATGCTATAATACGTATGAAAGGATGGTGCTTAATATGATTTATCCATATTTGACATTAAATGATGGAACTGAATATACGCATTCGGAAATGAAAGCCGATGGTACTGTTTTAGTATACGTGGAAACACCTGATGCAGAAGATGGATTTCATAGCCTTTTATGCGTTTTACCGAAATACGAAATCAAAGATGTAATCGGCTATACAAAAGAAGAACAGGAGAAAATTTTAGCAAGAATCAAGAAAAATGCCCATTTAATAATTAAATATTCACAAAGAGGTGCAAAATGAAAAAGATAACGCTTTTAATCTGCCTGATGCTCTGCGGTCTTTTCGTCATTGGCGGAGCTGCTGCCAGCGCCGCAGGCAAGAAGCCCATGGATAAGGAAAAAGCAGTTAACGGCCTGCATGACAGTTTCCTCTTCGACAAAGAAGAGCTGGGTGAGCTTTTTGACAGCGGCATCAGCTACATGGAGCTGAAAAAGCTGTGCCTGCATGCTTACGCAGCGAAAAAACCGGTGAAGGAGGTGGCGCAGCTGCGCGATAAATACGTGTGGACGCGCGTTGATTACCTGCTGGGACTGACGCCGGAAAAGCTGGCGCGTGCTGAGCATGAGTATAAGGTTGACCGTATCCACCGTTTGTTTGGCCTGGATAAAAAGCTGGTAGATAAATATATGCGCATGGGTTACGCTTCGCATCAGGTGAAGCGTGCAATGTTTCTGGCACGCCACTGCGACAAGAGCGTGGAGGAGCTGCTGGCGATGAAAACACGACAGCAAAAATGGGGCGACATCTGCGAGCAGCTGGGACTGCCGCGTGATGCGTGTATGAAATAGTAAAATTAACCTGAAACCTTGGGGCGGTGTGAGTGCACCGCCTTTTTTGATGACGTATAAAATGAGTTGCGCAAATTCATTAAAAAAAGTAGACATAGAGACTACCTTTTGGCATGCGAAAGAAAAAATAGAAACCAAAGTTTTTCGCCTGCAGAAGAAAAAGTGCTTGAAATCCAAAAGTTTTTCACTTAAAAAAGAAAAACTTCTGATTTTTGATGAGTTTTTCTCATGGAGAAGAAAAACTTGCGTGGCATTATCCTTTCTGTTATGATATAAAGGACAAAGAAGTATAATGCTAGTTTGGGAGAGGAGGATTTGTATGATCGTACGTCAGACATATTTGGAAAAACTAAAATTGATGCGAGATAAAAAGATTATCAAGGTTATTACAGGTGTGCGTCGTTCCGGTAAGTCGACACTGCTGGAAATGTATAGAGATTTTTTAGTAAGCAACGGTGTTCATCCTTCATGCTGTCAATATATAAATTTTGAAGATTTGCGTTGGGAAAGTCTTAAGGATTATCATGCTTTATATAATCATATCCTGGAAAACTTATCCCCTAATGAAAAAAATTACATATTCTTAGATGAAATACAAATTGTTCCAGAGTTTCAAAAGGCTATCAACAGTTTGTTCTTACGTGATGATGTAGATATTTATATTACTGGTTCTAATGCATATTTGCTTTCTGGTGAATTATCTACATTGTTGTCTGGAAGGTATATTGAACTGAGCATACTGCCGTTGTCGTTTAAGGAGTATTGGGAATTAGTCGGTGGAGATAAAAAGACGGCGTTTAATAAATATTATCTTAATGGTGGCTTTCCTTATGCTGCAACTATTGATAACAAAGAAGTTCGCTTGGAATACTTTAGAGGTATATTCAATACTGTTTTACTTAAGGATATTGTTGAACGCAAGAGGATTTCAGACGTAAAGCTCTTAGAAGATGTAATACGATTTTTATTTGATAATATAGGAAATATAGTTTCAACTAAAAAAATAGCTGATACCTTGAACAGTAATGGCAGAAGGACTACATCAGGGACTATTGATAACTATATTCGAGCACTAAAAGATGCTTTTATTTTGTATGAAGCAAATCGCTATGATGTCAAAGGCAAAGAGTTTTTGAAATCACTGGAAAAATATTATATCGTTGATATAGGCTTGCGTAACCTTTTATTGGGTGAACGCACTCGCGATATCGGACATATTCTTGAAAATATTGTTTATCTGGAGCTTTTACGAAGAGGATATCAGGTCAGCATAGGCAAATTAGATTTGCTCGAAGTAGATTTCATTGCTCAAAAAGAGGATAAGCGCATTTATTATCAAGTATCTGCATCGGTTTTAGATGAAAAAACATATGAGCGTGAATTTGCTCCACTTAAAAAGATTAATGACAGCTATCCGAAGTATGTGCTTACTCTTGATGAATTCCCTATGGGTGAGGATGGGATTGAGCAAAAGAATATCATAGATTTTCTTTTGGAAGAAAATTGAGTCAAGTAGTTATATTGTTTCCTACATCCAAAAGTTTTTCGCCTGTAGAAGAAAAAGTACTTGAAATTCAGAAGTTTTTCGTTTGCAAAAGAAAAACTTTGGATTTTTGATGAGTTTTTCTCATGGAGAAGAAAAAACTTGCGTAAGCTTTGCCTTGTTTGCTGTTGCGCAGTTATTTTGAAACTGTAACCAGCTTTACATTATTTACTGTAAAATAATCGGAAGTACGCAAAGTGTAATATTTTCTTGACTCTATCAATGTAGAGTGTTACACTAGGCATAACTTCAAAAAAGACCACAAACCGTTGAGACGGAGATCAAGTCAGCAGATGCGCTTACAGAGAGTTCGGGCAGGTGGAAGCCGGATAGAGATGCAGGCTGATAAATGGACCGTTGAGGGTGCTGTCAAATCGCGCAGGCGAGAGTATTCAGCAACGTTACACCGGCGTTAAGGGTGAGGAATGTGTCAGCATTCTGCGAGAGAGCGCCGATGTACGGCGAAGCAAGGTGGTACCGCAGGTATTAGTATTTAGAGCCTGTCCTTGATATTGCTCAAAGCGAGCAGTACGAGGGCAGGCTTTTTTTGTTGACACGGGTGTAAATAAGCAGATGAGGTGAAAAAATGTTGAATTTATCTTTGGAGCAGGTCATGCAGTATGCACAGGATTTCAAGGCTGTACCGGTAGCGAAGGAATGCCTGGCGGATATGCTGACGCCGCTGGCGTTTTTGGACAATGTAAGACGCAGCAGCCGCAACTACTTCCTTTTGGAAAGCATTGAGGGCGGTGAGCACTGGGCACGTTATTCCTTTGTAGGCTATGATCCTGTGCTGCGTTTGAAAATAACCGACGGTAATGCGGAAATCATCAGCGGTGCCGCCGTGAAGTATCAGGAAAACGATCCCTTGGGCTGCATCCGCCATATTCTGGAGGAATACAAGGCACCGCAGATTGAAGGCCTGCCTAATTTTACCGGTGGCCTTGTCGGCACCTTCGGCTTTGATTTTATGCGCTACTGCGAGCCGGATATGCGGGTAAATAAAGAGCGCAAGGCGGAATTTGCCGATGTCGATTTGATGCTGTTTGATAAGCTGATTGCCTTTGATCATCTCAAGCAGAAGATTTTCCTGATTGTGAATGTCAAAACGGATAATGCTGCCATCAACTACGCCAAGGCGGAGCGCGAAATTGCGGCGATGGAGGAGATGCTGCTGCAGCCTGTGCAGCCGAAGAAGCCTGTAAAGGCTAAGCTGGGCGAGTTCACCAGTAACCAAAGCCGCGAGCAGTATAATAAAAATGTCCTGCGCTGCAAGGAATATATCAAAAACGGCGATGCCTTTCAGATTGTTTACGCGCAAAAATTCAGCGCGACGTACGACCAGAGCCTTTTCAGCGCTTACCGTTATTTGAGAACGACGAACCCTTCGCAGTACATGGTGTTTTTACATAATGACGATATGGAAATCGCCGGCAGCTCGCCGGAAACTTTGGTGAAGGTTGTAGGCAAAAGGGTCATCAGCATGCCGATTGCCGGCACACGCCGTCGCGGCAAGACGAGTGAGGAGGACAAGGCGCTGGAGCAGGAGCTTTTAGCAGACGCCAAGGAAATCGCCGAGCATAATATGCTGGTAGATTTGGGGCGTAACGATGTGGGCCGTGTCTGTGATTTTGGTAGCGTCAAGGTGAGTGATTACAAGGCGATTAAGCGTTTTTCACACGTTATGCATATCACGAGCAAGGTTACAGGACAGCTGAGCGCCGATAAGGACGCGCTGGACGCGCTGCGGGCAGTGTTCCCGGCAGGCACGCTGAGCGGAGCGCCGAAGATTCGCGCCTGCGAGATTATTGACGAGCTGGAGCCGGAGCGCCGCGGTATTTACGGCGGTGGCATGGGCTATCTTGATTTTGGCGGTAACATGGATATCTGCATTACGATCCGCACCATGGTCAAGAAGAACGACAGAGTTTATATTCAGGCCGGTGGCGGTATTGTAGCGGATTCCGTAGTGGATAATGAATTTCAGGAGACTGTGAATAAGGCGGGCGCCTGCATGACAGCGCTGCGCATGACGGCAGAGGGGGAGTAAGGAATGATTTTGATTATTGATAACTACGACAGCTTTACTTTTAATCTGTATCAGCTGATTGGCGAAATCAATCCTGATATCAAGGTTGTGCGCAATGATAAGCTGACGCTTGAGGATATCAGAGCAATGCAGCCTGACCACATTATTATTTCACCCGGTCCCGGCAATCCCAAGCAGGCAGGTATTTGCCTGGAGGTGATTCGCCAGTTGGCCGGTGAGTTCCCGATTTTGGGTGTCTGCCTGGGGCATCAGGCGATTGGTGAAGCCTTTGGCGGCAACGTGGTGCATGCACCGGAGATCGTGCATGGTAAGGCGGATAAGGTGTATCTTGAGGCAGCAAGCCCCATCTTTAAGGATATGCCGGATGGCTTTGAGGCAGCGCGCTATCATTCGCTGATTGTGGAGCCGGAGAGCCTGCCGGAATGCCTGGAGGTTACGGCAAAAACGGCGAAGAACGAGATTATGGCGCTGCAGCATAAAACGCTGCCGGTGTATGGCGTGCAGTTCCACCCGGAGTCGATTATGACGCCGCAGGGACGGACGATTTTGAAGAACTTTTTGAGCCTGTGAGCTTTGACGCAGGGCGTGACGGTTGTACGTGCGCTCTGCGTTTTCTATTACGGGAAAAGGGAAAAAATGCACTTTTTTCGTAATATGATGTGTGCAGAAGCGGTAATCTTGAGACTTCTATTACGAAAAAAGGGATAAAGTGCATAAAGTTCGTAATAGGATGCGTGCGGACACGATAAAAATGAAGAGTACTATTACGAGAAAAGTGAATTAGGTGAAAAATCTCGTAATAGGATGCGTGATGAAGCGGTAAAAAAGATAGTTCTATTACGAGAAAAGGGAAAAAGTGCATAAAACTCGTAATAGAAAGTATGCTTAAGCTTGCTTAAGGTGCTTAATAATGCTATACTTATTACGAGAAAAGTGCACTAGGTGAAAAATCTCGTAATAGGAGTGTGTGAAATGACAGAAATTAAACGAGATCTTTATCTGCAAAAGCTTATAGACCGTAAAGAAAACGGAGAGATTAAGGTTATTACCGGTATTCGCAGATGTGGCAAATCATATCTGTTATTTAATCTGTATTACAATTACCTGCTGCAAAACGGAGTAGATAAGGATTGCATTATACGCATAGCTTTAGATAGTCCTGAATGGGAAGATATGCTTAATATTCAAATGCTTAATGAGTATATTAAAAGCAAGATAGTTCCAGAGAAAATGAACTATGTTTTTCTTGATGAGGTACAGTTTGTTGATGGTTTTGCAAAACTATTAAACGGCTTAAATCGCTACAGTAATCTGGATATTTATGTTACCGGCAGTAACTCTAAGTTTTTGTCTACTGACATTTTAACAGAGTTTCGTGGGCGTGGCGATGAAGTACGCGTTTATCCCTTGAATTATGCAGAATTTGTTTCAGCATTTGCAGGAAGCAAAGAAGAAGCATGGAAGAATTATTATACTTATGGTGGCTTGCCACAAATTTTAGCTCGTAAAAAGGATGAGCTAAAAGCAAAATATTTGAGAGATTTGTTCAGCAAGGTGTATTTGGCTGATATAGTAGAGCGTAATAGCTTACGTGGCGATGTGGTTATGGATACCTTGGTAAATATTTTGGCTTCGTCCGTTGGTTCTTTGACTAATCCTTCCAAGTTAGCCAATACTTTTGCCAGCAAGGGTATTAAGGTCAGTGATAAAACTATCGGGGCATATATTGATTATCTGCAGGATGCTTTTTTAGTGAATAAAGCGGAACGATATGATATTAAAGGCAGAAAGTATATTGCTTCACCATTCAAATATTATTTTACTGATGTTGGCTTACGCAATGCACGTTTGAATTTTCGTCAACAGGAAGAGAATCACATTATGGAAAACATTATTTATAATGAATTGCTGGTGCGTGATTTTAATGTTGATGTCGGAATTGTAGAGTATCGTACCAAAAATGCTGAAGGAAAGCAGGTAAAGATAAATTTAGAGGTTGATTTTGTTTGTAATAAGGGTAGTCAGCGCTTTTATATTCAGTCCGCCTTTTCTATTCCTGATAGAGAGAAGATGGAGCAGGAACAGAATTCGCTTGTCCGTATCAATGATTCGTTTAAAAAGATTATTGTGGTTAAGGATGATATAAAGCCCTGGTATAATGAGGAGGGAATTTTGGTGCTGGGATTGCAGCAGTTTTTACTTCAACCTGAAAGCATGCTTTTGTGATTCTATTACGGGAAAAGGTAAAAAATGCACTTTTTTCGTAATAGGATGCGTAATGTAGCAGTAAATAGGGAGAATGCTATTACGAGAAAAGGGAGAAAATGCCAAAATCTCGTAATAGAAATCATTATACCTTCCCTTTTTGTAAAATCTTTACACTTGCCGCTATAAGAACATACTAATAATTTTCCTCGTTGACAAATAGCAGTAACAGTAATATAATTTTTTTAATAGCAAACCATTAAGATAGAGGCGCGGAAAGCATGAGTAGGTTGTGGAGCGGGAGCTGAGAAGCATCACAAAAGGGCTAACGCCGAAGTGCAATGGCAGCCGTGTCGTTGTGCTGGGCCGTCAGTGAAAGCTGCCGGACTGTCGCTGCATCTGCAGCGGAGGGCTATCTCGGCTATGGGTGTGAATATTTATTTAGCATGCTAACCGTTGAGATAGAATCCAAAGGAAATATCTCAACGGTTATTTTTATGATTAAGGAGTGAACAACATGATTCGTGTTTTGGTAAATGGTGCGCTGGGCCGCATGGGCAGCGAGGTATGTAAAAAGGTATATAGCGAAGCTGATTTGGAGCTTGTTGGTGCTGTAGATATTAAGGAAGGCACCGTGCCTCTGGGCGACGGTGTTAAGGTAACGACTGACCTGGTTGCTGCGATTGAAGCTGCCAAACCGGACGTTGTTGTTGACTTCACCCGTCCTGATGTTGTTATGGGCAATCTGCGCAAAATGCTGCCGCTCGGCGTGCATGCAGTAGTAGGCACAACAGGCTTCAGCGATGCGGATTTGCAAGAGGTTGATGAGCTGGCACGCAAGCACAACACCAGCCTGCTGATTGCACCGAACTTTGCGCTTGGCGCAGTTGTAATGATGAAGCTGGCGTGTGAGGCTGCCAAATACTTCCCGCATGTGGAAATTATCGAGAAGCATCACGATAATAAGCTGGATGCTCCCAGCGGTACGGCGATTATTACCGCACAAAAAATTGCTGAGGTGCGCAAGGCTATGCACCAGGGCAATCCTGATGAAAAGGAAACCATGGCAGGTGCGCGCGGTGCGGATTACGAGGGCATGAAGATTCACAGTGTACGTCTGCCGGGCTACGTTGCTTCCCAGGAGGTTATCTTCGGCGGTCAGGGCGAAACACTGAAAATCAGTACTGATCCTGTAAACCGCGAATGCTACATGCCGGGCGTTGCGCTTGGCTGCCGCAAAATTGTTGACCAAGTAGGCCTGGTATACGGCTTAGATAAATTACTCTAATAGTGAGGGGGAGAATTTTATGAAAAAGTATAACGTTGCTATTTTGGGCGCTACCGGTGCTGTTGGTACTGAATTTCTGAAGCTTATCGAAGAAAGAAACTTCCCATTTGCAGAACTGCGTCTGCTGGCTTCCAAGCGCAGCGCAGGCAAGCAGATTGAATTTATGGGCAAAACATATACTGTGCAGGAGGCTACCAAGGACTCCTTCGAGGGCATTGATATCGCTCTGTTCGCAGGCGGCAGCGTTTCTAAGGAGTTTGCTCCCTACGCTGTGAAAGCCGGTGCCGTTGTTATTGATAACTCCAGCACCTTCCGTATGGACCCCGAAGTGCCGCTGGTTGTGCCGGAGGTTAACCCCGAGGACATCCTGAAGCACAAGGGCATTATCGCCAACCCTAACTGCTCTACCATTATTATGGTTATGGCACTGAAGCCGCTGTATGACCTGGCACGCATTAAACGTATCGTCGTTTCTACCTATCAGGCTGTTTCCGGCGCCGGCAAGGAGGGCATTGACGAGCTCACCGACCAGACCAAGGCTTACAGCGAGGGCCGTGAGATGGAGGCACACATTCTTCCGTCCGCAAGTCTGTCGAAGCATTATCCGATTGCCTTTAACCTGATTCCGCAGATTGATGTTTTCCTTGACAATCTCTACACCAAAGAAGAGATGAAGATGATTAACGAAACAAGAAAGATTATGCATGATGACGAAATGCGCATTACCGCTACTACCGTGCGTGTGCCTGTATACCGCAGCCACAGCGAATCGGTAAACATTGAGTTTGAGCATGATTTGGAGCTGAAGGATATGGCAGCTGCTATCAACGCTTTCCCCGGCATTAAGATGATGGATGATCCTGCCAACCAGGTTTATCCGATGCCTTTATATACCTCGGAAAAATATGACTGCTTTGTTGGCCGTCTGCGCCGCGATGAGTCTAACCCGAATACCTTTAACCTGTGGGTAGTAGGCGACCAGATCCGCAAGGGCGCTGCACTGAACACTCTGCAGATTGCTGAGGTTATGATTAAAAACGGCTGGTTAGAAAAATAATAATGCACCTCTGCGTGTAAAGACTACCTGGCGTACAGCCTGTACACCACAGCCTTTCCGGCATCCGGTACATTTTGCGTTTTAATTTAAACAGATGAGGAGCAATTTACATGAAAATCATTGTACAGAAATTCGGCGGCACCTCCGTCGCAAGTGAGGAAGCCCGCGTTGCAGTTAAAAACAAGGTACAGCAGGCTATCCGTAACGGTTACTCCCCGGTAGTTGTAGTTTCCGCTATGGGACGCAAGGGTGCGCCCTACGCGACCGATACTCTTATCGGTACCCTGAAGGACGTTAACCTTTCCGTTAATGTGCGCGAGATGGATATGATGATGTGCTGCGGCGAAATCATTTCCGCCTGCGTAATGGCAGCAACTCTGCAAAAATTCGGTATCAACGCTATGGCGCTCACCGGCGGTCAGGCAGGCATTGTTACTGATTCCCAGTTTGGTGCCGCACGTATCAAAAACATCAATACCTCCGGTCTTATCCGTCTGCTGGAGGCAGGCATCATTCCGGTTGTCTGCGGCTTCCAGGGCATGACGGAAAACAACTATAAATTTACTACCTTAGGTCGCGGTGGCAGCGATACCTCTGCTGCTGCACTGGGCGCTGCGCTCAAGGCTGATTTTGTTGAAATTTATACAGACGTTGAGGGCATTATGACTGCAGACCCGCGTATTGTCGAGAAGGCAAATATTCTGCAGCAGATTTCCTATGCTGAGGTTTGCCAGATGGCACAGAACGGCGCTAAGGTTATTCATCCGCGTGCTGTGGAAATTGCTATGGGCAGCAATATTCCCATGTATGTAAAATCCACCTTCAGCGATGCTCCCGGCACTTTGATTACCAGTGAGCGCATCGGTCAGGGTAACGGCGGCGAAATTGCGATTAACGAATCCTGCGCCAGCGGCGTTGCTCATCTTAATGATCTGGCACAATTCCGCATTGACCTGAATCCGCAGGATATTACTGCAGGCCGCAATCTGTTCGAGGATTTGGCAGATGCAGGCATCAGCGTAGGCTGCTTGAACCTGTCCGAGAAGGAAGCAATGTTTGCAGTATTTTCTCCGGACGTAGAGCACACCTGCAAGGTGCTTGATGCAACAGGCTTTAAATATACGCTGAACGAGGGCTGCGGTAAGGTTTCCGTTGTCGGCAGTGCTATGCGTGGCGTGCCCGGCATTATGGCTACCTTTGTAACTGCGCTTGCCAGCCACAATATCGCTATTCTGCAAACTGTGGACAGCGATACTACGATTTCCGCGATTGTAAAAGAGGAGCATTTGGTGGAAGCTGTGAAGGCGCTCCATGAGGCCTTCAAGCTGTAGTCTGTGTATAAAGCACCGTCTGCGTTGTTATGTATCCGCGACGTATCGCTAGTACGCCGTCGTCGACATGCCTGGCATCCAGCACTTTCTCCACAGCCTATTAGGGTAAAGAGGAAATAAAGCACCGTCTGCGTTGCTAGGATTTTTTAGCGCACCAAAAGTACGCCGGAAAATATATAAAATTTATTTAGACAATAATCAATATTTCATAGAGATCTTTGGTTTCAATTAGTTTTAAGAGGTGGAATTACAATGAACAAACCGTATTTTGGCAGATTATTAACGGCAATGGTTACGCCGTTCAACGCTGATGGTAGCATCAATTATGCAGCCGGTGCAGATTTTGCTGACTGGCTGCTGGCTAACGGCAGTGACGGCCTGGTAGTAGAAGGCTCTACCGGCGAAGCTGCAACCATGGACATGGATGAAAAAATTAAATTCATGCAGACCATTGTTGCTCGTGTCAACGGCCGTGCTAAGATTGTTGCCGGTGCAGGCACAAACTGCACTGCCAGCACTATTGATTTGGTTAAGAAAATGGAAGCCTGCGGTGTTGACGGTGTCCTCGTAGTAGGCCCGTACTACAACAAACCGACTCAGGAAGGCTATTACCAGCATTTTGCAGCAGTAGCAAAGGCTACCAAGCTGCCGATTATCGTTTATAACGTTCCCGGACGTACCGGCGGCAACATTGCTCCGGAAACTGTTGCACGTCTGGCAGCAGATTTCAGCAACATTGTGGCTATTAAAGAGGCAGCAGGCAATGTTGCACAAACTGCTGAGCTGTATCGCGTGCTTCCAGAAGATTTCTCCATTTACAGCGGTGACGACGGCCTGATTCTGCCGTTCCTGTCCGTTGGTGCCTGCGGCTTGATTTCCGTTCTGGCCAACGTTAACGGCAACATACTGCAGCAATTGATGCAGGCCTACAGTGAAGGCCGCGTTAAGGATGCCGCTGACCTCAACAAGGTCATGGTGCCTTTGGCTAAGGCTATGTTCATAGAAAGTAACCCGATTCCTATCAAAGCTGCCGTTACCAAGGTTACCGGTATTGAAGCAGGTGCTCCGCGTCTGCCGCTGACTCCTATCAGCGCTGCCGCTGAGGCTAAGCTGGATGCAGCTTTAAAAGCAGCAGGCATGATAAAATGAGCAAGCTGGTAGTAATTATCCAGTGCGACACAGTGCAGCAGCGTTGCTGCGGCTACAACTGTACGCACGCCTTTTACAGCCGTGAGGGCAAGTTTGCCGGTTATCCCGAGGATACGCATTACATGAGCTTCACCTGCGGTGGCTGCTCCGGCGGTGCGCTGACGGTGAAGCTGGAGAATCTGGCGAAGCGCCTGCGCCGCTTTAAGGAGGAGGGGCAGGAGCTTTGCGTGCATCTCTCTACCTGCATGGTATCGGATAATTCGCATAAGCCGCCTTGCCCGCATCTTGATTACATTCAAAAGATTTTAGCGAAGAAGAAGCTTACCAATATTGTTCATGGTACATATATTTCCAAAACGGCAACCAGACGTCGCGAGGAAGGTATCTATAAGGAATTTGAGTGAGCTTTGAATAAGTAATGAAAAACACCCTGCGTATTGCCGTTGGCAATGCACAGGGTGTTTCTTCGATTGACGATATTTATTTTTCGTCGTCAAATTTTTCGGGGAAGAAGATGCGCAGCGTTTTTTCATCAACGGTCTTGCCGAAGCTGTTGCCGATGAAGAAGCACAGCAGGGAAAGGCCGATGCCGAGCACTATCTGGTGCAGGTCAAGCACCTTAATCTTAAAGACCATGGCCAGGCAGTAGATGATTACACCGCCGCCCATGGCAGCAATAGCGCCGTATTTGTTGGCCTTGGGCCAGAAAAGACCGAAAATCAGCACCCAGAAGAAGGCTGTTTCCAGACCGCCGAAGGCAAACATGTTAATTTGCCAGATAACGCTTGGCGGTTTGATGGCGATGGCATAAACAAAAAGGCCGAGGATAACAGTAGCGCCCAGACTGTAGAGGCGAATTTGGTTATTGCTGAGCTGCTCTTCGCGCTTGCCCTTGATGTTCATGTACACGTCCTTGACGATAGAGGAGGACGAGGAAAGCAGCAGCGAGGAAACTGTGGAAATGGTTGCTGCAATGGGACCGATGATGATGACGCCGGCCCAGAAGGGAGTGAGGCTTTGCACGATGGCGACAGGCATGATGTTATCAACACTGTTGCCGTAGGCTGTGATGGGCGCAGTCAGAACACCCTTGCTGATGACACCGATCCAGGTTGCGACCAGTGTCATAGCACCGATGACGACGGTACCGATAATCATAGCGTTATGCAGCGCCTTGGTATTTTTGTAGCTGATGCCGCGGACAACGGACTGCGGCAGCGACAGTGTACAGATGCCGACGAGCAGCCATTGGCTGATGTAAAGCGAAATCGGCATCTTGCCGCGGGAAAGCGGCTCCAGCATATCGGGATGCTGGGTGCTGATGTAGCTCATGATTTTGTTGAAGCCGCCGCCTGCATGCATCATGCCGCCCATGAGGATGCACAGGCCGACGATCATGGCGATGGCGCAGCAGGCGTCGGTAACGGCAACGCCCTTAAAGCCGCCGATAGTGGTGTAAATGACAACAATCAGGCCAAACATCGTGAGGCCGGTGAGGTAGGAGAAGCCGGTTACTGCTTCGAAGAGCTTGGCGGCGCCGACGAACTGTGCCACCATGGTGGCGCAGAAGAAGGCGACAATAACAACGGCAGCCATGTTCGCCAGAAAATCGGAATGATAGCGGGCACGCAGCACGTCAATGACGGTTACAGCGTCAATCTCACGCGCAATCAGGGCAATCTTTTTGCCGAATACGCCTAAAACGAGGAAGATAACGACTACCTGCACGATGGCCATGTACAGCCAGCCGTAACCGATAACCCAGGCTACGCCCGGACCACCGACGAAGGTGCTTACGCTGCTGTAGGTGGCAGCGGTGGTCATCGCCAGCACAAAGCCGCCGAGGGTACGCCCGCCGATGAAGTAATCCTTGGCGAAATCCTTTTGTCTGTTTTCCTTTGACGTGCGCTGGATATAGGCGCTGATGCTCAAAAGAATCAGCAGAAAGGCCAGCGCAGGTATAATGTTCAAAATACTACTCATGCTGCTTATCCTCCGTGCTGTCATCCAAATCAAAGTTGACAAAAACCTTCTTCGTCAGGAAAATGGTAACGGCGATGGCAAAAAGCCAGGTGCCTACACAGCCGCCCCAAACCCAAAGAGGTGTATGCCAGAATGTAATATTACTGTCTGCCAGTCCAAAGCCTGCCAAGCACCAGAAGATGATGACGGCGATGGTGGCAACAACAGTAGCCAGAGCCTCACGATTGGCCTGGCGGAATTTATCACTGCGCTTCATATAAACTGCTCCTTTCGTACAGACAATGATGTCTGCTTACGTTAATAAATTTATTTTACCACAAAATATGCAGAAATACTTGCAAAATATGCTTAAAAGCATCATAAAATATCAGACGCCTGGTGTAATTTGACGGCTGTCTGTGTTATAATGTATTTTGGTGATTAATTTGAAGAAAACAATGTATAATTTAGCCACAATGTGGCTGACGCTGAGCGTCATTTTTTTCCTTTGTGAATATGTAACCGGTATGCTGCAGGTTGTTACCTTGGGCGGATTGGTGGCAGGCTCTTTTATTGAAGGTGCTTTTATGTGCCTGGGCCTGAAGCTGATGCACGTTATTGTGGACAAGTATTTTTTGCTGACGAGGCTGCAGGAGCTGGCCAAACGCAGAAATGACTGTCTGAAGGCTATGCTGGTGATGGCTGCCTTCTCCCTGGAGGGTGCCGTAACTGTTTGCCGGATGCTGCCGGGCTACGACCTTAATTTTGGCATCATGCACGGTATTTTTCTTTTGCTGCTTTATCCGGCAGCAGCTATATTTTTGGATAAATTGATGTTAAAGGAGCAGATGGAGCATGGAAATTAAGCTGATTGCCAGCGATATGGACGATACACTTTTGAATAAGGACTGCCAAATTTCTCCGCGTAACGAGGCAGCTATCAGAAAGGCGCTGGATGCAGGCAAGATTTTTTTGATTGCTACGGGCAGAATGTACGTTTCCGTGCGTCCTTATGCGGAAAAGCTGGGTCTTGATGTGCCGCTTGTTACCTATAACGGCGCTCTCGTTAAGGGCAGCCTGAGCGGCAAGGTTTATTACGAGCACAAGATGAAGCTGTCTACAGCTAACGAGGTGCTGGCATACTGCCGCGAGAAGGGCTATTACCTGCAGCTTTATGTGGGTGACAGCATTTTGATTAAGCAGGAGAACGAATGCTCCCGCATGTATACCAAAATCAGCGGTATTCAGACTACTGCGATTGGTGAGGCGCTTTATCATACAGATGAAGCACCGTATAAGATTCTTGTTATGACCAAGAGCGAGGAATTTGCCGCTGTATGGCAGCAATTTAAAGAGGATTTTGCCGGTAAGCTGGATGTTACCAGCTCCAAGGATAATTTTCTGGAGCTGATGGAGCCCGGTGTCAACAAATGGGAGGCGGTAAAAAGCGTAGCGGCAAGCTACGGCGTACAGCCGCAGGAAATTATGTGTATCGGTGATTCCAATAACGATGTGAAGATGATTGCCAATGCCGGTATCGGCGTAGCGGTTGCCAACGCTAAGGACAGCGTGAAGCAGAATGCAAAAATTATTACCGCATCTAATAATGATGACGGCGTTGCTTTGGTAATCGAAAGCATTTTGACGCCGCAGGCAGAGTAATAAAATGAGGGAGCGTGTTTAGTGCGCTCCCTTTTAATAATGTAGAGATAAGGTTGGTGACAGTAATGGCAGAAGAAAAATCTTTATTGGAATATGTGCGCAGACAGGCGGAGCTTACGCAGCAGGATGATAAAAAGCAGCAGACTTTGCAGGAAGCTCATGCACACGCTCACAACCATCCTAATAAGAAGAAGGTTGTCAACCGCCTGGCACGCATTGAAGGACATGTGCGTTCTATCAAGACTATGGTAGATAACGGCAGGGATTGCTCGGAGGTGCTGATTCAGATAGCTGCGGTGCGCAAGGCGTTGGATAATACAGCCAAGGTTATTTTAAAAGACCACCTGGAGCATTGCATTTTGCATGCTATCGAAAAAGGTGAGGGCAGCAAAAGCCTGGAGGATTTTGAAGCGGCCATTGACCAATATCTGCGCTGAAGTTAAAAAAACTGCACGTTAAGAACGTGCAGTCTTGTTTGAGATTACGCCAAAGCTACTCTTTGCTGCAGCTTGGGAACAAAAAACAGTAAAAAGCTGCTGCGAGCAATATAGAAGATGAGAAAGGCCAGCCACAGGCCGATGTTGCCGTAAAGCGGAATGAGCGTAAAGTAGGCGGTAAGGTAACAGCCTGCGGTCAGTAGCATGGAGATGCAGATAGGCCTAGTGTAGAGCGCACCATTGAATACGCCGTAGTAGACGATACCGAGTGCGCTGATAAGCGGGAAGAAGGCTATAAACAAATCGTACTGCTGCGCTGTGGCAATAACGCTGTGCAGATTGGTGAAGCAGCCAAGAATGGCGTGACGACAGCAATAATAGCCGACAGTCTGCAGCAGGCCGAAGCCGATGGCCCAGATAAAGCTGATGCGCAGCGTATCATTGAGCATGGAGCGGTCGTGCTCGCCGAAGGCAATGCCGGAATAGATGGCACCTGCCTGCGAAAGGCCGGTCAGAATATCGCCCATAATGAACTGTATCTGAAAAAGAATAGAATTAGCTGCCAAAAGCTCACCGCCGAAGGCTGAGCTTTGGTGCATAAAGCTGTTGACCATGATAATCATGCAGAACATACGCACGGTGAGATGCGAACCGCATTGCAGCATCTGACGGCAGGTGGGACCGGAAAAGATTTTTCGCAGCGGCACTGCTGTCAGCGGCAGGGGCTTGTGCTTGGCATAAAAGTACAGAATGGCCAAAAAGCCGGTAATGTTGGCGATGCAGGTGGCAGCAGCAACTCCGGTTACTTCATAATGCAATACGATGACGAAGAGCACGTCCAGCAGTAGGTTGATAATGTTGCTGGCAAGTGCGGTGAGTACCGCGATACGTACATGCAGCGTGCCGGCGAACCATCCCTGTGCAGTCTGGAAAACGAGCGTCAGCGGCATAATCCAGATGAGCATGCGATAATATTGCTCTAACATAGGCTTGGTTGCTGCGTCCGGATTGAAGAGCAGCAGAGCCGTCCGCCAGATAGGCTCCTGCAAAATGACGAGCAGCAGGCCGATGCCGAAGGCTGCCAACACTCCGCGGATAAAAGCACCGGCAAGCAGCTTGGGATCGTGCTGACCTAAGGCTTGGGCCGCAAAGCCACTGGTGGATATTTTCAGAAAGCCGAAGAGCCAGTAGACTGTGCTGAAGATTACTGCACCTAAAGAAACAGCGTTAATGTATGTGTAATTCCCCAAATGCCCGACTACGGCAGTGTCGACGGCACCCATAAGCGAGGCCGCCATTGTAGAAAATGTAAAGGGAAGACTTGTTTTTATAAACTCCATGTGAGATAATTTCATTGCTGCACCACATTCCTATTAAATTTATTGCAACACTATAATAACCCCCTACAGGGGATAATGTCAATAGGAATAATTCTCATTAATCAGCTTTTTCCTGAAAAATTTACATAAAAGCTGTGTTTTTGTTCAAAAGAAGGGATATCTATGTCTATTCTGCCAATTTTCATACCGCATGCAGGCTGTCCGCATCAATGCGTCTTTTGTAACCAAAAGACGATTAGCGGCCAGAAGCTGGCTGCTGTTGCAGCCGCCAAAGAGCAGCTTGCGCGCTGGCGCAGCTGGCTGCGGCCGAGCGTGGCCAACGAGGCGGCGTTTTACGGCGGCAGCTTTACCGGCCTGCCTTTGGAGCTGCAGGAGGAGCTGCTGGCGCTGACGGACGCATTGCTGGCCGAAGGCTTTATCGGCAGCGTGCGCCTTTCAACGCGACCTGATTATATAGATGAAGAGCGCTTGCAGCTTTTGCAGCAGCATGGTGTGCGCCTGGTGGAGCTGGGCGTGCAGTCGCTGGATGACAGCGTGCTGGCGGCAGCGGAGCGCGGCCACACGGCGGCGCAGGTGGCGCCGGCGGTGGCGCTTTTAAAACGCTTCGGCTTTCAAGTCGGCCTGCAGCTGATGGTGGGCATGCCCGAGCAGAGCTTTGCCAGCGTGCAGGAAACAGTGCGTAAGGCTATCGAGATGCATCCTGATGTGGCGCGCATCTATCCTTTGTTAGTAATCAAGGGTACGCCGCTGGCTGCGGACTACGCGGCGGGGCGCTTTGTACCGCTGACTATGGAGGAGGCCGTGACGCAGGCGGCCTGGGCTTATCGCGAGCTGACGGAAGCAGGCGTGAATGTTATCCGCATCGGCCTGCAGCCTGACGAGGAGCTGTGCGCACCGGGCAACATTCTTGCAGGACCGTTTCATCCGGCGATGGGCGAGCTGGTGAAAAGCAGAGTGCTGCGCACCGAAGTGACGTCACAATTAGAGAAGCTGGCTGACTGCGGCGCTGTTACAATATATTGCCCTGCACGCCTGGAATCGAAGCTGCGCGGGCAAAAAAGCTGTAACCTGCACTATTGGCAGGAACGCTTCCAGGGGCTTAAGCTGCAGATAATTCAAGATAAGGCAGATGAGATAAGAGTATGTCCGCATGTAAATCCTTCGCACCGATAGCAGACGAAGATAGCAGAATATTGATTTTAGGCTCCATGCCGGGAATAAAATCCCTGGAGCAGCAGGAATATTACGCACATCCGCAGAACCGCTTCTGGCGTCTGTTGGCACTGCTTTTGCAGGAGGAAGTGCCGCAGGATTACGCAGCCAAGCAGGCCTTGCTGCATAAGCATCACATTGCGCTGTGGGACACGCTGGGCTATTGCGAGCGCGAGGGCAGCTTGGACAGCAGCATCAAAAACGAGGCGCCGAACGCTGTCGTTGAGCTTGCAGGCGAGCTGCCGCATTTACAGGCAGTGGTCTGCAATGGTGGCAAGGCGGCTGTAGCCTTCAAAAAATATTTTGCCAAAAAACTGCCGCAGCAGGTGCGAATCTTTTATCTGCCGTCGACAAGTCCGGCCAATGCGCGTTTGCGTCTGGCAGATTTGGCGGAGCGCTGGCAGGTTATTTTACAATTTTTAGCATGAGAGAACTTCTGCCTGGTGTAAAAAAATTGTATTTTATGATACAATAAAAAGATATAATAACTGATTTATAGAAAATGGGTGATTGCTAGTGCGTTTAAAGTCCTTTTCAACCTATGGCTTTAAATCCTTTGCTGATAAAACTGAATTGACCTTTGACAAGGGAATTACTGCTGTTGTCGGACCGAATGGTTCAGGCAAGAGCAATATTTCTGATGCCATCCGTTGGGCGTTGGGCGAGCAGAGCGCCAAGTATCTGCGTGGCAGCAAGATGGAGGACGTAATTTTCTCCGGCAGCGGCAAGCGCAGAGCGTTGGGCGTAGCGGAGGTCACCATTGATTTTGATAACAGCGACAGGACACTGCCGCTTGATTTTGAGCAGGTAAGCCTGACGCGCCGCATATTCCGCAGCGGTGACAGCGAATATGCGATTAACAAGAAAAGCTGCCGCCTGAAGGATATTATCGACCTGATGGCGGATACAGGCCTTGGTAAGGGCTCCATGTCCATTATCGGCCAAAATAAAATTGATGAGGTCTTAAATAGCCGTCCCGAGGACAGACGCAGTCTGTTTGAAGAGGCGGCAGGTATTGCCAAATACCGCCTGCGCAAAAAGGACGCGGTGCGCAAGCTGGACGATACGGCCAACAACCTTACGCGTATCAACGATATCCGCAGTGAGGTAGATGCGCAGGTAGAGCCTTTGGCGCAGGCTGCAGCCAAAACGCAGCAGTTCAATGAGCTGAGCGAGGCGCTGCGCCGTTGCCGTCTTTCCGTGCTTTTGCGTCGCCTTGATGCGATGGAGGACACAGGCAATGAGCTGCTGGCGAAAAAGCAGGCGGCCGAAGCTGCCTACTCCGAGCAGGCGGCGAAGGTCGGCAGCATGCAGGCCGAGGGCGTAAAGGTGCAGCAGGAGCTGGATAAGCTGGCTGAGGCTTATAATAAATTACAGGACGATATCAAAAACCGCGAGACTGCTTTGGAAAAGCTGCGCGGTGACCAGAAGGTGCTTGATGAACGTGTCAGCCAGAACGAAAGAGCCGGCGAACGCCTGGTGCAGCGCAACGAGCGCCTGGAGCAGCAGGTGAAGGAGCAGGAAGCACGTATGCAGGAGCTGGCAGCAGAGTTTGATGCTGTCGAAAAAAGGCATACTGTGGCCGATGGCGCTGTCAAGCAGCTGCAGGCGCAGCGCGATGAGCAGAGTGCCAAGCTGGAGGAAGCGAAGCGCAGCGACGAGCAGGCGCAGTCACAGTTCTTCAGCGGTATGCAGGAGCTGATTAAGCTGCGCAACGAGCTGCATAACCTGGAGCAGGAGCAGGAGCAGCGTGCACGTCGTCGCGATGCTTTGAAAAAGAGCATCGAAGAGGCGGAAGCTGCAGACCGTCAGGCACAGGAGCAGTACAACAGCCTGCTGGAGCAGCAGTCGCAGTGTGCGCACGGCCTGGAGCTGGTGCGCAGGCAGGGCGAGGAGCTGCGCAGTGCCTATGATGCAGGGCAAAAGGAGCTGCAGGCTGTACGCAGCAGTCAGCAGCAGTGCCAGCGTCAGCTGACGGCGGCCGAAACACGCGAGCAGAGCTTAAAGCGTCTGCAGCAGAGCTACGAGGGCTTCAGCTACGGCATCAAAGCGGTGCTGAAGGCGCAGGAGCCTTGGCGTGAGCAGGTTGTAGGCGTGGCAGCGGAGCTGCTGCAGGTAGAAGATAAATATGTCGCTGCTATCGAAACAGCGTTGGGCGAGGGTGCGCAGAACCTGGTGATGCGCTCGGCCAATGCGGCGAAGGAAGCGATAGCCTTTTTGAAGCGTACTGGTAGCGGACGCGCAACCTTTCTGCCTCTGGATACCGTGCAGCGTCGCGGGCCGAACCGCGAGGAGGAAGTACTGGCGAAGCTGCCGGGAATTCTTGGCTATGCGGTAGATCTAATCGGCTTCAAGCCTGAGGCGGAAAATGCTGTCCGCTTCTTGCTGGGCAGAGTGCTGATTGCCGAAAACATTGATGCTGCCTTGGCTGCGGCAAAGGCTGGCCGCTACCGTCTGCGCGTAGTTACGCTGGACGGCGACGTAGTCAACGCCGGCGGCAGTATGAGCGGCGGCAGCAAAAAGCATAAGGAAGGCTATTTGAGCCGTAACGTAGAGATTGCGCAGGCAGCAGCACAGGTGAAGCAGCTGCATGCCGAAATGCTCAGCTGGCAGGAACAGCTTGAAGAGCTGGAGGAAGCCGAAGGAAAGCAGAAGGAGCAGCTGCAGCAGCTGGCAGCAGAGCTTCGTCAGCAGCAGCTGAAGGCAGACAGGCTCAAGCTGAACCTGGAGCAGGTGCAGCAACAAAAGACGCGCGACAACGAACGTTTGCTGCTGCTTTTGGATGACCGCAGCAATATCACTGCGGCCTATATGGCAAACCGTGATAAGGTGAAGGAGCTGCGCGCGGCAGTTGCCGAGCGCGAGGGACAGGATACCCAGGCTAAGGAGCTTTTGGATAGCCTAAAAAAGGAAATTGCCAAATACGGCAGTGCGGTTACCGCCTTGGATAACCAGCTGCAGGATGCCCAAATTACGCTGCAGACCTCGGCCGCACGCACGCAGGATATCAGCAAGGCTATGCACAGCCTGGACCAGGATACACTGCGGCTGCAGGAGGAAATTGCTGCCAATGGCAGGGAGCAGGAGCGCAGACAGCAGGAAATTGCGGACTGCGATGTGCAAAAGCAGAAGCTGCAGCAGCAAAGCGATGAGCTGCTGGCACAGCTGCAGCAGATTTTGGGCGGCAAGGATGACTTCGCCCAGGAGCGCGGCGACCTAGTGGATAAGCAGCAGGAGATAGAACAAGCGCTGACAGGATTGCGCAAGCAGGTGAACGACAGTGAAGCGCTGCTGAAGCAGACGGAGCTGGACCTGGCAAGGCACGAAAGCAGCTGCGGCCATATCCGGGAGCAGCTGCAGCAGGATTATCAGCTGGATGAGGCAGCGGCGCGCAGTCAGGATTTACCTGAGCTGCAGGCAATGGAGCTGCCGGAGCTGCAAAAGCAGGAAAGCCAGCTGACGCTGCAGATTGCGGACCTGGGACCGATTAATGCGGCGGCGATTGAAGAATACAACGCAGTGAAGGAGCGCAGCGAATTCCTGCGTAAGCAATATGACGATTTGTGTACGGCGAAGGATAATCTGGAAGCGGTCATCGCGGAAATCAACAGCGGTATGACCAAGCGCTTCAAGGAAGCCTTTGCCCAGATCAATGAATACTTTGCGCAATGCTATGTCAAAATCTTTGGCGGCGGTACGGCGGTGCTGCGGCTCACCGAGCCGGATAATTTGCTGGATTCCGGTATCGATATCGATGTGCAGCCACCCGGTAAAAAGCTGCAGAGCCTGTACCTGATGAGCGGCGGCGAAAGAGCGCTGACGGTTATCGCGCTGCTCTTTGCGCTTTTGAGCTACCAGCCATCACCGTTCTGCATTCTGGACGAAATTGACGCGCCCTTGGATGATGCCAATATTCAGCGCTTTGCTGATTTCCTGCGAGATTTTGCCAGTGACACGCAGTTTATCGTGATTACGCACCGCAAGGGTACGATGGAATGCGCCGATATCATGTATGGCGTAACTATGGAAGAATCCGGTGTTTCTAAACTATTATCCGTAAAAATAAATGCAAAGGAGAATGAATAATGGGATTTTTTGAGCGTTTAAAGGAAGGCCTTTCTAAAACAAGACGCAACTTTACTGACCGCATTCAGGAGCTTGTAGGCCTGTCTGCAACGATTGACGATGACTTTCTCGATGAGCTGGAAATGATTCTGCTTTCTGCGGACGTAGGCGTAAAAACTACCGAAAAGCTGATCGACGCAGTGCGCAAAGCAGCGAAGAAGAAGGAAATCAGCGGTACCGAGGATGTTATTCCCTTCCTGAAAAAATATATGGCAGAGATGCTGGCAGACAGCGGCCAACGTACACGTATCGGTGCTAAACCGACTGTTATCCTGGTAGTTGGCGTTAATGGCGTAGGCAAAACTACTACTATCGGCAAGCTGGCAAATTACTTCACCCTGTTCAAATACAAGGTTGTTCTGGCAGCAGGCGACACCTTCCGTGCTGCGGCAGGCGAGCAGCTGCAGATTTGGGGCGAACGCGCGCATTGCGACGTTATCCGTCACGCTGAGGGTGCAGACCCGGCGGCAGTTGTGTTTGATGCTATGAAGGCTGCTATTGCGCGTAAGGCAGATATTCTTTTTATTGATACTGCAGGACGCTTGCATAACAAGGCTAACCTGATGAACGAGCTGGAAAAAATCCACCGTATTATCAAACGCGAAATACCCGAAGCTCCGCACGAAACCTTCCTGGTTCTGGACGCTACCACCGGCCAGAATGCAATCAATCAGGCTAAGGTGTTCATGGAAACCGCTAAGGTTACCGGCGTTGTACTCACAAAGCTTGACGGCACTGCTAAGGGCGGCGTGGTTGTGGCAATTAAGGAAGAGCTGGGTCTGCCGGTTAAATGGATCGGCGTAGGCGAAGGCATTATGGACTTCCGCCCCTTTGAGCCGGATAAGTTTGTAGAAGCGCTGTTTGACAGCGGCAAATAAGAGGCTGCTTGCAGCCGACAGGCGTTGCAGCCTTGCTTATATTAATATAGTAGAAAATCTCCCGAGCTGCGTTTAGCAGCGTGCGGGAGATTTTTTGTGCGGGCAGAGAAAAAGCCGTGTGCGGAAGCACACGGCGGTGGTGGTAGTGAATTTTTAGTTATAGGTTGACTATTCTTGTTCAGCCTTCAGCTTTTCAATCTGTTCGATAGAAAGAGTAGTAGCTTCAGAGATAAACTGCACTGAGTATCCCAGATTTAACATGCGCTTAGCGATTTCAGTTCTTGCTTCAGCTCTACCTTCAGCCCTACCTTCACGTCCTGCATCTGACATAAGGGGAGTTAAAAGCATAATTTCCCGCCTCACTTTCTTATCAAGCTTGCTTCTCTACATGCATATCATTCTTTAGCGTTTCCATATCATCAATAGATAAACCGGTAAGCTCAATGATTTCTTGCGGAGAATAGCAACCCTTAGCCAGCATAAGCTTAGCGATAGCAGCTTTCTCTTCAGCTCTACCTTCTCGTTTTGCATCTGACATAGTGGGAGTTAAAAGCATAATTTCCCGCCTCACTTTTATTAAGCTTGCTTTGTCATAATTTCTTCAATCTGCTCAACAGAAAGCTTAGTAGCCTTGGCGATATCCTGTATTGTTAATCCCATGCTTAAAAGACGCTTTGCAGTAGCGAGTTTCTCTTCAACTCTGCCTTCAGCTTTGCCTTCAACTCTGCCCTCAGCTCTGCCTTCAGCTCTGCCTTCAGCTCTGCCTTCGCGCCTCTCATCTAACAAACGTGCTTCTAAAAGCATAAATTCTCGCCTCACTTTCGTATCAAGCTTAAGATAGCTGATTTCATCGTCAATTTGCTTAGTGAAATCGCTATTTATAATGTGGTTGTTTACATAATCATAAAAGCTTTTGATGTCCTTGGAGATGTTGCCATGCGAACCCTTGGTGTTCAAAATCATGGTAGTTGCTTCATCAGGCAGCTCCAGCTCCATATCCTCCAGACAACGCTTTTTAAAGGTATAAACATAATTGCCTTTGGCAAAAAAATCAAAGACACAAATAAATATGATATAGGTTGGCGGCAGCAGGTCATACTCCTGGCCCTTTTGCAGTAAGTCAATATCCATCAACGCCTGATAATAGCGTGTGCGCTTGGGCAGCACATAATGTTTGGTGTCGGGATTTTTGATATTATTGACCTGCATTTCCAAGTTATAATGTGTGTTCTTATCGTCCGCCACGATGATATCCAGACGAATGCCGCGACTTGCATAGTCAGGATCAAGAGATTTTTCAGCCTCAAAGTAGTTGATGTCGGCAATTTTAATCTGCAGTAATTCCTCTAAAAGGTGCATGCAGATGCGCTTACGTGACATAACCTTTTTGAAGATGAAGTCGCTTTGGATTGTCAGATTATCAAATTTCGTTGCCAGGTTTTGCATATGTTTCCTCCTTTAATTATAGCATAAAATAAGGCAAAAATATATAAGCAGCCAAATGTAAAAAAAGGCGCCTGCCGAAAGCTCGACAGGCGCCACTGGTCCGCACGACCAGGCAAGAGCTCCGCAAAATTGCGGCTACCCATGCAACTAAGGTTATTATAACATAGAAAAAGAATAAAAACAATAGTTCGTTAAAAGAAAATTATGTTATAAATAAAAGAGGCGATTAGAGTGAAGCAGGGATTATGGATATGTGTGTCGAATAATGTTCAAAGTGAGTTTGTACTGATGACTTAAGTAATAAAAATTTGATGGGAAAATTTTTTATTTTATGGTACTACATGGATTAGATAGACAAATATTGTCCGCACCATATAGTAAAATTATCTTAAAGCTACAGCGATGCGAGCTAATTGCAAAAAAGCCTCATTATATGTAGGCTACATAATGTTACCAGATATCTGTTATGCATAATATGAGCAGCATATAAGATATCAAAATAAAAAGGGAAGGTGTTTGAAAATGAAAAGAACAGGGAAATTTGCAGCAGCAATCATCAGCGGAATTATGATGGTCAACGGTTTGTGCTTACCTATGGCTTATGCTTCTCCGGCAAGCCGCTATGTGAATGTGGACGAAAAGTATGATCCGTTTGCCGAGGAGGAAGAACCGGTTAAGGAAGTTGACACATCAAAGCTGACATTTAAGGAAAGAATGGCTTTGCAGGCAAAACAAGAGCAGGCTACTACACAAAAGGTAGCCATTACCAATGTTTTACCTGGTCATATTTATATTCCTAAGCAAACGATGCTTAATGTTGAGCTTATCGAAGCAGCAAATTCTAAAACGTATAAGAAAAACCAACAGGTTGAATTCAGAACTACCGAAAATCTGATTATTAACGGTGTAGTGGTTATTCCTAAAGGTACTGTTGGTATGGGTTATGTATATGAAGTGCAAAAGGCGGGTGGCTTTGGCAGAAAAGGTGTGCTGCGCATTGCAGGTAAGGAAATAAAGACGCTGAACAATGTAACCGTTCCTTTGAGAAAAGGCCTTGAAGGCAAGGGAAAAACTGATGGCGGTGCTGTGGCTGTTGCTGCTGCAGTTAGTCTGGTTGGCGGTCTTTTTATGAAGGGGAGCAATATTAACTATCCGGCTGGCACTGATTTTCAGGTAGAGGTTAGGGATAATGTGGATTTGGGTGTAACTCCGGAAGAGCTGAAGGAGGCTATGAATCCTAATATTCCACATGGTCAGGAACTTACTATTGAAGTAAAATAGGGTGTAACGCGAAACAGCTTTGGTGTTTTGTGCTTTGAGAAATCTGCGTAGGCTGAGGCTTGCGCAGATTTTTTGTATAAAAAAGCCGTTCGCGGCAGCGAACGGCGGTGGGGGTAGGGGGTTAGGGTTTTAGTTATAGGTTGACTATTTTTGTTCAGCCTTAATTTTTTCAACCTGCTCAACAGAAAGCGAAGTACCTTTAGCGACATCTTGCACAGATAAGCCCATGTTTAAAAAACGCTTAGCGGTAGCAAGTTTTTCTTCGGCTTTCCCTTTAGCTTCACCTTCGGCAAGAGATTCTTCGCGAATATCCTTCATACGCATTTCATAAGTCATATAGGAATCCCTCACTTTCTTATCATTCTGATTCAGCCTTAATCTTTTCAACCTGCTCAACAGACAGTAAAGTACCTTTGGCAACGTCCTGTACTGACAACCCCATGCTTAAAAACCGTTTGGCGGTAGCAAGTTTTTCTTCGGCTATGCCTTCGGCAAGAGATTCTTCACGAATATCCTTCATACGCATTTCGTAAGTCATATAGGAATCCCTCACTTTCTTATCATTCTTGATTTCTGTAATTGTATCAGCAACCTCACGGGTGAAATTGCTGGTAACTGTATTGTTGTTGATGTAGTCAAACAGGCTTTGAATATCTGGCGATACATCGCCTTTAGTGCCTAAAGTATTGAGAAACATAATAGCAGCTTCATCTGCCAATTCAATCTCCATGTTTTCCAGGCAACGTCTTTTAAAGGTATAAATACGCTGGGAATCCTCGAAGAAGTCAAACAGGCAGAAGAAGATTATATAAGTAGGAGAAAGCTCGTCATAATCCTGACCCTTTTGTAGCATATCTGTATCCAACATGGCCTGATAGTAGCGGGTGCGCTTGGGCAGCTGAAATTTACCGGTACGACTGACAGGGTTCTTTACCTGCATTTCCAGATTGTAATGCGTATTGGTGTTGTCAGCAATTCTGACGTCCAGGCGAATACCATGGCTGTCGGGATAAACATCAAGCGTCTGTTCTGCTTCGAGATAGGTGATATCTGCAATTTTGGTGTGTAAAAGTTCTTCCAAAATATGCTTGCAGATGCGCTTTCTGAGCATAACGTGCTTGAAGAGAAAATCGTTGGAAAGAGTGAGCTTGTCAAGATTAGATACTTGGTTTTGCATATGTTTCCTCCTTTGATTATAGCATAAAATAAGGCAAAAATATATAAGCAGCCAAATGTAAAAAAAAGGCGCCTGCCGAAAGCTCGACAAGCGCCACTGGTCCGCATGACCAGGCATAAGCTCCGCAGGAATGCGGCTACCCATGCAACTAAGGTAATTATAGCACAGAAAAATAATAAAAACAATAGTTTGTTAAAAGAAAAATATATTACACTTACAGAAGTGTTTACTACCTGCAAAATCGCCGTAAGCGCCTTTAGATTGTGTTTGCTGTTTAACAAGACGGTGATTCATGCTATAATTAATAGAATATGAATTTTACCGGAGGGGAACAGCTTATGATTATAAAATATGCAACTACGGAGGATATTGCTGCGATTGCCGCAGTGGAGGCAGAATGCTTTCCGCCGGCGGAGGCCGCGACTGCCAAGGAGTTTGTTGACAGGGTGAAGTATTATGGCAATCACTTCTGGCTGATGTACGATGCGGAAAAGCTGATTGCCTTTGTAGATGGCTTTGTGACGGATGAGCGTGATTTGACAGATGTAATGTACGAAGATGCGACACTGCACAATGAAAATGGGGCGTGGCAGATGATTTTCGGCGTCAACACTATTCCGGCTTATCGCAAGCAGGGATATGCCAGTGAGCTGATTGGCCGCGCGATTGAAGATGCAAGGCTGCAGGGGCGCAAGGGCCTGGTGCTTACCTGCAAGGAAAGGCTGGTGCCGTATTATGCGAAGTTTGGCTTTGTTGATGAAGGCGTGTCAGAAAAATCAACGCATGGAAATGTTGTCTGGCACCAGATGAGGCTGTCTTTTTAAGAAAAAGGCCGTTAAACAGGACATAGCACGAAGCAGCTTGAGTGTTGCGTGACTGGGGCAAACTGCGCAGTTTTTTTAGATGCTGCTGGCTAAAGGCTGTGCCTGTTCGCGCTTGAAAATTTTACCATTTTCTACATACTATATATAGCGTTAATATTTTACTGCCTTTTTCGACAGCAAAAATGCTCCGCTTACTCTTTTTAGGGTAGGCGGAGCATTTTTTATTTATTATTCAGTTCTATTGTCAGCAGCTTAATCTGCTCCTGCGCTTCTGCTTCCGTTTCGCACATGGAAAGGATGACCGGCATTTTTGACCAGTTTACAAAGGCCAGGATGAAGTAATGGTCTACATATTTATCATTCGTATAAAAGTACCAGTCGCCGGTTTCGTAAACGAGGCTGGTGATTGTATCGCTGTTGATGTAATCAGGGAAGCGGTTCATGTAATCCCAATGGTTATCTT
>NZ_CABQHJ010000013.1:0-63639 GCF_902463975.1 uncultured Phascolarctobacterium sp.
CATAAATTTGCTTGCTGAAATTATCCATAGTTGCGAGTCCCTCCTTACTAATCTTACATTAGAAAATTTAAGTAGCAGCTTAAATAACCTGCAAAGGAAGGCTGCACTCATATAAATATTCCGGTGCAATATCAATTTCATCGCTCCAAGCTACGGAACCACAATCAGCCTTAGCTGTTAGGAAAAAACTGAGATTGTTCAATGGTTTGTAGATTGCTTTGGCAAGAAGTGGGCGAGCATCAAAGAGCTTCTTTTCACTGCTGGCAAAGGTTAAGATCAGCGTATAATCTTTTTGTGGTTGTACGTTGGTGACTACCCATACTGGCGTTTTCATAATCGTGGTCACTCCTTTTAACGCAATGGTTCGATTTTGTATAAGGTTTTTTCGTTAATTATAATATTTGCTCCAGCAAAATACAACATAAGGTGCTTAAGAAAAAAAGCAGTACACATAGCATACGGAAGTTCCGGATACCGTAGGTACTGCTAAATACTACCGACATGAGCCGGTAGGCCCTGCTTATTTTGTTGTCAATGTGAAGCTAAGATAAGTATAAATTAAAGGGTAGATTTGGACTAGTTCAAGTAAATTAATGTAATAGCAAACCCATAAAATGTAATAATTCTTAATCAAGCACAAAATTTGGACTAGGTCGATCCAACCACAAGTAATGGACTAATGCAAAAATCTCGCTCTTAATTATTTAAACATCAAAAGGTTTAACTTGTAATACTTGACTCTGTTGACAGTAGTAATTAGCAAATGTTCCCTAGGCATTGACTCAAGGCGTATTTTTATAGTTTTTTGAGATTTGTCAGTCATTTTTACTAGTTGAGCCATCGGGACACCTTGACCATAAAATAAAGCTGCCTGCAAGAGAATGTAGTAAATATTTTGCAGTAAATCATCATCACTGATAAATTTATCAACTTTAGCTCTGTATGTTTCCAACTGAGCCTCTTTACGTTGAAGTACTGCAATTGTATCATTGAAAGTAGATAACAAGAGTCGCATAAAGCCAGTGACAAACGGAGTCATATCGCCTCTATTTCTTTCACTGTCAGCTTCCTTGAAAAGAGCGTAATAAGTTGCACGATTTTTCTTTATAAAAATAGATAACCTTAATGAAGCTAATGGATGGAAGTGTTTAGATAGAAAATAAGAAGTAATAAATCTATCCGTTCTGCCATTACCATCATAAAAGGGATGGATATAAGCGAAAAAATAATGGAATATACTTACCCTAACAAGTAATGGAACGCTTTCATCGTTTAAAAGCTCCAAAGCATAATGCATTAAACTTATAATTTTTTCTTCAGGCATAACTCCTTGATGAATGGTTTTGCCAGTACCTGAATCAATATCAACAGAAAACTTTCGGAATAATTTACCGTCTAATTCGTTGTCAGGATTTTCTGCAATAACTTCAGCATGTGCAAAATCATCGTAAAAAGCTCTTACGTCTTCACATGTTTTGAATTCTATATCCGTTCTCCCCAGCAAATCTTGGTACTTATGAATTACTGAAGTGAAACGTGCCGAACGTGGTGCCGTACCGTCAATGATATCCCGCAATTCTTTCCTTGTGCTATGGATACCTTCTATTTCATTGGTAGATTTAACTTCTTCAAGTATAGATAATAACGTAAATTGGTCTAATACTACATTAGGTACAGAATGTATTACATACAGCAGCGTTTCGTATGATTTGTATATTTGCTCCGTGAGCAACGCTATTTCTTGCGTGTAAATGAGAAATGCTGAATAAGTATTTTTGCGATTATATTCTTTGATGGGCATATCAAAATGTTGGGTAAAAGGTGCGGCATAGCGTTTTGAATACTCTAATTCATAGCCGCTTTCGTTGGTGTAATATACTTTTTTTAGTGGTTCGTATTTCATATTTACTCCTAACGTCTTTGGTAAAAAAGGCCGATTTTCCAAAAGACAGCAAACGTCTTTGGTAAAAAGGGCCGATTTTCCAAAAGACAGCAAACGTCTTTGGTAAAAAAGGCCAATTTTCCAAAAGACAATTAAAATCTTGCGAATTGATGTGCATACCGTAGAAAGAAGATATTAACGGCATACTGTTTTCTCTCCTTTAATTATAATATTTGCTCCAGTAAAATACAACATAAGGTACTGAACAAAAAAGCAGTACACATAGCATTCGGAACTTCCGGATACCGTAGGTATTACCAATTTTGTGCAAATTTCTGTAACCTACTTTACAAAATCTGCGCTATACACTTTTTCTACGAGAAAACTGCAACTTTTTGTTGACAGTTACAAAGAATTACTGTATTATCATGCACATAACTTAATAATGGGCGATGAAGAGAAGAGTAAATGTACGAGCCTGGCAAAGAGAGCCTTCATAATGGTGCAAGAAGGAGCAGGTGGTGACATTGAAGATGGTCTTGGAGCCGATGGGCTGAGATGCTTGCATTTAGGCCGTCCGGGTGCGCCCGTTACAGTGCTGGAGTATTAAAGGGTAAACAACCCCTGCGTACTTGATGAGGTCTGTGTGGTGACATATGGATGAATTAGGGTGGTATCACGAAGCAACGCTTTCGTCCCTGTATTTTTACAGGAACGGAAGCTTTTTTATTGCTCTTCCTCCTGTAGCAAGTCGAAAATCTAAGTTAGGAAATGTAGGAGGAACAAACAATGCCGATTAAAATCAATGACCATTTATCCGCTATCTGCCAACTGCAGGAGGAAGGAATTTTTACCATGACAGAGCAGCGTGCGACAACGCAACGTATTCGTCCGCTGAAGGTGTGCGTGCTGAATCTGATGCCGCTGAAGAAGCCGACTGAAATTCAGCTGCTGCGTCTTTTGGGCAATTCTCCGCTGCAGATAGAGGTTGATTTCTGCCGTACTGTGAGCCGTGAAACTACGCATACCGATAATTCGTATCTTGACCGTGCTTATCTGGAGTTTGACGATGTTAAGGACCGCTATTACGATGCGTTCTTGATGACGGGTGCGCCTGTAGAAACTATTCCCTTTGAAGCTGTCGATTACTGGAAGGAAATCGAAGCTTATCTTGATTGGGCGGAATATCACTGTTATTCTACGATGACACTTTGTTGGGGCGCGCAGGCTGCCTTGTATCATTATTACGGCGTAAACAAAACGATTTTGCCGGCGAAGATGTTTGGCATCTTCCCCTACGGCCTGACGGTGAAAAATCATCCGCTGCTGCGTGGCTTTGACGACAGATACTTTATTCCGCAGTCACGTCATACCGCAGTTGATGATGATGCGATTGATGCCTGTAAGGCACTGCAGGTGCTGTCACGTTCGGTAGAAAACGGCATCAACATTTGTGCGACCAAGGATTTGCGCCGCATCTTCGTTTTAGGTCATTTCGAATATGATCGCTATACTTTGGCTAATGAATATTTCCGCGATAAGAAAAAGAATTTGCCGATTGATTTGCCGGAGTTTTACTTCCCTGATGGCGATACAACGCAGGAGCCGGTATTTAAATGGCGCAGCTACGCGCATCTGTTCTATATGAACTGGCTGAACATCGTTTACCAGGATACGCCGTATGATTTGCACGAACTGGCACCGGCGAGCGGTAACAAGTTGGATAAGGCTTTGGGCGAATATAACAAAATTCTTTTGCAGCTGCAGCGCATGGGTGCCGCAATTCCTGCTAACCAATAATATAATGATAAATTGTTAAAGGAGCGATAGAAAATGAGTGATTTTAAGATTAATACAAAATGCTTAGTAGGCGGTTACAAACCTGGTAACGGCGAACCGCGTCAGATTCCTATTATCCAATCCACTACATTTAAGTATGATACTAGCGAGGCGATGGGCAAGCTGTTCGACCTGGAGGCTACAGGCTATTTTTACTCCCGCCTGCAAAACCCGACCTGCGATTTCGTAGCAGCTAAGATTGCGGAGCTGGAGGGCGGTGCTGCAGCAATGCTCACTTCTTCCGGTCAGGCAGCTAACTTCTTTGCCCTGTTCAACATCTGCGAGGCGGGCAGCCATATTGTTGCTTCTTCTTCGATTTACGGCGGCAGCTATAATCTGATTGACGTAACGCTGGCGAAGATGGGTGTAACAGTGACCTTTGTTTCTCCAGATGCTACGAACGAGGAGCTGGACGCTGCTTTTCAGGACAATACCAAGGCTGTGTTTGGCGAAATTATCGCTAACCCTGCATTGACGGTGCTGGATATTGAAAAGTTTGCCAACGCTGCGCATCGTCATGGTTTGCCTCTGATCGTGGATAACACCTTCCCGACACCGATTAACTGCCGCCCGCTGGAATGGGGTGCAGACATCGTAACGCATTCCACGACGAAGTATATGGATGGCCATGCTGCCTGCCTAGGCGGTGCGATTATCGACGGCGGCAAGTTCGACTGGCTGGCGCATGCCGACAAGTTCCCCGGTCTGTGCGCACCGGATGAATCCTATCACGGAATTACCTACGCTGAAAAGTTTGGCAAGGAGGGGGCTTTTATTACCAAGGCAACGGCGCAGCTGATGCGTGATTTCGGCGCTATGCAGTCGCCGCAAAGCGCGTTCATCCTGAATCTTGGCTTGGAATCGCTGCATGTGCGTATGCCACGCCATGTAGAAAACGCTCAGGCTATAGCGGAATTTTTGGAGCAGCAGCCGCAGGTGGAATATGTCAATTACCCCGGACTGAAGTCCAATAAATATTATGCTTTGGCGCAAAAATATCTGGGCAACGGCGGCTGTGGTGTAGTTTCCTTCAACCTGAAGGGAGGACGCAAGGCGGCGGAAGAATTCATGAAGCGCTTGCAGCTGGCGGCAATCGAAACGCATGTTGCCGACGCGCGTACCTGCTGCCTGAATCCTGCAACTACAACGCATCGTCAGATGACGGATGAGCAGCTGGCGGTGGCCGGTATTCCTGCAGGCTTGGTGCGTTTGTCCTGCGGTTTAGAGGATAAGGAAGATTTGCTGGCGGATTTGCAGCAGGCACTGGCAGGTATTACAGAGTAAATCCAGTAGCTTTTATAATGAATTTTGAAGGCTGGTCCTGTGGGCCGGTCTTCTTTTTTGCGTAGTTATGCTATACTATTTATTTACATCTTGCGTATTAAAGTGTACAATAAATGTAATCAAGTCTGGCAAAAAACAGATATTTTGCTTAGATAAAGCTGTAATAAATGGAGGAAGGGGCTATGTGTATGGATTTGTATAATGTACAAAAGCTGCTGCAGGCCAAGATTCTGACCGGCAGCGAGCTGATGCACCGCCAAATTGAGTCCTGCTGCGGCAGTGACATGATGAGCGATGTTCTGGCCTTTACCAAACGCAACACCTTGCTGTGCACGGGACTGACTAATATGCAGGTAGTGCGCACCGCCGATATGACGGAGCTGAGCGCGCTGGTATTTGTGCGTGGAAAGGTGCCTGATGCTGATATTGTGGCAGCGGCGGCGGAAAACAATCTGCCGGTTCTGGCTACCGATTATACCTTATTTGAAGCCTGCGGCATTCTTTACGGAGCAGGTATCCGTGGCTGCAGCAAAAAGGAGTAAGCAAAATGACAGACAGTAAATCAGTAAAATTAGCCTTTGACTGCGTCGGCGGCGATTTTGAGCGCGCAGGCGAAGCCTCTTCTAGAATAAAAAAGATGCTGCAGCGCCTAGGCATTCCGGCAGATATTGTACGCCGTATTGCCATCGGCACCTATGAGGCGGAAATGAATGTTATCATTCATGCCGGCGGCGGCAATGTAGCGGCCGAGGTTTTCTCGGATGTTACGGTTATTACTGTAACCGACCACGGCCCCGGCATCCCTGATATCAACAAGGCCTTGCAGGAGGGCTGGTCTACTGCGCCTGATTATGTGCGTCAGATGGGCTTTGGCGCCGGCATGGGCCTGCCTAATATGGTAAAGTGCTCCGATAAGTTTGATATTCAGTCCAAGGTGGGTGAAGGAACCTGCATTACGATGCAGTTCAAGCACCAGAGCGAGGATTTATAAGAGATTTTAAGAAACGAGGTGATACGCAATGGCTCCTCAACCAACAACATATTTCCATTCAGTGGAATTGCAGCGGAATAAATGTCAGGGCTGCGTATCCTGCGTCAAGCTGTGTCCGACAGAGGCCATCCGCGTACGCAACGGCAAGGCAGAGATTTTGGGAGACCGCTGTATTGACTGCGGTGCCTGCGCTGCAGGCTGCCCCTATCATGCCTTTAACGTGAAAACCGACACGCTGGAGGGCCTGGCCGATTATGCTTATAATATTGTGCTGCCTGCACCTTCTCTGTATGCGCAGTTCCCGGATAATATCCCGCTGGAAAGCATTTGGCAGGGATTGCATAATATAGGCTTTGACGAAATTTTTGATGTTTCACTGGCTTCGGAGTATATCGCTCTGGAAATAGAAGAATATGTAAAAAAGAACAGCAACGGACGCAAGCCGTTGATTTCATCTACCTGCCCCGCAGTTATGCGCCTGATTCAGGTTAAGTTCCCCGAGCTGATTAAGCAGGTAGTACCCGTGCTGCCGCCGGTGGAGGCTGCGGCGATTTACGTGAAGCGTGAAGCGGCGGCGCGCAAGCAGCTGCCTGCGGAGCTGATTGGTGTATGGTTTATTTCACCCTGTCCGTCTAAGGAAACTAATATCCGCCAGTCGGTAGATGTGCACCATACAGAGCTGACAGGCAGCTTCAGCCTGTCGGAGATTTACGGACTGCTGCTGAAGAATCTTGGCGGCACGCATGAGCTGAATGTGCGCACCGGTTCCTCCTATGGCATGGCCTGGGGAACCTATGGCGGCGAAATAGAAAGCGCCGGTATTACCAACGGTCTGGCAATTCATGGGATTGATAATGTGTATGACCTGCTGGAGCAGGTTTCTATGAATAAAATGCCGCAGCTTGATTATGTGGAGTGCAGTGCCTGCAAAGGAGGTTGCCTAGGCGGTCTTTTGGCAGCAGAAAACAAGTTCGTGGCCGAATGCAATCTGCGCAGGCGTATCGCAGGCCTGCGGGAGCAGGAGCCGGCGGACAGGCGTGAGGCGATGGCGCGCACGATGGTGCTGGAGGACTTCCCGCATTCGGAGGCCTATCGCAAGAAGCTGGTAGCGCGTCCGATGATGCAGCTTGATGATGACATCATGGAAGCTATGAAAAAGTTTGAACGTATGGAAGAGGTGCTTTGCTCCTTGCCAGGTCTGGACTGCGGTGCCTGCGGTGCACCCAGCTGCCAGGGACTGGCGGAGGATATCGTGCAGGGCAAGGCGCACGAAATAGATTGTATTTTTAAATTGCGTGCCAGTGTACATAAATTGTCACAGGGCATGCTGGAGCTGGCTAAGCAGATACCTATTTATCACGAGCCGGCAGAAATAAATAAAACGGAGGCAGACAACGATGAAGGTTAAAGAAATGATTGAGAAGCTTGATTTGAAGCTTCTGACTAAGGATGTAAGCGAGGATGCTTTATATGCAGAGGTAGAAGGCGGTTATGCTTCCGATTTATTGAGTAATGCAATGGGCCAGGGTCAGCCCGGTATGGTTTGGGTAACGATGCAGGGACATCAGAATGTTGCTGCGGTTGCTTCGCTGATTGGCTTTGCGGCAGTTATTGTAGCTGGCGATGGTCCGGTAGCAGAGGATACACTGCATAAGGCAAATCTGAATGATGTTGTTATTGCGGCAACCGAAGCGCCTGCCTTTGAGGTTATCGGCAAGCTGTATGCATTGGGTGTTGGCAAGAAGGACTAAGCAATGCAGACAGTTCTGGCGGATTTACATGTACATACGCTGCTTTCGCCCTGTGCTGAGGTAGAAATGACACCGCATCACATTGTGATGCGTGCCGCCGAGTATGGCATTGGCGCGGTTGCGATTACCGACCATAACGCCGGTGCCAATGTGCCGGCTGCGCTGGAGGCAGCGCAGCGCTACGGCGTGAAGGTATTTCCCGGTATGGAAGTGGAAAGCAGTGAAGAAGCGCATATTGTGGCGCTGTTTGATACGCTGGAGCAGCTGCAGAGATGGCAGCTGCTGGTTGATGAGCATATGAACGGTATGCTGAATGATGCAGAACGTTTCGGTGCTCAGTATGTAGTAGATGCCGAGGACGAGTTTGTGCGCGAGGAGCAGCGTCTGCTGCATGCACCGCTGTCGCTGACTGCGGCGCAGGTGGTGCGGCAGGTTGATGCTTTGGGTGGCCTTACCATTGCCGCTCATATCGACCGTCCTTCCTACAGCATTCTGGGACAGCTGGGTTTTATTGAGCCGGACTTTGGCTTTGCTGCTGCCGAAATATCCGATGCGGGCTGGCGTCGCAAGCTGCAGTCGAAGCTGCAGCGTTTGGCAGGCTATCTGCCTTTTATTACGAATTCCGATGCACATAATATTTATGATTTTGTACAGGGTCCGAAAAATTTACTCCAGGTGGAGAAATTAACGATAGCAGAGCTGAAATTGGCGCTGGCAGGCAAAGGGATGCGTAATGTCCTGCCGGGACAATTTTCAGATTTTTGTAAAGAATAGCACAAATAGAGTACACTATATAGCGAAAATAACATAAATAGTATTGTGTATTTGCTTGCGAAATGGTATACTGAGTTGGTAAGTTTACAAAAAATCCTTTAGAGGAGGGGTAGTATGAATAATAGTGAAAACCGTCTTGAGCGTAAATGCAGCTGCTGCGGCGGCGAAAATCCGGAAAAGCAGCGTATTGATGCTATTCTGGAAAAATACGCAGATGTTAAGGGACCGCTGATTCCTATTCTGCAGGAAGTGCAGAACCTGTACAACTATTTGCCTAAGGATGTACTGGAGTATATTGCCGATAAAACAGGTACGCCGATTTCCGAAATTTACGGCGTAGTAACCTTTTATTCATTGTTCCATCTTAATCCGCGCGGACGCAATGTTATTCGCGTCTGCCAGGGTACTGCCTGCCATGTGCGTGGCGGCAAAACAATTCTGCAGGCCTTGGAAAAGCAGCTGGGTATTAAGGCCGGACATACGACCGACGACCTGCGCTTTACCCTGGAAACTGTAGCCTGCATCGGTGCCTGCGGCTTGGCACCGGTTATGCAGATTAACGATGATACGCATGGACGCCTGACTACCGATAAGCTGGCAGGCATTCTGGCAAGGTATAAATAAAATGCGGGAGCTGGCATTACACATCTTGGATATAGCCCAAAATTCTGTGGCTGCCGGTGCCCGTCACATCTGGCTGACTGTCAGCGAAAATGAACAGGGGTACTTTGTTTTCAGCGTCCGCGATGACGGAAAGGGCATGGATAGCGAGATGCTGCAGCGGGTGCGCGACCCCTTTGTTACCAGCCGTACTACCAGAAAGGTAGGCATGGGAATTCCCTTTATCGATATGGTTACGCAGCAATGCGGCGGACATTTGGAGCTGCGGTCTGCGCCCGGAAAGGGAACTGCGTTGACTGCATATTTTGCGGCAGATAATATTGACCGGCCACCGCTGGGAGATATTGTGAGCAGTGTGCAGGTGCTGTTGGCGGGGGCGCCGCAGCTGGAGCTGGAATTTGCCTATAACGGCGCCAACGGCTCGCTGGTGTTCAGAACGCAGGAGGTCAGAGAAATATTAGGCGAAGCGTGTGACTTTGCCAATCCTGAAATATATGCCTGGCTGGGTGCTTATTTAAAGGAGCAGCTGGCACAGGTGCAGGGTGAGGAGGTATAAACGAATGAAAAGCTTAGCGGATTTACACGCTTTGAGAGATAAACTGAAGGCAGATATCAAGCTGCGTCAGAGCTCAGGTACAAAAATTATTGTAGGTATGGGTACCTGCGGCATTGCTGCCGGTGCGCGCGAGGTTATGAGCGCTATCCTGCAGGAGCTGAACAAGCGTCATTTATTTGATGTTCAGGTACAGCAGACAGGCTGCATCGGTATGTGCGAAAAAGAGGTGCTCGTGGACGTAGTGCGTCCGGGTGAAGCACGAATTACCTATGGCAAGGTAACCCCGGAGGATGTTCCCAAAATTATCGCAGAGCATGTGGTAAACGGTCACATTGTGGAAGAGCTTGTCGTAGGCAGGCTGGATCAGGAATAAGCCGCAGGCAGGGTACACAGCAGTTGGAGAAGCTGATGTATCATAGCTTGTAAACAAAACAGGTGGAGGAAAAATATTATGCAGCATATAAGAGCTCACGTTTTAGTGTGTGGCGGTACGGGCTGTAAGGCTAACGGCTCGAAGGAAATCCAGCTGACTTTTGCCAGAGAGCTGCAAAAGTTCGGCCTGCAGGATGAGGTGATGGTTGTTGAAACAGGCTGCCATGGCTTCTGCGAGCACGGACCGCTGGTTATCGTTTATCCGGAAGGTACCTTCTATTGCAGTGTAAAGCCGGAGGACGTTAAAACCATCGTTGAAGAACATTTATATAAAGGACGCATCGTGCAGCGTCTGCTTTATCGTGAACCCATCAATCAGGAGCAGGTTCCGCGTTATTCGGAAATCGGCTTCTACAAAAAGCAGCATCGTCTGGTATTGGCTAACTGCGGCGCTATCAATCCGGAAGCTATTGAAGAATATATCGCCGTAGGCGGTTATGAGGCATTGGCTAAGGCTGTTACGCAGATGACTCCGCAGGAGGTTGTGGACGAGGTAAAAAAATCCGGCCTGCGCGGTCGTGGTGGCGGCGGCTTCCCGACCGGTATGAAATGGCAGTTTGCCAAAAACTCCGAGAGCGATAAAAAATATGTTATCTGTAATGCGGACGAGGGCGACCCAGGCGCATTTATGGATCGCAGCGTTCTGGAGGGTGACCCGCACCGTGTATTGGAAGGCATGGCTATCTGCGGTTATGCTATGGGTGCGGATGAAGGCTATATCTATGTACGTGCGGAATATCCGCTGGCTATCAAACGCTTGCGTACTGCCATTGCTCAGGCTGAAGAAATGGGTCTGTTAGGTGAGCATATTTTTGAAAGCGATTTCAGCTTTACTATTCATATCAAAGAGGGTGCCGGTGCCTTCGTCTGCGGCGAAGAAACTGCCCTGATGGCTTCTATCGAAGGCAAGCGCGGTATGCCACGCCCGCGTCCGCCTTTCCCTGCGGTCAGCGGCCTGTGGGGCAAGCCGACGAACATCAACAACGTAGAAACCTTTGCTAACGTGGCGCAGATTATCGTTAACGGTGCAGACTGGTACTGCCAGCTTGGTACCGAAAAATCCAAAGGCACCAAGGTTTTCGCTTTGACCGGCAAAATCAATAACACCGGTCTGGCAGAGGTGCCGATGGGTATTACCATGCGCGAGATTATCTATGATATCGGCGGCGGTATTACCAACGGCAAAAAGTTTAAGGCTGTACAGATCGGCGGTCCTTCCGGCGGCTGCTTGCCCGAAAGCATGCTGGATTTGCCGGTAGATTATGATTCTCTGATTGCTGCCGGTGCTATGATGGGCAGCGGCGGTCTGGTTGTTATGGATGAGGATACCTGCATGGTTGACGTTGCCAAGTTCTTCCTGAACTTTACGCAGTCGGAATCCTGCGGCAAATGTACTCCCTGCCGCGAAGGCACGAAGCGTATGCTGGAAATCCTTACCCGTATTACGGAAGGCCAGGGACGTGAGGGCGATATCGAGCTTTTGGAAAATCTGGCCAAGAATATCAAGGAAACAGCTTTGTGCGGCTTAGGACAAACCGCTCCTAACCCTGTTTTGAGCACCTTGAAATATTTCAGAGATGAATATGAGGCGCATATCAAAGAGAAGCGCTGTCCTGCAGGCGTCTGCGAAAAGATGCTGCATTACGAAATCAGCGATGCCTGCCGCGGCTGCGGTCTGTGTGCACGTCAGTGCCCGGTACAGGCTATCAGCGGTTCGCCGAAAGCAAAACATGTTATTGACCAGAACAAATGCATTAAATGCGGTGCCTGCATGACGGCGTGTCCGTTTAAGGCAATCAGCAAGGCATAAGGAGGGGACTGATGATGCAGATGGTTAATTTAACAATAGATGGAAAACAGATTCAGGCCCCGGCAGGCTCCAGTGTACTGGAGGCTGCACGCAGCGCGGGTATTTATATTCCTACGCTGTGCTACCACCCGGACCTGCGTCCGGAGGGTGCCTGCCGCCTGTGTATGGTAGAGGCCAGCGGTGCGCGTACTATGGTTGCTTCCTGCGTATATCCTGTAAGCGAGGGTATGGTAGTAAAAACTAATACCTCCAAGGTACGCGAAGCGCGTAAAACAGTACTGGAGCTGCTTTTGACCAATCACCCGAAGGACTGCCTGTGCTGCCAGAAGAACGGCGACTGCGAGCTGCAGAAAATTGCTGCTGACTTGGGCGTGCGTAAGCTCCGCTTCGAGGGTGGCGAAACAAGGGCGCGTACTATTGATAACAGCAATCCGTCGCTGGTACGCGATCAGGAAAAATGCATTCTCTGCGGTCGCTGCATCCGTGTTTGCCGTGATGTGCAGGGTATGAGCGTTTACAGCTTTGCCGGCCGTGGCTTCAACACCATGGTATCTACAGCCTTTGAGCATGATTTGCTCAACAGTGCCTGCACCTACTGCGGCCAGTGCGCCGATGTCTGCCCGACGGGTGCTATCGTGGAAAAGGATGATACAGACAAGGTTTGGGATGCAATCAACAATCCTGACAAGGTCGTTGTAGTACAGACAGCTCCGTCCGTGCGTGTTGCCCTGGGCGAGGAGCTGGGCATTCCAGCAGGTCAGGTTGTTACAGGTAAAATGGTTGCGGCATTGCGTCATTTAGGCTTTGACAAGGTTTTCGATACAAACTTCTCTGCCGACCTGACTATTATGGAGGAAGGCCATGAGTTCCTGCAGCGTCTGCAGAACGGCGGCGTACTGCCGATGATTACCTCCTGCAGCCCCGGCTGGGTAAATATGATTGAGCTGAAATATCCTGAGTTGCTGCCGCATCTTTCTACTGCCAAATCTCCGCAGCAGATGTTTGGCGCTGTTGCCAAAACATATTTTGCAGAACGTGCAGGCATTGATCCTGCGAAGATTGTCAGTGTATCGGTAATGCCCTGTACTGCGAAAAAAGCGGAGGCTGCACGTGAAGAAATGTGCGCCAGCGGTTATCGTGATGTAGATGTGGTTATTACTACACGTGAGCTGGGACGCATGATTCGCGAGGCTGGTATTGATTTTAATGCACTGGAGGAAGCAGAGTTCGATTCTCCGCTGGGAACCGGTACCGGTGCCGCAGTTATTTTCGGTACTACAGGCGGCGTTATGGAAGCGGCTTTGCGTACTGTGGCCGAGGTTGTTGCCGGCAAGGAGCTGCCGAAGCTTGAATATAATGAGGTACGCGGCATGGAGCAGACACGTGAGGCTGTTATTGATGTTGCAGGCACACCTGTGAAGGTTGCTGTAGTACATACACTTAAATCTGCTAAAATGATGCTGGAACGCATTAAAGCAGGTACAGCAGATTATCAGTTTATCGAGGTTATGGCCTGCCCTGGAGGCTGCATCGGCGGCGGCGGTCAGCCTGTTCCGGTTGATGCTTCTATCAGGCAGAAACGCCGTGAAGCGATTTTTAATTGTGACTGTACAAGCGAATTACGAAAATCGCACGAAAACCCGGAAATAAAATCACTTTATGATACTTGGTTAGGCAAACCTCTTTCTGAGAAGGCTCATAGTCTATTACATACACACTACCACGCGCAAAACCGTTAATTGTTCTATCTGGATAATACAAATCCCCCTTTTTTTCCTTGAAAAGAAGGGGGTGTTTTGTAAATTTGTAAAGAAAAAGCTTGCAGTGTTACAATTTTATTGGTATCATATATAGCGTTGAGTGCAATTTGCCTGCTATGTAAAACACAGGAAAAATTTGACAGAAAAAAGTGAAGTTTTTCTGAAAATGTGTTATAATTGTAGCAGATAGTAAAGAAGCCTTTGAAAAAATATTTATAGTACAAGCAGGAGTTTTCTCTTGTATGTCGAAATGACTATATAGTCAAGTATGAAATATTTGTGAAGAGCTTGATATACGGTAATATCTTATTCGTAATGCCGCAGGGTATTGCTGATAAGTTATATGCAAAAGGGTAATACCCTTATAAAAACTCAATGTCCTAATTAAAAGGAGGAAGGTAAACATGATCGATATTAAAGATCGCATTTGTGACGTAGTAGCTGACAAAGTGATGAGCGCTGAAGCTGCTGCAGAATTCGTAAAAGATGGTGACAATTTAGGTGTCAGCGGTTTTACCCCGTCTGGCTATCCGAAAGCTGTTCCTCTGGCTCTTGCTGAAAAGGGCAAAAAAACTCCTTTCAAAGTTAACGTTTGGACTGGCGCATCTGTTGGTCCTGAAATCGACCAAGCAATGGTTGAAGCTGACATCATTGACCGTCGTCTGCCTTACCAGACCAACGGCACCATGCGTAAAGCTATCAACGCTGGCAAAGTAAAATACGCTGATATTCATCTGTCTCACATGGCTCAAATGGTTCGCTATGGTTACATGGCTGGCCGTCCGACCGGTCCGGATGTTGCAATCGTTGAAGTTTGCAAAATCAACGACCTCGGCAATGGCATGGTTGGCTTGATTCCGACCACTTCCATGGGCAACAGCTCTTCCTATGTAGCTGGCGCTAAAAAGGTTATCGTTGAAGTTAACACCACTCAACCGGTAGGCCTGGAAGGCATGCATGACTCCTATATTCCTCTGGATCCCCCGAATCGTCAACCGATTCCTATCACCGCTCCGGAAGACCGCATCGGTACCACCTACATTCCTTGCGAAGTAGAAAAAATCGTTGCAGTAGTTCCTTGCGACCGTCCTGACATCGTTCGTCCGCTGGGCGAAATCGACGACGACGCTAAACATATGGGCGCTAACCTCGTTAACTTCCTGAAAAACGAAGTTAAAGAAGGCCGTCTGCCGAAAAACCTGCTGCCGCTGCAATCCGGCGTAGGTTCCGTTGCTAACGCAGTTATCAATGGTCTGGTTAACTCCGATTTCGAAGACCTGACCGTTTACACTGAGGTTATTCAAGATGGTATGTTCGACCTGATCGACGCTGGTAAACTCCGCGTTGCTTCCGGTACCGCTCTGACTCCGTCTCCTGAGTGCCAAAAGAAATTCTACGAGAACGTAGAACACTACAAAAAATACTTGCTGCTCCGTCCGCAAGAAATCTCCAACAGCCCTGAAGTTGCTCGTCGTATCGGCGTAATCGCAATGAACACCGCTATTGAAGTTGATATCTATGGTAACGTAAACTCCACCCATGTTTGCGGCACCAAGCTGATGAACGGTGTTGGCGGTTCCGGCGACTTCGCTCGTAACGGCTACCTGACCGTATTCTTCACCAACTCCCTGGCAAAAGGCGGCAAGATTTCTTCCGTAGTTCCGTTCTGCAGCCATATCGACCATGCTACCCTGGATGTTGACGTTATCGTTTCCGAACGTGGCGTTGCTGACCTGCGTGGCCTGAGCCCGAAAGAAAAAGCTCCGATCATCATCGATCAAATCGCTAACCCGAAATATCAACCTTGGCTGTATGATTACTTCAAACGCGCTTGCGAAGCTTGCGGCAACAGCCAAACCCCGCACATCCTGGCAGAAGCATTCGATTGCTACAAACTGTTTGCTGAAACCGGTTCCATGGAAGGCATGGTTGAAGGTAAATAATTTTAAAAAAACTTTGCGAAACCCCTTGTTAAGTTTTGCAAAATAGGTTAAACTATGTAATGTGCTTGCCGGTGGGTGAGATTCCCGCCGGCAGGTATATACAGACAAAGCCTCACCCAAGGCTTTGCCCAATAAATTCAGTTGACGAAGTCTCACCCTAGACTTTGCCATATATAGCCGTCATAGACGGAACACTCTCACCATCATTTCGGAACCGTCCAATCCGAAATATGAAACACAAATATTTTAAGGAGGATTTGAGAATGGCATTTGAAGAAATTAAAGCCGGTTTAGAGAAATATCATGCTGAAGTTGAAGCTAAACTGGTAAAAAACCCTGAACGCGCAAACCTGGTTCCTAACAGACTGTACACCCCGGTAGATCTTGGTGAAAACTTTGACTACATGACTAAACTGGGCTTCCCCGGTGAATATCCTTACACCCGTGGTGTTCAACCGACCATGTATCGTGGCCGTTTCTGGACCATGCGTATGTATGCTGGTTTCTCCACCGCTGAAGAATCCAACAAACGTTATCGTTACCTGCTGGCAAACGGTGGTTCTGGCCTGTCCTGCGCATTCGACCTGCCGACCCAGATCGGTTATGATTCCACCGATCCGATGGCTGAAGGCGAAGTTGGTAAAGTAGGCGTAGCTATCGACTCCCTGGCTGACATGGAAATCCTGTTTGACCAAATTTCCCTGGATAAAGTATCCACTTCTATGACCATCAACGCTCCTGCTTCCGTACTGCTGGCTATGTACATTGCAGTAGCTGAGAAACAAGGCGTTTCCGCTGACAAACTGCGTGGCACCATTCAGAACGATATTCTGAAAGAGTATGCTGCTCGCGGCACTTACATTTTCCCGCCGAAACCGTCCATGCGTTTGATCACCAACATTTTTGAATATTGCTCCAAGAACGTACCGCTGTGGAACACCATTTCCATCTCCGGTTACCATATCCGTGAAGCTGGTTCCACCGCTTCTCAGGAAATCGCATTCACCATTGCTGATGGTATCGCTTATGTAGAAGCTGCTATCAAAGCTGGTCTGGACGTTGACGCATTTGCAGGCCGTCTGTCCTTCTTCTGGAATGCTCATAACAACGTACTCGAAGAAGTTGCTAAATTCCGTGCTTCCCGTCGTGTATGGTCCAAAGTTATGAAAGAGCGTTTCGGTGCTAAAAAACCGAAATCCATGATGCTGCGTGTACATACCCAAACCGCTGGCTCCATGCTGACCGCTCAACAACCGAACAACAACATCGTTCGTGTTGCTCTGCAAACTGCTGCTGCTGTAATGGGTGGTACTCAATCCCTGCACACCAACTCCAAGGACGAAGCTTTGGCACTGCCGACCACTGAGTCTGTAACCATCGCTCTGCGTACCCAACAAATCGTTGCTTACGAATCCGGCCTGGCTGACACCGTTGATCCGTTGGGCGGCTCCTACTATGTAGAAGCTCTGACCGACAAGATCGAAGCTGAAGCTTGGGAATACATTAAGAAAATTGACGAAATCGGTGGCGCTCCTGAAGCTATCGCTAAAGGCTACATCCAAAAAGAAATCCAAGACTCTGCTTACAAATGGCAGATGGAAATCGAAAAAGGCGACCGTATCATCGTTGGCGTTAACAAATTCACTCAAGAAGAAGAAGCTCCGAAAAACCTGCTGCGCGTAGACGGTTCTGTAGGCAAGCTGCAAGCTGAAAAGATTGCTGCTCTGAAAGCTCGCCGTGACAACGCTGCTGTAGAAAAAGCACTGGCTGCTTTGGAAGCTGGCTGCGCAGATGAAAATGTAAACCTGATGCCTCTGATTCTGGATGCAGTTCGTGCATACGCAACCGAAGGCGAAATCTGCGGCGTTATGAGAAAAGTATTCGGTGAATACCAACCTCATACCACTCTCTAATTTGTAAACACAACCAATATACGGAGGTAAACTATAATGGCTAACGTTAAAGTTTTAGTTGCTAAACCGGGTCTGGATGGCCATGACCGCGGTGCTAAAGTTGTAGCTCGTGCTCTGCGCGACGCTGGTTTTGAAGTTATCTACACCGGTATCCGTCTGACTCCGGAACAAATCGCTGAAGCTGCTCTGCAAGACGACGTAAACGTTGTTGCACTGTCCTTGCTGTCCGGCGCTCACAACACCCTTTTCCCGAAAGTAGTTGAACTGCTGAAAGAAAAAGGCCTGACCGACGTTCTGGTTATCGGCGGCGGCGTTATTCCTGACGCTGACATCCCTGGCCTGAAAGCTGCTGGCATTGCTGAAGTATTCACTCCGGGCACCCCGACCAGCAAAATTGTTGATTTCATCAACGCTAACGTAAAATAATTTTATCCCTTAAAGCAAGCCGGGTTTGTCCCGGCTTGCCTTATAAAATATTCACTATCCAAAACAAGGCGGTGTGAATTATGGAAATAGTAGATAAGTTATTAAATCATTCTCGTCTTGCATTATCTAAAGCAATCACTGCTGTTGAAAATGAATACGATGATGCTGTCAAAATTATGACAGAAATTTATCCTCATACTGGTAATGCTTATGTAATTGGTATCACTGGCCCTCCGGGTGCTGGTAAAAGTACTCTGACTGATAAATTGGCTAAGGAATACCGTAAACGCGGCAAGACCGTAGGTATCGTAGCAATTGACCCCACTAGCCCGTATTCTGGCGGCGCTATTTTAGGCGACCGTATCAGAATGATGGATCTGACCGCAGACGAGGGCATTTTTGTACGCTCTATGGCAACTCGCGGCAGTCTTGGCGGCCTGTCCCAAAAAGCAGGTGACGCTGTTAAATTAATGGATGCTTTCGGCATGGATGTAATTATCGTTGAAACCGTAGGCGTAGGACAATCTGAGGTTGACATTGTAAAGACCGCAGATACTACTATGGTAGTAGTAATTCCTGGCATGGGCGACGATATCCAGGCTATTAAAGCAGGTATACTTGAAATCGGTGACCTGTTCACGATTAACAAAGCTGATCGTGAAGGTACAGACAAGCTCAACATTGAGATTGAGATGATGCTCGAATTAAATCCCGAACATGTTGGCTGGCGTCCTCCGATTAACAGGACCATTGCCAGCAAGGGTGAAGGTATAGAGGCTGTTGTGGACTCTATTGAGGCTCACAAGGCATATTTGATTGAGAGTGGTAAATTAAACGATATCCGTAAAGCTCGTATTAAAAACGAGGTTACCGCTATGCTTAATGACCATGTAAATCGCTACATCGACAAGAACGTCATTCAAACGGATGAATTTGACAACTTAGTTGTAAAAATGCAATCCCGTGAGATTGAGCCGTACTCTGTCGTTGATGATATTGTTGGCAAGGTTTTAAAATAAACCGCCAAAAAAACAATTTTAGGAGGAATTTATTATGGCATTCAAAACTATTTGTGTTGACCATGTAGGTATCGCTTGCGCTGGTACCTTGGAAGAAGCTGCAAAAATTTACACTGAGGTACTGGGCCTGAAAGCTACTGGTACTGAAGAAGTTAAAGAACAAGGTGTTGCTACCGTATTTGTTCCCTGCGGCGAAACCCTGATTGAGCTCCTTGTTGATATCACTGAAAACAACGATGGTCCTATCGGCAAATACGTTGCTAAAAACGGCCCTGGCATCCAACATATGGCTCTGCGTGTTGATGACATCAAAGCTGCTATCGCTGACCTGACCGAAGCTGGCGTTCGTATGATCGACAAAGCTCCTCGTAATGGTGCTGGCAACATGAAAATCGCTTTCGTTCATCCGAAATCCGCTGGCCTGCTGCTCGAGCTGTGCCAACCGGCTGCAACCTACAAAGACTAATTTATTAGCTGCGTAGATTCAGGGCGATTTAAGGTCCCATAATTTAAGCTACATAATGCTGGAGATATACAAGTGATATATCTTCAGCATCTGTGTATAAATTTGTTCTCCCAATAATGATGGAGGTGTAAGATTTGTCTACTCAAGAAAAAATTGAGAAAATGCTCAAAAAAGCCGAAGTAATTCTGGCTGCTGGTGGCGAAAAACGTGTTGCAAAACAACATGAATCCGGCAAAATGACTGCTCGTGAAAGAATCGCTGCTCTCCTCGACGAAGGTTCCTTCGTAGAACTCGACCGTTTTGTACGTCATCGTTGCTACAACTTCGGTCAAGAAAAGAAAGAACTGCCTGGTGAAGGCGTAACCACCGGTTACGGCACCATCGATGGCCGTCTGGTTTATGTATTCGCACAGGACTTCACCGTTGAAGGTGGCTCCCTCGGCGAAATGCATGCTGCTAAAATCGTTAAAGTACAACGCCTGGCACTGAAAATGGGTGCTCCGCTGGTTGGCTTGAACGATTCCGGCGGTGCTCGTATCCAAGAAGCTATCGACGCTCTGGCTGGCTATGGTAAAATCTTCTTCGAGAACACCATTGCTTCCGGCGTAGTTCCTCAGATCTCTGCAATTATGGGTCCTTCCGCTGGCGGCGCTGTATACAGCCCGGCACTGACCGACTTCATCTACATGGTAAAGAACACTTCCAAAATGTTCATTACTGGCCCTGCAGTAGTTAAATCCGTTACCGGTGAAGATGTAACCCAAGAACAACTGGGTGGCGCTATGACCCACAACAGCACTTCCGGTGTTGCTCACTTCGCTGCTGAAAACGACGAAGACTGCCTGCAACAAATCCGTTACCTGCTCTCCTTCCTGCCTTCCAACAACGTTGAAGGTGCTCCGATCGTAGAGACTGGTGATGACCCGATGCGTACCGACGACAGCCTGAACACTCTGCTGCCGGACAACTCCAACCAAGCTTACGATATGTATGATGTAATCAGATCTATCGTAGATAACGGCGAATTCTATGAAAACCAAAAATACTGGGCAACCAACATCATCACTTGCTTCGCTCGTATGGATGGTCAAACCGTAGGTATCATTGCTAACCAACCGAAAGTTATGGCTGGCTGCCTGGATATCAACGCTTCCGATAAATCCGCTCGTTTCATCCGCTTCTGCGACGCTTTCGGCATTCCTCTGCTGAACCTGGTTGACGTTCCTGGCTTCCTGCCTGGCTGCAACCAAGAATACGGCGGCATTATCCGTCACGGCGCTAAGATGCTGTATGCTTACTCTGAAGCAACTGTTCCTAAAATCACTCTGGTTACCCGTAAAGCTTACGGCGGTTCCTACCTGGCAATGTGCTCTCAAGACCTGGGCGCTGACCAAGTTATCGCATGGCCGACCGCTGAAATCGCAGTTATGGGTCCTGCTGGTGCTGCTAACATCATCTTCCGTAAAGATCCTGATGTTGAAGCTAAGACTAAAGAGTACATCGACAACTTCGCTACTCCGTACCAAGCAGCAATGCGCGGCATGGTTGACATGGTTATCGAACCGAAAAATACTCGTCCCACCATCATCAACGCTCTGCAAATGCTGGAAAGCAAACGCGAAACCCGTCCGGCAAAACGCCACGGCAACATTCCTTTGTAATTCACAAGCAGTTGCTTAGTGCTTAAACAACCTATTTTAAGATAAGATGAGGTGAAATAAATGGGTCCTGTTACTACTAATCCTTGGTTGATTGCTTTAATCAATATGACCATCGTATTCGGCGTACTGATCGCTCTGGGCATATTGATGAACTTACTCCAAGTTATCGATCCGACTAAAAAAAAAGTTGCTAAACCGGCAGTAGCTCCTACACCGGCAGCAGCTCCCGCTGCAGCTCCGGTTGCAGCAGCTCAAGATGATAGCGAAATTATCGCTGTTATCGCTGCAGCAGTAGCAGCTTGCGGCGTTAGCGCAGACCAAATCGCTTGCGTACGTCGTATTGATGCTAAATCTGCATGGACTGTAAGCAGTCGTGTTGAAGCTATTAGCGTTCGTAAAGAATGCTTCTAATGCATATAGTTTGCAATTTTAATTAAAAAACGAGATTTTAAGGAGGATTATATCCATGAAAAAGTATACTATCACCGTAAATGGTACCGCATACGAAGTTGAAGTTGAAGAAGCAGGCGTTGTTGCTTCCGCTCCGAAAGCTGCTCCGAAAGCTGCTCCGGCTCCGGCTGCTGCTCCGGCTCCGAAAGCTGCTCCGGCTCCGGCTCCGAAAGCTGCTGCTCCGGTTGCTGCTGGTGCAACCACCGTTTCCGCTCCTATGCCGGGCAAAGTTCTGTCCGTTAACGTAAAAGCTGGCGACGCTGTTAAATCCGGCGACGTTCTGCTGATTCTGGAAGCTATGAAAATGCAAAACGAAATCATGGCTCCGGCTGATGGCACTGTTTCCGACGTTCGCGTTTCCGCAGGTCAAACTGTTGCTACCGGCGACGTTATGATCGTTCTCTAATTCTTACTCGATAGTTCGCAATATCAGTAAGTCTTAAATACCCTTGATCTTTGGAGGGGGCTTTTCGCAGAGCCCCTTCCACAAATTGAAAATTGGGAGGATATTAAATGGAAGCATTTCTCGTTGCTTTGTCTTCCGTATGGGCAGATTCCGGTTTCTCTGCACTGACAGGCGGTCACGTAATCATGATCGTTGTAGGTCTGGTTCTGCTTTATATGGCTATTGGTAAAGGTTTTGAGCCTTTGCTGCTGTCCCCGATCGCATTCGGTTGTATTCTGGCTAACATTCCTAAAAACGGTTTCGAAGAACCTGGTGTTATGTCCGTTATCATGTATGGTATTCACCACGAAGTATTCCCGCCGTTGATCTTCTTGGGCGTAGGCGCTATGACCGACTTTGGTCCTCTGCTGGCTAACCCGAAAACCCTGCTCCTGGGCGCTGCTGCACAGGGCGGTGTATTCGTAGCTCTGCTGGGCGCTATGCTGCTTGGCTTCACCGTACAAGAAGCTGCTGCTATCGGCATCATCGGTGGTGCTGACGGCCCGACTTCCATCTACTTGGCTGCTAAAATGGCTCCTCAGCTGTTAGGTGCAATCGCAGTTGCTGCTTACTCCTACATGTCTCTGGTTCCGCTGATTCAGCCTCCTATCATGAAACTGTTCACTACTGAAGCAGATCGTAAGATCGTTATGCAACAGCTGCGTCCGGTTTCTCACTTTGAAAAGGTTGCTTTCCCGATCATGTGCACCATCGTTATTTCTCTGCTGTTACCTTCCGTAACCGCTCTGATTGGTATGCTGATGCTGGGTAACCTGTTCAAAGAAGCTGGCTGCCTGGATCGTCTGTCCGACACCGCACAAAACGCTCTGATGAACACCGTAACCATCATGCTGGCTACCGGTACTGGTCTGACCATGAGCGCTGAGTCTTTCCTGAACGCTAAGACTCTGCTGATCATCGTTCTGGGTCTGGTTGCATTCGTAGCTGGTACTGCTGCCGGCGTTATCTTCGGTAAGATCATGTGCATTGTAGACGGTGGCAAGACCAACCCGTTGATTGGTTCCGCTGGCGTTTCCGCAGTTCCTATGGCTGCTCGTGTATCTCAAAAAGTTGGTCAGAAAGCTAACCCGGCTAACTTCCTGCTGATGCACGCTATGGGTCCTAACGTAGCAGGCGTTATTGGTACTGCAGTTGCTGCAGGTACCATGCTGGCTATGATCGGTCCTGTTGGCAAATAATCATTAGCTAACTTCATGAGCTCACACATTAGTGTGAGCTCTTTTTTGTATCTAAAATGTAAATTTTATTGTTGGCGATACTCTTAGGCTAATATTTATAGTATAATAAAAAGGAACTGTTCAAGAATTGAATAGCATTTCTTTATCAGAGGAGTCTTGAGTATATGCAACGATTTAACTTGACCAGACAGTTTTTCAGGGATGTCTGGTATCTTACTAAAAGCTACTGGCAGTCGGAAGAAAAGAAAAAGGCTTTCTTTTTATTAGGCTGTATTATAGCACTTACACTTGGCGTGGTTTATATGCTTGTTCTGCTTAACCAGTGGAACAACAGCTTTTACAGCGCATTGCAAAATTATGATGCAAAGAAGATTTTTGATGAACTCATTCATTTTTCGTGGTTAGCTGCTATTTATATCTTATTGGCAGTATACTCATATTATCTGCAGCAGACATTGATTTTGAATTGGCGTCGTTGGCTGACAACGCGTTTTATCGACATCTGGCTGCAAAACAAAACCTACTACAATCTGCAGATGTTCGGTAAGGATACGGATAACCCTGACCAACGTATCAGTGAGGACGTGCGACAGTTTGTTGAAATGACCTTGAGCTTTGGTATAGGCATCCTCAAGGCGTTTTGCACGTTTGCATCCTTTGTTGTCATTTTATACAATCTTTCCGGCAGTCTTAGCTTTACCTTTATGGGTAAAACATGGACGATTAATGGTTATATGTTGTGGGCATCACTGCTATATTCTGTAATTGGTACCTACATTACCCACATTGTTGGCCGCAAGCTGGTAAAAATCAACTTCATCCAACAGAAATATGAAGCGGATTTCCGTTTCAGTATGATTCGCCTGCGTGAAAGTGCGGAAAGCGTTGCTTTCTATCGCGGTGAAGCGCAGGAAGGCAGTGTATTTAAGCTACGCTTTAAAATGCTTCTTGATAACTTCTGGAAGCTGGTTAATAAGCAAAAACAGCTTGTCTTTTTAAATTCCGGTTATTCTCAAATCGCTATCATTTTTCCCTTTGTTGTAGCCATGAACCGTTATCTTACGAAAGAAGTAACACTAGGCGGACTGATGCAGGTTGCCAGTGCTTTTGGCCGCGTGCAGGATTCACTTTCTTATTTTGTTGATATGTACAGCAGCATTGCTCAATGGCAGGCTGTTGTCATGCGTTTAACTTATTTTGGGCATCATATGCATGAGGTTTCACAGCAGGCTGAACGCTTTCATGTGGAACGCTTTGCTGCTGCCGATGTGGTCGAGGTTAACGATATGCAGATAAATCTGCCGGACGGAAAGCCGCTTCTGGAAAATATCAGCTTTACACTGCATCCGGGGCATAATGTTTTGATTAAGGGTGTCAGCGGCAGCGGTAAAAGTACCTTGCTGCGTGCTATCTCCGGTATCTGGCCCTTCGTCGACGGCAAAATCTTTCTTCCGTCACGTGATAAGCTGATGTTTATTCCGCAGAAGCCTTATCTGCCATTAGGTACACTGCGTGCTGCGCTTAATTACCCGGGAAATAAACCGATAGATGATACTGAATTGATTTATCTGATGGATTTGTGCCAGATTGGTTATCTTAAGGATAAACTTGATTTGGAGGCTGACTGGAGCCATGTGCTTTCTGTCGGTGAGCAGCAGCGTTTGGCCTTTGTACGTGCCCATATCCAGCAGCCACAGTGGCTTTTCCTGGATGAAGCAACCTCTGCTTTGGATGAAGTCACTGAGGCGACTATGTACAGCCTGCTACAGGAGCGTTTACAGCAGACTACTGTTGTCAGTGTCGGTCATCGCAGTACGCTGAATAAATATCACGAGCTTGTTTTACGCTTAAATAAATCAACTCGTCAAGTTACTCTTGAAAAATTATAAGGAGGTTTTCTTATGCTGCCATTGCAAATTGCAGAAAATATTTATGACGTTGGTGTTCAGGATTGGGCTGTGCGTGATTTTCACGGTTACAAAACAGAGAGAGGTGCAACCTATAACTCTTATCTGATTATGGATGAAAAGATAACCTTGATTGATACTGTTAAAGCACCCTTTACCGAAGAGCTGCTTGCTAATATCAGCAAGGTAACACCGTTGGATTCCATTGACTATATTGTCATCAACCATGTTGAGCCTGACCATTCCGGTGCTATGCCTGCGTTGGCCAAGGCTTGCCCCAAAGCAAAGTTCTATATTACGATGCAAGGTAAAAACGAGGCGCTTCAGCATTATGGAGATATTTTTAATTTTGAGGTCGTTAAGGACGGAGCAACCTTAAATATCGGTAAGCGCACTTTAACATTCGCTTCTATGGCAATGCTGCATTGGCCCGATAGCATGGCTACTTATAGTGAGTATGATAAAATACTTTTCTCTAATGATGCCTTTGGTCAGCATTATGCTACCAGTAAGCGCTTTGACTGTGAAGTAAATCAAGACGAGGTGTTCTACGAAGCTAAAAAGTATTTTGCCAACATTCTCTGGCCTTATGCCAAGCTGATTGGCAATGCGCTGAAAAAGCTTGGCGGTCTTGATATTAAAATGATTGCGCCTTCCCATGGTGTAATCTGGACCGAGCGTATTTCCGATATCCTGCGCTGCTACAGCGAATGGGGCAGCGGTGTACAGGACGGCAGTCTTGTTATTGCTTATGACAGCATGTGGGGCGGTACAGAAAAGTTGGCGCGGGCGATTGCGCGTGGTGCAGCTAATGCCGGCATTGTTGTTAAAGTATTTAAAATGGGCGCTACACCTAACAGTACGGTAGCAGCAGAGCTCTTTACTGCCTCCGGTTTTTTGGCAGGCTCTTCAACTCTTAATTGCAGCATGCTGCCGAATATGGGTTCCCTGCTGATTTATCTTAAAGGACTCGGCGCTAAAGGTAAAAAAGCTGCAGCCTTCGGTACCTTTGGCTGGGGCGGTGGTGCGCAGAAGGATATGGAAGAGCTGCTTGCAAAAAGCTGCTTCGATGCTGTAGAACCCGGTTTTAACTGCAAATGGACGCCGCAGAAGGCTGAGCTTGAAGCTGCAGAAAAGTATGGTTATGAATTTGCGTTAAAAATAAAAGCTGAATAAGCTGTGAATTTTGTGTAAAACAAATATATTTACTAATAAAAAAAGTACACAAATAACGATAATAGTGTATAATAGTATTATAACAATGAAAGCGAGGTCTTATGATGAATAAGAAAGCTGAAGTTTACAAGAAATTCCTTGAAGAAAACAAAATTAACTGGGGCGATGTATTCGAAGTTCCGAAGGCAGACGAGGTTCCTGAAGAAAGCTTCATGCATCCCGTTGTTTTCCGTTCTGCTATCGGCATCCAAGGTCAAAACCTGCCGACTATGCTGGTAATTGACGACAGCATCTATGTAATGCTGCAGGTTCGCGTAGGCGCTGGTCTGGTTAAAGAAGCTAACAAGGCTGCAGTTCTGGCACATTTGAATGCTCTGAACGAAAACTACAAGGTGTTTAAATATTATGCTGATGAAGCTGGCAATATCATCATTGAAAGCTGCATTCCTTCTACCGATGAGCAATTCGTACCGCAAATGATTCATGCAGTAATCGATGTTATTGTTGACCACCTTAACACTGAATATCCTAAGCTGATGAAAGCTGTTTGGGCTGAATAAGCTAAATAAAATAATATGGTACTTTCTTAAATAAGGGGAGTAGCCGGCACAAGCCTTAGGGCTGGTGTTTACACTGCCGTCAGTACGATTCGGAAGAATCCGGCTTTGTAATTAAGTGGCGAGACTTTGTTGTAAAATATTTTTATTTTACAGCATTGTCTCGCCCTTTTTTAATATATAATATAAGGTGAAGAGTGTACTTGCATGATTTACCACAATTTTCGACAAGTAGCAGACGTAAGGTCAAAGGAGGAAGAAAATGAGTAAATATGGCTTAAGCAAGGAGCAGATTGAAGAGTCACGGCGCAAGTACGGTGATAACACGTTGACGCAGCCGCCGCGGGAAACCTTTTGGAGCAAGCTGCTGGGGAATTTTCAGGATCCCATTATTCGCATCCTGATAGTAGCGCTGCTGGTAAATGCTTTTTTCGTGTATCTTGGTCACGGCGATTGGATTGAAACAATAGGTATTTTCTTGGCAATTATTTTGGCAACCTTTGTTTCCACATGGTCCGAATACAGCAATGAGAACGCCTTTCAGAAGCTGCAGGAGGAAGCTAGCCGTATCCGCTGCAAGGTATGGCGTGACGGCGAGCCGGAGGAAATCGCTATTGATGATGTTGTAGTTGGTGATGCCATTATCCTGGAGGCAGGTGATAAAATTCCGGCGGACGGCATTTTGCTGGAAGGAACGCTGAAGCTGGATCAGGCAGCGTTGAACGGTGAAAGCGAGGAAGCTAAAAAAACTGTTGCACCTGCTGAGTTCCAATGGGATGACGGTAAAATTGATTTTCTGGATGAACATAAGCTGTTTCGTGGAAGCGTTGTAGTAGAAGGCACCGCTGTGATGCAGGCTGTAAAGATAGGTGATAATTCCGTTTACGGCCAGTTGACGCAGGAGCTGAAGGATGATGAACGCGACAGTCCGCTGAAGCTGAAGCTGAAAGGACTGGCAGAGCAGATAAGTAAATTCGGTTATGCCGGCGGTGTGCTGATAGCAGTTGCGGTAATACTGCATAAGATATATCTGGCAGGCAGCTTTGCAGCATATTTTGCTGATATGACAACAGTAATTGCCGATTTGGTGCAGGCTGTAATTTTGGCGATTATTATTATTGTTATGGCGGTACCGGAAGGCCTGCCGCTGATGATTGCGATAGTTTCTTCGCTCAATATGCGCAAAATGCTGCATGACCATGTATTGGTGCGTAAGCTGGTCGGAATTGAAACAGCAGGCAGCCTGAACCTGCTGTTTACTGATAAAACAGGCACTATTACTAAAGGACAGCTGGAGGTAGTACGCTTCTTAACCGGCGATTTACAGGAAATTACTGATTTCACATCATTGCCTGCACGTCTTAAGGAGCTGACCTGTCAGCAGGTTCTGATCAATACATCATCTACCGTTACCGACGGCAAGATTGTCGGCGGTAATATGACGGAAGCAGCGTTAAACAATTATGTCGGTACCTATCGTTTGCCGCAGCTGCCGCAGCGCCAGCGCTTTATTCCATTTAACAGCGCCAATAAATATTCTTGGGCGCAGGTTGCTCCCGCTGACGGCGGCGCAGCATATTGCCTGATTAAGGGTGCCCCGGAAAAGCTGCTGCTGGCTGCCGATTGGTATTGGTCCAATGACGGTCAGCGTTTGCCGTTGACTGATGAGATAAAAGCAGCTCTGGATAACAGAATGCTGGAGCTTGCAGGACAGGCAATGAGAATGCTTGCACTGTGCACCTATGAAGGTGTGCCGGCTGACACGCTGCCTGATAAGGGTCTGACGCTTGCCGGTGTTGTAGCAATCCGTGACGACGTGCGTCCGGAGGCAGTAGAGGCTATTAAAGCAGTACAGCAGGCCGGCGTACAGGTAGTAATGATTACCGGTGACCGCAAGGAAACAGCGGTAGCAATTGCCAAGGATGCAGGTCTGCTGCAAAGTGCGGAGGACGTAGTCTGGACCTCCGACGAGCTGGCGCAGATGAGCGATGATGAAATCAAGGCTAAGCTGACGCATCTGCGTGTAGTGGCACGTGCTTTACCGATGGATAAATCGCGCCTGGTGCGCCTGGCACAGGAGCTGAATTTGGTAACCGGTATGACAGGTGATGGTGTAAACGATTCACCGGCACTGAAAAAGGCTGACGTAGGCTTTGCCATGGGCAGCGGTACAGAGGTTGCCAAGGAAGCAGGCGATATCGTTATCATGGACGATAATTTCCTGAGCATCAAGCAGGCAATTTTGTATGGACGTACAATTTACAATTCTATTTGCAAATTTATTGTTTTCCAGCTGACGATTAATTTCTCGGCTGTGGCAATTAACTTTATTGCTCCATTCATCAATATTGATGAACCGCTGACGATTACGCAGATTCTATGGATTAACCTGGTAATGGATACCCTTGCTGCGCTTGCTTTCGGCGGCGAGCCGGCATTGGCGCAGTATCTGTGCGAGGCACCGAAACGCCGCAGTGCGCCGCTTGTCAGCAAAAAGATGCTTACGAGCGTTATTATCAGCGGCCTGTATATGACTATTGTCGGTATTGCCTTCTATAAGAGCGCATGGGTTGACCATCTGTTCCGTGATGCAGATAATCATATTTATACCTACACGGGCTTCTTCTGCGCCTACATTTTCATGGCAGTTGCCAATGGCTTTAATGTGCGTACTGACGGTTTGAACCTTTTACAGAATATCAGCCTGAATAAGGGCTTCTTACAGGTAATGGCGCTGATTGTTGTAATTCAGGTGCTGCTGACCTTTGTTGGTGGGCGTGTACTGCGTACAATACCGCTGAATGCGCATGAATGGGGCGTTGTCGTCCTGTTTGGCGCTTCCATTATTGTTGTTGATTTACTGCGTAAGCTCATCATCAGCAGATAAAGTTATACACAGTTGTTGATAAGTCTGTTGATAATCTGTGGGTAAAACACATAAGCTGTGGATAAGTGTTCGTGGATAGAAGCACACTAATTGCTGTTACATTGGTTACAAATTTGCTGTAAAAAAATAAATTTCAGAAAGATTGTTGACAATTAAAAGCAGAGTGCGTATAATATCATTCAACGAATCAAATATCGTCCCTAAAAAAACGGTGAAGGGAAGAAGATATGACCGGATGGGCTAAGAGAGTCGCTGGCTGGTGTAAAGCGATGTCAATGGTTATATGCATACTGATCCCGGAGTTGCCTTTCCGATATGTAGGGAAGGACGTGTGGTCACGTTACAGGCAAAGGCCTTGTTGGAGGCTGAGAGGACAGCGCTGCTGAAGTGCTGTTGAAATAGGGTGGTACAGCGTGGAATTGTTCCCCGCCCCTAATTGTGTTATCAATAACACAGGTTAGGGACGGGGATTTTTGTTTATAATCGCTAAGAAAAGCTAGGGGGAAATTAATCATGCAGCAGGAGAAAAAATATATTCCGTTTGAACAAATAAAAATTACCGACCGTCAATGGCCTGATAAAACGATTACTAAAGCACCTGTATGGTGCAGTGTTGATTTGCGTGACGGCAACCAGGCATTGGTAACACCGATGGGTATTCCGGAAAAAATTCGCTTTTTCCACACTTTGGTAGATTGCGGCTTTAAGGAAATCGAGGTTGGCTTTCCTTCCGCTTCGGAAACAGAATACGAAATTCTGCGTACCTTGATTGAAGGCGGACATATTCCCGATGACGTAACCGTACAGGTTCTGGTGCAGGCGCGTGAAGAGCTTATCCGCAAAACCTTTGAAGCGGTACGCGGTGCCAAGAATGTTATCATCCATTTTTACAACTCCACTTCAACACTGCAGCGTAAAATTGTTTTTGGCAAGGATATGGACGGTATCACCGATATTGCTGTGCAGGGCGCGCGTCTTATTCGCCAGCTGACGGAAGAAGAGGTTGCCCGCAGCGGTATGAATATCCGTTATGAATATTCCCCGGAAAGCTTCTCCGGTACGGAAATAGATTTCTCTGTGGCAATTTGCGAGGCGGTAATGCAGGAAATGGGCTCTAACAAAGAAAACCCGATTATCCTTAATCTGCCTTCTACTGTTGAAATGTGTACGCCGAACACCTATGCCGATCAGATTGAATACTTCTGCCGTCATATTAAAAACCGTGAAGCAGCAATAGTCAGCGTGCATCCGCACAATGACCGCGGTACCGGCGTTGCCTGCGCTGAGCTGGCGCTTCTTGCCGGTGCCGACCGTATCGAAGGTACCTTGTTCGGCAATGGCGAGCGTACCGGTAATCTTGATATTGTTACCGTAGCACTCAACATGTTTACACAAAATGTTGATCCCGAGCTTGATTTCTCCAACATTTTGGATATCAAAAAGGTTTACGAGGAATGCACCCGAATGCATGTACCGGAGCGTCAGCCCTATGCAGGCGAGCTGGCCTTCACCGCTTTCAGCGGTTCGCATCAGGATGCAATCCGCAAGGGCTATGAGTACATGAAAAACAGCGGTACCGAATACTGGGAGGTACCGTATCTGCCGATTAATCCTGCGGATATTCATCGTGAATACGAGCCGGTTATCCGCATTAACAGCCAGTCCGGCAAGGGCGGCGCTGCCTTCGTGCTGCAGCATACCGTTGGCTACAATCTGCCTAAGGAAATGCATCCGGAATTTGGCAATATTGTTAAGGCTGCAGCTGACGAATACGGCGACGAGCTTTCCAGCGAGCAGATTGTGCAGCTCTTCCGCAAGGAATACATCGACTTTGTTGGCAAGTACCAGCTTTTGCGTCATCGCTTCACCGAGCTTAACGAAGCAGATGGCAGCATCCACAGCCGTTTTGAAGGTGAAATTGCGGTTGCAGGCGAAAATAAGAGCGTAGTCGGTGTTGGTAACGGTCCTATCGATGCCTTCTTCCAGGCGCTTACCAGTGTCGGCATTGATGGCTACGAATTTGTCAACTACCATGAGCATGCGATTTCCAAGGGCTCCGATGCGAAGGGCATTTGTTACATCGAGCTGAAGCAGAAAAACAATGGTCATATCTTCGGTGTAGGCATTCACTCTAATATCAACGTGGCAGCGTTGCGTGGTATTATCTGCGCTATCAACCGCGCTGAGAAGTGATTAATAGTTATAAGTGAATAGTGTTTAGTGGTTAGTAAACAGTTGGTAGTACGGGGCAAAGAGAAAATATATTAGAAAATCGCCCCTGTATATATTAGTTTGCTAAAGGCTGACGCCAGAAAAACAGATAAGCCGGCTTTGATAACCTCCAAAATAAGGGAAAGATTTTTTGGAAAACAAGGGAAAGAACTAAAAATAAGGGAAAGAAGCAAACGCCGCTGGCCGTAAGGCTGGCGGCGATTTGCGCTTTACAGAAGAACATTTCCCTGAATAAAATTGTGGAGCAGGCGCTGCAGCGCTTTTTGCTGACAGAAAATTAAATATATGAAAAATAGGTATCGCGGTATGATATCTGGCCAAGTATATTACGTCAGACTAAGAATATAGTTGTAGGTTAGTTGACGTGTAATTACAATGTAATAATGCTTTAAACATTAAGGACTTCGTTCTAAAATTACGGAGTCCTTTTTGATTTATCAGGTACCAAAGGTACCTGCAAGCCAAAAGTACTCGATGTACTTTTGCTTGACGGGGGGGGACAACGTGCTATAATTCTAGCAGTGACTAATTATGTAATTAAAGTTATTGCAAAATAAGAAAAAAGCCAATATACATAATTAACAATTTAGAGAGCTTTACATGTAAGTATTTTCCTCTTTGAGGAACTGAAAACACTGCATGATATATTGTTATAAAATTTAAGAACCTAACGAGAGAACAAGAGAATAAAAGCGTATCAGGTGTATTTATACTTAATAGGTAAACAGGTGCAAAACCTGTGCTGTCCCGCAGCTGTAATGTGGAGCTGGCCTTATATAGTCACTGGGAAACCGGGAAGACAAGGCTGGCAGTGAAGCAGAGCCAGAAGAACTGCCTGATATAGGGCCTTTAAAACAACCTGCGATGGACAGGATTGTGCTTTCCCGGAGATAAGTGCGTCTTGCTGTTACAGAACGGCAAGACGCTTTTATTTTAACTGCGATATTTGCATGAAGTGTATTTATTATTCTTGCATATTAACGTCTGACAAGCGGAACAAGGATAGCTTGGTCAGATGCTTTTATGAAAATAGATTTTGTCCCAGTATGCTCAAGAATTACGAGAGAAAGGAGGAGCTATGAAAAGGATATTTATGCTGCTGACCTTAATTTTGGCGCTGATGTGCCCAGCACTTGCCGGTGCTGCGGAGGTATCAAGTGACAAAATGATTTTGGACTGGACAACATCCAAGGTATGGGTTAACGGCGGTGAGCTGTGTGTAACAGGCACTTTTGTCAATAAGCGCAGTGATTTGACTATCACCAAGCTGAATGACTTTATTATGCGTGTGACCTACACAGATAAAAATGGCGAGCAGAAGCAGTTTACCGGCAGACCGGTAAAGTTTCCGCTGTGCAAAATTCCTGCCAATGGTTCGCGTAAGCTGAATCTTAACTTTGGCAAATTTGCTGACGAAAGCGTTGGCAACTGGGTAACGGCGCAGACCTATACGTTTACGTATATTAACGGTGCGCGGTTCTGATAATGTTTTTGATGAGTAAAGCATTTTTTGTGCTCTCAAAATGAATATGTGAATGTTTGTCGACATTCATAACAATCTAAGAAAGAAGTGTATGAGTAACATGAAGAGAAGATATACAGCTACGGCTGCGATGATGATGGTAATGGGCCTGTGCGCAAGCGCAAGCGCAGCATATGACGAAAACTTGAACGATTATACCCTGGATACAATTGTAGTAGAGGCTGACGCAATTAAAAATAAGTTCGGCGATACTATTACTGAGCAGTCCTATTATCGTACCGGTGGTGACGTTAAGGTTATTACCCGTGAAGAAATCGAAAAACGTCATTATACGGATGTAACGGAAGCAATTAAGCGTATTCCTGGTGTAACCTTCCAAAATTGTGGTTATCGTGGTGGCGAATATGGCTATAACTCTTTTAATAATAGTATGTCCATTAATGGCGACAGTCGTGTAATCATTTTGGTTGATGGTCGTCGTATTGATAATTCCACGAGTACACGTTTTGGTAGTACAACTAATGGTGGCACCAGAACTATGGCAGACTTAAATCAGGTTATAAGCGTTGAAGCTGTTGATAAAATTGAGGTTATTAAAGGACCTGGTGCTTCTGTATATGGTGCTGATGCAACTGGTGGTGTAATCAATATTATTACTCGCAAGGGCGGACAGGAAAATAAAGGCTCTATTGATCTTGCAACTGGTTCTTGGCATAAACATATTTATAATTTAAGCTATTCAGGTAGCGCAGGTAATGATGGCTCTTGGCATTATTTTGTATCAGCTAATAGAAATATGGCTAGCAATAGCAAATATAAAGATGGCGTAACTGGAAATAATTATACATACGAAGGTACAAATTATAAAGAAGAGGGCGTTAACCTTCGTGTTGATAAAGATTTTAATGAAAAACAAAATTTAAAAATATGGTATGATCACCAAAACGGCAAAGACGGCTATCCTATTACTGCTCGTAATTATAAGTATTGGAGTCAGGAAGGTTGGGATCAGACTCTAGATAATCTTAATAAAGTTCCAAAGAAGGATAATCCTGGCTATCGTAATTTCTTCTCGCTAGATGCTTTATGCGGTTCTTATAATTCTTACAAAAGTAATGATGTAGATGTCACGTTTACATTTGATAAGGACAACGGTATGGATAGCTTCATCAGAGTCTATAATCAAAATCATCATTATTGGGGGCGCGACGTTTATCCTGATTGGGAAAAAGGTTGGGGTTTTCCTGATAATCCTAATTTTAAGGACTTTATGGCAACGCAAGGACCGTTTGATATGTCTCCGACAAGAATAAGAAATGAAAAAAATCGTGGTGTGCAGCTGCAGTATGGCAAGTCTGTTGGTGTCAATGATTTGTTAGCTTCATTAACGTATGATAAAGCTAAAACCTATACACGTTCTTATAAAAGGGCTGATAAGGTATGGAAGACCGCTATAGTTGAACGTGATAGCATTTTAGGCTTCGTACAAGATAAAGTACATATTAATGATAAATGGGATTTAACGCCTGCTATTAGATATTCACATTACGGAACTTTTGATAATACGTCTGAAGACGGTTCTGCTAGTAGCGTTAATAATAGCTCTTCTTCTACAATCACTCCCACAATTAATACACAATATGCTTTTGATGATACTATGAGTGCATATTTTGGTTGGACGAAGGTATATAGACCTGTAAAAGCCGGCGATTTGAGCTTGCAGGATAATAAATTATGGAACGGCATGAAGCTGGAAGACGAAAAAGGTGATGTGTGGACTTTTGGCCTGCGTAAAGATATTTCGGATAAAACTAGTCTTGCAGTACATTATGATTGGACGAATATGTCTAATGCTGTAACTAGCTATTCTGTAATGACGAAAATTGTAAATAATGTACCTCAATATGAAAATAGAGCAGTAAACGCAAAAGAAACCAAAAAATCCTTTAATATTACAGCTGACCATAAATTTGACGAACATTGGAATCTTGGTCTCAGCTATACACATATGAAGGATAAATGGAAAGCTAAAAACGGCATGGATTTTGATCCAGATATTAGCTTGGATAAGAATTATAATGTTAACGCATTAATTAACTCCTATCGTCCTGCTAATTATTATAGTGCTAACCTTTCTTACGAAAATGGCAGATGGTATACTGGCCTTTTAGCTAACTTATATAGCGGTTGCGATACATCGTTGTATACAAGTAGCAGTTTCTTGGTGTTTGATTGGAATCTTAACTATGAGGTTAATAAAGATTTAACAGCTTATATTACTGTGAATAACCTTACTAATGAGGCATATGAAAATACTGCTTTGTATACCTATGGTCCTGGCGCTGCACCGCAGCCTGGCCGTTGCATCATGGTTGGTATGAAATACAGCTTCTAACTTTTAACTGATACATCATACTCTATCTCTTTTTAGGCAAAGCACTACTGCTGGCGCAGTAGTGCTTTGCCATATTCTTACTAAAACGAGGAAGTAAATGAAAAAAATATTAACAGGGGTGCTGCTGGGCGTTTGCTTGTTGCTCACCGGCTGTGAACGCAACATCTTTACTCTGCCGGTAAAGGAAAACCCCGAAGCGCTATTGCGCTTTAACCAACCGGTAGAATATGCTTATAATCCTGCGCACTACCCCGTAACTATCGAAAATTACAATACTCAGGGCGAGCCTGAGCAGATGACATATACAAAGCCGCCGCAGCGAGTGGTGGCTGTCTGGCAAAACAGCATTGAAACACTGTTGGCTTTGGGTGTGGGTGACCGCATTATTGCCGGTAACGGCGTGCCGGACAAAAAGTTTTTCCGCAAGGAATATCAGGAGCAGTACAGCAAAATCCCTTACACCGGACTGCAGCTTTTAGACCTGGAAACAACCATGATGCTCAAGCCTGATTTAATTGTAGGCTGGCATTCAACGTTTGCCTCGAAGGTGCTGCGGCGCCCCACTGATTTCTGGCATAAGCGCGGCGTAAACACCTTTATCGCACGCTCCTCTATGATTGATGCGAAACCGCGTACTTTGGCAAACGAATACAAGGATATTTTAGACTTAGGCAAAATCTTTGACAAAAATGAAAGAGCGCAGCAGCTTGTAGGGCAGATGCAGCAGGAGGTTAACTTTGCAATCAGTCAGGCTGCTTCATACAAAAAGCGTCCGCGTGCTCTGGTGCTGGAATTCATGGGCAAGGAGCCGACAGTTTATGGCGAAAAATCGCTGGCAGGAAATATCGTCAAAGAGCTGCATGGTGAACTTTTGGCTGAAAAACAGCGCGCTATTGGTCTGGAGCAGGTTGTAGAGCTTGATCCGGATGTTATTTTTGTGGTGGTAACAGAATTTAACTACGGACGCGAGCAGGATGTGCTGGACCGCGTTAATAAGCACAAGGCACTCAAGCATCTTCGCTGTGTGCAGCAGGGACGTGTGATTGCTTTGCCGCTGTACAGTATTTACAGCTCAGGCGTGCGCACCTATGATGGCATAAAAATTATTGCGACCGGAATGTACCCGGATTTGTATAAGGAGAAATAATTATGGTTGATTTTTTGAAAAAGCAGGGGTACTTATTCATCTGTCTGGCCTTGCTTATCCTGTTGGTAGTTGCTTTGTTTTGGGCGCTGTCAATCGGTACGGTCAAGCTGCCGTTGGTAAATATTTATAATGCAGTTGTAGAGCAGCTGTTTAGCGGACAGCCTATCGAAGGTGTTGACCGCGGACCGGTGCATGATATTATCTGGCTGCTGCGTTTGCCGCGTCTGGTACTGGCTGCCTTAGTGGGTATGGGTCTTTCGGTTTGCGGTGTTATCATGCAGGCTGTAGTAAAAAACCCCTTGGCGGACCCATATATTCTGGGCATTTCCTCCGGTGCTTCGCTTGGTGCAACGGCAGCAATTCTGCTGGGTATCGGCATGGCGCTGGGTGAAAATTTTGTCGGCATTGCAGCCTTTATCGGTGCCTTTGCTATGTCGCTGGGCGTACTGTTTATCTCTAACCTGGGCGGACGCAGCAATTCCGTTAAGCTGCTTTTGGCAGGCATGGCGCTGAGCGCAGTCTGCGGTGCTTTTTCCAGCTTTATCGTTTACTTTGCCAATAATAAGGAGGGCATGCAGACTATTGCCTACTGGATGATGGGCAGCTTTGCCGGTGCCAAGTGGGAAACACTGGCAGTTATCGGACCAATCGTAGTGTTGGCAGTAATGTTCTTCTGGACGCAGAGCCGTATGCTCAACCTGATGCTTTTAGGTGATGAATCTGCGTTGACCTTGGGAACTGATTTACATATTTACAGACAGATTTATCTGCTTGTAAGCTCTCTTATCGTAGGCTTTGTAGTATACGCTGCAGGTATGGTAGGTTTTGTCGGCTTGGTAGTACCGCACGTTATCCGTATGCTGGTAGGCACCGACCATAAAAAACTGATACCTGTTTCCGCTTTGACCGGTGCAGTATTTTTGGTAATTGCGGATGGTCTTTGCCGTGTAATTATTCCGCGTACCGAGCTGCCAATCGGTATTTTGATATCCTTAATCGGCGCGCCCTGCTTCGTTTACCTGATGATTAAGAAAACCTATGGCTTTGGAGGTAACTGATAATGGAAATTTTAGCAGAAGCAGTAAAAATGGCCTTCGGACCAAAGGAAATTCTTAAAGGAATAGATTTCAGCCTGCATAATAAGGAATTTGTGGGCATTATCGGGCCTAACGGCAGCGGTAAAAGTACCTTTCTGAAATGCGTTTACCGTGTGCAGAAGCCTACAGATGGTAAAATTACCTTCAACGGAACGCCGTTGGACGAGCTTTCCTATCGTGAATCGGCACTGCAGCTGGCAGTAGTAGCACAGCATAATGTTTACAGCTTTGATTTTTCGGTGCTGGAGGTTGTGCTGATGGGACGTTCGCCGCACAAGAAAATGCTGGAGCGTGATAATCTTAACGATTATCGCATCGCGCGCGAAGCGTTGGCGACTGTAGGTCTGGCGGACTTCGAAGAACGCAGTTTTGCGACATTGAGCGGTGGCGAGCAGCAGCGTGTAATTTTGGCGCGTGCACTGACGCAGCAGACGGAATGCCTGGTGTTGGATGAACCGACGAACCATCTGGATATTAAGTACCAGCTGCAGATTATGGATATTGTAAAATCACTTGATTTGACTGTTGTGGCAGCAGTCCATGACTTGAATATCGCAGCGATGTATTGCGACCGTCTTGTAGCAATTAAGGACGGACAGATTGTGGGTATGGGAACTCCGCGTGAGCTGTTGACGGAAAAGTTTATTTATGATATGTATGAGGTGCGCTGCAGAGTGGATGAGGAAAAGTCTACGGGACGTATAAATATTGTGTATCTGCCTCAACATTGGCAGTAGGACGGCGGCGGATAAGGCACCATCTGCGGCTTTACAGCCACTCGAAGTATTTTAAGTTTTTTGACCTACTATAATATTTTTTCTGTTCAAGGAGGGTTAAAATGAAAAAGCTTTTATTGATTCCGGCATTCATGGCCATGTTTTTTGCCGGCAGCGTAGCAGCTCCTGCTGCTTTCGCTGCTCAGCCTGCACCGCCGCAGGAAAGCAAAATGATGCTGCCGCCGCCCAAGGACGGCAAGCGTCCGCCGATGCCGCCGCGCATGCGCCGGCCGCAGTTTTCCAATGCAGAGGCTGCGGAAAAACTGCAGTCCGCATATGGCTACCGTTATTCTGATATGCTGCGACTGTTAAATATCGGCCACAGCTATGGCGATATGAATACAGCCTGCTTGTATGCATATCTTTCCGGTGAGCCGGTAGAAAAGGTGCTGCAGCTGCGCCAGCCTGCAACCTGGGGCAGGGTGCGTGCGCAGCTGGGGCTTACGCCTAAGCTGTATGCCGAAAAATACATGGAATATCAGGCAAGCTATCTGCCTGCCGACAGCTTGGTAGACAGAGAAACGGCGCTGAAATATCTGCGTCAGGGTTATCCGTTAGGCGATATTCAGCAGGCTGCCAAGCTGGCTAAGGAAAGCGGCAAAACGTTGGCACAGGTGCTGCCAATGCGCACTGTTACATGTGATTGGGAGCAGGTTAAGGCAAAGCTGGGCTTGCAGCAGGAAGCAAAACAGGACAAGCCTTTCGTCTTCAGAGGACGCGGTCAGCGTAGCGGTGCAGGCTTTGCCGGCTTGCATACACGTAACATGACGGCAGAAAGAGCTGCAAAGATTTTCCACGCTGATTATCTTTTTGATGAAGCAGAGCTGCTGCCGTTGTACGAAAAATATGGTTTTGAAGGCTTGGAGGATATCTGTCTGCATGCCTACATGAGTAAAAAAACGCTGCAGGAAATTATTGACCTGCGCGATAAATATTCCTGGGAGCGTATGAAATATGTGCTTGGCTTAACACCGCAGGTATATTTTGACCGTTGCGTGGATTATCAGGCGCGCCGTCTGGCTGAACGTATGGATATCCCGCAGAAGGTAACGAAGAAATATATGCATATGGGCTACGCAATGCATCATATCAACAGTGCTTATCTGCTGGCACAAAAGGCCGGTATGGATATCAAAGAGGTTATCGATTTGAAGACGCCGAAGAATTCCTGGCAGGATGTGGCGCTGAAAATCGGTCTGACTGTTGAAGATTGCCGGGAGGTTAAGAGCAAAATCAGCAAGGACTTTGGTAGGCATGAATGAAACGTATTGTAATTTTACGCTGCTTGAGTTCCAATGATGTATGCACAGGTGCAGGCTGCATGCGTGCTTTCAATACAAAAAGCGGTGCCTTCGCCAGATATGGTGAGGAACCGCTGGAGCTGGAGGCCTTTTGGAGCTGTAATGGTTGCGAAGACTGCCGATTGAAGCATCAGGATGGCATAGAAGAAAAGCTGGAGCGTATTATAGGCCTGAAGCCTGATGCAGTGCATGTTGGTGTCTGCGTCAAGCAGCACACGGATAATGGCGATGAGGTTACCTGCAAAACTATTGCAGAAATTTGCGAGCGCTTGCAGGCTTCCGGACTGACGATTGTGGAAGGTACGCATAGATGAATGTACGTAGATTTGTAGAATACAACTCCTATAATGAGGCCGAAATTATGGCGTTATATAGTAGTGTTGGCTGGAGTAATTATACCAATAATCCGGCAATGCTAAGGCAAGCTTATAAGAATTCACTTTATGTTTTAGCGGCCTATGCCGATGATAAGCTCGTGGGGATACTCCGTGTTGTCGGTGATGGTGCTTCCGTAGTTTTTCTGCAGGATTTAATAGTACTGCCGGAATTTCAGCGTCATGGTATTGGCTCACAGCTTATGCGGAAGGTTATGGAAAAGTATGCCGACGTTTATCAGCTACAGCTCCTTACAGAAGCAAGTGAAAAAAATATTGCTTTTTATGAATATCTTGGCTTAAAAAGAGTCGAAAAGTATGGTTGCTGCGCTTTTATAAGATGAAGATGGTATAGTCAGCTATAAGCTGTAAGTAATGTAACACTATCATAATAAATCAAAGTAAATAAGATAATTTTTGCAAACTTTAGCAGGAGTTTTCATCTCTATAGCGAAATATAAAAGCAAAGGGATAAAGCCCGAGCCCTTGATAGAAAAATGGTAGCACCAAAGCAATTTGGCGACATACCAAAGGAGGCATTGATTATGAGTGTAAACGTAAAAGGCAGAAACATTGATGTGACCCCGGCTCTGAAAGAGTATGTGGAGAAAAAAATTACTAAGGTTACTAAGCAGTTTAAGACTGTTGGTGACATTTCTGCAGTACTGAAGGTTGAGAAAGGTAACCATATTGTAGAAATTACAGTTCCTGCAAGCGGCATTTTGCTGAGAGCACAGGAAACTACGAAAGATATGTATTCCTCCATTGATTTGGTTGTAGAGAAAATTGAACGTCAGATTCACAAATATAAAACCCGTCTGATGAAGAGAAAATACAGCAACTTTGCTGATACCGCTGTTCCTGCTCCGGCACCGGCTGCAGAAGCTGCTGATGAAGGCGAATTCGAAATCATCAAGAATAAACGCTTCATCATGCATCCTATGACTCCGGAAGAAGCAATTCTGCAAATGAACCTGTTGAACCACGATTTCTTCGTATTCTACGATCCTGATCTTGGTGCTACCAATGTAGTTTACCGCCGTAAGGATGGCAAATACGGCTTGCTGAGCCCGGAACTGAAATAAGTGAATCGTTCTAAGAACCAATAATTTCTTCAACGCCCCTGGTAATCAGAGATTTTACCTGATTGCCGGGGGCGTTCTTTATTTTTTCACGGAATTATTGTAAAACGTGGAACAGAGATTACAAAAATACCTAGATTTGTTGCTAAACAATTATTGAACGAAAAAAGTTTACAAAAACAGCTTGACAAATCGCAGGATAAGAGTATAATAGTCTACAACATACAAAACCTATAGAATTAGTATGTTAAATAAATTTTTGGAGGATGGAAATTATGCAAAACTTAACTGTAGCAATCAACATGATGATGTGTAGCGGTATGTGTACTTGTATGTGCTTTTGTGATACCGAAAACCGAATGTGTTGATGCTATGGTAATGTAAAATTTTGCTGATTTTTTTACAGGCCATAGAGCCTGTTTTTTTATACTTAAAATTAGCGAAATAATTACTTACAGATGTATAATATCGAAAGCGGAGGGGCAGAAGCTATGCTGAAAGTTAATAATATACGTAAGTCCTTTAACGATAACGAAGTGTTGAAGGGTGTAGACATAGAAGTGAACAAGGGCGATGTAGTGACAATCCTTGGTCCCAGCGGCAGCGGTAAAACAACGCTTTTGCGCTGCATAAACTTTTTGGAAAAAGCTGATGCCGGACAATTGGATTTTGATGAGCAGCATCTTGACTACGCCAATGTAACCGGAAAGGAAATCAAAGCGATACGTCATAAAACAGCCTTTGTTTTTCAAAACTACAATTTGTTTAATAACAAAAATGCTTTAGAAAATGTTACCGAAGGCTTGATTTATGGCAGAGGCATGGAAAAGAGCAAGGCTGTTGCTCTTGCGAAACAGGCTCTGGATAAGGTTGGTCTTTCACATCGCTACGATTATTATCCGGCGCAGCTCAGCGGCGGACAGCAGCAGCGTGTGGGCATCGCCAGAGCAATTGCTGTCGAACCGGAGATTATTCTCATGGATGAGCCGACAAGTGCTTTGGATCCGGAGCTTATCGGAGAAGTGCTGGAGGTTATTAAGTCCTTGGCAAGAGAAGGCAAAACGATGGTAATTGTGACACATGAAATGCAATTTGCCCAGGAGATTGCTACTAAGGTTATTTTTATGGATGGCGGGCAAATTGTGGAGCAGGGGCCGGCAAGTAAAATTTTTACAAATCCCGATAAAGAACGTACCCGCAAATTTTTACGCCGCATTTTGCCGGAAGCGGAATATATTATCTGATTAAATGAAGGAGAGATAGATTATGAAAACGAACTGGAAAAAATTTACTGTTTTAGCTTTAGGTGTATTAACAGCGGCAGCTCTCTTAGGAGGCTGCGGCAGTGATAATAAAGCGGCAGGCTCTGCTGCTGACGGCAAGACTGTTGTCAAAACTGTTATTAGCGGCACAGAAGCACCGCTGTCCTGGGTTGATGAAAAAGGCGAAAAGCATGGTTACGAATATGACGTACTGTTGGAGGTTAATAAACGATTGAAAAATTACCGCCTGGATATTCAGGCAGTACCGCCTGAAACAGAGGACGTAATGATGGAATCCGGTGATGCCAAGGTAGCAACAGGCGGTTATTTCAAAAACGCACAGCGTGAGCAAAACTTTCTTCTGCCTGAAAGTCCTATTGGTGCCAGCAGTCTGATGGTTTATGTGACTAAGGGCAATGAAACCAAGTATAAAAACCTGGAGGAACTTTTAAAAGATGGCAAGAAAATCGTTCCGCTGACAGCTAACGGCGGTGCCTTCCGCATTATTACGGAATGGAATAAAAAGCATGGAAATATTTTACCGGAAATCCCCGTACAATCAGGTGTAAGCGTAGCTGAGCGTATCAAGAGCATTAAGGAAGGTCAATACGATGCCTACATTATTCCCAATAACCTTGGCGTAGAAGATTTGGCTGCCAAGCAGGGAGTAACGCTTGTTGCTCTGCCTGAACCGATTAAAGTCAATGCTACTTATGTGCTTGTAAACAAGAAAGAGGATAAGCTCGCGGGCGAAATCAATGAAGCCTTAAAGAGCCTGCGTGACGATGGAACCTTGGCAAAGATTTCTACTAAATGGTATAAGGATGATTTGCTGAAATTATTAAAGTAAGGAGTGAGCAGGGTGCTGACTTTTAGCGTAGATTATTTTTTGACAGTATGGCCTAAGCTGCTGGAAGCAGTACCGTTTACTATCTATTTTATCGTGATGAGCAGTATTGTCAGCCTGCTGGCCGGCATTATTGTAGCCTGCATACGTATCCCGCGGTTGCCGGTGTTGTATCAGCTTACGGAGCTGTGGATGTCCTTTGTACGCAGCATGCCCTTTGTCCTGCTGCTCTTCTTATGCTACTTTTTGCTGCCGCTGCCTTTACAGGCAGCAGGCATCACCGGCAGTGATGTGCCGAAGGAAGTTTACGTATACGCAGCTATGATCCTGCATTACGGGCCTGTTATCGCCGAGGTTATCCGTCCTGCATATGAGGCTGTGCCTCGCGGGCAGACAGAGGCGGCAATCGCCTTCAACCTTAGTGCCTGGCATCGGGTAACGCAGATAATTTTACCGCAGGCCTTGCCTATAATGCTTCCTGGACTCGTAAATCAGGTGATAGAAATAATAAAAGATACATCACTGATGTATATGATAGGACTGATGGATTTAATGGGACGCGCCAACCTGTTAATTCACCTGCGTATGGGTGAGGGCAAGCTGGAATGCTACATAGCGGTAGCGATTATTTACTGGCTGCTGATTAGCGCATTGGAGCTGTTGGCTGCACGGCTTGACAGGAACAGCCAAAAATTTTTAAGGAGGCAGGCAGCATGACTATAGATTTTGCAACCATTATAGAAGCGTTTCTCTTCATTGTTAAACGCTTGCCTGTTACTTTATTTATTCCGGCAGTTACCTTGGTGGCAGGTATAGTCTTAGGTTCGGTAATAGCAATTATCCGTCTGCGCAGCGGAAAATTTGTAAATGCTGTGCTGGCAACAGGAGTATCCTTTGTCCGTGCCGTACCGGCGATTGTGCAGGTGTTTATCCTGTATTACAGCCTGCCTTATCTGCTGGCGCCGCTTTTAAGCTCTTTGACGGGCAGCGTAGTGAAGCCTTTTGATGTAAGTCCCTATTGGACAGCTTATATTTTCTTCATTATTTATCAGACTGCCTATCAGTCGGAAAATATCCGTGGTGCTTTGCTTGCGGTAGATAAGGGACAGATGGAAGCTGCTATGGCGGCAGGCTTGTCCACCTATCAGGCTTACAAGCGTATTATTCTGCCACAGGCCTTTGCTGTAGCGGTTCCTTCGTTCTTCACATATTATCTGCATGGAGTTAAGGGGCTGGCACTACTGTTTACGATTAAGATTGTTGATATTTTTGCCGCCGCCGATATATTTGCGGCATTATACAGCAGACGCACCGAACCGTATATTGCGGATGCGTTGCTTTACTGGGTGTTATGCATAGTGCTGACACTGTTGTTTAATAAATGGGAAAATAATTTAAAAGCAAATCTTGCTTTAGCAAAAAATTGATTTGACGAGGAGTTGTTAATTATGAATAAATCACAACGTGTGGAAGCTGCGATTAAAGGGCAGTCTGTAGATAGAATCCCGTTTTCCGTATGGTATCATATGTCAGGTGTGGACCAGGATCCTGTAAGCCTGGCGGAAACAACGGCGGAGCTGACTAAAAAGTATGATTATGATTTTGTCAAGATGATGCCCTTCGGCCTTTATGGTGTGCAGGATTTGGGCGCACGTATCAAAATTTATTCTCAGCAGGGTAAACCGCCTGTATGGGAGCATGGCCCGGTAAATAAGATAGAAGATTATTTCAGCTTAAAGCCGATTCCCGCTATTCAGGGAACCTATGGCAAGCAGCTGGAGTTTACCGAACTGTTACGTAAACAACTGCCTGGCGATGTACCTTATATTCAGACTATTTTCAGCCCGCTGACGACCTTGCATAAGCTTGTCGGTGACAGAGTGCTGGAAGATTTGAAGACCAGTCCTGAGGCAGTACGCTATGCGTTGGCTGTAATTACAGAAATTACGCTTGATTTTATTAACGAAAATATTAAACGCGGTGTAAGCGGCTTCTTCTTTGCAACGCAGGAAGCACGCAAAGAGCTGATTTCGTTGGAAAACTACCGTAGCTTTGCAGAACCGTATGATTTACAGGTACTGCAAAGCTACGTTAACCGTACATGGTTTAATGTTGTACATATCCATGGACTTGATGTGTACTTTGATGAGATTGCGCAGCATTATCCCGGTAATGTTATCAACTGGCATGACCGTAATACGGAACCGTCATTGGCAGAGGCCAGAGCTACAACCGATAAGGCTTTTTTGGCCGGTATTGCGGCAGCAACAAAGGTTGTTGATGGTAAAGAGGTACGTGACGATATTATTCAGGATGGTACGCCGGAAAGTATTATTGCTCACATTCGTGAAGCTATTGCTTCCGTCGACGGCAAGAGGTTGTTAATCGGTCCCGGCTGCTGCGTAGACCAATTTGCCCCTGAAGAGAATCTGGCTGCTGTACGTAAAGCGGTGGAGCTGTAAGCAAAAGCCGTATCTGAACCGTAAGGAAAAATAAAACAAATATTTTAACCTAAACTTCACAAAAAAGCACAGGAAATTCACCTGTGCTTTTTGCTTTTTAAGAGAGATTCTGCTATAATTTAAAATTAGGTGTATAGTCTTTTCAAACACCATAATTTTAAGGAGTGATCGTGTTGCTCGAAGGCATTTTAAAGAAAATTTTTGGTGATCCCAACGAAAAAGAAATCAAAAACATTCGTGTAATCGTAGATAAGATCAATAGTCTTGAAAAGGACATGGAAGGCCTTAGCTCTGCCAATCTGGCAGCCAAGACTGGCGAATTTAAGGTACGTTTGCAAAAGGGTGAAACCCTGGACGATATTCTTCCGGAAGCATTTGCCGTTGTCCGTGAAGCGTCCAGACGTGTTACCGGCATGCGTCATTTTGATGTACAGTTAATTGGCGGTGTAGTACTGCATCGCGGCAAGATTGCCGAGATGCGTACCGGCGAAGGTAAAACTCTGGTAGCTACTGCGCCTGTATATCTGAACGCGCTGACCGGCAAGGGCGTGCATGTTGTAACTGTCAATGATTATCTGGCACGCCGCGACAGCGAGGATATGGGCCGTATTTACAAGTTCCTCGGTCTGTCTGTAGGTCTGATTGTGCATGATATGGACTTCCCCGACCGTAAGGCTGCCTATGCCGCAGATATTACTTACGGTACCAATAATGAATTCGGCTTTGACTATCTGCGTGATAACATGGTAGTTGATGAAAATCAGATGGTTCAGCGTGAGCTGAATTACTGTATTGTCGATGAGGTCGACAGTATCCTGATTGACGAAGCGCGTACCCCGCTGATTATCTCCGGCCCCGGTGAAAAATCCACCGAGCTGTATCAGGTTCTGGCCCGTGTTGTTGCCAACATGGAAGAAGGCGAGGACTATACTGTTGATGAAAAACAAAAACAGGTAGCACCTACTGAAAAGGGTATTGCCAAGGCAGAAAAAATGCTGGGCATCGGCAACCTGTATGACAATGAGCATGGTGTGGACTACTCCCACCAGATTATGTGCGCTCTGAAGGCTAAGGCTTTGATGCATCGCGACCGTGATTACGTGGTTAAGGATGGTCAGGTTATCATCGTCGATGAGTTTACCGGCCGTCTGATGTTCGGCCGTCGTTTCTCCGAAGGCCTGCATCAGGCTATCGAAGCTAAGGAAGGCGTAAAGGTAGAACGCGAAAGCCAGACACTGGCAACTATTACCTTCCAGAACTACTTCCGTATGTACAAAAAGCTTGCCGGTATGACCGGTACTGCTAAGACTGAGGAGCAGGAGTTCCAGAAGATTTATAATCTGCCGGTTGTTGTTGTACCTACCAATAAGCCGATGATCCGTATCGACTATCCTGATGTTATCTATAAAACACGTATTGCTAAATACAAGGCAGCAGTCAACGAGATTGAAGAATGCCATAAGTCCGGACGTCCGGTACTGGTTGGTACTACTTCCATTGCTCAATCCGAAGAGCTGAGCGCTATGCTCAAACGCCGCAACATTCCGCATAACGTGCTGAATGCGAAGTACCATGAAAAAGAGGCTGAGATTATTTCTCATGCAGGCCAATACGGTGCTGTAACCATTGCTACCAACATGGCAGGCCGTGGTACCGATATTACCTTGGGTGAAGGCGTTCCTGAATTAGGCGGTCTGCATATTATCGGTACAGAGCGTCATGAAAGCCGTCGTATCGATAACCAGCTGCGTGGCCGTTGCGCCCGTCAGGGTGACCCCGGTTCTTCCAAGTTCTTCCTGAGCCTGGAGGATGATCTGATGCGTCTGTTCGGCAGTGATAATATTGCCGGCATCATGGACAAGCTGGGCATGGAGGACGATGAGCCGATTGAACACAGCCTTGTTACCAAGTCCATCGAAAATGCACAGAAGAAGGTTGAAGCACGTAACTTCAGCATTCGTAAGCATGTCCTGGAGTATGACGATGTTATGAACCAGCAGCGTGAGGTTATTTATTCTCAGCGTCATAAAATCCTGCATCAGGAAAATCTTAAGGATACCATCAAGGAAATGGTTGATGAAACCGTTGAACGTACTATGACCATGTACGCACCGCCTGAGGTTTACTCTGAGGATTGGGATCTGCAGGCTCTGATTAACTACGCTGAGGATTTCTATGCTCCGCGTGGTCTGCTGACCGTAGATTATCTGCAAAACCTCAGCCGTGAAGAGCTGGCTGAATATCTGCAGAAGGTTGCTGATGACAACTACCAGGCACGTGAGGACGCAATCGGTCCTGAGCTGATGCGCGAGCTGGAAAACCTGGTTATGCTGAAGGTTGTAGACAACCACTGGATGGAGCATCTGGATGCTATGGATATGCTGCGTGAAGGCGTTGGCCTGCGTGCATATGGTCAGAAGGATCCGCTGGTTGAGTACAAATTTGAAGCCTACGATATGTTTGAGGCTATGATGGAGGCTATCAAGGAAGACGTTGTCCGCTACATTTACCGCGTCAATGTTATTACCCAGCCGCAGGTTGAAGACCCGCTGGAAAATGCTTCCACCAATAACCCGACTCCCGAGGGTGACGAGGGCAATTTGAAAGCTGAACCCAAGAAATAATTTTTAAGTCAGCAGCCTTGGCTGCTGACTTACTTAGCCTTGTTTGCAAGAACTCGGCAAAACGGCTGAGGCCGTAAATAACTAATATTTGCTACACGAAAGGTTGTGAGGAATTTTGTTGATTGAAGAATATAAGCCTGAAATTACAAATCTGCAAGCAAAATTAGAGGAAATGAGGGGATCTCTTTGACATCGCTGTCAAAGAAGATCGTATTGCAGAATTAGAACATAAAATGGGTGATCCTACTTTTTGGGATGATCCGGAAAAGGCACAAAAAACTGCGCAGGATGTTAACAGCTTAAAGGAAGAGGTTGACGGTTTCCATAAATTAAGCGCAGGTGTTGACGATTTGGAAGCTTTGCAGGAAATGGCTGCCGAAGAAAATGATGAAAGCCTGCTTCCTGAAATGGATGAGCTGCTGGCAAAATGCCGCAGCGAGCTTGAGCATTTGGAGCTGGGTATGCTGCTCAGCGGTGAATATGATGCCAATAATGCTATCCTGACACTGCATGCAGGTGCCGGCGGTACCGAAGCGCAGGACTGGACCAGTATGCTGCTGCGCATGTTTACCCGTTTTGCGGAGCAAAACGGCTTTGCGTTGGAGATGCTCGACTATCAGCCGGGTGATGAGGCCGGTGTAAAAAGTGCTACCATTCAGGTTAACGGCCACAATGCTTATGGCTTCTTGCGCTCTGAAAAGGGTGTACACCGTCTGGTGCGCATTTCTCCGTTTGATGCCAATGCCCGCCGTCATACCTCCTTTGCTGCGGTAGACGTAATGCCGGAGCTGGATGATACTGTTGATGTAAATATTAATATGGATGAGGTGCGCGTCGATGTTTACCGTTCCAGTGGTGCCGGCGGTCAGCACGTCAACAAAACGTCCTCTGCTGTACGTATGACACATGAACCGACGGGTATCGTTGTTCAATGTCAGAATGAGCGTTCCCAAATTCAGAATCGTGAGCGCTGCCTGCAGATGCTGCGTGCAAAATTATATGAATATGAAAAGGCTAAGCAGGATGCTCTTGTCAGCGATATTGCCGGTGATTACCAGAATATCGAATGGGGCAGCCAGATTCGTTCCTATGTGTTCCAGCCCTATACTATGGTTAAGGACCATCGTACCGGCTGCGAAACCGGTAACATTCAGGCTGTTATGGATGGCGATTTGATGCCGTTCGTAGAAGCATATCTGCGCAGTCAGCAGAAGAAGGTTTAATAAAGCGAGGTCTGAACAGGTGAATTTTATGAAAAGCCGATATAATCCTTTGCTTTTGGCAGTAATCGTAATCGGTCTTGTTTGCGCCTTATGGCTGAACGTTGTCCGTCACGATGTTGAACAAAAAAACAATACTGTAGAAATGGCTATGGAGTACGAGGGCTTACGTAAGCTGGCTGCCTTGCAGGGCCTGCCGGAGGAGGATGTACTGCGTCAGTTTAAGGATGCAGGCATCAACTCGCTGATGATTTTTGATACTACGCTGGAGCGTCTGACTAAAAACGGCGAAATCCAGACGGTAACAGGCGGTGAGCTGCGTCAGGCAGCTGCGCTTGGTTCCGGCATGGGTGTTTTCGCTAATGTGGGAGCCGGCGATGTTGAAGAAAATGCTGCTTACGTTGCTGCTACTGACAAGCAGTCTGTCTTAGATGATGTAGAGCAGGATTTGTGCCTACGCTACGGTGCTGACCGTGTAAAGGTTGTAAGTGAAAATCCGCGTATTATCAAAATCAAGGGCAGCACTACACCTCTGCCTGAGGGTAAATACGATGAGCCTCAGGGACTGCTGCAGGCTCCTTTAGGTTTGCCAGTGCAGGATATGCGTAAGGTTGCTGCTTTGGGCTTCAAAATTATCGTACGTCCGCAAAATTATGTGGATGTAACGGATGAGCAGATTGACGGCATTTTTGCCCGCATTAAAGAAGCCGGTGTATCAGTTGATGCTCTGATGCCATGCGGTACAGAGGTTGTGGGCTATCCTAATAAAATGCAGCATTTTGGCGAGCGTATGAAGGAAAACAACATGACGCTGGTAATGCTGGAGCATTATACCCAGCTGCAGTTTGCTAAAATCGACGGTCTGCTGCCTTTGGCTGAGTTCAATAACTATAAGGCTGCCCGTTCCTATGTTATCGACCCGACCGAGCAAAAGAAAATCAGCGTGGGCGAGGCTTTGCGCCGTTGGGCGCTGACGGACGAGGAGCGCAATATCCGCGTGAACTATATCCGTCCCTTCCTGATGCCTGAGGGTGGTCAGGATATTATGAAGACTAACCTGAAGTATGTGCGTGATATTAAGGCCAGCGTCGAAGCGCGTGGTTATACTATCGGCGAAGCAGGTGTTTTCAGCGCCGAAAACAAAGATGGCTTTGCACCGTATTTCCCTGCAAAGGTAAGCTTTATTCCTATTGTACTGGCGATTGCCGCAGGTGTAGTGCTGTATCTTGCGCTGCTCTTTAACCTGGGCGGCAAGCAGCAAATAGCACTGTGGGCAATTTTTTCTGCTGGTGCTCTGGCACTGCTGTTTATCGGCCGCGGCCTGTTTACACGTCAGCTGCTGGCTTTGGCGGCAGCAAGTGTTTTCCCGGTGCTTTCAATGAATGTTATCTTTAACATTTGGGATAAAAATACGAGTGATAAGCACAGTCTGCTTGCTATCTGCTGGAACGGTATCTGGCAGCTGGCGTTGGCTATTGCTTTGTCTTTGGTGGGCGCAGCCTTCCTGTCTGCGATATTGACAGACAGCCGCTTCCTGCTGGAAATTGATATCTACCGTGGAGTAAAGTTAACCTTTATTCTGCCGGTTATGCTGACAGCAGTTCTCTTTATGAAACGCTATGACCTGCTGCAGGTTGTGGGCAAGGGATTGAAAACTCTGTGGGAGCGTCTTAACGGTTTGCTTGACACAGAGATTACCTTCCGTCATGTAGCAGTGCTTGCGGTGCTGCTGTTTATTGCATATTATTTTGTCGGCCGCAGCGGTCACACCGGTGGTGTGCCTGTGCCGGCGATTGAATTGAAGATGCGTGCCTTCTTAGAGCAGCTGATGTATGCACGTCCGCGCGAAAAAGAGTTTATGATTGGTCATCCGGCATTTTTCGTAGCAGTGCTTGCTGTTTACCGTTGCGCACCGCGTTGGTGGCAGTTTGTACTGACCTGCGCTGCCGTTATCGGACAGGGCAGTCTGGTGCAGACCTTCTGTCATATGCGTACTCCGGTTGTTATGAGCTTTGTACGTGCTCTCGACGGCTATGCTGTTGGCGTTGTATTCGGCGTAATCGCTGTACTGGTGCTTGGCATGCTGTTGCCTTTAGTTGTTAAGTTTAGAAGGAGATACCTTGAAGAATGAGTAAGATCGTGATTTCCGGATACTATGGATTTGCTAATGCCGGAGATGAAGCTATGCTGACCGCGATCATTAAGGCTTTGCGCAGTACGGAAAAGACCGTGGAGCTGACGGTTATCTCGGGCAATCCGCCCGCTACTGCCGCAAAACACAAGGTGAATTCTCTTCATCGTTTCAGCTTTTGCAAAATTTTTGCTGCCCTGATGGACTGTGACCTGCTGCTCAGCGGCGGTGGCAGTCTGCTTCAGGACGTTACCAGCAAGCGTAGTCTGTTATATTATCTGTTTATCTTGGCTTTGGGCCTGTTGCTCAAAAAAAAGGTCATGCTTTTCGGTCAGGGTATAGGACCTATCCATAACAGACTTATGCGCAGGCTGACTAAATTTATCTGCAGCCGGGTGGATTTGATAACCGTGCGTGACCAAGACTCGTTGTATGAACTGCGCCGCATCGGTGTACCGGCGGAAAAGGTGCAGCTTACAGCCGATTCTGTGCTGACCTTGCCGCAGGAAAGTAAGGAAAAAGGACTCGAATTGCTGCAGCAGTTTAATATTCCTGAAAATAAAATGCTGATAGCAATCAGTGTACGTAAATGGCAGGAGGATGATAAGTACCTGCTGGAGCTGGCTAAGGCTGCGGATATTCTAGCTAAGGAATATAAGGCACATATTGTGCTGCTGCCGCTGCAATATCCTGTGGATGTGGCTGCCTGCAACAGATTACAGCACTTTATGAGGAGCAAGGCAGACAGTACTGTTTTGGAAACCGGATGTGATACCGAGCAGTTTTTGTCGCTGATGGGTAACTTTAATCTGCTTATCGGCATGCGCCTGCATGCGCTGATTTTTGCTGCAGTTATGGAGCTGCCTTTTGTGGCTGTATCCTATGACCCCAAAATTGACGGCTTTGTTAAAGACATTAACGGCATCAGCGCAGGAGCTGTGGAAACACTGCAGGCTGCGCAGGTAGTTGCGTCTGCGCGCAAGGCGCTGGCTTCTGCCAATGCTGCTCATGGACTTTTGGATACATTGAGAGCGAAAGCTTTTTTAAATGCAAAGGAAGCCTTTGATTTATTAAATTGAGAGGAGATTGAAGGTAGTGCTGAAAATGACTGATGTAAGCAAGGTATATCCCGGTGGGTCTGTTGCCTTGCAGAACGTCGATATTCATATTGAACCAGGCGAATTCGTCTTTGTTGTAGGACCTAGCGGCGCTGGTAAGTCTACCTTTATCAAAATGCTGTTCCGTGAGGTTCTGCCGACCACGGGCAGCATTTTTGTTAATGGCGTGGATATTTTATCGCTGACACCCAATGAGATTCCGTATATGAGGCGTCAGCTGGGCATAATTTTCCAGGATTACCGCCTGCTTCCGGACCGTACGGTTTATGAAAACGTAGCTTTTGCTATGGAGGTAATAGAAACACCGCGCCGCAAGATTAAGCGCAGAGTGTTGAATGTATTGGATCTTGTCGGCCTGCGTCACCGTGCCGATGCTTATCCTAATGAGCTGAGCGGTGGCGAGCAGCAGCGTATCGCTATTGCCCGTGCTATTGTCAACGATCCTATTATGGTAATTGCCGACGAACCTACAGGTAACCTGGACCCGGAAACAAGCTGGGATATTATGGAAATCTTTAAGGAAATTAATGCTGAAGGAACTACGATTGTCATGGCAACTCACGATAAAGAAATAGTTGATGCCATGGGCAAGCGCGTTATAGCCATAGAGGACGGGCATATCGTACGTGATGAAGCAAGCGGGGTATATGGCTATGAGCTTTAGTACAAAAGAATATTTTGTTAAGGAAACCTATAAATCTATCAGGCGTAACGGCTTTATGAGCTTTGCTTCTATTTCGACTGTAGCGGTTTCGCTGTTAGTGCTGGGAATGTTTCTGCTGATTTTTCTCAACACCAACAATTTGGCACAGTATCTGGAAAGTCAGGTACAGGTGTCGGTCTATATGCAGGATAATGCCTCTGCGGAGGAGCTGAAAGCAGTAGAAGCGAAGCTGAAGAAGATGCCCGGCGTAGTCAAGGTAACGCCGGTAAGCAAGCAGCAGGCTCTGGCACGCTTCAAGGAGCGTCTTGGCGATCAGGAGCAGCTGCTCAACAGTTTGGGTAAGGACAATCCGTTCCCCAATTCCTTTGAGGTGCAGGTGGATAGTCCCGAGCGCATCAAGGTTATCACGCCTTCTATCGGACAGCTGCCTAAGGTAGAAACAGCTAAATTCGGTCAGGAGGTTGTGGAGCACCTGTTTTCTCTGACCAAAATATTGCGCTTCGGCGGCATTGTGCTGGTTATATTTTTAGCTATGGCAACGCTGTTTATTATCTCCAATACTATCCGTCTGACGGTTTTTGCCCGCCGTAAGGAAGTTGTCATTATGAAATATGTAGGTGCAACCGACTGGTTTATCCGCTGGCCATTTTTGCTGGAAGGAATGACCTTAGGCTTTTTCGGCGCTGTGATTGCATCTGTCTGCATTAACAGCCTTTACGCCGGGCTGTTGGAAAGAATCCATGCTACTCTGGCCTTTCTGCCGTTACTGCCCACATCGCCCCTATTGTTTTATGTAACAATGTTTTTGCTGGCAGCCGGTACTGGGATTGGTGCCTTGGGCAGCTACATCTCCTTGCGTAAGTTTTTGCGCGTTTAAGGGAGGCATATGTGATGGAGAAAAAGAAGCTTGGTGGCTTGCTGTTGGCCCTGTGGCTGGCGGTGCTGCCAATTTACGGTGCTTTGTGCTTTGCTGATACTGCTGATGATAAGCGTGCGGAGCTTAACGATGTGCGCCAGCGAATGGAGCGTATGCAGACGCGCAAGGAGCAGGCGCGCAGGAAGGCTGAAAGCGCCAGCGCACAGCTGAGTGAGGTTATGGGCAGCCTGAATGAGCTGCAATCACAGGCTAATAATCTGCAGAAAAAAAGCGATACTCTGCAGGGAAAAATAAATGATAACCAGGCTAAGCTGGAGAAAAAGCAACAGGAAATGCAGGAGCGGATGTTGATTTACCGCAAGCGTCTGCGTGATATTTATATCAACGGTCAGATAAATTATCTGGATGTGCTTTTGGGTGCCAAGGATTTCAGTGATTTTTCCTCGCGTATGTATTTGCTGCAAAAAATCATCAGCCGCGACCTGGAGCTGTTGGAAAAGTTGAAGCAGGATGCTGCTGAAATCAACAGCCGTAAGGAGCAGCTGGCAGCAGAAATGAAGGAAATTAAGGCTACGCAGACTGAGCTGGAGGCTAAGAAGGCCAAGGTCAATAAGCTGCGTGAGCAGCGTGCCTATATGCTTTACAAGGCACAGGAGGAAGAGCAGTCCAGCCAGGAGGAATATGAGCGTCTGCTGGCTATTTCGGAAAATATCGCTTCTATGCTGCGTAATATGGAGGCAGGCGGCGGTGGTGCACCTGCCGGACAAGGCGGTACAGGTCAGTTTATGTGGCCCTGCAATGGTCCGATTACTTCTTATTATGGCTGGAGAACACATCCGATTTTTGGTACTACCAAGTATCATAGCGGCATGGATATTGCGGTTGATTCGGGAACGCCGATTCATGCTGCTGACAGCGGCACTGTAGTTTACAGCGGCTGGCTCGGAGGCTACGGCAACTGCATAATGATTGACCATGGCGGCGGTCTTGTAACTCTGTATGCACATAATTCGGCGTTAAATGTTGGTGAGGGGCAATATGTAAGCAAGGGCACAGTTGTTGCTTATGCAGGCAGTACCGGTTATTCTACCGGTCCGCACTGTCATTTTGAGGTGCGTCTGCATGGTGAGCTTACAGAGCCGTTAAATTATTTGCCATGATAGACAGAAAACGGAGGCAATAGAATTGTTTGGAAAAAGAAGATGGCAGCTTACAGCCTGCTGCCTGCTGACAGCGGTGTTGACTACTGCAGCAATCGTAGGAACTGAAGCTGTGCTGTTAAACAGGTTGACTGGCAGTGTTTCGGAATCAGTGCGCTTTTTGCGCACTATGAAGCTTTTGAAGCGCAATTATAACGGCGAGGTTGACAATCACCAACTGTTCGATGGTGCACTTAAAGGCATGGTAGAGTCTGTTGGTGATCCTTATACAGTTTATCTGAACAAGAAGGATTTTCAGCAGCTGAGCGAAATGACAGTTGGCAGTTTTGGCGGCATTGGTATTGTTTTTGGTAAGCGCGGTAATGACTATGTGGTTATTTCTGCTTTAGAGGATAACCCAGGTGCGAAGGCAGGCATTAAGAGCGGTGATATTATTACTGCTATTGATGACAAGTCTACGCGTGAGATGAATATGGAGCAGGTAGCCAATAAAATCCGCGGAAAATACGGAACAACAGTTACGCTGGAGCTCAAGGATAAAGAGGGAAAGCTGCGTAAGGTAAATGTAGTACGAGCTGAAATCAAAAATCCTTCTGTTGCAGGACAAATGCTGGCGAATACCAAAATCGGTTATATAAGAATTGCTATATTTAATGAAAACACTGGTGATGACTTTGCCAAAAAATATGCTGAGCTGGAAAAGCAGGGCATGCAGGCCTTAGTGCTTGATTTGCGCGAAAATCCTGGCGGTATTTTGGATGCAGGTGTTGATGTTGCCGGAATGCTAGTGCCTAAAGGGCCTATTGTTTCTGTTATAGATAAAAACGGCAACAAATTTGAAGAAACATCAAGTCTGGAAAAGGTGAAATATCCTTTGGCTGTGCTTGTCGACCATGGCAGTGCCAGCGCGTCCGAAATTGTTGCCGGTGCCATTAAGGATACCAAGAGTGGTAAACTGTTTGGTGTAAAAACCTTTGGCAAGGGCAGTGTACAGTCTGTATATCGCCTGGACAATAATACTGCAGTAAAAATTACGGTGGCTAAATATTATACTCCGTCCGGCGTTTCTATTCATAATGTAGGCATTGAGCCTGATGTGAAGGTGGAGTTGCCAGATGACGCTACCGTTGATGTTCAGCTGAAGGCGGCAGAGGATTACCTGCTGCAGCAGCTACAGTAAGGAGGTATAAAGATGTTATTTGTTTGCTATCCTAAGTGCTCTACCTGCAAGAAGGCAGAGCAGTATCTGCAGGCTAAAGGCCTGAGCTTTACTGTGCGTGATATCAAGACTGACAATCCGACGGTTGACGAGCTGCGTACATGGTATACAGCCAGCGGCTTGCCGCTGAAACGCTTCTTCAACACCAGCGGCATTTTGTATAAGCAGCTGGGACTGAAGGATAAGCTGCCGACAATGAGCGAGGACGAGCAGCTGGAGCTGCTTGCAAGCGATGGTATGCTTGTTAAACGTCCGTTGGTAATTTATGACGGCGGTGTGTTGGTTGGCTTTAAACAGGCTGAATATGACGAGAAGCTCTGATATATTAATTTAAAATAACTTTGGAAAAACAGGCAGAACTTATGCGACAGGTCTGTCTGTTTTTTCTCTTTCGGAAGTACAGTTACTTTGCCGTCACGAAAACAGCAAATGTGCTAAAATATACTTAGAATTATTTTTGGGAGGGGTTTAATGAAAAAGTTGATATGCATATTATGCAGTTTATTGATAGTGCTGTTTGCGGCAAATGGTTTTGCGTCAGGCAGGGAAAAAAGAGTTGTATTAGGTATTGAACGCATTGATGAGCCGTTTGCTAAGCAGCTGCTTGCCGGAAAAAGACTGGGACTGTTTACCAATCAGTCCGGCGTGGACAGCAAGCTTCGCAGCAGCACAGAGCTGCTGCAGAAGAGCTATAATCTGACGGCACTGTTTGTGCCTGAGCATGGATTGTTCGGCGCTGTGGCGGCAGGCGAAACCTTTGAGAGTCACACCTATAAGGATATACCTGTACACAGCCTGTATGGAGAAAATCGCAGGCCTACGGCAAAAATGCTGGATGAGATTGACACCATGGTGGTTGATATTCAGGATGTCGGCATTCGTCACTATACATATTTTTCTTCGCTTGCTTATATAATGGAAGAATGCGCCAAAGCGAAAAAGCAGGTTGTTGTTTTGGACCGCCCTAATCCTTTAGGCGGTGCTATGCAGGGACCGGTTCTCAAGCCGGAATATAAAACTTTTATCGGGCTTTACGAGCTGCCGTTGCGTCATGGTCTTACTATAGGTGAATTTGCAAGCTATATCAACGCTACGCAGCATATCGGCTGTGAGCTGGCGGTGGTGCCTATGAAGGGATGGTCACGCAGAGAGCTGTGGCAGGATACAGGCCTGCCATGGGTACAGACATCTCCGCTGATTCCTACGGCAGAAACAGCGTTGCTATATGGTGTTACCGGTGTGTGCGGTGACAGCAATTTATCTGTAGGTGTTGGCACAGCTAAGCCATTTTACTTTGTGGGAGCACCCTTTGCTGATGCGGATGCCGTAAAGGCATCATTAGATGAAAAGCAGCTTGCAGGCGTGGCTTTTAGAGCAGCGCGCTTTACACCGCGCTATGGCGCTTATCAAGATGAGCTGGTGCAGGGTGTTGAAATTTATCTTACTGATGTACGCAGAGTTAATCTGCCTGAGCTGGATTATATTTTGTTTTCTACATTTAAAAGCCTATATCCTGAGCAGATTAAAACGCTGGAGCGTGGCTATGGCAGTAAAGGCTATAAGCTTGATATAGCTTTGGGCGAAAGCAGCTTGCGTGAAGGTGAAGCGCCAAAAACAGCTTTTGCGCGCTGGCATCAGGAGTGCGCGGCCTTTGAGCAGCAGGTAAAGCCTTATCTGCTGTATAAGTAAGGCTGCAGAGAAATTAACATTTTTGTTGCATTCTCAAGCAGGATAATAATGCCGCAGGCAAGAATAAAAATAATATAGCGTAATATCAAAAAATAATTGATGATAAGGAGCTGACATATAATGAATGCAGAATTACAGGCTTTAAAGGAACGCAGAAGCGTCCGCAAATATAAGGCAGACATGGTGCCGCAGGAGTTGATTGACCAGGTTATTGAAGCCGGCCTTTATGCTGCCAGCGGTCATGGCGAGCAGGATTCGATTATTGTTGCGGTTACGAATAAAGAGGTGCGCGACAAGCTGTCGAAGATGAACAGTGCTATCATGGGCACGAAGAGTGATACGTTTTATGGTGCGCCAGTTGTTTTGATTGTGCTGGCGCCGAAGAGCAACAAGAATGCTATTTATGACGCAAGCCTTATCATGGGTAACCTGATGCAGGCAGCTCATACTGTAGGCCTTGGCAGCTGTTGGATTAACCGTGCCAAGGAAGAGTTTGCTTCCGAAGAAGGCAAACAGCTGCTGAAGGAATGGGGCATTGAGGGAGCGTATGAAGGTGTAGGCCACTGCATCCTCGGTTATACTGACGGACCTGTGCCTCAGGCTGCTCCGCGTAAAGCAAACCGTGTATTTTACGTAAAATAAAAACGTCCTTAACGAAAGGGGGAAGAAAAATGCTGAAAAAAACTGCTCTTTGCTTAGGTCTGCTGCTGGTTGCTGCATTTCCATGTATCGCAGGAGCTGCCACTCCTATCAACAGCGCAGGCTATTATAAAAATATCAAGCTGTGCGGTAAAGTGAAAATTGTTGACAGCTTTCCCGATATTAAGGTAAAAATTGTCGACAGCTTCCCGGATCTTAAGGTAAAGGTTGTCCAAAGCTTTCCCAATAATATAGGCGAGTGGCAATTTGTTGAGTACGGTGAAGATTTCAGAGTACAGTTTGTTGATAGTTTTCCAGATATAAAAATCAAATACGTTTCTTCCTTCCCGGGCGTTGCAAAATAATATGCATATGAGCTGTCAGAAGTGTTGACAGCTCTTTTTTTATGCGATATTTAAGGTGAATGCTCTGTTGAAAAAGTACTCCTTAGGTGTACTTTATGTATGAAGAAACAGTCAATGAAACACTTGGCTGCGTGTAAAGAAAGAAGCGCATTAACACGGCAGAAAGCGCTGCTAATTTTTTAAAAAAGTTGCTAAAAAGTGTTGACAGCTTGTGTATGAGATGTTACAATATACAAGTATCGCGGGAGAGCTATGCGCTCGATGAAGGAGGTAACATGATGGCACTTGAAGCTTTAAAGCAAGCTGAAAAGCATACTGTAGGCGTTAAGCAGACAGAAAAAGCTGTAGCAAGACAAGTTGCCGCTGTCGTCTATATCGCAAGTGATGCGGACGAGAGAGTTACCGGCAGGCTGATGCAACTGTGTCGGGAAAATTCAGTACCGGTTGAAAACACAGAAACGATGCTGGAAATCGGCAGAGCCTGCGGCATAAACGTCAAAGCAGCAGCGGCTGCGATACTTAAAGCCGATAAGGGCTTGGCGTGAGCCGAGTTTTTATAATCATTAAAATCTAATTGTTTGGAAAGGAGGTGCCGATATGCCTACAATTAACCAATTGGTTCGCAAAGGTAGAGAGGTTCTGAAAAGCAAATCTACTGCACCGGCATTGAAAGAATGCCCGCAAAAACGTGGCGTCTGCACTCGTGTTTACACCACTACCCCGAAGAAACCTAACTCTGCACTTCGTAAAGTAGCTCGTGTACGTTTGACCAACGGCATCGAAGTTACTGCTTATATCCCGGGTATCGGCCATAATCTTCAGGAACACAGTGTTGTTCTGATCAGAGGCGGAAGAGTCAAGGACCTTCCTGGTGTGCGTTACCATATCATTCGTGGTGCTCTTGATACTGCAGGCGTTGCTAACCGCAACCAATCTCGCTCCAAGTACGGTGCAAAACGTGCTAAAGCAAAGAAATAATTTCAAGAAAACATTAAGAATGATTTAATCCTAAGGAGGGAAACACATGCCGAGAAAAGGCCCTGTAACTAAAAGAGACGTACTGCCGGATCCGGTGTACGGTTCTAAGCTTTTAACTAGATTTATCAATAAAATTATGCTCGACGGCAAAAAAGGCGTTGCAGAACGTATTGTATACGATGCATTCGACCTGGTTCGTGCAAAGACTGGCAAAGATCCTTTGGAAGTGTTCGATGCTGCTATGCAGAACGTAATGCCGCTGCTGGAAGTTCGTGCCCGTCGTGTTGGTGGTGCAAACTACCAAGTACCTGTTGAAGTACGTGCTGACCGCAAAACCACCCTGGGTATCCGTTGGCTGGTAAACTACTCTCGTCTGCGTGGTGAGCGCACCATGTACGAGCGTGTAGCTGGTGAGATCATGGACGCTTCCAATGGCACTGGCGCAGCTGTTAAGAAACGCGAAGATACCCACAAGATGGCAGAAGCAAACAAAGCATTTGCTCATTACCGCTGGTAATGACCTGTCTCAGTTAATTTGAGGAGGATAAAGAAGTGGGCAGATTAATTCCGCTTGAGAGAACTAGAAATATCGGCATCATGGCTCACATCGATGCTGGTAAAACCACCACCACCGAACGTATTCTGTTCTATACCGGCAGAGTACATAAGATTGGTGAAACCCATGAAGGTGCTGCTACCATGGACTGGATGGTTCAGGAACAAGAGCGTGGTATTACCATCACCTCTGCTGCAACCACCTGCTACTGGGAAGGTTCCGAGCACCAATTCGATAAACATCGTATCAACATCATTGATACCCCGGGCCACGTTGACTTCACTGTAGAAGTTGAACGTTCCCTGCGTGTACTTGATGGCTCCGTTGCAGTTTTCTGTGCTAAGGGTGGTGTTGAGCCTCAGTCCGAAACCGTATGGCGTCAGGCTGACAAATACCATGTACCCCGTATGGCATATGTAAATAAAATGGATATTACCGGTGCAGACTTCTATCGTGTAATTGACATGATGAAGACTCGTCTGAATGCCAATGCAGTACCTATTCAACTGCCTATCGGCTTTGAAGATACTTTCCAGGGCATGATCGACCTGATCAAAATGAGAGCAATCGTTTATGATGATGCACTCGGTAAAGAAGAAGAGTTCGTAGAAATCCCGGCTGACATGAAAGAGAAAGCTGACGAATACCGTGCGGCATTGGTTGAAGCAGTTGCTGAATCCGATGACGAGCTGATGATGAAATATCTGGAAGGCGAAGAGCTGACCGAAGAAGAAATCATCGCTGGTATCCGTAAAGCAACTATCGCTTGCAAAATGACTCCGGTTTGCTGCGGTTCTTCCTACAAAAACAAAGGCGTTCAACCGATGCTGGACGCTGTAATCCAATTCATGCCTGCACCGACAGATGTTCCTAACATCAAAGGTGTAAACCCTGAAACCGGCGAAGAAGACGAGCGTCCGTCCAGCGACGAAGCTCCGTTCTCCGCACTGGCATTCAAGATTGCTACCGACCCGTTCGTTGGTAAGCTGGCATTCTTCCGTGTATACTCCGGTACCTTGACTGCTGGTTCTTATGTATATAACTCCACTAAAGGTAAACGTGAGCGTATCGGTCGTATCCTGCAAATGCATGCTAACCACCGTGAAGAAATTGAACAAGTTTACTCCGGTGATATCGCAGCTGCTGTAGGTCTGAAAGACACCACTACCGGTGATACTCTCTGCGATGAGAAAAACGAGATCATCCTCGAATCTATGGTATTCCCTGATCCTGTAATCTCCGTTGCAGTTGAACCTAAAACTAAAGCTGACCAGGAAAAAATGGGCATTGCTCTGCAAAAACTGGCAGAAGAAGATCCGACCTTCCGTGTTCACACTGATCCTGAAACTTCCCAAACCATTATTTCCGGTATGGGCGAGCTTCACCTGGACATCATTGTTGACCGTCTGCTGCGCGAATTCAAAGTAGGTTGTACTGTTGGTAACCCGCAGGTTGCTTACCGCGAAACCATTCGCAAAGCTGTTAAATCTGAAGGTAAATTTGTTCGTCAGTCCGGTGGTAAAGGCCAATATGGTCATTGCTGGCTGGAAATCACCCCGCGTGAACCTGGCGAAGGCTTCCTGTTTGAAAACAAAGTTGTTGGCGGCGCTATTCCTAAGGAATACATCGCTCCTATCGAAGCAGGCGTTAAAGAAGCTATGGAAAACGGCGTAGTTGCCGGTTATCCGATGGTTGATATCGCAGTTACTGTTTATGATGGTTCTTACCATGAAGTCGATTCTTCTGAAATGGCATTTAAGATTGCCGGTTCTATGGGCTTCAAGTCCGGTGCTGAAAAAGCTAACCCGGTTATCCTTGAGCCTTACATGAAAGTAGAAATTACTGTTCCTGAAGAATATATGGGCGACGTAATCGGCGACGTTAACTCCCGCCGTGGCCGCATCGAAGGCATGGAAGCTCGTAACGGTGCACAAGTAATCAATGCATTCGTTCCGCTGGCTGAGATGTTCGGTTATGCTACCGACCTGCGCAGCAAAACCCAAGGCCGTGGTAACTACTCCATGGAAGTAGACCACTACGAAGACGTTCCCAGAAACATTGCTGAGGCAATTATTGCTAAAAACAAAGGCACCAACTAAGCCTAGTTTTAACAAACAACCTTAAGGAGGAAATTCACAATGGCAAAAGCTAAATATGAAAGAACTAAACCGCATCTGAATATCGGCACCATC
>NZ_CABQHJ010000014.1:0-62096 GCF_902463975.1 uncultured Phascolarctobacterium sp.
GCATTAATATCATCCTCTCTACTAAATTGATATAAGAATTGTATCGTAATACTAATAGCAGTCACGTTTCAAGCTAAAACCATTACCCATACTATTCATATTAATATTTTTAAGATGCGTTCCTATCATCACCCAATAGCTTTCTATCCTCTTATTTTCCTAACATAGTACTCACAAAAATACCTTCATCTGCTATGTATTCAGTCTATTTTTTAATAGGTGTCAAATACTTTCCTTCTACAACCATATTGTTAAAATTACTGTTATCAGAATAAACAATGTAAGAATAAGCTTGTTGCTCATGAGAAATCTTAAAATAGTCTTGTTTTAACACCATGCCATAGCTTTTACCATCTTTTTTTAACGAGCAAAAATAATCATCAGTTATACCTTCGGTACGTGACAAACTTCTATGATTTACTATAATCTTGTCACCGACAGCAAATTTTACATGTATATCTTTACCATCTTGGATATCTGTACCTGTAATAGGCTTTACTAAAGTAGCTACCGCATTAAAAGGATATTCATTTACCAATTTTACAGTAAATATAGTAGCTAACCTCTCATTGTCACTAGCATTAAAAGTTCTATGGATATTATTTGTAATATTATTAAAAGTAACGTTGTTTGCATTAAGAATACACTTCGTTCCTACTTCCAGCTTTCTATCTGCACCCGTATAATCTGCATATTGCGTTTGTTTTGCTATTACTTCATTTTTAGTTTCTCTATTTAATTTGTTCAACATACCTTGTTCAAAACTAACTTTGCTTTTAGAAACATCTGTCAGATGTAGTTTAGTACCAATATGCTGGTAAATAACATCAACAGGACTTCCCTTAGGAATATTTTTCGTTTTATAATAGTCTTCCTCTACCTTTTCTCCTTCCATATTTATATCAACATAAGCGAATTGATTAACAGAAACAGGATACTGAAAATCAAACAAATAATATCCTTTTTTATCTTTACCATCAGCTCTTTTTATTACAACATTAACTATATTTGTGTTATTATCAAGCGCCAATGCGTTTTTATCAAGATAATATTCCGTTTTTCCATCAACTGTGCAAATATATTCCCAATCTGCATTATTATCAATATTATCAAAACTCTGCAATTGAGTTAAAAATACTTTGTTCTCTGCAGCATTAATAACTCTCATAGTATTAAATGAATTTATACAACCTATAATTAAAAAGATAGAAAAAATTATTCCTACAATTGCATGTATCCATTTTTTGTATTTTTCTTCTAATGCTATTAATGTATCAATCCCATTACCATCGCTCGGGAAAAATACGGGTATCTCTACTTTATCCTGTGGTTCCAGCAATCCATTAAAATTAGTTTGTATATGCAAAGCGTCACTAACAACATCAACAGCTATAATTTCAGCAACTGCTCTCCCTATCCCCCAATTACCGTTTCTTGTATTTTTATTTATGTTACTGACTGCCTTATACATAAGAAAACCAGGTATAATCTTATTAATAATCCAAGCATTTAAATTCCATATCACTTTAAGCCAAAAAATAGGAGCTGCTAAAAACATAATACACATAGGTATCAAAAATATATTTAATTTATAGCCAGCATAATTTACGATTAAATAAATCCCTATATTAATAGCAAAGAAAACAGTTGCATAAAAGAACGACTTATAAAAAACTATATTGGTTTCATATATGTCATCCCAAATTTTAATTTTTATATCACGGTAATTATCGCAATAAGCCCAAAGTCCAAAAGTTAGTACAATCCATACGATAATATCAAAAAAATTATTCACTAATGCTCCAAATGGACTATGCCAAAAATCAAAACTGGTTAATCCTGAGATAAAGCTAATTCCCATAAAAAGTAAGAGCATGAAACCAACGGAAATTTTTCTATAATAAAAGAGTTCTTTAAGCATGATAATACCTCGCAATCATCACCATGAATATAAGCTTCAATTTATCAAACCTATTAATTTGATTTGCCTAATTACTTTAATTCGTAATCTTATAAAATTTAGGAGAACCAATAACACTTTTCAGAATGAGACTTTCACCTATGAATACTCCGCTTAGTATGCGAAGATGATGCTATGTCATTATAATGTGGGACACACAGCGATTAGCGTTCGAAAAGCCAATATCTATTTGATGAATTACCAAATTTCATGACTCTTCCCTCCTAATCAACTTAAGCTCAGTACGGTCAATAGTCAAATTGCCTCCACATTCATTTCGCCATGTTTTATGAAAAGAACCATTAAAGTATATCCTAGCTCTACAATCTGCGTTACATACAAAACCGAAACGCTCTCCGATGTATACTTCTAATACCCATTTTACCCCCCCCACTACACAATAGCGTTTTTCCAAAGTACTTGTCTTTTATTTCACAAAGCATCGCCATATAGGGGTATCTCTTATCAATCCTCTTTTATATCATTATAAAACTTCCATCATACTCTTAATTTTAACCAAATTGACATACATCTGACACATGTGACAACTTTTGTGACAGGCTTTTTGCATATTCAAGACTTTATTATTGTCACAAATTCATCTATAATATATATATTGACGATGAACTATTTTTAGGGAGGGTTTTGCTTATGACATTATTTGCAGATACGCTCAAAAAGTATCTAGAAACCAAAAATACAACAATTTACACTATCTCAAAAATTAGTGGTGTAGATAGAACAATGATACAGCACATGAAGGTTGGTAAGCGTATGCCTGCGAATGTTGCAGACGTAACTGCTATTGCCAAAGCCATGATGCTCAACCCCAGTGAAACAGCAGAATTACTGCGCGCCTATCATATATCACATATGGGAGAAGAAAACTTTTTCCGTCGTGAGCACGTCAGCAAAATCATCTCCGGTTTTTACGATATGAATTCTGCCGACGAGCTTGTGATTCCCACAGGCGTACAGGATATGCTCGATATGCAGGAACAATTAAAAACTATCAACGGTCAGGCTAATATCAATCGCATTTTGAAGGCGCTTTTGGAAATTGAAGCCAATAAAAAATCAGGCCACATCAAACTCATGGTGCAGCCTGAATATCAGTATGTTTTCGATTGTCTTACTTCCATTGATTTTAACCGCAACAATACGCTTGTGGAAGCAATTATCGTTTTTGATAAAAACGAAGGACATAAAGGCACAACCTACAATCTGAATATCCTGCAAAAGCTTGTGCCAATTTTATTCCAATGTGAAGTTTTCCATCCTTACTATGTTTATGATAATGTTGATACACTGTTCAACAACACCAGCATGCTGCCGTTCAAGATTATCACCAGTGATTTCATGCTGGCAGTGTCCTATGAACAGGATAAGGCTGTGCTTTGCAATTCGCAGGATATGGTAGCACTCACCGGTAACACCTTTCAAAAAAGCCTCAGTGTTGCCAATCCTATCTGCCACACCTTCCATCCTACTCCGGAGGAATATTTGCAATCTACCTTCCTCAGCGATGAGGAAATAAACGCTGAAGAAGTGCATGAGCTTTTCTACCAGCCTTGCTTCCCCAGCTTCTGCCCGGAAAGTATCCTCATGGATAGATTGAACACTGACATTATCCCGCCAGAAATGCAGGGAGTTATTGCCGATTACTTTGCTAAAATCCGCTCAAAATACAGCTCTCACAGTATTTCCTTTACGCTTGAAGGCTTAAACCTCTTTATGGAAACAGGACGCGTAACAGAAATCCCTGATTTCATGTACACCTACCTGACGCCGCCGCAGCGCCTGGAGCTTTTAAAGAATATTATCAACAGCGTTGATGATGGCACCTTCACGCCAAGGATTGTGCGTAGCGAAAAGCTCTCCGTACCTTCTCCCATCTGCATTTGCGCGCCAAGCGAACAAAATATTATTATATATTACTTCAGTCACAATAAAGGACAGTATATCTTCCATCTGCAGGAATTGAGCTTGGTGCATGCATTCCATGATTTTCTAGTTTACCTGCCGGAAAGCAGCATGGTTTATTCTGAAGAGGAAAGTAAAGAGCTTCTGCATTCTGTCTACGAGAAATACAATAATCTTTATAATTGATAAGTAACATCAAAGAAGTTGAGGCAACCCAACTTCGACAAATTAAAGAATCGCTAGAGTTAAGTATTTTTTAATTTTTTGCACTAAAAAACCAGTGGAAATTTACCTGACGGTAAAGCTCCACTGGTTTTTCTTTTAAGGTTAGGTTTTATCCCAACCTCGTTTGCTATCTACTCTTAAATTTTACATTTCCGAGAATTGGTCCTTGCCTACGCCGCAAAGAGGGCAAACCCACTCTTCCGGTACATCTTCCCAGGCAGTGCCTGCTGCAACTCCGTTATCGGGATCGCCAACCTCAGGATCATACACATAACCACAAACGTCACATACCCATTTTGCCATAAGCTTCGTCCTCCTCTTGCCATAGCCTGCGCTTTTAAGAAAAGCTAAGCGCGAGCTACATAATAATTATTATTTTTGACCTATAATTATTATAGCATAGTATGCGAGGATATTCTGCAAAATAGCTGTGAACCTTTTACTGCAGCGCCTGCTGCTTTTCCGGCAAATCCAAACGGAAGAAATCGTACAGCGTCTGCGCCGCCGCATGGTTCATGCCCTCTACCGCAGCCAGCTCTTCGACGCTGGCTGCCCGCATAGCGTCCAGCGTTTTGAAGGCCTTCCACAGCTCCTGGCGACGCTTGGGGCCGATGCCCTCCACATGGTCGAGCACGGAAACAAGATTACGCTTACCGCGCAGCTTGCGGTGGTAGGTAATAGCAAAGCGGTGCGCCTCGTCGCGGATGCGCTGGATGAGGTGCAGCGCAGCGCCATCGCGGTCCAGCATGATGCTTTCGCTTTGGTGCGGCTTAAAGATTTCCTCCTCGCGCTTGGCCAGACCTACTACCGGCAAATCATCAAGGCCCAAGCCGCGGATAACCTCCAGCGCCGAGCTCAGCTGACCCTTGCCGCCGTCGATAACCACCAGGCTAGGCAAATCCTCATAATCCCGGTAACGGCGGTAGACAACCTCCTGCATGGATTTGAAATCATCAGGCTTGCCTTCTGCCGAAACGATTTTATACCTGCGGTAGTCTTTTTTACTGCTGGTGCCGTTGCGGAACACAACCATGGAGGCAACGGTTTCGCTGCCCTGCGTATGGCTGATATCGAAGCAGTCCATGCGCTCTAAAGGATGCTCCAAGCCCAAGGCCTGCTGCAGCTCTTCGGCTGCCTGCAGGTCATTTTTCAGCGATAGGCTGCCCTTACGCAAGCGTTCGTTCAGCAGCTTGACGGCATTTTCATTTGCCAGCTTCAGCAAATCCTTTTTCACGCCGCGCTGTGGCAGCAGCAGCTCCACCCGTCGCTGCGCCTTGTCCGCCAGCCACGTTTCAATAAGCTGTTTTTCTTCCTCCTCGGGCAAATACGGCAGCACCACTTCCTTGGGAATAAAGGTTGCCTCGTTATAATACTGCTTAACGAAGGCTGTCATAACCTCCTGTGGCGAATCGCCGCCGTCGGGCATAAAGAAGTTATCTCTGCCGATGAGCTTGCCCTTGCGCACGAAGAACAACTGCACGCACAGTCCCGTCATATCCTGCCCCAGGCCGAAGATATCCATATCACCGCCGTTATTGGTAACAGCCTTCTGCGCTTCATTCAAACGTGCCACAGCCTGCAGCTGGTCGCGCAGTCTGGCAGCCTCCTCAAAGGCATAATTATCCGCTGCCTCCTGCATCTGCTGCTTCAAATCGCGCTCCAGCTCCGTCGTGCGTCCGTCCAGCACCATGCAGACGGATTTAATCATCTTATGATAATCCGCCTTGCTGATGTAACCGGCGCAGGGCGCAAGGCAGCGCTTAATATGGTAGTTCAGACATGGTCGGTCCGGATTCATTTTGCGGCAGGTGCGCAGAGGGAACATGCTGCGCAACAGCTTTACCGTGGCATGCATAGCGCCGGCGTCAGCGTACGGTCCGTAATAACGTGCGCCGTCACGCAGATGTCTGCGCGTAACATATAAACGCGGAAAATCCTCCTGCAGCGTAACCTTAAGATAGGGATAGGTTTTGTCATCCTTCAGGCTGATGTTGTAACGCGGGCGATATTTTTTGATCAAATTACACTCTAAAATCAGCGCTTCTACCTCGCTGGAGGTAACAATCGTTTCAATCTCCGCTATTTTCGCCACCATCGCCTTTACCTTCGGCGTATGGCTGGCCAGATTACGGAAATAGCTGCGCACACGGTTTTTCAGCACAACGGCCTTGCCGACATAGATAACCTTGCCGGAGGCATCATGCATCAGGTAAACGCCAGGCTTTTCCGGCAGCACTGCCAGAGCATTTTTTATATTATCGCTAAAGCCTGCGGCTAATTCTGTCATACGTACCACCCGTTCTTTTTCGCCTTAGCCAGCTCCTGCTTTATGTACTGTCCGGTGTAGGATTTTTTGACCTTCGCTACCTCCTCCGGCGTACCACTGGCCACCAAGGTACCGCCCTTGTCGCCGCCCTCGGGACCGAGGTCGATAATGTAATCCGCCACCTTGATAACGTCCAGATTATGCTCGATGACGATAACGCTGTCACCGCCTTCTACAAGACGCTGCAGCACATCCAGCAGCTTGTGGACATCCGCAATATGCAGGCCTGTCGTAGGCTCGTCCAGGATATACACAGTGCGTCCAGTACTGCGGCGCGAAAGCTCCGTTGCCAGTTTAACGCGCTGCGCTTCGCCGCCGCTTAGCGTCGTCGCTGCCTGTCCCAGATGAATGTAGCCAAGGCCTACATCCTCCAGCACTGCCAGCTTGCGGTAAATGCGCGGCTGGTTCTTGAAGAACTCGCAGGCCTCGCTTACCGTCATATCAAGAACCTCCGCGATGGATTTGCCCTTGTAATGCACCTCCAGCGTATCGCGGTTGTAGCGTGCACCGTGGCAAACCTCGCAGGGAACGTAAACGTCCGGCAGGAAGTTCATTTCTATCTTATTCATACCATCGCCCTTGCAGGCCTCGCAGCGTCCTCCCTTCACGTTAAAGCTGAAGCGTCCTGCCTTATAGCCTCGCAGCTTGGCCTCGTTGGTCTGGCTGAAGAGCTCACGGATAAAATCAAAGACGCCGGTATAGGTTGCGGGATTGGAGCGCGGTGTGCGTCCGATTGGGGACTGGTCGATGTTAATGACCTTATCCGTATATTCTATGCCCTCGATGCTGTCATGCTCGGAAGCACGCAAGCGTGCACCGTTGAGCTTGGCAGCCAGGGAGTTGTAGAGAATATCATTTATCAATGTGGATTTGCCGCTGCCGCTCACGCCTGTTACCACGGTAAAGACTCCGAGCGGAATGCTGACATCAATATTTTTGAGATTGTTGGCGCGGGCACCGTGAATCGTCAGCATCCTGCCATCGCACTCGCGGCGATGCTTGGGAACCGGGATAAATTTGCGGCCGCTAAGATAGGTACCGGTAACGGATGCAGGCACCTGCTTAATTTCTTCCACCGTACCCTGTGCCACTACTTCACCGCCATGCTCGCCTGCTCCCGGACCGATGTCGATAATCTGGTCGGCAGCATACATCGTTTCCTCGTCATGCTCAACGACAATCAGCGTATTACCCAAATCACGCAGATGCTTGAGCGTTTCCAGCAGCTTGCCGTTGTCGCGCTGGTGCAGGCCGATGCTAGGTTCGTCGAGGATATACAGCACGCCTGTCAGACCGCTGCCTATCTGCGTTGCCAGACGTATGCGCTGCGCTTCGCCGCCACTGAGCGTACCGGCGCTTCTGTCGAGCGTCAGGTAATCAAGGCCTACGTCATTGAGGAACTGCAGGCGTGCCATAATCTCCTTCAGCACCTGATGCGCAATTATTTGCTGCTTCGGCGTCAGCACAAGCTTTGTAAAGAACTGCAGGCAGTCGCGCACCGTCAGTGCCGTAACCTCGCAGATATTTTTACCGCCGATAAGAATTGCCAGAGCCTCCGGCTTCAAGCGGCTGCCATGGCAGGCCGCGCAGGGAGTGCTCGTCATAAACTCCTCCAGGTCCTGACGCATAGCATCGCTGAAGGCTTCACGGTAACGACGGCGCAGCACGTTCAAAATGCCGTCATAGGTTGTGTTGTGCTCCTTGACCTCGCCCTGCAGGTTTTCGTACAGAAACTTAAACTTGCTCTCACCGGCACCGTCCCACAAAAGCTGCTGCATCTCGGGCGAAAGCTCATTCCATTTGGTGTCATAGCTATAGCCATAGGCAGCAAGAACTGCGCCCAACTGCTTCATGAAATAGGAATTCAGATTATTGCTGAAGCAGGCAATGCATCTTTCTGCAAAGCTTTTATCACCGTCAGGCACAATCAAAGCCTTGTCAAACTCCATATGCATGCCAAGACCGGTGCAGTCCGGGCAGGCACCGAAGGGATTATTAAAGGAAAACAGGCGCGGTTCAATTGCCGGCAGGCTGATGCCGCAGTCATTGCAGGCAAAGTGCTCGCTGAAAAGCTGCGTTTCCGTTGTTTCACCCAGCGTTGCCACCTCTGCAAAGCCGTCTGCCAGCTTCAGTGCCGTTTCTACGGAATCCGTCAGGCGCTGCCTGATGCCATCGCGCACCGCCAAGCGGTCGATGACCACCGAAAGGCTGTGCTTTTTATTTTTCTCCAGGCGGATATACTCATCCAGTGTGCGCACCTCACCGTCGATGAACATACGCACATAGCCTGCACGCCGCATATCGTCGAGCACACGCATATGCTCACCCTTGCGCCCCCGCACCAGCGGTGCCATCACCATAAAACGGCTTCCCTGCGGCAGCTCCAGCACCTTGTCGACTATCTGCTGCACGCTCTGCTGCTCGATGAGCTTGCCGCATTTAGGGCAGTGCGGTTCACCTGCGCGTGCGAACAAAAGACGCAGGTAATCGTATATTTCCGTTACCGTACCTACGGTAGAACGCGGATTGCGGCTCGTGGTCTTCTGGTCGATGGAAATTGCCGGGCTCAGGCCTTCGATGTAGTCCACATCAGGCTTGTCCATCTGTCCCAAGAACTGGCGGGCGTAGGCCGAAAGGGATTCCACATAGCGGCGCTGGCCTTCGGCGTAAATCGTATCAAAGGCCAGGCTGCTTTTGCCGCTGCCGCTGAGGCCTGTGATAACTACCATTTTATTGCGCGGTATTTCTACCGTTATATTTTTCAGGTTGTGCTGTCGCGCACCCTTTACAATTAAAAATTCTTGCATATGTTTTACCTCTGTTAAATCATGAACGAAGCTTCTAAAGCTGTTGATATCGATAGTATGTTTATATTATAGCACACTGCTAGGATAAACGCAGTAAAATAAAAACCACCTCAGCCTCAAGCCAAGGTGGTTGCAGTACTCAGATATTATTTTACTTCTTCATAAAGCGCGCGCACGCAGACATCTGCCAGCGCACCGATGCTGGAAACGCTGCGCTCCTGCGGCAGTCCGGATGCATCATAGCCAAGCGGCAGCTCGGTGCAGGCGGTCATTACAGGGATATCACGCTCAGCCCACAGCTCCTCTACCAGCTCCTTCATAATAGCGCCAGCCTTTGCCAGCTGGTTAGCCTTAACGCAGTTGATAACCTCCTGAGATTTATCGCTCTGCTCCTCATTCGGAATGTACAGAGTCAGTCCGCGCTTTTCGGCATATTTCTGGTACAGTCCGCAAGCACGTGTGCCTTTGGTGGACAGCATCCAGGCACCCTTTTCCGGAGAAAGCTCCTTGGCAGCCTTTACGGTTTCGTCAACGATATGCAGCAGCGGCACCGGCAGCTCGTCAGCGAACTGGTCGATAAAGAAGTGTGCGGTATTGCAGGGAACAGCAAGCACATCTGCACCCATATCGCACAGCTGCAGCAAATCAGCCTTCAGCTTCGGCAGCGGTGATTCCCCCTTGCCGAAAATTGCTGTGCCGCGGTCCGGGATATCGCAGTCACCGATCATATATACAACAGGATGCTCCTGGTCGCAGCTTGCCGGGCATCTCATAGTAAACTGACGCAGAAACTCTGCAGCAGCGGCAGGGCCAAGGCCACCGACAACACCTAATTTTTTACCATTCTTCTTCATTTTCATTTCGCTCATATATACCTCTTCTTTCCTGTTTAGCATTACCTGTGGAATTAATAAATTTCTTATAATTTTAGCACACCAGCCTATTATTTGCAAATATTGCCAGACTATAGCCATATGCAAAAAACCGTTGCTGGCCACCCCGCAAGGCGACAAGCAACGGCTAACTTTTTAATTATTATTTACTAAGCCAGGAACGTACACTGGAAGAAGCTCTTGTCTCTTCCTTATTAACCTGTACCTGTTCAGGTGCATAAAGCAGCAAATCATCGTTAATTTTTTTCACATCGGCATTTACTATGTAGCTTACGCCGTTCAGATAATCAAAAATGCGATATCTGAGCGCTTCGTCAACTGCATCAAAGCATACCATAATAGCACTGCCGTTCATCAGAGAATCTGCATACTCACGCACATCCGCAAAGGATTTAGGCGTACGCACCATAATATTCAAATGGCCGGATTTCAGCAGACGCGGACGGGTATATACCTCCTGCTGCTCTTCCTGTCCATCTGACCAAAAGAATTTCATTGCTGTATTTTTTAAACCCATGGCCATCAGCCTCCAAACCAAAACAGTTATTTAGACTATTATTCGCTGCCTATAGGCAAAAGTCCTGCTTAGTAATATTAATTGTAGCAGATTTTTAACAAATTGTCAAAAATTATGCCTGAACATTCTTCATACGGCCACGCATCTTACCGCGCTCCAGACGGTCCAGAACCTTCTTACGCATACGGATGCTCTTCGGAGTAACCTCAACCAGCTCATCGTCATTGATGTGCTCCAGAGCCTGCTCCAGAGAGAAGGTCTGAGGCGGAATCAGACGGATAGCGTCGTCACTGCCGGAAGCACGCATGTTGCTGACATGTTTCTTCTTGCAGGGGTTAACATCCATGTCGTCCTCACGGCTGTTTTCGCCAACCAGCTGGCCTTCGTAAATCTTTTCAGCAGGAACAACGAACATGGTGCCGCGCTCCTGAGCGTTGCCGATACCATAGGAAGTGGTTTCGCCGGTTTCAAATGCAACCAGGCTACCACGGGTACGGCCGGGGATTTCACCCTTATATTCTTCATAACCGGCAAATACGTGGTTCATAATGCCGTTACCTTTAGTATCAGTGAGGAACTGGTTACGGAAGCCGATCAGGCCGCGAGCAGGAATCTTGAATTCCATACGCAGATAGCCTGCCATTTCGGTCATGTTCTGCAGCTCAGCCTTGCGCAGGCCCAGGCCTTCCATAACAGCGCCCATGAAGTCCTGCGGTACATCGATAGTCAATGCTTCCATAGGCTCCATCAGCTTGCCGTTTTCATCGCGGTGCATAATAACCTTAGGTTTACCAACCTGCAGCTCAAAGCCTTCACGACGCATGGTTTCAATCAAAATGGACAGATGCAGCTCGCCACGGCCGGCAACCTCATAAGCATCCGGGCTTTCGGTTTCGGTAACACGCATGGAAACGTTGGTTTTAACCTCTTTGAACAGACGGTCACGCAGATGACGGCTGGTAACAAATTCACCTTCACGGCCGGCAAACGGACTGTTGTTAACGTAGAAAATCATAGACAGGGTAGGTTCGTCAATCTTGATGCCCTTAAGAGCTTCCGGATTTTCGCTGTCAGCGATGGTGTCGCCGATGTTAGCGTCCTGCAGACCGATCAGAGCAACGATATCACCTGCTTCAACCTCAGGCACTTCTACACGCTTCAGGCCCTGGTAGGTGTACAGACGGCCGATTTTGCCGTTACGGTTGCCTGCTTCGTCCATCAGAATGATGTTTTCGCCGTTGTGGATGGTACCACGAACTACACGGCCTACAACAATACGGCCTACATAATCATCATAGTCCAGGGTGTTAACCAGCATCTGCAGCGGTGCATTAACGTCAACATCCGGAGCAGGAATGTTTTCCAGAATTACTTTGAACAAAGGCTCCAGAGAATTGCTTTCCTCGTCCATGGACAGTTTGGCAATACCGTTACGGGCGGAAGCCAGAACAACCGGGAACTCCAGCTGATCTTCATCTGCATCCAGCTCAATGAACAGGTCCAGAACCTCGTCAATAACTTCATCAACACGTTGGTCGGGGCGGTCAATCTTGTTGATTACAACAATCGGCTTCAGGTGCTGCTCCAATGCTTTACGCAGTACGTATTTGGTCTGCGGCATCGGACCTTCATAAGCATCAACCAGCAGCAGTACGCCGTCAACCATGGTCAGCACGCGTTCAACCTCGCCGCCGAAGTCAGCATGGCCCGGGGTGTCCAGAATGTTGATTTTTACGCCGTTGTGCATTACAGCGGTGTTTTTAGACAGAATGGTGATACCACGTTCACGCTCCAATGCGTTGGAGTCCATAACGCGTTCTTCCACGCGCTCGTTAGCACGGAAAACGCCGCTTTGCTTCAGCATAGCATCAACCAGGGTAGTTTTGCCATGGTCAACGTGAGCAATAATTGCTATATTACGAATATCATTTCTAATCATTATTCCTTTTCTCTCCTTCATAAAAGACAAGAAAAAGGATGCTTGTCAAGTGCATCCTTTCACAGTATTACTAAACTATTTTATTATATGCTTTTTTGGGGTTACTGTCAATAAATTTGTCCTGTAAGTTACAGAAAAGCTGGTAAGGTGCAGGGCAAAGGGGTTAGCGGCAAAGCCTTGCATAAACTGTTTGCTAATAAAGTAGTATCTTGCTAAACGCAGGCACAAAAAAGCCTGAGAGCTGAACTCTCAGGCTACATTTGCTATGGCAGGGGCACTAGGACTCGAACCCAGATCGACGGTTTTGGAGACCGTTGCTCTACCATTGAACTATGCCCCTATGGAGCGGAAAACGAGATTCGAACTCGCGACCCCCTCCTTGGCAAGGAGGTGCTCTACCACTGAGCTATTTCCGCATTGGCGACCCGGATGGGACTCGAACCCACGACCTCCGCCGTGACAGGGCGGCATTCTAACCAACTGAACCACCGGGCCAATGTCAGTGTGTCTGACAGTTATATATATTACCATACGTTTAACGTTTTGGCAAGTGTTTTTTGCAAAAAATTTTAGAAAAGCTTTTTCAGCTGCCAAAGCAGGGCTTTTAAGCAAAAAAGTGTTGGCAGTCTTAACCTGAATCAGGTCAAAACCCCAACACTTATTTTAGAGAATCAACTATGCTTAGTATTCAGCTAACTTTGCAGCAGCTTCCGGGCAGCCTTTGGCAGCAGCCAGCTCGAAGTAGGTCTTGGAGCAGATTTTGTGGCCCATTGCCAGATATTGCTCGCCCAGCTTGTACATGTCTTGTGCGTATTCGATGTCCTTCAGCTTTGCAGCAGCCTTCGGGCAACCTTTGGCAGCAGCTAATTCAAAGTAGGTCTTGGAGCAGATTTTGTGGCCCATGCCCAGGTATTGTTCGCCAAGCTTGTACATGTCTTCTGCATATTCCATGTCCTTCAGCTTAGCAGCAGCCTTCGGGCAGCCTTTGGCAGCAGCCAGCTCAAAGTAGGTCTTGGAGCAGATGCAATGGCCCATTGCCAGATAATGCTCGCCAAGGTCGTACATGTCTTGTGCATATTCCATGTCCTTCAGCTGTGCGATTGCTTCTTCAGAGCCTTTGGCAGCAGCCAGCTCCAGATAGGTTTTGCCGCTGATGCAGTGGCCCATACCCAGATATTGTTTAGCAAGCATCAGGCAACCTGCAACGTATTCTTTTTCTTTAGCTTCGGCAGCAGCGATTTCCTCATCGGTAACGCCGGCTTTTTCTTTGAACCATGCCATAATAGCATCCATATCTTCAGCCTTGTGCAGCACGCTTCTGAATTTATAGTCAATCACCTTGGTAGTATACAGGTACTCAACACCAAGATCCAAGTCAAAATAATCCAATCCGAAAAATGTCAGAATACCATCAATAACAACCTCTGCATTAGCAGGATCCTTCGCCAGCTTAGCAATTTGTAAATACTTTTCAGCAACAGTCGTCATTTAAAAAACCTCTCTTTTTCATTCTTTTGTAAGAATAATCAATTATTAGTTCCTTAGGAACCAATATAATCATATCACGATTGAAATTAATTATCAACTATTATATGGGAAATAGTGGGAGAAAGAGGGTGAAGGCGTTTTGCCGGCACTGTGCGCTGCGCAGGAAACACCCACGGCAAGCGTTGCGCTAATTTTTTGATAACTTTAATTTTGTTTTCAAATACTTTTTATATATTAAATATAAGTGCTGTAATGCGCATAATATAGGCGGATTTGCAGAAAGTGCTTGTCAAATTCTGTTCGATGTGTTATAGTAAATTTATTACAGGAGGCAAACGGTTTGCCAAAATGCTGTAAGGCTTGCGCCAGGCGCGTTTTGCTTTTGACGGAGGCGTAAATGTACCGCTCTTGTGAGCATTTTTGCTGTTTTTGCTATGAACAGCGTTTTGATTTTCCATTGTAGGGCTTTAAGCCCGCTCTGTGAGCCGTGTGCGAGCCACAGGGTTGAAGGCCAGATTACCGCTTGCGGTTTTGTAACTTGAGTACTGCAAACAGTACTTTTACAGTACGGTAGGTTGAAGGCCAGATTACCGCTTGCGGTTTTGTAACTTAACCCAAGAATTGTGGTTTAATCCGCAGATGACTTGTTGAAGGCCAGATTACCGCTTGCGGTATATGTTGAGAAGAGGCTCCCCTTGGGGGGAGCTGTCACCCGTCAGGGTGACTGAGAGGGGTTTGCTGTCTTTACTCTTGCTATTATTCCCCCTCTCCGTCATCGCTTCGCGATTCCACCTCTCCTCTAGGAGAGGCTTTTTTGTTGCTTGCGGTATAGTACGAAAAAAGACCTGAAATCCCTATTCTTGCGGACCTCAGGTCTTTTCGTTTGCGTAAAAATATATTGTGTTAGATAAAAATTAGGCGTTCTACCGCAGTTCGGTAGAACGCCTTGAGTATTTTTTACTTTATCATATAATCGCTGCAATATTCCTCGATGAGCTCCTCCAGCTGCCTGATATCCATCTCCGAATACTTTTCGGCTATCTGCATCAGATACTTCACATCCAGCAGGATACCCTAAATATATTCGCACTCCTTGTCCTGCCATCACCCTTGTTTTCCTTCCACAATGCTACAGCTTCGCCTACATGCTCCCCTGCCCATTCGTTTTTCTCAAATGGCATGAAAAAGGCGTTGTAGATGACGCTGTCCAGATTTAGGAAAAAGGGACAAGGAATATTCAAAACATTAAAACGCCTTCGGGATCATATGACATTTTAGTTCCAAAATGTTCTATTTTCGTATTATATTTAGCACCCAAATTGTAAAAACGCAGGCTATCCTTGTTTAAATCAGCTATTTTCAATAGTTCATTTTGTAAAAGAACATAGTCATGTGGTTCTACCAGGCATTCAAATACAGAATTCTGCACTCTTTGCCCATATTTTAAACACATTTTGGCAATCTTATTAAGTCTTCTCCTGCCAGCCGCATCCTGTGTATTAACATCATAGGTTACCAATATCAGCATTCTATTTTCCTCACTTCCATAAATAACTTGGATATTCATCAATATCGCCACGTATATATCTGGCTAGAAGCTGTGCTTGAACAAAAGGTATTAAGCCCCATGGTATTTTCTCTTGCAAAAATGGATGCATAATTATATCTTGCTTGCGCTTCTGCCATGCTTCCAAAAATATTTTGCGTCCGTCGTCCGTCAAAAGCACACTACCGTTTTCTTGATTATTGAATGACTTTTCATTAATCACACGATTGTTAATCAATGTAAGCACAAACCTGTCTGCTGTAATGCTGCGAAATTCTTCCATCAAATCAAGAGCTAATGACAAACGCCCCGGTCTGTCACGATGCAGAAACCCAATATATGGATCCAGCCCGGCTCCTTCAAGTGCTGCAGCACAATCATTAGCCAAAATAGTATATGCAAAGGATAATAAAGCATTTACAGGATCAGTCGGAGGCCTTTTATTTCTGTTTTTAAACCTAAAATAAACCTTATTTTGCAATACAAGCTCGTTAAACTGAGCAAAATATAAGCTGGCAGCATCTCCCTCTAAACCTCGCAGAACAGCTAAATCTGTACATTTTCTTGACAACCTAGTCAAACGCATAATTTCGCGACTTGCTTGTTCTAAATTAGCTACATCAACAGTCAAAGCATGGTCTCGCTTCGCCCGTTCTAAAACACTGTGTGAGTTATAAAGCTTTCCAACAATAAAATTCCTCGCTATTTTACAGCTAAGCTCTTCTGAATCGGAAATTCTATACTGTTCTTTACGTAACAACACATTACTATTATGGTTCCCCATTGCTCTCGCTAAAAATCTTCCGCTAGGTTTATAAAAGCATACGGCTATACCATATTCAGCACACTTTCCCAATAATGCAGGACTCGCTCCCATATAACCAAAATATAAAATTTGCTCAAACATCCGCAATGGTAATTTTTTTACTACTGTACCTTCCCTATTTATTACAACATTCTCATTATCCAGCGACAAATAAATATCTTCACTTGTCACAAATAAAGTATTCATTAAGTGTCTCATAATGCATCCTCATTTAAAAATTTTGCATAATAATCTGCTACATCTGTTTTCTTACATATAATTGGTAAGCAAATATCTTTTAAAGAGCATAAGCTACAGCCTTTTTTCGGTTTAACATTAGGCGTATACCCTTGTTTATAATAGTTATGCATTTCGCGCAGCATAGCTTCAACAGTTTCACGCATAGAAATAGTAAAATCAATTTCTTCCCGCCGATGTGTTTCATTATAAAACAAAGCTCCCTTAGGTATTTTCACATGCAGCATTTCTTCCAAACACATAGCTTGACAACATAATTGCAATCTGTCCGCATCAATCAGCTTGCTCTTTCCACGCTTATACTCTATGGGGTAGGGTTGCCAAATTCCTTCGCGTCCATATAGCGTGCAGCCATTTTCAGACTGTGTAAACTCTACAACATCACATTGTCCCGAAACGCCTAACTTTCTTGAAAAAACGTTCAAGGAACGTGTAATTAGCAAATTGCCACGTTTTTCTATAATGCTTTCATCATGGCAACGTTCATGTACTATGTTACCTTCAATTGTTCTTACATTTTCCTGCCATTGATTCTCTATATGAATCAATGCCCATTGTCTGCGACAAAAACAAAAATGCTGAATTCCAGAAAGCTGTAAGAATTCGTCTTCGCAATACTCCATAAGAGTTCCCCTTTCCCTTTAGGCTCATCAGAATACGCCATTTACATTTACATTTACAAAACCGAAAATCAAACTGTGTTCAGGATTTCAATCCACGCTCCCTCACGGGAGCGACGGCGCGGGACCTGCCTGGTATAACCGGTATTATCGATTTCAATCCACGCTCCCTCACGGGAGCGACAGTGGCAGCGGAAATGCATGTGTGAGAGTGCCAATTTCAATCCACGCTCCCTCACGGGAGCGACTGCGTTCCTCGGTGAGCAGGCTGTACTTAACAAGATTTCAATCCACGCTCCCTCACGGGAGCGACCCATAGCAATAGTTGTTGTCTTTGTGCTTTCCATATTTCAATCCACGCTCCCTCACGGGAGCGACCGACTGAGTATCGCAGATACCCTGTATACGCAAGATTTCAATCCACGCTCCCTCACGGGAGCGACCTAATGTTGCTCGTGAAAATGCTAAGTTAGCGGCTATTTCAATCCACGCTCCCTCACGGGAGCGACTCTAATTCTATTGCTCAGACTAAAGCCCTTGTTGAATTTCAATCCACTCTCCCTCACGGGAGCGACCAACACGAGTTATAATAGACTCAAGAAATCAAGATTTCAATCCATGCTCCCTCACGGGAGCGACTGTCAGTGCAATACTCTTCCCGTCGTCGGCTATGCATTTCAATCCACGCTCCCTCACGGGAGCGACTCGACCGCATGAGCGCTATCATGTGTGAACCGATAATTTCAATCCACGCTCCCTCACGGGAGCGACCTTCAAAATTTTTTGCAGTAGAAGCATTAAGAAATTTCAATCCACGCTCCCTCACGGGAGCGACCTGCAAATTAACAAGGTCATCCTGCATAGCAAGCATTTCAATCCACGCTCCCTCACGGGAGCGACCCGTTTGGTATAGTATATACAAGCAAAATAAGGCCATTTCAATCCACGCTCCCTCACGGGAGCGACCATTAATTAAACCGATAACATAACCAAATTCGCTATTTCAATCCACGCTCCCTCACGGGAGCGACTAAATTTTTTTACCTTTATCAAGCAACTTGGAAAAATTTCAATCCACGCTCCCTCACGGGAGCGACACAACGTGAAGAAGAGGAAGAGAATAAGAAGTCTATTTCAATCCACGCTCCCTCACGGGAGCGACAATGCCTGTATGTATGATGCTCTTGGTATAACTCCGATTTCAATCCACGCTCCCTCACGGGAGCGACAGCGAGAGAGGCAGCACAACGTAATATTATAAATTATTTCAATCCACGCTCCCTCACGGGAGCGACAGGGGGAGCAATGTGATGGACAGATATGTTGTTATTTCAATCCACGCTCCCTCACGGGAGCGACTATCATGCGTGGCTACATTTTGCTACATTTTTTTGAATTTCAATCCACGCTCCCTCACGGGAGCGACAGAGAGGAGGTTATATAATAATGTATGATAATGATATTTCAATCCACGCTCCCTCACGGGAGCGACAAATTGATAAGTTAGCACAGCAATTAGAAATAGCTATTTCAATCCACGCTCCCTCACGGGAGCGACCACACTACATGTCAATACATTACACAACAAAAAACATTTCAATCCACGCTCCCTCACGGGAGCGACATCGGGGGGGCACTTTCTTCCATGTCCAAATCAGGATTTCAATCCACGCTCCCTCACGGGAGCGACCACACTTTGCTCTTTTTGCCTAAACTCGGGCATACAATTTCAATCCACGCTCCCTCACGGGAGCGACTTAACAGCTTTAATAATATTATAGGAGGTGTTACATTTCAATCCACGCTCCCTCACGGGAGCGACGCATCCGGAGCATTATTACCTGCGCAGCGGACGCGTTACATTTCAATCCACGCTCCCTCACGGGAGCGACTTGACGAATCTTCACCAAAAGAAGAAGAAGTTTCAATTTCAATCCACGCTCCCTCACGGGAGCGACTTGGAAGCTAAACGCTATTGGAAACTTTGCAAGATTTCAATCCACGCTCCCTCACGGGAGCGACGGCAATTAAAAAGACAATTCTTTAAAAAGGAGGTATTTCAATCCACGCTCCCTCACGGGAGCGACAGCATCAAAACAAATTACTTCTCTATTCATTTAAATCAAGCATTTTTTGCGAACTAGCTCAACTCAAATACTCAAAAATTTATTTTGATGTGAGAAAACTTATAGTTTCCCATTCTAGCTTAAGTTGCGAACCTAAGCTAAATTTTATGTTTCATATAACTTCGCACCATGAACCTAAATTACACAAACGCTAATTGCTCACATAAGAAATCACCTTAAATCATACGTGTACAGCTTACACCTTCAGGGAGTTTATTTTCTGCAACTTCAACTTCATAATCATTATAGCTTCTAGCAGCAATAACTCCTTCCTTACGCTTAACACTCACAGTATCAAACAACTTATATGCAGGAGCATTACCCAATTCCGTGGCATGCTTAAATACTATAAGCTCACGTACAGCCATATTGCCACGAGCAGCAGAATGATCGTATTCAAACATATTGATAATTGCCTGCCACAACAAAGCCAAATCATCTTCACTAAATCCAGTTACTTTACGTGCAAGATTTGCAGAAATATAACCATCTACACGGTATAATGCGTAAGGAACAATATATTTACGGCCCATTTCTGTGCTCTTATTTTCTGCATCCTTTTTAGTTGTAATAGCAACTCTGGTAATTGTAACTTCTTGTGTCACAATCGGATCAATACTACGAGCAAAGCCCAACTGCACAGGACCGCGAACCTGACCACAATTCAAAGCAGCCTTTACGAATGTAGTCATAACAGCACCAAAAGTACGAATATCAAAGAAATTATTGCACATAAATTGGCAAATTTTCTTATCAATTTCAGGATCATCTTTTTTTAATTCCTTAATTTTCTTTTCATCAGTGTCAAACGCAATATATGCAGTATTATCGCTTTCATTCAGAGGCACACCATCTTTAATATAGATTTTGTAGCCTTCTTTATCTTCGCACATCGTCTCGACACAATTTCTGATTTTGCGTTTCAGGCAAACATCAGTAACAATGCCATAACCAGTTTCAGGATCAATACGCGGCATGTTGCCTGCATCCGGGTCACCATTCGGATTACCGTTTTCTACGTCGAACAAAATTGTAAACTCATATCTGTTTTTGATTACTTCAGCCATTTATTTTTCCTCCTTTTTCTCGTAGCGTTTTTGCACTTGATGATAATATCCGAGAACAAATTCACCTTGTTCCGGTAAGCTTAAACGAGCTGGCATCGCATTGTCTGCAACGTCAAGTTTATTCATAAGTTCACCAATTAACTTTTCAAAATAGATTACAGTACCTTTTTGTGATGAAATTTTCTTCAAATGCGTATTGGCAAGCTTAGTCAACAGTGGAAAAGTCATGCTAGGATTAGCACAAGCAGAATTAAAGTAGCGATCCTTTATAGTACTATTAATACCAGGATTAGCTTTTTCCTGCAAGTCCTCAAGTACCGCAAACAATCTTCCTAACACATAAGGTACTTTTTTACATTCTTCATTCAAAGCCACAGTAACAACCTCCTCATTATATTTGTAATTTCTTATCAAACAAGCTTTAATGATTGCCGCCTTAATTCTACTGATTTTAGTAATATTTTTATCAGGATTATCCTGATCAGCCTTTGCTCGTAAGATTGTACTCTGATACAACGCTTCAGGATATTTTTTGCCGCTTAAAATACTACGTAAAACAGCACCTGTCAACAACGGTGTAGCTGCTTTATCTTTGGAATTTTTATTAGCAGTTTCCTGCAGAATCTGCCATAATGGTATACTTACTCTGTTATCAAAGCCCGGTTTGATAATTTCAAATTCGCGAAAATATTTTTCGTAATTCTTAATAAAATCACCAAATGTATTGGTAAAGAAAAACCGTACTGAAATTCTTGCAGCATTAGGCGACAATCCTAAAATATAAAACTTGTTATCCGGCTTAACCGTAAAATCACTAATTTCAAACGTATTACCGACTCGAACTTTTTCGAAAAAGCTCTTGATATCATCGTCTTTGATAATCTCATTGGCACTGCTAATAAGATCAGCAAAAACATCTTCATTATCTTCATCTGCTTCTTCTGCCCAAAACACAACAGTCATATCACCAATACGTAGATAATTTCTGTCGTTCGACAATAAAGTATTCAACGCTGTTGTATAAGCAAAAGCAGCATACTCACTGACCGGTGCATTGTCGCCCTGCTTATGCTCGTATGATTCATAAGCAGGAGCATTGAACGCTACCAAAGCTGCGCCAGAAGACTGTGCTCCATACAACCCTTTAATACTAGGATGCAAACGAGCTACAGGAGCAGTCTTGCCTGTAACTAAACAAATTCCTTTAGCTACATCCGTAGCTTGCTGGCTTTTATAAGAATCCCACGCCCGTTTGATTTCTTCATCCTGTTCTACACTTTCGCCATCAACCTTAAACATCAAGTTAGCGGAACCCAGTAAATCTTCCATATAAGGCTGCAAAAGCATATTTTCTTGTGCTAATTCTGGTTGCCAAGTTGCGAAAAATGCTTTTAGTGCCATTGCTTTTTCACCAACAGCATCTGCTAATATTTCCTGACATTTTTGTGCCATTGCCTCAAAGCATTGCTTACTACGCTCAGTTTTACCACTGGCATCTATACCCAAAACATATTTTGCGTTATCCCATAAAAACTGTGCAGAAACTCCTGCAGTACGTTTAGTTGCTTCCGGCAGCAATATGTTCTGTGGCAATTCGACTGTTTTCTTGCCTTTTTGCACAGAAATTTTCAAAGAAAGAAGGTTTAGTAACCTTCCCTGTTTATCAATATTCAGCGCATAAGATATTTTGGCATTTCCCCAACCTGGTTTAGCCACCTTTCCTTTAGCAGCTAAAGCCTCATAATAATCTACTAATGCTTGCAGTATCATTTGTATACCTCACATTGCGTAAGATCTATTACGCCATTGACAAATACAGCTCTAAAAAACATAGGCTTAATGCTGTTTAAATCGCTATAATCCATGTCATACAGCATCAATCCTAAATCACGATTTTCAGCAATCGTAGGCACATTGTTAAAATCGTACATACGATAATTCACCGGAAATTCTCTACAACCAAAGTATGGTGTATGGTAACATTGGCCTTTAGTAATGCGTCGTTTGATTATATCCTGAAACTTACCAGGATTATCGCCTGCATTAGCTTTATCCGTCATTTCAAAATGCGCTTCGATAACATAATGCACATCCTTGAGCACCATTGACGCACGCTGCTGAATTTCATCTTTGGTATTAAGATATAAATCTTTACCATCAGCTCCGTTAATCACACTTCTTGCCTTGCTGCCACTAGCTTTTGCTTTAACCTCATTACGCCTAATGTTAGTAAAACGAATAGGACTAAGCAGATAGATTTTATCGATTCGCCAGCACATACCTGGATGCCAATATATGCTTTCCAAAATACCACGTGCAGCCGATGGAGTAATTACATCATAAGACATTCTTTCGACAGAAAGTTCAGGTCTGCTAAACAATGCATAATCACCCCAAACCTCTAATTTAATGCTCACGTTATCACCGCCTTTTATATATTCATTGTTGATTTACTTTAATTATATATCTAGATCTATCCTTTGTCAAGGATACCACAATAGTCTTGCATATATTTTTCTTCTCTGATATTATACATATGTCATGAAATTCTCATGTGGATAGAAATATTGTCGATTTACTTTTATAGTAAAACAAATAGAGACGGGTACCTCCGTCTCTATTTGTTTTTAAAAGTTAAAAGAACACACCAACACCATCATCAATATTTACTATCAATCCCTTATGGACATCATAAATACTCATATCAGCCAATACATTAATATTTTCGTCAACAACATCAATAACTCCTGCTCCTTGCAACTTAAGAAATTGATTTTCATAAACATTTACTATATACTGTCCTGCTTTTCTCATCAATGAACGGTTACGTACGCCAGCACGCAGTTGTTCCAATAACTTCTTGCTGGCATCATCACATGGAATAAAAACTCCTCGACCAGTTTCGCCTATAATCTTAAAATCCGAAGCAATATCTTTAAACAACATCCTCTTATCAGACATCCCCAAAATATTGTGCATATCTAGGCTTTCGCCTTTATTTACATGTAACTGATCAAAATATTTTTTTATTGCCGCTGTAGATGAAATATCATTAAAATCACGCATTATCATTTGCGTAATTTCTCTTGGTAATCTTATAAAACTAGGGATTTTAGTATCATCATTCTTAATTTCAAATATATAAACAATACTCTCTTCTAATGGTCTTTTATTTTCACGATTACACCTGCCGGCTGCCTGAATTATACTATCTAAGCCGGCAATTTCACGATAAACTACCGGGAAGTCCACATCGACACCAGCTTCAACAAGACTGGTAGCTACAAGCTTACACGGCAAATTATTCTTAAGTCGTTCCCTAACTTCAGCCAAAATTTTTCGTCTATGCTGCGGATACATAAAAGTTGATAAATGGTAACAACCATCTCCGTTCAAGCCATCAAAAATTTTCTGTGCAGCTTTTTTAGAATTAACAATACATAGTACCTGTTTATGTATATTAAGTTGTGCAACCAAAGCTTCTGTGTCCTCAAAATCAGTCTTTTCATAATGAACACGCCTAAAAAAATCATACAAATCATCTACATTAGAACAAATTTCATGTAGTTGTACATCTTCAGTAAAGTATTTATTCAAACTAGGCTGCGTTGCTGTACACAATACCGCAGTCACATGATAATTACTTACTAATTCCCTTATAGCTCGCATACAAGGAATTAAATAATCATTAGGCAACATCTGTGCTTCATCAAAAATCACAATACTGTTAGCAATATTATGCAATTTACGACAACGACTCGTTTTATTGCCATATAATGATTCAAAAAACTGCACATTAGTCGTTACAATAATCGGTGCATCCCAATTTTCCGTTGCCAACTTTTTACGTTCATTTTCTTTTTGTTTATTATCACCAAATTCTGCATCATCATAATCAACATTCATATGATGCTCAACTACATCCTCACTTCCTACGATAGAACGAAAAACATCAGCGGTCTGCTCAATAATGGAAGTATAAGGAATTACATAGATAATACGTTCCTTATTTTTATGCTGCATAGCATGCTCCAAAGCAAAACCAAGCGATGCGATTGTTTTACCACCACCAGTAGGAACAGTTAACGTATAAATGCCTTCTTGACCATGAGCTGCATTAATACATTCTTCACGAATTTCCGTACGTTTTTCATTCAATTTATTTGTAGGATTACCCCAAGCCATAATATAGGCATTATATCGTTTGTATAGCTCTTCTAAACTGGAAAATTCCCCCCGCTTCAAAGTATTAGGTCGCATAAACCTTTCCGTATCTAAGAAATCAGCATCTACCAAACAGGAAAATAGCATTCTTGTGAAAAACATAGCTGAAAAGGTATCATTGAAAGCCGGAAAAAGTTTTTTGTTTACACTTAATTCAGGTAATTCGTTTTTAAAGGCACTATAATCTAAAATGCCTACTAATTTCTTTCTCATGCGAGCTACCAAAGTTCCGTTATCAATATCACCTCTTACGCCAAGGTTCATTAAACCACTATGATGTCCTGCAATACAAAAAGCAAATGGCACAAAATATTTTCCAAGTAATTGTGCCCCTGCAGTTGAATGATCTACTTTAGGTCCATTCTGTTGAATACGTTTTTGAAAACCAGTAGAATACTTTCCAACATCATGATATAAACCAAGCAGTTTTCCAATTTCTTCCATTGTAAATCTTCTGGCAAACTCAGAACATAAAGCACTTGTTCCATTTAAATGTTCAATCAGAGCCTGTTCTCTATTTACGCCATCATCACTTTTATGACCAATATATTCCATCTAAATAATCCTCCTGACATTAAATTTTTTGTATATTTATTTTCTGCTAAATACTACTCCCCCTACCTCACGCGTATACGCCGTCCTTCACCATTCGCCAAAAAAATCTCGCCCAGCTGCAATCTGCCGTCCACAATCTTAAAGACATCACTTTCAAACGTGCCCACCTTGGTTTCAATCTCTACATTACTAAAGGCCAGCTCGCCGCTCTGGTCGCTGAAGCTGCCGCGCAGGCTCAAAAACGGCACCAGCAAATACGTTCCCTTGCCCGTAGAAAAGCTGCCGTATACCAGGTTATTGCCCTTAGGCCCCTCATTGCGAAACTTTATCTTCAAATCAACGCTCGTATTTATCTTGCTGCTTTTGGCAGCCAGCGAAGCCATCAGGTTCTTGCCGTCAACATCAATCTTGTAATAGCGCTTATCAAAATGATACAGGCCTATCGCATCAAAGGTACCGCCAAAAATACTGCCCGTCACATCCTGAAAGGTTATCAGCGCATTTTCATAATGGTAGGTACCGTTGATATTCGTAAAATACAAATCGTTCAGATGCAGCTCCTTCAGCGCCAGCGCACCGTCAATCAAAGGCTTCCTTAAGCTACCTGTCATCTGCCCCGTCACCGTCATCGCATCCTTAACATTGCGCATGCCCAGCGAATCGGGGATAACATCATACAGGCAAATGTTGATATTCGTCCTCTGCTCCCCCTTCAGGTCGCAGGTGCCGTCAATATTCAGTCCCTTGCCTGCAATGCTGCCGCCGTAGCGTCCTGCAGCCAGATGCAGCTCCAGCTTTTGATGCTCATGGATCTGCGCCGTGCCGTCCACATCATTCAAAATAAAATGGCGCTTTTTATATTCTGCCGACAGCACCGTATCATGCAAAATCAGCTTAATATTCGGCAGTCTGCCTCTAATCTGCAGATGACGCTTTTCCGGTGGCACCTCGTCCGGCAGGATACTTTCCTCCGCCGTCTTTTTATTCTGCAGAATATCCAGGCGCATTTTATCATCAAAGCCAAGATGAATATAAGCACCGCTCAGCTCCACCTCCTGCACCGTGTCAATGCCGGCAATACGCAGGATGATATCCTTCGGCTTGATTTTAATGCGTCCCTCCGGCACATCCAGCAAGCGTTCATGCTCCGGCGAATCCCAGGTCAGGTTTTTAAAATACACATTGCCCCAGATATCGGCACGCAGCTCCTCGGCCGTCACGCTTCCTGCCAGCACCTGCTGCTTGGCCATATAATAGTTAAAAAGCTCTGCCGCATGACGGCTGGCACGCTGCGCCAAAAAGAAATAAACAGCGCCGCCCACCGCCAACAGGCAGACTGCCAGCATTGCCAAATGTGTTTTAGATAATCTGCGTATTGCCTGCAACATACAATCACCTCTTTCGCTTCTAAACTTCCTAAGCTCAGTATAGCACCACGCCGAACTGCCAGCAACTAATAACAAAGGCACAGCAGACCTGTCACCAGCATCTGCTATGCCCTTTGATATACGCATATTAAATTGTTACTTCAGGCAGTACGTTCCGTCGGCAGCCTCCGCAACAGCGGCGGCAAAAAATGCCTGCGCCAGCTTTGCCAGATACGCCGTATCCTTAACGCCTGCCATCTCGTAGGCGGAATGCATCGCCAGCTGCGCCAGGCCGATATCCACCGACTTGATTGCTACCTGAGCGGTGGAGATATTGCCTAAGGTTGAACCACCTGCCATATCCGAACGGTTATAAAAAAGCTGCAGCGGCACAGCAGCCTTTTTAGCCAGCAGCTGCACCAGCGCGCCGGATACCGCATCCGTAGTATATTTTTGGTTAGCGCTGTATTTGACAACCACACCCTCATTGGGATAGGTCTTGTTCGTCAGGTCATTTTTATCCGTATGATTAGGATGCACAGCATGAGCGTTGTCCGCCGAAAGCATCAGGCTGTTGGCCAAGGACACCAGATAATCCTCCTCGTCCCTGCCCAGTGCCATGTTGATGCGCTGCAGCGCATCCTTTAAAAAGGTCGCCGCCGCGCCCTGCTTCGTACCGCTGCCAACCTCTTCGTTGTCCAGCATGCAGAATACCGGCACACTTGCGCCTGCTTCTGCCGCCAAAAAGCCCTGCAATCCGGCAAACACGCACTGCAAATCATCCAGCCTGCCGCCGGCAACATATTCCTGCTCCAGCCCGACTGTAGTCGCCGGCATTCTGTTGTACAGGAAAAGCTCCGTATCTACAATCTGCTCTGAGGTAACGCCGCAGGCCTCCGCCAACAGCTTCTGCAGGCCGTCCTTAGTCGCAGCACTGCCGATAAGCGGCAGCATATCCGTCTGCGCGTTCAGCTTTACGCCCTCGTTAGCTTCCCTGTTCATGTGGATTGCCAGATTCGGAATCATCATCAGGTCCTGCTCAATATTAACAAGACGCGCTTCCAAGCGGCCGTCAACATTGCACAGCACGCGTCCGGCAACGGAAAGCGGCCTGTCCAGCCAGGTGTTGAGCAGCATGCCGCCATACATTTCCACATTCAGCTTCACATACCTTTCGTCTACTACGATTTCCGCATTATTCTTCAGCTTGAACGCCGGGGAATCGCAGTGGCAGGCGTAAACCTGAAAGCCCAAATAATCATTTTCAGGAATAACAAAGGCCAGCAGCGCCGAACCGTTACGGCTGACATAATATTTGCCGCCAGCCTGCAGCTGCCACCTGCTGTTTTCCTGCAGCTCGGCAAAGCCTGCCGCCGCCAGCTCCTCCTTAATATTTTTCACCGCGAAAAAGCTGTTAGGCGTTCTGTCCAAAAAAGCGCACAGCTTCGCATTCAGCTCCGTATAAGCCATTTCCATTTCCATCGCTCACCTCTGTAAAAATTTCTCAGTATATTACTCCACAAAGCGCTCACGCAGCAGCTTAATTTCCGCAGCGTAACCCGGCAGCTCGTTCGGCGTTTCCAGGTAAAACGGCAAGGCGCGCAGCGCCGGGTGGTTAATCACCGCCGTCAGCGCCTCCAAACCGATATTGCCTGCACCGATGCACGCATGACGATCCTTATGACTGCCGCAGATGTTCAGACTGTCGTTCAGATGCACAGCCTTCAATCGCTCCAAGCCGATAATTTTATCAAACTGCGCCAGTACGCCGTCCAAATCGTTGACGATATCATAACCGCCGTCAAAAATATGGCAGGTATCAAGGCAGACGCCCATCTTTTCATTAAGCTGCACCCTGCTCAAAATCGCCGCCAGCTCCTCAAAGCTGCGGCCAACCTCCGTGCCCTTGCCTGCCATCGTTTCCAGCAGTACGGTAGTGTGCAAATCCTTGTGCAGCACACTGTTGAGCAGCGCCGCTATTTTTTCTATGCCAACCTCAGCTCCCTGCTTCACATGGCTGCCGGGATGAAAATTATACATATTCCCCGGCACATATTCCAGCATCGCCAAATCGCCCTCCATCACCATCTGCGCAAACTCCAGCAGCTTGGCATCTGCCGCGCAGGGGTTCATCGTATACGGTGCGTGTGCCAAAATCGGCGCAAAGCTATGCTCCTGCATCAACGCATTCAGTGCCGCCGCGTCCTCCGGCTTCACAGCCTTCGCCTTGCCTCCGCGCGGATTGCGCGTAAAAAATTGAAACGTATCGGCACCGATCGACAGCGCCGTTTTCCCCATCGCCAAAAAGCCCTTCGATGAGGATAAATGACAACCTATATGTAACACTTGCTCAATCTCCTTTGCTATTTTCTGCTGCTATTTTTCCACCAGCTGATAGCTTTCCGCCAACAGCTCCTGCACCAACGAAATATCTGCATCCTTTTGCAGCAGCACCGTCAGCCAATGCTTTTTGTTCATATGATACGCAGGATAAAAATGCTGCCTGTCCACCAGCTGCAAAATCTTTGCCGGCGGCAGCTTAATATTCAAAACATCAACCTTCCCCGCCTTCGCTAGGCCCAGGCTTTTATAGGGAATCGTCATAAACAAAGCGTACCATTTATTTCTCCGCGCCGTCTTAAAGGTAAAATTCTCCGGTGTTTCCGGCCACGGAGCGTCGGGAACAGTGCCGAAGCGCTGCGAGCAGTAATCCATCAGCTGCAGCTTGACGTTGCTCTTCACCAGGCACTGCGCTTTTATTTCCTCCAGCAATGCCTCTGCCTTCTCGCGCACGCTCATCACGTAACCGCTGATGTTATCGGCAACGTTAAAGGGCAGGTACGCTTCGTCCGTATCACTGTCAAAAACATTTACGGATAGCGCCTTGCCTGCAAGCGTAACGACAGCGTAAAATTCCGTTTCCGGCAGCGGCTTGCGCAGTGCCAGCCCTGCGCCCTCCTGCACAAAGCCATAGGCCAGCGCCTTTTTTATATCAACATCATATTGCTCTAAAATAGGATAAAGCATTTCCGTTCTCTCCTGCAAATAAAATTATATGCACCACCGGTATAATCGCCTAAGCAATCAGAACTCCTGCACAACCTCAAAGCGATACTTTTGTTTAATCGCAGGATATTTTTCGCGGTCCACCTCGCTCATAAACATAGCGCAAGGACGGGCGCAAATCTTGAACGGAGCATACAGTGCCTGATACACCACCAGCCTTTCGCCTGTTTCCGTATGCTCGGCAAAGGCCAGAATCTTATATAAGTATTCCGTCGTGGGATTTTCGACAGTCTCTCTTTTAAAATGGCGCACAATGTCGCCCATATGCATTTCTCTAGTCATAATATTAACCTCCGAAAGTATGTAGCTTATATAATTATACTACAAAACACGTCTGCTCTGCCACGTGCTGTAAAGGATAATAGCATATCACCATGAAACCTTTTACCCGTCGTACTCTTCCTCCGCTGCCTCTATCAGTTCCCGAAACCCCTTCAAAGCGTCAAAAGCAGCAAACTGCTTCGCACGCACGCTGTAATCTGCATTATCCTCTGTCTCTGCCTTAAACGGATTATGCACCGCCTGGCGCCTGCCGCCCTTGCGAAAATACTTATCATCATTCACCGTTATGACCTCCAATCAACGTATTCCTCAGCTTGCCCGTCGCCTTTTCCCGATAGCTGATTCCGCGCAGGATAGCATTCTTGCCATACTTCCCCTTAATATCCAGCAGCGCCTGCTGCACGTCCCGGTCCTTGTCCTCATCAACATCATACGGCGCAAACAGCGATTGCTCCGCACTGCCCAGCCAGGCAAGATTATCCGCACAAACCGACAGCTTTCTGATTGGTTGATTTGGCAGCGTCTTTTCCTTATACAGCGCAACAAAAAAATCCTCCAGCACCTGAAACGAATCCGTTGGCTGCGGCAAACGCCTGCTGCCGCCTGTCGGTACATAGCAATCCTTGCTGTAGCCTATCTGCAGGCTTATCGTGTTGCACAGCATCTGCTTTTCCACCAGCTTCAGCGCCAAAAGCTCCACCATCTCCATCAGTACAATCAGCGCATCCTCATAAGCATAATCCTCAAAAAGAATCTGGCTGTTGGAAATACTGTGCGACTTGGGCCTGTACGCCTTAAGCTGCTGCATCGTGCAGCGTTCTCGTCCCCAGGCGTGGTCGATCAAATACTCCGCATTCACGCCGAATTCCTTATACAGCCATTTTTTGTCCGCCTGGCAAATGCCGTAAAGGTCGCAAATGCCATGACGCTCCAATCTTCTGGCAATCCCCTTGCCGATGTTCCAGATATCAGTCAGCGGCTGGTGATGCCACATCGTCTGCTTAAAAAGCTCTTCGTCAAGATATGCTATATTATCCGGCTTGTGCTTGGCCTGCACATCCAGCGCCACCTTCGCCAAAAACATATTAGTGCCCACGCCGCCGGTAGCACAAATACCAAAATTAGTATATATAGAATCCATCAGCAGCTTCGTAAACTCCCGCGGGGATTTTTTGTAGAGCCGCAAATAGGGCGAAAGATAAAGAAAGCACTCGTCAATGGAATATACGTGAATATCCTCCGGACTGAGGTAATCCAAATAATTGCGGTAAATAGCAGTGGAATATTCCATATACTTTTTCATGCGTGGCTTGGCTATCGTGTACTTAATCCACGAGGGGATTTCGTACAGCCTGCACCTGTTGCGCACGCCCAGCTGCTTCAGCGCCGGGGAAATTGCCAGGCAGATTGCGCCGCGTCCGCGCGCAGCATCTGCTACCACCAGATTCGCCTTGAAGGGACCAAGCCCGCGCTCCACGCATTCTACGGAAGCAAAAAAGCTCTTCAAATCTATACAGGCATAGTATTTTTCTGTTTTCTGCTTATTGGCTTCCATGACAAATTCCTCCCGCGCTTTAAGCGAACATTCGTTGTGTTTTTGTAATGCTATTATAGCACTTTGCGAACATAATTTCAATATAAAAAGCTTTAGTCAGTGTAGCAGCTGCCAGCAAAAAAAGCGCCCTGCCTTTTTTTCGGCAGAACGCTTTGCTTAAACTTCTTATTTTTATTGATATACTAGGGCCTTCTGGGAAAACCTCTTATGAAGTCCCTATCTAACTCACTAGAAATCTGACGGGCTTGCTGCCCTGCTTCCGAAAAGAATACATAGTAAATAAATGCAAATATCAATAAATAAATCACACAATCCTCAGCAAATTTATAATAATCCTCTTTCATCCATATACCTAAAGATTTCTTAGCCTTGATTATTTCCGAATCACTGATTATTCTATCAACATACCTGAAGCTCGTTCGAGAAGAATTCAGCTCAGCATACGTTCCTTCAAATATTTTTTCAACTCGCCCATATCCTGGATAACAATTTCTTGCATTCTCATTTACATAAACGAAATCACCCTTTTTCACGCATAACATATCTGTAATAAACCAATCGCGCCTAATATTCATTCCAAGCTTATACCTAAGCAACAAAAATTTATGCTTTTCTTTATCTGCATGATTATCATAAAGCAAAAAATTTCTGTTATCCTTGCCACGACGAATTCCTCTGGCACTGTCAATAACCACAAAATACTGATCATAAACAGAAGCTTTATTTTGCGGAGTGTCCGAAGCGCAAGCAGGAGACTTCTTTATTTTCGGTGACAAAGCTTTTTCTTTTGCAGCCTCAGAAGCTTGTTCAAAAGCATCCGGCTCTTTCGTTTGCACCTTCGGCGGCAAATATTTTGTATCTACACTTTTATAACAATATTCCGGCAAGGGCATATCCGCCAATTCACTGTAAAAAATACCACGAACCGTTACAACCTTACTGCCATCACGCGTAGTAACATAAACCCTATCCCCTTTTTTGATATCATCTATGTCGCACATATAATCATACAGCTTGCTGCTGTTATAAAATTGCACTCTTACAAATTTGCGCATTACGAACACTCCGTTCTTTTATAAAGCTCTTCAGCTCCAATCCGTTTACTCTCTTTATTTAACCGCAAATCTTTACCTTAGCCAAAGCCTCTTGAAACTTATCACCCAAGGAAAAGAACAGCGGTGTATTCGCACGCTTCACTCGCTCCGCCTTCAGCGCTTTATATGCCAATCTATCTGCAAGCTCGTTAAAATACTCCTTGGAATGTCCTTTGACCTTTTTAAAGGTTATACTCATGCTTTCTCTATGCTTATAAACAAATTGCTTATACCATTCCTCGGTATCAGTCTTGGTTACCGCATTACGCTTAGCCAAATCGCCGATGGAATTATTATCATGCTTAATAATAAGATTCCTGACGTGTCTTTCCTTGGCCATTTCAATTGCCTTCGCTGCAGCAAGCAGCTCATGATTAGTAGAGGTAAGAGCGCAGTCCTCCAAATTCTCCGGAATCTCCGAATACTGAATAACCTCATTGCTTGTAAGCAGTACTATACCGATAGAGCCAAAACGCTCATTGTCGCTATAGCTTGCATCAACATAAGCAATAGCGCTGAAATTATCTTGGGGATAATCTGCATTCGTCATAAAAAGCTGCTTCATATAGCTCATCGACTTTGCTTCAAAGGCTGACAACTGCTTTTTAAGTAATTTTATAGCTTTTTTATTCTTTGCTGCCTGCTTGGCAGATTTTTTCAGTTGCTTCTTTAATTGCTTTTTCAATGCTTTCTTCGTCATAATCTAGCCGCTCCTTTTGATATATTCAACGCTCTTTTTTCATTTAAGGAATCTGATAAGTAAATTATATATGGCTCCATAGACAGAAACTGTCATCGCTCTAATAAAAAAGCGCTTTGTAATAAAAATTTTGCACCACCAATGCTTAAACTCATGCTAAAAGCAAAACAGAGGACAGCGCACCATAAAGGCACACTATTCTCTCAGCTCAGCGACAAAAATACAGCAAGTTAATTATTTTATTTTTCTCCCCGTCCGGCTTCTGCATTTTATCGTTTCTCTTCTTCATCCTCAAGGAATTCCTTATACTTTTCTGTTTTCACAAAAAGGATGAGCAAGGCTACGGCAGCAATCGCAAGCTCAATATCTGCCTGACTGCCTCCAGCACCGCTTATACTAATAGTAAACTTGACAACGAACAAATACATTCCGTAAGTTAGTAATAAATTTACATACTGCAATTTTTTCCACGCTCCTTTTTTTGATACTAGCATCGCACTCTTGAAGCCTTCTGACAGCCTTCGGTCTTTTTCTTACTATTATATTTAATCGAGCAAAAATATCATGGAAAAAAGAGTGCGCAGTTCAGTCAGAAAGCTGCCTGCAGCCTAACCGCAGCGCCTGTCGCTCCCGGACTGCTCAGGCAAAGCATAGGAATAGATGTGCAGCCTGCTTGTTGTTGCCGCGTAAAATTCAGGACAATAGAAAAGCGTCCTGCCGATTCTTCGGTAGAACGCTTTTCAATACTATGCACTAAGCTTGGAGGCCAGCTCGCGCACCTCTGCTTCCGAAAGCTTGGAAAGACGAACTGTTCTTTCGATGCTTTCTCCTTCGCTTAAAAGGTCTTTGGCTAATTCAATGTTACGTGCCTGTGCTTCTTTTGCTGCTTCCTTAGCAAGCTTTTCTGCTTTTCTTGCTGCATATTCCTCAATTACATCTGTCATTTTTTCTTCTCCCTCCTTGCTGTATTTCAAAAACTCCATGCGCTCGGCAAATTCATGGTAATGCAAATTTTTAGGTTCTGTACAATACAAATCCTGCATGAGCTTTCCCAATGCTGTATCATCACGACGCAGAAAACCGAAATCAACAGTGTCAGGCTTCTGAACCATATATCAGAAATTACCACTGTCCAAACCGCCAGCTTACTACTTCAACTCATTATAGCGATTATAACTATCAGTCCAGGTCCACGGCAGCGCCAGCAGGCTCAGCTCCGCTTCCTTCCAGGGATACTCCGGCTCCTCCTCCTGCTTCTCGTAGCTTTCACATATTTCCTCGTTATACTGATCGAACACAAGATAAATCATTCTCTGTGTTTGCAGCCAAAATACTCGCATAACAACAAAATGCAGGAAAATAAACAAAGGCAGCACATAATCACCTCGGTACAATTGGTGTCTGATGGGCAACCCCAGAATAAAGATGGTCGCAACCAGTACTAAAAAGGAGCCACGTTTTCCCAGCATCGTTTCGCCAGCCTCCTCCAGCGCAGGTGCCACATAATCACAAAACGTCCACTGTATTTCAAACTTGCGCATCGCCAAAACCATGTTAATACAGCCTAACGCCCCTAAAAGATATTCGCCAAAATTTTCCACGCTATAACCCTCTTTCCTTTTCCATTCCCAGCCAGGAATACGCTACTCTATGCCGAGACTCCTGCATATAAAAGCATTTTTCAAACAAAAACAGAGAATAGTGCTGTTATACACTATCCTCTGTTTTTTATTCCACCAATCAACTGTCACGATTGGACTAATTCTGGTGGAGGTGAGGGGAGTCGAACCCCTGTCCGAAAATATTGCCATACAACTTTCTCCGAGCGCAGACGTCATACTTTGTTTCGCGCTGCGACTGCCTGACGACGGGCCTTCACATTGCTATCCTAAAGAGTTTCCCTTAAAGCCTATAGGAATCAGCCTTAAGGTATCCCACTATTGACTGTCATTCCTCACCCGCGGGAGGAGGCTTGGAGACAGTTAGCAGATTAAGCTGCTAAAGCGTATTCTTGTTCAGCGTTTATATTTAAACGTGCCCACCGATTATCGTGCAGATGGAACCACGGCTCGCTTATCATACCGCACCTACCCCCGTCGAAACCAGTACACCCCCAAATGGGAATATATCGGTGAAAGAGCCGATACGCTACAATGATATTGTACTATGCTTTAGTCAAAAAGTCAAATAGCATATTATGAATAAATTGTGACGGTTTTTACAATAAATTCAGCAGCTCTTCTTTAGACATCGTAAAGATACTATTGCGTCCATCAACAGACAAAATGCTTTCAGCCAAATTCTGTTTATCGTTCTGCATCCTTAAGATTTTTTCTTCAATAGAGTTTTTCGCCACCAGCTTATAAACAGAAACAACCTTTTCCTGTCCAATGCGATGCGCTCTATCTGTCGCCTGATTTTGTGCTGCAACGTTCCACCACGGATCATAATGAATCACCACATCTGCTCCGGTCAGATTCAAACCGGTACCACCAGCCTTGAGCGAAATAAGAAATACAGGTGTAGCATCATTATTAAAGGCACACACCAGTTCAAGCCTTTTCTCCTTAGGCGTTTCACCGGTAATCGTATAGTAGCCAATGCCTTCTCGCTGCAAATCATCAGCCAAAAGCTCCAGCATAGATTTAAACTGAGAAAAAATCAGTACCTTATGCTCGCCTGCAATCGCACTTTGCACCATCTCCAGGCACAGTTCCCGCTTAGCAGAAGCACCTTCATAATTACTGAACGCCAAACCAGGATCACAGCAAATCTGACGCAAACGCATCAGCTCTGCCAAAATCTGTATTTTGCTCTTAGAAAGCTCTTCTTCACTCTGCGACTGCACCAATTTGAGCGTTTTCACAACCTGCCCATCATAAAGCGCCTGCTGCTTGGCATCAAAGCATGCGATACGCACCTCTTCGATTTTTTCCGGCAGTTCGTTTAAAACATCCTTCTTTAAACGTCGCAAAATAAATGGTGCTATTAATTGCTTTAAGCGCTTGGCAGCAGTTTCATCATTGCTTTTAACAATAGGCTGCTCAAGCTCCTTTTTAAAACAACTATATTCATACAAATAGCCCGGCATCAGATAATCAAAAATGCTCCAGAGTTCACTTAATCGATTCTCGATAGGTGTGCCCGTAAGTGCAAAGCGGTGCTTACTTTTAATCAGCTTAACCGATTTTGCTGCAGCCGTAGTATGATTTTTTATAAATTGTGCTTCGTCGATAAATTCATAATTAAAGGTCTTGCCATCATAAGCAGATATATCACGCTTCAATAAATCATAAGAGGTAATAGCTACGTCATAACCGGTAAGCTGAGCAATTTTTTCTTCCCGCTCTTTTTGTGTCCCAACAATTAAAATAATCTTTAAAGCTGGTGCAAAACGTGTAAATTCTTCCTGCCAATTATAAATAAGCGAAGCAGGACAAACTATCAGCGATGTGCCCTCTTCACCTGCTTCTTTAGCAGCTGCTAAAACAGCTATGCTTTGCAGGGTTTTGCCAAGCCCCATGTCATCTGCCAAAACACCGCCAAAACCATAAGCTGCCAAAGTTCGTAGCCATTTATAACCATATTCCTGATAATTGCGCATTATTTTAGTTAAAGATGGCGACACTTCAAAGTCAGATTCATTGATAACCTTGAATTCCTTAATAAGCCTGCGAAAATTGCTGTCACGCTCTGTATATAAATATGCATTTTGCTCCAGCATTTTATCCAAATAAAATGCCCTGTAAGCAGGCAACTGCATTTTTCCTTTAACAAAATCTTTGGGGGCAATCCGCATAGCCGTAAACATATCTGCTAATTCTTCAACAGCTTTATTAGTAATATTGACAAAGTCACCATTACGCAGACGATGATATTTTTTCTTGTTTTTATAACTGCCTATGATAGCCAACAAATCCTCCATCGAAATTTCACTGATACTCAGCGACAAATCCATTAAGCCGCTGTCAATGCTTACACCCACACTGACACTAACTTTATTGTGGATTTTAATACGCTGAAAAGAATCCGTGCTGTTCACGTCACCTAACTCCATAAGCTGGGCAACACCATTTTCCAGGAACTGCCACATGACGTCTTCATCTTTATCAATAACAAAAGCAAGCTCAGTCATATCAACGTCATTAAAATAATAGTGAAGCAGTTCTACAAGCTGCTTTTCCTTATCTTCGTCTCTGCTGGCAGCAATCATGTTACCAGCTAAAGCATCCAGCAGATTATATTGCTCTTCACCATAGCAGGCTTTGGCCACACAAAAAATTTTGCCTTGCTGATAATCCAAAAAGAAGGAAAATTTTACCTCCGGCTGCAGATATTTTTCAATAACAGCCGCATCATGTTCAATTATCTGTGCACAGCTTCCCAGCTCCGGCAATACCTGATAATAAAACCTGTTCAAATCCTTATGACCTATTTTCAGGCTAACCTTACCATTTTCACTATGTTTAAGCAAAGGCTGTAATTTATTAAAAAGAGCAATATCCATACGGTTCAAATAATATTCATCAGCAAAGTAAGCAAATTTAGAACCCTGATACACCTTAGGCAGCTTGCCCTCCACATTGATTCCTTTAAATACACCCTTCTTATTCATATCAGGAGAAAGAATCAGGGTTACATCCAGATTTTTATCACGAAAGCCTAAGATAAGCTTTTTGCTACTGTCGTTAAGCTTACACGTTGCTTCAATTTTTGTACCGCTCGCCAGCTCGTAAAAACTGTCTAACGTCTTGCCAAACAGCAAAATACTGTTTCCTGAAGCAATGCTTTTAACCGGTACGCCATAACTGCGATATTTCATATTTTCAGCAGTACGAAAATTATCTTCTTCAACAACCTCCCTAAGCAGTGTGTAATACTTATCTGCAGCTTCCGTAAATTTCTCTATAGCAAAATTTATACTGTCCTTGCTGCCCAAAGCATGTTCTGCGCTAAAGCTATATTCCTTCACTAACAAGGGGATATTTTTGACAACGAACAGCTTGTCCCTGCCAATTTTAAAGGAAAGATTTAACTCATCCTCACTAAGCTCCAACCGAGGCACAAGCTGCACCATTCTCGCATTAGCATGCTTTTGCATAACAGGTATTAACGATTTCGGCTTGCTGCTATAAAGCTCCAGCAATTCCCTTCCGGCAGTACTGGTGTAATCGCCAGGATTATGTTCTTTAATGTAAGCATCAATCAAAAAAAGAAAAGCCATAAGGTAGGCATTAAATTTAAACCTCTTAGCTTCCGGTGACCAATGCGCAAAATAACTAAACTGTGCTCGCGGCACGCTGCATTCTATAGCTAAAATATCATCTTCTGAAAAAACAATCTTTAACGGATAACGTCCATTGCTAAAGAAGGCATATCCTTCTATACGGGCTGTTAAGATTTTTTTCGAACCAGGCGAATAGAAATTATTTTCTTCTGTATCACAAGCTGTCAAAACAACTTCCTGCTGCTGCACCAGTTTTTTAGCTTTTTCATAAGCTTCTTCAGTGCAACAAACTTTGCTGGTTATTTCTGTCAGATTAAAAATGCATTCATCATAATCGCTGGCAGAAAAAGACGGCTTAATGAATGTCTTATTATTTTTAGCCAAAAATTCATTAATGCGCTCATCATCAAAAAATCCTTCCTGCTCGGCTAAAAATAAGGCAGCAGCCAGATGCTTACATGGTCCTGTAGCATTATATGGACAAGAGCAGTCCATAGCAAGCTTATGGCCTTCAGTTATTTTTACATGCACATGGTATAACTCTCTGCCAAATACATAAGCCTCCAACGCCAATCCATCGATAATTAAATCATCTATATTGCCTGCACAATAATATTCTCTGCCTCTTTGTAGTATTTTCCAAGGAAAATAATTCTGCCACTTCACTGTCGCAACACTCCCGTACCCTACATGCAAAAAGCTCTCTTAAGCACACCAATAGACTTCCGGCGCACTCAAGAGAGCTACCTGTTTTACCTGTTTCTGTCCTTCAGCGCGCGCTCCATCTCACGCTTAGCGTCGCGCTTGGCCATGTCCTGACGCTTATCGTACAGCTTCTTGCCTACTGCCAGCGCCAGCTCCATCTTCACCAGACCATGCTTAAAGTACAGCTTGAGCGGTACAAGCGCATAGCCCTTTTCCTTCACCTTGCCGATGAGCTTGTTAATCTCTGCACGGTGCAGCAAAAGGCGGCGGCTACGCAGTGGGTCATGGTTAAAGATATTGCCATGATCGTAGGGACTGATGTGCAGATTATACACAAAGACCTCCGCCTGGCGTGTTACCTGCGCATAGCTGTCCTTCATATTCGCCTTGCCCGCACGCAGGGACTTTACCTCCGTACCGGTCAGCGCAATGCCTGCCTCAAAGGTTTCGTAAATGGTAAAGTCATGGCGTGCCTTACGATTTTCTGCTATAATTTTAATCTTTTGTTCTGCCATAATTATCTGCTTTTCCTATTCTTTTTTCTGCTCTTTTTGCCGGATTTGCTGCCGCCCTTAGAACTGCTCTTAGGCGCAGGCTTGCCGTGCTTGGCGCTGCGGCGTCCGGCCTCTTTATTCTTCGCACCCTTGTGCTTTTTCTTCTGCGTTTCCGCACTCAGAGCGATGCTCTGCGTGCTGCGTCCGCTGCTCGGCTTCTGTTTCATCAGCAGCTGCTGGCGGATGTGCTCGCGCACGCCTGCGTTCTCCCCTGCCATGATGAAGTCGATGCTTACATCGCTGATATTTACCTGCAGCACCTCAATGCGCACCTTATCACCCAGTCGATAGGTGTGACCGCTGTGCGTGCCGACAAGGGCATAACGCTCCTCGTAATATTCGTAGTAATCATCCATCAGGCTGGAAATATGCACCAGGCCCTCAACACCGTTCTCCAGCTCGACGAACATGCCGAAGGCCGTAACGCCGGAAATAACGCCGTCAAATTCTTCACCGATATGGTCTGCCATATATTCGCACTTTTTGAGGTCGACGGTAGTACGCTCCGCGTCTGCTGCTGCACGCTCACGAATAGAAGAATGGTCAGCAATAATATCCAGCTTATCACCCAGCTTTTCGGCATCTGCCTCCTTCAGTGTGGGCTTTACCATCCAGGCGCGCAGCAGGCGATGCACAATCAGGTCCGGATAACGGCGGATTGGCGAGGTAAAGTGCGTATAGTACTTCGCTGCCAGGCCAAAGTGACCGATGTTATCCGTCTGGTAAACGGCCTGCTTCATGGAACGCAGCGCTACCGTAGTTACCAATCGTTCCTCCGGACGGCCGGCGATTTCCTTCACGGCCTGCTGAATATCCCTCGGCTCCGTTTCTTCCTTGGGAATAAATTTAATATTAAAGTTTGCCAACAGCTTGGCGAACTCCTGCATTTTCTCTTCATTCGGAATATCATGCACGCGGTAGATAAACGGCCAGTGCTGGTTAAACATATGCTGCGCAACGGTTTCGTTGGCTGCCAGCATGAACTCCTCGATAATCGACTCCGCATTGCCGTAGATGCGCTGCACAATTTCAATCGGGTGCAGCTTTTCGTCTAGAATAACCTTCTGCTCCGGCAAATCAAAGTCTACTGCGCCACGGCGCGCACGCTTGTCATGCAAAATCTGGCGCAGAATATCCATACGCGCAATCATCGGCAGAATATCCTCATACTTGTCGCACATTTCCTTGTCGCCTGCCAAAATTGCACGCACAATATTGTAGCTCAGGCGGTGACGTACATTGATAACCGCCGGGAAAATCTCGTAGCTAAGCACCTTGCCCATTTTGTCGATATGCATCTCGCAGGCCATGGAAAGACGGTCCTCACCGGCATTCAGGCTGCAAATACCGTTCGACAGACGCTCCGGCAGCATCGGCAACACGCGGTCGACAAGATAAACGCTTGTGCCGCGCTCTCTTGCTTCCTTATCCAGCACGCTGTCTTCGGTAACATAATAGCTGACATCCGCAATATAAACGCCCAGCAGGTATTCGTTGTCGCTTATCTGCTCTACATAAACTGCATCGTCCAAGTCCTTGGCGTCCTCGCCGTCGACAGTTACCACAGTGCGCTCACGCAGGTCACGACGGCCTGCCAGCTCGCTCTTTTTAATAGACTTCGGCACCTTGCGCGAAGCCTCCAGCACCTCATCCGGAAAAGTCAGCGGCAAATCATTCTGCTTGATAATCGACAGAATCTCCAGTCCTACATCACCGATGTTGCCCAAAACCTCGGTAACCTTGCCCTCAGCCTTGCGGTGCTCCTGCGGCCATTCGGTAATTTCTACAACTACCTTTTGTCCCTCCTTGGCACCATTAAAATGCTTGCGCATAACATATACGTCCTGACCGATGCGCTTATCGTCAGGCGTTACAAAGGCAAAATCACCGGTCTGGTGAAAAACGCCTACCACCTTATTATTAGCATGCGTGATGATACGCAGGATTTCTCCCTCAGGCTTTTTGCCCTGCGCTGCATTGTTCACACGCGCCAGCACACGGTCATTGTTCATCGCACCATGCAAAGCGCGCGGTGGAATGAACACGTCCGGTCTGTCGCCCTTGTTATCCGGGATGACAAAGCCAAAGCCCTTGCTCGTCAGCTGAAAGCGTCCTGCAACCAGGCCCATTTTCTCAGGCAGGCCGTATGTTTCAAAGCGTGTTTTGATAATCTCGCCGTTCTGCTCCAGCGCCAGCAGCTCATCCCAAAACTTGTTGGGATTAACGTCATGCCCCAGCGCATCCACCAATTCCTCCGAGGTCATCGGCGCATAGCTGCCATCACGCATCAGGCTTAAAATTTTTTCTCGTACGTCCTTCGTCTGCATAATCTTTACCTCTATTCTTCTTCACCCTCGCCTGCGGCGAGCTTACGCGACGGTTGCGGCGTTTCGTCCACAATCATCATCTTCGACAGACATTCTGCTAAAAGCGTGCCATCCTTTTTGCAGATTGTACCTTGCATCTCCACCATGCGTCCCTTGCGCTTCAGCTCGCGCCCGGTGCAGACAACCTCCTCGCAAATCGCCAGTGGCTGGCGGTAGCGGATTTCAATTTTTGCCGTATAGGAAGGCTTGCCCTCCTTGGCAAAAAGATAATTGCCTGTCACCTCGTCCAGCAGCACTGCTACCAAACCGCCATGCATACGTCCGGGATAGCTTTGGTGCTCCCTGCGCGGCGTAAAATACGCTGTGCACTTGTCGTCGTCAATTTCAAAACGCATATGTAACCCGCTGGGATTATCCTTGCCACAGGCAAAGCACCAGCTGTATTCGTTATTATTCAATAGTGACTTATCCATATTTCTTCGTTTACCCTTCAATATCCTTTTATTCAGCAAAAAAATCGGCGATTTCCTTAAAAACTGCCTCATGCTCGCGGTCCAGTGTCAGAATGTGCCCGCTATGCTCAAACCATACCAGCCTTCTGCCGGCGGCTGCAGCTAATTTGTTATAGATATATTCGGCACTGCGCGGCTGCACGGTATGCTCTGTTTTCGACTGCAAAATCAAACAGGGGATTTTTATTTCTGCCAACAGCTTGTTTTTGCATTCGTTAAGCAGCTTAAAAAGGCTCACCAGCGGCTTCGTCGGCATTTTGGCATAGGATATGCAATACTTCTGCAGCTCCTGATAATTCTTCTTATGCTTAGGCAAGTAGTGGATGAAAAAGCGCAAGAACGTCAGCAGCGGAGCGCGCTTATCCTGCACAAAAATCGGTGCCGAAATAAAGGCAGCCTTCTGCACCGGCAGCTTTGCTGCCAGCTTGATGGCCAGCAGTCCGCCCATGGAAAGGCCTGCCACGTACACGCAGTCAAAGCGCTCCAGCAGCTCCTGGCAGGCCGCTTCGGCAGCACCATACCAATCCGTCGCGGTGGTTGCTTCCAGGTCTTTGATGCTCGTGCCGTGGCCGGGAAGGCGCACACAGCTCACAGTGTAGCCAAGCGCATGCAGATAATCACCCAGCGGCCGCATTTCCGACGGCGCACCGGTGTAACCATGCAAGAGCAAAACTGCCTTATTATTCTTTCCTTCCAGCAGAAATGATTCTGCACCTTCAATTATCCGCACTGGCTTCACCTCAAAATTATTCTATACTAATTTATATTATATCATAAAAAAAGCATACTGATTACAGCATGCTTTGATTTTGCAAGAACTTCATACATTGCGATGTAGAAAAGCACCGATTTTTGCTAATTACATACATTGCAATGTATGTAACTAGGATTATTAGAAGATTTTACACATTTCAATGTATGAAATACTTGGGATAATTTGGCTTGCAAAATAAAATCGTCACGTTCGCCAAATATTAAATACAAGCCTGGCGCATGCAAAAAGAGGACGGTGCGCATCGTCCTCATATTACCATTATAAAAATCAGCAAAAATAACTCACTTTTCCAAAATACTCTTGCCACTTGTTCACAACAGTTTGACTTCTTGCCTCGATAATAGCCATAATGTTTTTCAAAATCCGCTCAGGTATATGCGAATTATTATGGCATAAATAACACTTTCCTGCCCTTGTAATCCAAATTTTTGTAGCATTTGCTCTTGGTGAACCATGTGACACATGAACATGTATAGGCTCCAGAGGTTCAATTGCATTTGTCCAAAAATAAACCCATTAAGAGCCTATCCTAATAAACCTGAGGCATTATCGAACCCACCTTCTTGAGCAAATTGCATAATTAAATGCGCTGTTGATTCAATAATTTCCTGATACTTATCTATTTCTTCTTTTGAAAAACCAAAAATATCTTCCCACTTATAATCGGGTAAATAGCATGTCGCATGATGAAAGCAATCCTTTGCATCAGGCTTTTCAATATAAACTTTTACAGAGCCATCACTACGCATCTCCGAATGTACAATCTCTGTATTATCATCTAAGGTTAAAAACGGATACATCAAAACAATCCCCTCCTTTTAGTTTTAGTGTACACAAAACTTTATCAAAAAGTAAGAGGAATATTCCTTCCCCAGGCAAATGCGCACCGTCCTCATATCATTTTACACACCAAGCTGCGCTCTCAGCGCACTTTGCAGCAGCTGGGAAAAGTTGATTTTTTTCTTTTCGGCTAATTCATTTAAGTACCAAGGAATAGATAGAGTCTTTTTAACGGAACGGTTATCCATTTTGGCACGTATGCAAAACATATTCACATCAATAAAGCAGATGGTTTCATTGGCAGCAATCTGCATATCTCTATATTCAGGAACAGGAATAACCTCATCGTCCTGCTCCATCCCCCAAAGATGCAGCTCCAGCGCTCCCTTAGCCTGATTAACAGCCTGAGGGATATCCTCACCGGAAGCAACACAGCCCGGTAAATCTGGAAAATATATATTGTAGTTTTTTTCATTTTTTTCTATAATGGCTGGAAAAATATAATTGTCCGGGTAGTTTTTGTACATAGAAAATCCTCCTTGTAATTCACTTTAATCCGGCTTGCTTTAAAATACTTGCCTCTGTTTTTAAGCTTATGTCATCACTTATTTTATACGCAGCAATGGTTACGCGACCAGGTTTAGTAGGATGCTTGTACTGCCTGTGACTGCCAACCTGCGCAACCAACACCCACCATCCTTTTCAATGAGCTTGATAATGTCTTTAAACTTGCGTGGCATGTCATCACTCCCTAGTTTTATTATAGCATACGTACTGAATACGTACAAGCTTTGGATATGCAAAAAGAGGACGGTGCGCACCGTCCTCTTTTCATTTATTTAAGTTCTTATACTGCATATTTTCGCTACCAGTTAAAAGCTTAATATCTTCTTGATGCCACTCATCGCAAACATCAAAGAATTCCTCACTCTTACGTTTTTTAAAAATACGAAAAGGTTGCTCTGTCGAGTTGTCGTATATATGACAAACGTCTGCAACATAAACAATATCACAAACCTGAGCCAAAGCCTTATCATAGCGTTCTATTATTTTCTCGACCGGCACATCATGTCCACCTTCTGCGACACGAGATTTTACTCGATAAACATTAATAAAAGGGTCAACAGTTAAAATATAGTAACAACGTATAAAATAACCTGCTTCCTTAGCTCGTTGCAATAAATTTAAATTTCTAGGTGTAGACATAACTGTTTCAAAACAGAAGTCCTCTCTATTTTTCAAGTGATCCTCTCTCTGCTTTTCAGCAATTTGCGCTGCAGTCAAATCATCGCATTTTAAATTTTTCTTGATTTCATATAGTCAACAGGTGGTTTTAACAAATCTGTGAAAGTACTCTTACCAGAACCGTTTGGTCCAGCAAAAACGATTATCTCCGGCTTTTTATTTGACTCTTTCGCTATAGCGTCCATGATTATATCTCCCACATACCTGAGTTTTGCTACCATCACTGCCAATTACACAAATACTCTGCGTTTCCCTATCATATGTAAAAATAGGCACATCCATAGCACGTTTCTTTTCTAATGCAATTTTTACGGCACAATTAGCACGTTTTACAACCTGCTCGTCAGAAATATATTTTTGTTGACTCATAAGACACCAACCTTTCTAAACACACTATCCTACTTACATAGTACTGTATTTCAGCCAAAAAGTCAAAAGCTATCTTGCGTATGCAAAAAGAGGACGGTGCGCACCGTCCTCTTACTTTAATAAAATTATTCATGCTTTCGCTGTAACTTACTCCCTTTGGCTTTTCCAGAGAAATGCTATCAGGTATAGATTCATGAGGCTCATTTAGAGTTTTCCTTGATTTGCAATAATAATTTTTCCAGGTGAATGACATCGGGAAAAATAAGACCTATTCCTTTTCTATGCATAGCTAATATCCGTTTAGCTTTTTTAATAATTTCCTTCTCAACAGAAAATTTTACTTTTACAGCTTCCCCAGCCTTATTACAATATTCATTTTTAATATATTGCTGCGATATAGGGCACATATTTTGCAACAAGAAGACCTTTTTGTAACCTAAAACTTCCGCAAAGACTAACGTATCACATCGTTTATACTTGGCTACTTTCTTATCGTAAATAGCTTCATATTTTTCAACTTGTGACGATATAGGGATAAGCCAAAAAAGTCCTGTTTTCTTGTCTTCAAACGCATAAAAACATGGTCTGTCATGAGACTGTCCTTGAGAAATTTCTTTATTAGACATCAGTTTTTCATCTTGAAAATCACGGAAATACTCATCTCTTATATAATAAAAATGACCAGTTAGCATCTTACACCTCGAAAAAAAGACTTCACTCAATACGAATGAAGTCTTTAACATTTGAACTTGACTATATTTTAGTTGCATGTCAAGCAGCAACAAACATTTGAACTTGACTATATTTTAGTTGCATGTCAAGCAGCAACAAACAGGACTATGCCTTTATTTATAGTATAAAGGTAAGTCTTTAATCTGTCAAGAAACATTTCTCCCTCAAGCAACTGCAAAAAGAGGACGGTGCGCACCGTCCTCTTTTAATTTATGCATATGCGTTTTTTTGCTTTTCAGCGGATTGACGTAAAGTCAGATTAGAAGCTGAATACTACTTGGCTCCACAGAGTTTGAGCGTCCGGAGTGCCTTTTGCTTCTTTGGATTCCAGATCATAGTAGGTTACGCCTGCTACGATGTTTTTAGCCAGTGCATAGTTAGCACCTACGCTGTAGCCTTTGAAGCCTTCGTCGAAGTAGATACCATCCATGGTGTGAGCAACAACGGTGCCTGCACCTTGATCATAGTAGGAAGCGTTCAGGCCCCAAGAACCAGCTTTAGCAGCTTTAGCACCTTTGTATGCCAGAGCAACTACATAACCGTCTTTGTCAACATCGTTATATTTAACATTGTCAACAGTTACAGTATCAACATCGCTTCTCAGGTATGTACCGGTCAGCTTCAGGTCTTTAGCCAGGTCAAAGCCCAAGCCTACAGTCCAGATAGCATCGTCATCAGCAGCTTTCAGCAAGTTGTCAAATTTGTAGTAGCCAGCGAATGCATCAACAGCACCCAGTTTAGCGCCCAGTTCTGCATAAGCAACGTCTTTGTTTTCACCTGGAATTACATCAACACCGGTTGCTTTGCCGTAGCCAGCAGTCAGTTTAACGTCTTTGCCATAAGAAACTTGTACGCCATCAACACGGTTATCATGGATGTTACCACCGGTGATATCGGTTTTGTTGTAACGGCCGGCTTGAACAGCCAAACCACCAACACGGCCATTTACATAAGCGCGTTGGAAAGCAACATTTTCTTCGCCGGCATTGCCTTTGTCATTAGAGAAGAATTGTTGGTTACGGAACATAGCACTGTAGGTCCAGTCATCATTGATGTCACCTTTTACCCACAGGTCGGAACGCAGACGGGAAGCATGGTTTGTATTTTGAGCAGGATCTTGTCCATCTTTAGCCACTTTGTCTACATCATAGGAAGCATAGGAAGCTTTGATGGTACCGGTAATTTTAACGTTGTCAGCTTTTTTCTCCAGGTTAGCTACGCGAACGCCCAGGTTGTCCAGTTCGTCAGCGAATTCAGCAGCCAGTTTGTCAACATTAGCGCCTTTTGCCATTGCTTTTGCAACGATTTGAGCCATTTCATAACGAGTCATCAGCTTGTCGCCACCGAAGGTGGAGTCGCCGTAGCCTTCGATTACGCCAGCAGCAGCCAGCTTGTTGATGCTGTCATATGCCCAGTGGCCAGCAGGTACATCAGAGAACGGATTTGCAGCATAAGCAGAAGCGGTTACGCCCAGTGCCATAGCCATAGCGAGTACTAAGGATTTTTTCATTGTTGTTTCCTCCTCAGGAAGTAGCAGTATTATCAGACTGCTAATATTATATTTTTACAAATCACCTTCCGGAGTCTCCCGCAAATTCCGCTCAAGAGTTGCCTTGTTTCCTCTGTCATCCTTTGCCGGTTTTTCCTTCACAATGATTTATAAAGCAATAGTTGTCAGTAAGAAAACCACATCTTTTTCTTACCGATAGTTGCATTATACCATGCATCAACATTTAGCGCAAGTCTTTTTCTGTTAATCTGTTATTGTTTTTACTTGAATTTTGCTTTACTGTTACACTTGTATTTTAAAGTAAAAAGCATTTGCCTACAAACGTACACTTTTCACAAAGAAAGCTGTATTACAGCATAGACGCAACAAAAAAGCTGCTGCAGCTAATGCTGCAGCAGCGTGGATTATAGCTTAACTATAAAGTTATTTGAACAGGCCAAGCAGGATGCCGCCATTTGCTGCCAGTACAGGAGCAAATACCAGGGATACAATGGTCATCAGTTTGATCAGGATGTTCATTGCAGGTCCGGAAGTATCTTTGAACGGGTCACCTACAGTATCGCCTACAACGGTTGCGTCATGCACCGGAGTGTGTTTACGGCCGGAAGCTTCTACGAACTTCTTAGCGTTATCCCATGCACCGCCAGCGTTAGCCATCAGGATTGCAACCAGTACGCCGGAAGCCAGAGAGCCGCCAATCAGGCCGCCCAGAGCTTCAGTACCGAACAGGAAGCCAACCAGCAGAGGAGCAACGATAGCGATAACACCAGGCATAATCATCTCGTGCAGAGCAGCTGCAGTGGAGATGTCTACGCATTTTTGGTAGTCAGCTTTAGCTTTGCCTTCCAGCAGGCCGGGGATTTCGTGGAATTGACGACGAACTTCCTCGATCATCTGGTAAGCAGCTTTACCAACAGATTCCATGGTCATAGCACCGAATACGAACGGCAGGGTTGCACCGATGAACAGACCAATCAGGGTTACAGGGTTCAGCAGGTCGATTGCTTTCAGGCCTACAGTGTGTGCATAAGCAGAGAACAGAGCCAGAGCAGTCAGAGCAGCGGAACCGATAGCGAAGCCTTTACCGATAGCAGCGGTGGTGTTACCAACGGAGTCAAGGGTATCGGTGATTTCACGTACTTCAGGAGGCAGCTCGGACATTTCTGCGATACCACCAGCGTTATCAGCGATAGGACCATAAGCGTCAACTGCTACGGTCAGACCGGTGGTGGACAGCATGCCAACTGCAGCCAGGGAGATACCGAACAGGCCCATGCCTGCATCTTTAGCACCGCCCATGGTGAAGAATGCCAGGATTACACCAACGCAGATGAAAATCATCGGCAGGAAGGTGGAATACATGCCAACAGCCAGACCGGAGATGATGGTGGTTGCCGGACCGGTTTCGGATTGCTCAGCAATCTTCTTAACGGAAGCATAATCAGCAGAGGTGTAGATTTCGGTGATTTTACCGATTAACAGACCAACTACCAGACCGGAAGCAATAGCTACGAATGCAGCAGTGTTGCCGAAGATGGAAGTGGACAGATAGTAAGCAGCAGCAATTACGATTACGCCGCCAACATAGGTACCATGGTTCAGAGCAGCCTGCGGGTTGGTGGATTTGCTGCTGCGAGCATAGAATACACCAATCAGGGAAGCAATGATACCAGCGAAAGCCAGCTCGAATACGAACATAATGCCTTCGCCGCCAGGATATGCAACAGCACCCAGAGTAATAGCGGAGATGATAGCACCTACATAGGATTCGAACAAGTCAGCGCCCATGCCTGCAACGTCGCCTACGTTATCGCCTACGTTATCAGCGATGGTAGCCGGGTTACGCGGGTCATCCTCAGGCAGACCTTCTTCAACTTTACCTACCAGGTCAGCGCCAACGTCAGCAGCTTTGGTGTAGATACCGCCGCCAACACGAGCGAACAATGCAATGGAGCTTGCGCCCAGACCGAAGCCGGTAACGATATCAATGTTGCCGAACAGCATGTAAGCTGCTGCAACACCAACGATACCCAGACCAACAACGCCCAGACCCATAACAGCACCGCCGGAGAAAGCAATTTTCAGAGCTTCCGGCATGCCGCCATGTTGAGCAGCTGCAGCAGTACGAACGTTAGCTTTGGTAGCAACGGTCATGCCGATGTAGCCTGCACATACGGAGAATACTGCACCTGCAACGAAGCATACTGCAGTAAGCGGAGATAAGAACATAGAAATTACGATAGCAACAACGATTACGAAAGCAGACAGTGCTTTGTATTCGCGGAACAGGAACGCCATAGCGCCCTCGTGGATGTAACCGGCAATTTCCTGCATACGTGCTGTACCAGCAGGAGCCTTACCGATTGCGCTGCTCAGCATCAGTGCAACTGCGAGTGCAATGAGGCCGACAACAATGGAGATCATTAAGAAATTCAAGACCCAAACCCCTTTCTTTTTATAAAAAAATTTAAAATTTTAAGAGTGCGGTTGCACTCTTGGTAACATGATGAGTGCGGCAAACAGGAAAATCCCGTCAGCCTTAAGCGTTGATTTTTGCCAGCGCCAATGTAATAACAGCAAATGCAACACCTAAGTAAATCGTGGCCTTCGCCATGAGTGTATCCAGATCATTGCCCTTGCCAAAAAAAGCACCGTCACTGCCGCCGAAAGTACTGCCCATACCGCCGCCTTTTCCGGACTGCAGCAGAACTGCGCCAATGAGTGCTATGCAAACGATAACTTCAAGAACCATCAAGACAGTTTCAATCACAGAGCTTACCTCCTCATATTTTTGTACCATAGTATTTTACCATAAAAGACATGCTCTTACAATCTACTTTTGCAAAATATTTTACAAAAACGCCCTAAATAAAGAAAAAGGTGAGAGTCAGCGCTCTCACCTCATCTTTTACAGCAAACAAGAAAGCTTTGTCTGCTTATTTTTTAATATTGTAGAAAACCTTCATGCCGTTATATTTTGCAGCCTTGCCGAGATCCTCTTCGATACGCAGCAGCTGGTTGTATTTGGCAACACGGTCGGTACGTGCCGGAGCACCGGTTTTAATCTGGCCTGCGTTTACAGCAACAGCAATATCTGCCAGAGTGGTGTCTTCGGTTTCACCGCTGCGGTGAGAGATAATGCAGGTATAGCCTGCGCGTTTAGCGGTTTCGATAGCATTGAAGGTTTCGGTTAAGGTACCGATTTGGTTTACCTTAATCAGAATAGCATTTGCTACGCCCTTTTCAATGCCCTGAACCAGACGCTCTTCGTTGGTAACAAACAGGTCGTCGCCAACCAGCTGTACTTTTTTGCCCAGCTTTTTGGTGAGCTTCTTCCAGCCGTCCCAGTCATCCTCTGCCATACCGTCTTCGATGGAGATAATAGGATATTTCTCGCACAGGCCTGCCAGATAATCAACCATTTCTTCGCTGGTCATTTCTACGCCTTCGCCGGTCATTTTGTATTTGCCGTCTACATAGAATTCGCTGGAAGCAACGTCCATTGCCATAACGATGTCTTTACCGGGTTTATAGCCTGCACGCTCGGTTGCTTCGAGAATAACCTCGATAGCATCTGCATTGCATTTCAGGTTCGGTGCAAAACCGCCTTCATCACCCAGAGCAGTGCTCAGGCCTTTTTCCTTCAGCAGTGCCTTCAGGTTATGATAAATCTCAGCGTTCATGCGCAGTGCTTCGCTGAAGGATTTAGCGCCAACCGGCATAATCATGAATTCCTGAATATCAACGTTGTTGTCTGCATGCTCGCCGCCGTTTAAGATGTTCATCATCGGAACAGGCAGCTCTTTGGCAGCAACACCGCCTAAGTACAGGTACAGCGGCAGGCCTACGGAAGCAGCGGCAGCCTTTGCTACAGCCATGGAAACGCCGAGGATAGCGTTAGCGCCGAGGCGGCCCTTGTTCGGAGTGCCGTCCAAGCGAACCAGCAGCTCGTCAATTTCGGTTTGGCGGGTTGCGTCCAAGCCGATAATTGCTTCGGCAATAATGTCGTTAACATTATCAACTGCTTTAGTAACGCCCTTGCCCAGGTAACGCTCTTTGTCGCCGTCACGCAGCTCTACAGCTTCGTGTACGCCGGTAGATGCACCGGAAGGAACAGCAGCGCGTCCCATAGCGCCGTCTTCCAGGCATACTTCAACTTCTACGGTCGGATTGCCGCGGGAATCCAGAATCTCGCGAGCGTAAACTTCAGTAATCATTGCCATTTCTTATCACCTCATGATTAATCTATCAAAGTTTTACCTGTCATAGCGGCAGGCTGTTTAATATCAAGCAGCTGCAGCAGTGTCGGCGCAATATCGGCCAAAATGCCGTTATGCAGCTTGTGCTGCTCCTTGCTTACTAAAATAAATGGTACAGGGTTTGTAGTGTGCGCGGTGTTCGGAGAACCGTCGCTTTCGGCCATCTTCTCCAGATTGCCGTGGTCCGCGGTAATGCACACGCTGCCGCCAAGGGACAGCACCTTGCGTACAATACGGCCGGCACAGTCATCCACCTTTTCCATAGCGGTAATCGCAGCGCTGAGCACACCGGTATGACCAACCATATCCGGATTTGCAAAGTTCAGGATAATCGCATCAAATTTATCCTTATCCAGCTCTGCCAATAGTGCCTGCGTAACCTCTTCGGCGCTCATTTCCGGCTGCAAATCGTAGGTTGCAACCTTCGGCGAAGGAATCAGAATACGCTCCTCATTAGCATTCGGAGCTTCCACACCACCATTGAAGAAGAAGGTTACATGCGCATATTTTTCGGTTTCCGCAATACGCAGCTGGTGCAGTCCATGCTGTGCCAACACCTCACCCAAGGTATCCTTAATCTCCTCCGGAGGAAAGGCTACCGGTGCGGTAATCGTAGCATCATACTGCGTCATGCACACATAGTTTACCGGGCGTGCGCCCTCGGGACGTGCAAAATACGGGAAGTCCTCATCATGCAGCGCACGGGTAATTTCACGCGCTCTGTCAGGACGGAAGTTGAAGAAAATCACACCGTCACCGGCAGTGATTTTGCCATCTACGCCGTCAACAGTGAAGGGTTCAACAAACTCATCCGTTACGCCTGCGGCATAGGATGCCTCTACGCCGGCAGCAGCGCTTGCAGCTTTGCCGCCCTCGCCCAGCACCAGCGCTTTATAGGCACGCTCCACGCGCTCCCAGCGCTTGTCGCGGTCCATTGCGTAATAGCGTCCGCTGACGGTAGCAATCTTGCCTACGCCAATCTGCGCCATGCCCTCCTCCAGCTCATGGATATATCCCAGCGCTGTTTTCGGACCTACATCACGTCCGTCAAGGAAGGCATGCACATAAACATCGGTCAGGCCTTTAACCTTCGCCATGCAGATAAGTGCCAGAAGATGCTCGATGTGGCTGTGAACGCCGCCGTCGGATAACAGTCCCAGAAGATGCAGCGCCTTGCCTGCCTGCTTCGTTTCGTCCATCACCCTGCTGAGCTCTTCGTTCTTATACAAATCGCCATCCTCAATTGCCTTGTCAATGCGTGTCAGGCTCTGGTAAATAATACGTCCAGCACCGATATTCAGGTGACCTACCTCAGAATTGCCAATCTGGCCTGCAGGCAGACCGACAGCCTTGCCGCTGGCTTCCAAGGTTGTATGAGGATAATTTGCAAAATAACTGTCCAGGTTGGGAGTTTTCGCCATTGCCGCAGCGTTGGTTTTATCTGCGGGAGCAATGCCCCAACCATCAAGAATCATTAGTAAAACTGGTTTTTTCATTATCAAATTCCTAAAGACGAAGGAGAAAGCAACAGGTGCTTTCTCCGAGGTCTTATTAAAAGCTTCTTACGATTGCGGCAAAGGTGTCAGCCTTCAGGCTTGCACCGCCTACCAGCACACCGTCAATACCGCTGAGGTTGAAGGAAGCAGCGTTCTTTTCATTAACACTGCCGCCGTAAAGAATACGAACCTTACGGGCAATATCGGGAGTAAAGATTTTGCCGATTTTTTCACGAATCAGGGTGCATACCTCCAAAGCGTCCTCCGGCGTAGCAGCCTTACCACTGCCGATAGCCCAGATAGGCTCATAAGCAACAACAAGGTTTTCTGCATCCTCTGCAGTAATTGCACGCAGAGCGCTCTTCAGCTGCATATTGATTTTGCGGGCAGTTTTGCCTGCTTCACGCTCAGCCAGATTTTCACCAACGCACAGCATCGGCTTCAGACCATTGCGGTAAGCAGCAATAATCTTGCTGGCAACAATTTTTTCGTTCTCACCGAAAATGGTACGGCGTTCGCTGTGACCAACGAGAACATATTCAGCGCAGATATCGGCAATCATCGCACCGGAAACAGCGCCGGTGAAGGCACCCTTGTCTTCCCAATGCAAATCCTGTGCACCGTAGCCTACATGCTTGCCGTCAATAGCGTCTGCAACAGTTTCCAGAGCAGTGAACGGCGGGAAAATAACAACCTCGTTCAAGGTACCGTTAGTTTCCATAACGATGTCCTCAGCAAGCTCTACAGCTTCGCTTACGGTTTTGTGCATTTTCCAGTTGCCGGCAATCATTTTGCGGCGCAGGTCATCAAGTGCAGCAACGCCGGGCAGCACCTTGCCCTCCAGATATTCCAGAGAAGCACCGCCGCCGGTAGAAATATGGGTAATGCGTTTAGCCAGGCCCAGCTTTTCGATAGCAGCAACGCTGTCGCCACCGCCGACAATGCTGGTAGCACGGCTCTTAGCTACAGCCTTCGCTACAGCCTCGGTGCCCTTGCAGAACGCGTCCATTTCAAAAACGCCCATAGGTCCGTTCCAGACAATCATCTTAGCATCAGCCAGAGCTTCCGCATAAGCCTTGCTGGTTTCCGCACCGATATCCAGAGCCATATAAGCCTGATTCAGGTTTTTCACCTTTTCGGTTACATGCTCAGCGTCGGGAGCAAATGCAGCAGCCATTACCAGATCGGTAGGCAGCAGCATATTAACTTTATTTTTCTTAGCCTTAGCCAGAAGCTCTTTAGCCAGGTCCAGCTTATCCTCTTCTACCAGGGACTTGCCCATTTTGTAGCCCTGGGCAGCTAGGAAGGTGTTAGCCATACCGCCGCCGATAAGCAGGGTATCAACCTTATCAAGCAGGTTGCTGATAACGCCGATTTTATCGCTTACCTTAGCACCGCCGATAATAGCAACAAACGGATGCAGCGGATTGGTTACAGCCTGACCTACATACTGGATTTCCTTTTCCAGCAGGAAGCCTGCAGCAGCAGGCAGGAAGTGAGTTACGCCTTCTACAGAAGCATGTGCGCGGTGAGATACACCGAAGCCGTCATTGACATACAGGTCTGCCAGAGAAGCCAGCTTTTCGGCAAATTCCATGTCGTTCTTTTCCTCTTCCTTATGGAAACGCAGGTTTTCCAGCAGCAGGATGTGGCCCGGCTTCAGCTTGCTGGCAGCAGCCTGTGCAGCCTCGCCTACGCAGTCCGGAGCAAGAAGAATCTTTTTGCCCAGCAGCTTGCCCAAATGCTTAGCTACAGGAGCCAAAGACAATTCCGGTTTAACCTGTCCTTTAGGACGGCCGAGATGTGCCATTAAAATAACGGCAGCCTTTTGCTCCAGCAGATATTGAATGGTCGGCAGAGATGCGGTGATACGGGTATCATCGGTAATCTCGCCTTTATCATTCAGAGGAACGTTAAAATCTACGCGTACCAGTACCTTTTTACCGGCAACGTCTAAATCACGTACAGTTTTTTTATCCACGGATAAGAATCTCCTTTATTACAGACCTTTTTTAGCAATATAAGCAGCCAGGTCAACTACGCGGTTGGAATAACCCCATTCGTTGTCATACCAGCTTACAACCTTAGCCATACGCGGACCAACCATCATGGTGGACAGGCCGTCGATAATGGAGCTCAGCGGGCAGCCGTTGTAATCGCGGGATACCAGCGGTTCGTCGCTGTAGCCCATAATACCTTTGAGTTCGCCTTCAGCAGCTTCCTTAAGCACTGCGTTGATTTCTTCGGCAGTGGTGTCTTTTTGCAGCAGTACAGTCAGGTCAGTAATGGAAACGTTCGGAGTCGGAACGCGCATAGCGAAGCCGTTCAGTTTGCCTTTCAGTTCCGGCAGAACCAGAGCAACTGCTTTTGCAGCACCGGTAGTGGTCGGGATAATAGAGCAAGCAGCAGCGCGTGCACGACGCAGGTCTTTATGCGGCAGGTCCAGGATTCTCTGGTCATTGGTGTAGGAGTGAACAGTGGTCATCAGACCGCTTTCAATGCCGAATTTGTTCAGCAATACTTTGGTGAACGGAGCCAGGCAGTTGGTGGTGCAGGAAGCGTTGGAAATGATGTTATGTTTAGCAGCATCGTATTTGTCTTCGTTAACACCCATAACGATGGTAATATCTTCGCCTTTAGCAGGAGCGGAGATAATAACCTTTTTAACGGTGTCATGCAGATGAGCTGCAGCCTTTGCAGCTTCGGTGAAACGGCCGGTGGATTCTACAACAATTTCAGCACCAGCTTCGCCCCAAGGAATCTGTGCAGGATCCAGGCAAGCAAATACTTCGATTTTGCGGTCGTCAACAATAATGTAGTTGCCTTCGATGCTGACTTCATGGTTGAAGGTGCCATGGATAGAGTCATATTTCAACAGGTGAGCCAAAGCGGTGATGTCGCCAGGATCGTTGACAGCAACAATTTCCACCTCAGGATTGTTGAATGCTACACGGAAAACCTCGCGGCCGATACGGCCAAAACCATTAATACCTACTTTTGTCATAATAATTTCCTCCTTAATTTTAAGAGAATCTAAATTTTGCACAAATGTGCTTAGTAACAAATTAATACTTAAAGAACGGCGCTTGTTTATTGCTCTTTAGCCATTTTGAGAATCTCATGCGCTGCAGCCTCATCGGTAATCAAAATATCCTGTCTGGAAGCACGGATAACCGATAAAATTGCGGCAGCCTTCGATTTGCCTCCGGCAATACCGATAATGGTGCCGATGTGTTGCAAATCCTGCAGCATCAGGCCGGCATTATTAGTCATATAAACCTGTCTGCCGTCTAAAGCACAGTACTGACCAAACGCCTCGCCTACAGCACCATCTGCCTCCAGCTTGGCAATTACTTCACTGCCTAAGCGTCTGTGCCTTGCCATAACGCTGGCACGTCCTACACCGTGGACAAGAATATCCGCCTGCTTGATAATATCGACAACAGCGCGCACACCGATATCCTCTTTAAGAATACTGTTTAAGATATCCTCGCTTACACAGTCGGGAACGTAAAGCTGACGGTAGGATGCTCCGAGCTTTTGCGCCAGGACAGTTGCAATCGTATTGGCCTGCAGTTCTACATTATCACCCAAGCCGCCGCGTGCCGGTACAACCACCGTATTAGGCTGCGAGCCGGAAACATTGGCTGCCATAGCCGCCATAGTAGTGCCGCCGCTGACAGCAACTATATGCTTGTTGCCATCGCTCAGCAGCTTGCTGAGAATATGTGCTGCAGTACGGCCGATTTCGCGTTTGACAACATTCTCTTGGTCCGAATCACCGGGAAGAATGACAACCTTGCCAATCTTCAGTGTATCACTGAGAGTACTTTCCAAAAACGAAATATCCTGCAGCTTGCGTACATAATCCGCCAGCTCCTTAAGAATATCCGCTCCCTCATCAGTCACGCTCATGCCGCTGGAGGAAAAATCCAGCAGGCCGCTTTTCTTGAGAAAATCAACCTGAGCACGCAGCACTCTTTCGCTGAGTCCCAGTCTTGCAGCCAGAGCACGTCGGCCTATCGGCGCTTCGTGGCTCACCTGACGCAGAATCTGGTAACGCTGTACGAGCAGATCTGTCAGCTCCGGTACAATTTTCTTTTGCAGATTAATAATACTATCCATAACCAGTTACATCCCTTGACGCGTTTTGTCCCTCGTGGTACTTTTCGTGTCCCACGGATTCAATACAAATAAGTGAATTATTTGTCTATAGTTCATTATAGCATACTCTAATTAAGAAATAAAGTGCTGTATTAGTGTTTATCGAAAAAAATTTGTTAAAGCCAGTCTTTGATTAGCTATTGCTAACTTAAGCTGTCTAAAAATAGTTTTTATCTGCTGAGTTCTTCGCTGAGAGCAAAAAAAGAGCTGCCGCATTACGCAACAGCTCAAAATTTTTTTATCTGTTATTAACTGTTTCAGGATACATATCATGCATGAAAAGACGCTTCTTTGCAGCCTGCTCCCATTCGGTTCCCGGCTTGCCGTAGTTGGCATACGGATCAATGGACAGACCGCCGCGCGGCAGGAATTTGCCCCAAACCTCAATATACTTAGGCTCCATCAGCTTGATAAGATCCTTCATAATGATATTTACGCAGTCTTCATGGAAATCACCGTGATTACGGAAGCTGAACAGGTACAGCTTCAGAGATTTGCTTTCCACTAGACGTTCGTCCGGTACATAAGAAATGTAGATGGTCGCAAAATCAGGCTGTCCCGTCATCGGACAAAGGCTGGTGAATTCCGGGCAATTAAATTTAACCCAGTAATCATTTTGCGGGTGCTTATTTGGGAAGGATTCCAAAACCTCCGGCGCATAATCGCTTTTATAAGCAGTTTTATTGCCTAACAGGCTTACGCCCTGCAATTCTTCTTTACTTCTGCCACTTGTCATTATTGCTTACCTCCATCAAATGCAAACAGCTTGCCTGCTCCTACACGTTCCAAAGCGGTAACAAGCATTACACTCGCAATACCGCAGATGCACTGGCCAATCAGCAGACTGCTTGCCAGTACCAGATACGGAATATCCAGCAGTACGCTCAGCCATACAGGAACACCAAGTCCCGGTACAAAGGTTACTGCTGCCCAGATAATCCAGTTGCCGCAGCCACGACGCTTAGCCAAAACAATAATACCGGTTGTTACAATACCTACAATAAAGCCGCCGATAATATCCGGCAGACCAAGACCGCCCATCACCGTATTGCTGACAACGTTTGCCAAGCCAAACGGCAGCACCAGAAACGGGAAAATTGCACTTAAGCCATACAGCGCAGTAGCAATACGAATCTGATACTGACCAAAGGCAAAGCTCTGGGTGCACATCATCACAACAATATATAATGCAATACACAATGCGGAAAATACTAATTTTTGATTACTTAAGCTCTTCATTATCCTTACCTCCTTCAAACCTTAGCTAAGGGATCAACAACGCCGTTGGCAGCAAAGGCTACCTCGCGGTCAATACAGGTGCCGCACTTATGACAAGGCTTTTCGCCGCCGTCATAACAGCTCCAGGTCAGCTCGTAGGGAACACCTAAGCGCAAGCCCTCAGCAACGATATCCTTCTTCGTTTTGTCAACAAAGGGAGCAACCAGACGCACCTTACGACCGCTTCCCAGATATACTGCCAAATTCATCGACTCGTTAAATTCAACACTGCAATCGGGATAAGCATTGCCTGCAGCATCATCGGCATGGGGACCGTAGTAAATCTCATTGCATTCATATTCCAGGGCAATGCTTGCCGCAGCAGACAGGAACAAACCATTGCGGAACGGCACATAAGTGCTTACAGGCTCACCCTTGCTTTCCTTCAGCTGCTCAGCATAAGATGCGTGCGGAACACTTTCTTCCGAGCCCTGCAACAGGGAGCATTTGCTGTGCGCAAAAATCTTCGACAAATCCATATGCAGCAGCTCTACATGATAATAATCGGCAATAGCCTGCGCTGCTGCAAGCTCCTTGGCATGCTTCTGACCATAAGACATCGACAAAGCCAGAACATTATCGCCGTATTTTTCTTTTGCCAGTGCCAGACAGGTTGAGCTGTCTACGCCACCGCTTAATAATACTAAAACCTTCATTTCTCCTCCCAATTAATGAGCGGGCAAAGTCCACAAAATATAAAAGGATTCCGTCATCTACAGACGAAATCCTTGCATACATAAAAAATACCGGCCGGCGCCAGTACATCGCCCGTAGTTTTATTTATAGACAGGATGGTTACGAACTGTCTGTTATGAACTTCTAGGATATTATACAGCATATCGCGTTATTTGTCCAGCGTAAGAAAATAGCATAATCAAAAACAGACACCGCCGATATACTTAAAGCATGTCGAGGTGTCTGTCTTAAAAGCATTACAGCTTATCTCTTATTATACAATCGCTTTATCAGGCTTTACAAAGAACCAGGCAATAGCACCGCAGATACCGGTTACAGCAGTTGCTGCCAAAGCAGCCTGCCAGCCATAGTTGGTTGCAAACCAGGCAGTAATGGTCGGAGCCAAAACACCGCCGATGTTGCCCCAGAAGTTCATCCAACCGGATACGGAACCGGCAAATTTACCGCCCATGCTGATAACGCTGGACCAGGAAGCACTCATGGTCAGACCGAGGGAACCTAAGGATACGGAAAGCCAGAGAACATTCATCATCGGATCGGCAGTACGGGTAGAAATGTACAGCGCACCTGCACAAAGAAGAATACCTGCAGCACCGGTTGCAGTCTTAACCATATTCTGAGACATGCCGCTGCGCAGCAGTTTATCGGAATAGTGACCGCAAAGAGTAACTACAGCCATCAGAGAAATCCAGGGAGCAGCTGCCCAGATACCCATTTTTGCTAAGGAGAATTTGTGCACCTCCATGAGGTACATCGGCAGCCAGGCCAAGAAAACATACATGATATAATCGGTAATCAAAAACTGAATGCCCAAAGCCCAGAATTGGGTAGAACGCAGCAGCTTGCCCCAAGGAGCAATCTGCTTTTCACCGGTTGCTTCCACGCGGCCTTCGTTAATGTGAGCAAGTTCTGCTTCATTAACGTAAGGACTGTCCTTCGGATCATCTGTAACATATTTATGCCATGACCAAGCCAAGAGCAGACCAACTACACCAAAACTGAGGAATACATGATGCCAGCCAAAGGTTGTCATAAGCCATACTACAACAGCAGGACCGACTACAGGACCAAAGAAGCAGCCATTAAGAATAAAGGAGCTTGCCTTGCCCTTTTCGTCTTTATTAAACCATTTGTGCTCAGCCATTGCGAACGCAGGATAAATCGGTGCTTCGCCCAAGCCAAACATCAAACGTACAATTGCAAAGGTATACTTACCGCTTGCCACAGCAGTTAAAGCAGTAAAGATTGACCACCATGCGCAGGCAATAGAACCGGTAAAGCGATGGCCGAATTTTTCAGCAAGCATACCGCCGGGAACCTGCATCAAAGCATAACCGGCGAAGAAGAAGGATTGAATAAGGCCCATATCTATTTTAGTAAAGCCAAATTCCTTCATGATTACGGGTGTTGCAACAGAAAGGTTAACGCGGTCCATGTAGGATACAAAGCTGATAGCAAAAATCAACCACGCTACCTTCCATCTGAAGTTTGTCATTTTCATAGTTTTCTTTCCCTTCATAAAAAACAATTTCTGTTCTTTTATATATTTTCTGTCGAACAGTTAACAACAATGATACTATTTCTTCTTAAAACTGTCAATATTTTTTTGCTGTTTGATTTGTGCAAATATTTGTCTATTGTGTAAGGATTTTTGAGTTTTTATTGAAATGAAGGGAAAAATGCGTCGCAAAGGTAGCATGTATATCTAAAATATTGTAGAAAAAACCATCCAAGAAGTATGTCCGCAGGAAAACGCCGATTAGCTGTCAAGCACATTGAACTCAAGTAAACTGAGCGAGAGATATATCGTGTAAGGAATAGCAATTTTAGCAAATGAGCATCTGGTACCATAGAAACAAGGGGACGTAACAAAATGTTACCGTCTGACAAATTTTACCGCAGTTTCGTTCTGGTTCCATGCGAAATTTGCGTTGTGCCCTACGGGCACGGGAAAATTGCTGCTGACTGGAACGATATACCTCTCGCGAACAGAGACAGTATGGGAGTAAATATAAATAGAGGATAGATAGCTGCCGGTAAAAGAAAAAAGACATGTCACATGACATGTCTTTTTTCTAACCGGCAGCTATCTATCCTCCCAGGCCGCTTCCAGCCAAGTACTTT